>CAMCVS010000002.1 GCA_945881965.1 Paracoccus haematequi | reverse complement strand
CGGGCGCACCGTCGATCTGGTCATAGGCGCGGAACTCGCCGAAATACTTCGTGATCGCCGCCGTCAGCGTCGTCTTGCCGTGGTCAACATGCCCAATCGTGCCGATGTTCACGTGCGGCTTGTTGCGTTCAAACTTTGCCTTACCCATGTCGCGGGGCGCCTTGTGCTTGGGGGCCGACCCGGGCCCGGTTTCACTCCGGGCGCGATTTATGGGGGCGGCCGGGGAAAATCAAGCCGCTTTCGGCGGCTCAGCCCTGCGTCGCAGGCAGGCGCGGCGGCGGGACCACGTCCGGTTCGATGATGGTTTCATCCGGGATCACGATCCGGGGCGCAGGCGCGGGGGGCGCTGCAACCGGGGCTGCAACTGGGGCGGGCTTGGCCACCGGCACGCTGGCGGCTGCCGGTGCTGCTGTGGCGGGCGCGGGCGATGTTGCAGGCGCGGCGGGCGTGGCCGCAGCGACAGGTTGCGCCCCGGTGGACGCAGGCAGGACACATTCCGGCAGGGCTGCATTCGCCGCGGTCGCGCTTGTGCTGGCGGCGGTCGGACCCGCCACGCTGTTCTGGGTGCCGCCGAACCAGCCGTCGGTTGCCATCTTCTGCCGCATCCAGACCTGAATTTCCTTGGCCGCATTGCGCGACAGGTTGCGCAGCTGTTCCTCGGCGGATTGGGTCAGGCCGGACCCCAGCAGCGTTTCGCCGGACGCGCTTTCCAGCACGGTCAACTGTTCCGGCTTTTCGTTCAGCTTCTTGCGCGCCGCATCATCCCAGACGGTGACGTTGAAAATCAGCGCCGATTTTGGCGACAGCACCAGCGGGACCCCCGGCGGGGCCAGCATGTAACCCTCCACCGATACGGCGATGTGGTAGTGCTTGGTGCCGGTTTCGCGATACCGCCCGAAACGTTCGTCGATGGCAGAGGTCATCCCGGCCTGCCACTGTTCTACGGTCGCCTCGCGGCTGCCCGGTGCCTTGACGATGTTGGGCGCGACCACGATGTTGTAACACAATGAAAAGTCGCCCAGCGACACCCCCGCGCGATCCAGATCATTGGCATTGGTGCAGGCGGCGACCCAAAGAACGGCAAGCAAAGCAAAGCGGCGCAACATGGGGAACCCTTCGGCTGGATGATGGTCTGGCAATAGTGGCAAACCACCACACACGCAATCACTTGCCCGGATTGCGCCCGCCGCTACTTGATCACCAAGTGGAGAGTCGCTCATGCCCGCAGATACCGCAGTTCTCGCGCCCACCCGCCTTCCCGTGCGGGTGCCGCTGGTCACGAAACCGATGTCGCTGTTGCAAAGCGTGGCGGCGGCGCGGCGCAACCTGTTGTCGATCCTGCCCGATATCGCGACGAAACAGCCGATGGTATCGGGGCGCACCGGGGTGCGGTGGCATATGCTGATGGACCCCAAGGCGATCCGCGACGTGCTGCTGGAACGGCTGGACGATTACCCGAAATCGAATGTCACGAAAAACCTGCTGGAACCCGCGATCGGCGACAGCATGTTCATCGCCGAAGGCGCGCATTGGCGCTGGCAGCGGCGCGCGGCGGCCCCGGTGTTCACGCATCGCAACGTGACAAACCTTGGCCCGGTGATGACAGCGGCGGCAGAAACCGCATCCGCGCGCGTGGCCGCCGTGGCAGGCCACCGCGCCATCGACATGGCCGCCGAAATGGTCGCCGCGACATTCGACGTGATTTCCGCCGTAACATTCGCAGACGGGGCGGGGTTTGACCGCGCCGCAGTCCACCGCGCCATCGACGGCTATATCGCCGAGGCGGGCCGCGTCAGCATCCTTGATGTGTTGGGTCTGCCGAACTGGATTCCACGCCCCGGACGGCTGTTGTCCGCCGGGGGCTTGCGCGCGATGAAACAGATGGCGGATGCATCCATCGAGGCGCGCCGTGGCGGCACCGGGCCGGATGTGCCCGACCTGCTGGACCTGCTCTTGGCTGGCGAAGACCCGGAAACCAAGCGCCGCATGTCCACCGCCGAACTGCGTGACAACCTGTTGACGTTTATCGTGGCGGGGCACGAAACCACGGCGCTGACCCTTGGTTGGGCGCTGTATCTGTGTGCCTTCGATCCCGATCAGCAGGCGTTGGCGCGCGACGAGGCGCGGGCCGTGCTGGGCGACCGCGCCGCCACCGCCGCCGACCTGCCCGCCCTGCCCCGCATCCGCGCCATCGTGGACGAGGCGCTGCGGCTCTATCCGCCCGCAGGCATCATCAGCCGCACCGCGCAGAAACCCGATACGCTGGGCGGGCGTGAAATCAGGGCCGGCGATACCGTGATGATCCCGATCTATGCGCTGCACCGCAACGCGTTGTTGTGGGACGACCCCGATGCATTCCGGCCCGAGCGGTTCCTGGGCGCGAAACCCGAACGTTACGCCTATCTGCCGTTCGGCGATGGCCCGCGTATCTGCATCGGCGCATCGTTCGCGCTGCAAGAGGCGGTGATCATCCTTGCCACGCTGTTGGCGCGGTTCCGCTTTGCGCCGGTTCCGGGTCGCGATCCGGCGCCGGTGATGATCCTGACGCTGCGCGCGGACGGCGGGGTGTGGCTGACCGCCGAAGCAGTTTAGGATTTCGCGCAGATCGCCTTCAGCGCGGCCCAATCCTCTGCGGACAAGACCGGCGTTGTCGCGGCCTGCCCACCCGAAAAATCGCGCGCCGCCTGCGCCCGCCCATCCGTCGCAGGGTGGCTCGAGAAATATTCCGGCAGTTTCACCCGGCCCTCTTCCTGCGCCAGCCGGTCAAAGAAAGCGGCAAAGCCCTGCGCATCCACCCCGGCGCGGGCCAGCATGTCCAGCGCGAACAGATCAGCCGCCGCCTCGGCCTCGCGCGTATATGAGGCGTCAAGCATCTGTTGCGCCACCGCGACCAACACCGCGCTGCCCGCCACGTCGCCCACCACCATCGACAGGATGCCCGCCGTGCCCGCGACGCGCAGGGCGTTGCGGGTGGCATCGCGACTTGCGACATGGCCAAACTCATGCGCCAATACACCCGCCACGGCATCCGCACCCAACAGGCCAGCGGGGGCCTGATCCAGCAGCCCGCGCATGATCACCACCTGCCCGCCGGGAGCGGCAAAGGCGTTGATCATCGGATGGTCGAACACCTGAACCTTCAGGTCATAGCCCAGATCGCGCCCCGCGCTCAGCCGCGCCACCATGCGGTCCAACGCGGTGCGCCCCGCAGGCGCATCACAGCGCAGCGTACCCAGCCGTTCGGCCCCGACTGCGCGTTCCATCTGCGCGATTACGCTTTCGCCAAAGGCGATCTCGGTCCGCAACGGGATCAGCCGCGCCAGCGTATTGGCCAGCCCCGGCAGGATGACAAAGACGATCAGCACAATCGCCGCCACCGCCATGGCAGCCGCGCGCAGCACGCGACGCCGCGTTCCGGGGTGCAGGTCGGTCTGGAACAGCGCGGGCCGCGACCTTTTCAGCCACGCGATCAGGTCCGGATCATCCACTGTCAACCGCGCTGGATCGCGCGGTGCTTCGTCCTCGGTCGCCACATGCCGTGTCAGCACCAGATGGCGCGCATCGTCCGACCCCGGCAACGCGCGCAGGTCCGACAGCGACCAACGCAGCGGCGCGGCCAATGTCGGGCCGGTGATGTCGATGGCCTGGCGGTCCTGTGAGAGCGCCAGCGTGACGTCATGGCGCGCGGCGCTTTCACCATCGTTGAACCTGCCCGCGCCCTTCACAGCGCGCCGCCCACATCCAGCGCATCGGCAAAGCCTTCGGCATCGGCACCCGCATCATAGGCGCGCTGGCGGATCGCGGCCAAGGCAGCGGTGTTCCGCACCGTCAGCGTATCGGTGTAATGCGCCAATATCGGCCGGGTGATCATCGCCATCGCCACCGCAGCGGCCACCGCCAACGAGGCCAGATAGCCCAGACCCAGCACCGCGATGCTGCCAAATCCGGGGCGCAGATTGGCGATGTCGAACCCGGTGAACGCCCCGATCATCGCCGCCGCGATGGCGGCAAGGACACCCACCAGAACGCCAGTCACGATCCCTGCCACGATGCCGCCGATCACATAGGTATAGATGACAAAACCAGTGCGCGGGGTGGAATAGAACATCACTTGCCCGTCCAGCACCTTATGTTCGGTCAGATAGGCAAAGCTTTGCACCCCATAATGCGCCGCACCGACCGCGACCCAGATCGTGCCGACGACCCCGCTCAGCACCGCGAGTGCAGGCAACGACAGCACGGCCCCCGCCACAATCCCGCCGATCAGGACCGCCAGCCCAAACAGCAGATGCCGCATCGGGCCATACAGGTCCGTCCACCGCCCGCCTTGTTCAAACCGCGCCGTGCCGAAATAGGTCCGGTCTGTCATGTATTTTTCCAGATGAAACGTCATGCGCGGCAACAGCAGGCCAAGGCTCAGCACCGCCAACAGCCCATGCCCCAGCGCGCGCCAGACATAGCCCCAGGCGTTACTGTCCATGCCAAACCGTATCCCGCGCCAGCGGGTGCGCGACATCCGGTAACGCCGCGCGCGATAGGACGCGAACAGGATGAACGGCAGGATCGCCAGGAAGATAAAATAGAACCCGCCGACCTGCGCCAATGCCTCGGCCTCGGTTTCCGGTTCACGCAACACGCTCAGCCCCAGAAACAGCAGCCCCATCTGCAACAGGCCCAGATAGATCGCCAGAAACACCACCGCGATCAGGAAGCCCTTGAATTTCTCCAGCCCCGTCCCGGTGTATTCAAACCGGTCGCCATCAAGCTCGGTGCCCGACCAGAACAACTGCCGCAGACGGGTCTTGGCCCAGAACCGGTAGATACCCAGCGTGGCAACCGTCAAAAGCCCGGTCTGCAACGCCAGCCAGAACACCTCGGCTCCGCTCAGATGCTGTTTTGCCGCCACGCTCGTCGCCATATCGGGATCCCTTTCGATCACTTGCGCGTATAGGTGGCCGATGTGGCAACAAGGTAAAGCGTTTATCTGTGAGAGAACGCAGAAATCATCGTGTGAATTGACAGGGTGCTTATAGGGGGGTCTATAGGGGGTCATCATCCTTAGAAATGGACCCCAGATGCCCCAGTGTCAGACTACGGTGACCGACGTCGTTCTGTGGATCAAACACCTTGATGATGCCCGAATGCGGTCCGATCTCGAAAGCCTCGCCAGCGAACAAGAATTGACCTTGCAGGTGGATGAAATCACAGGGCGTTGGTGCCGCATGAAAACCGGCAGCGATGGTCGCCCGACGTTGGGGCTTCGTCCCGTTGGACCGATGCGGGACATCTGGATGCGGTGGTTCACCGAAGAAAAAGGCAAGGTTGTTACCGTGCGGCCCGTGAACGGTTCGGATGATCTGACCAACGCCGCCACAGCCCTCATGGTGGAATGGTCAAGCCCGGAGGATAACCGTGCCTTTGCCGGTCTTTGACCGTTTCGATACTGCGGTCGTGCCATTCCCGTTCGCCGAGGTGCCGATCCTGAAACGCCGCCCGGTGGCAGTGCTGTCGGCGGCGGCATTCAATGCTGATCACGGTGCGACGCTTTGTGCGATGATCACCACAGCAAAGGCCACCGCGTGGCCGTCCGACATCGCTCTGTCAGACCTTGCGGAGGCGGGATTGGACACACCCTGCATCCTGCGGTTCCGTCTGATCACGATCCCGAATGACCTGTTCGTGCGCGGTTTGGGTCGGCTTGCTCCAGTGGATCGCTTGCGGACCGAAGGCCAGTTGGCGCGGATGCTGCTTGGCTGACGTTTTACGTAAACCGGTTGTCACGCGGAAAGCCGCGCGGGGCCATGCGGCCTGCGGTGGCGCGTTTGGCCAGCCATTCGGTCAGGTCGGGTTCGGTGCGGGTGCGTCCGGCGGGGTCTTTCCAGGTCAGGCCAGCCGCCAGCGCGAAGGTGATCACGTCTGACAGCCCGCCATCCTTGAATTTCATCATCCGCACACCCTTGCCACGCGCCATTTCGGGCAATTCGTCCAAGGGGAACACCAGAACCTTGCGGTTTTCGCCGACACAGGCGACGTGATCGCCCGCAACAGCCCGCACGATCAGCGCAACAGCGCCGTCGCCCACGTTCAGCACCTGTTTTCCGGCGCGGGTCTGCGCCAGCACCTCGTCCTCGGCCACCACAAAGCCGTCGCCCGCCGATGACGCCAGCAGCAGTTTCCGCCCCGGCTGATGGATCAGGATATCGACGATCTGCGCATCGTTGGGCAGATCGACCATCAGGCGCAAGGGTTCCCCCATGCCGCGCCCACCCGGCAGATTGGCGGCCTGAATGGTATAGAACCGCCCCGTGGACGCGAACACCAGCAGCCGGTCGGTGGTTTCGGCATGAAACGCGAAACGCGGCCCGTCACCGTCCTTGAACTTGATCTCGCGGGTCAGGTCGATGTGGCCCGACATGGCGCGCACCCACCCCATCTGCGAACAGATCACCGTGATGGGTTCGCGGTCGATCATGGCTTCCAGTGGCACATCGCTGACTTCGCCCGCCTCGGCAAATCCGGTGCGACGCGCGCCACCCGGCGCGGTCTTGCCGAATTGCTTGCGGACCTCGCCCAGTTCCTTGGCGATCATCTTCCATTGCAGGGCGGGTGCGTCCAGCAGGTCAGTCAACCCGGCGCGTTCCGCCATAAGGGCGTCACGCTCGGCGGTCAGCTCGATCTCCTCCAACCGCCGCAAGGACCGCAGCCGCATGTTCAGGATCGCCTCGGCCTGCACATCGGACAATTGCCCCGCGCCAGCCGCAGGCGCGACGTAATCCTTTTCCGACGTGGCGCGCGGGCGTTTGATGCCCCAATCTTCGACCATCAGCGCCGCCTTGGGCGCATCGTCATAGCGGATGATGTCGATCACGCGGTCGAGGTTCAGATAGGCGATCAAGAGGCCGCCCAGCACCTCAAGCCGGTGGTCGATCTTTTCCAGCCGGTGCTGGCTGCGGCGCAGCAGCACGTCGCGGCGATGGTCCAGAAAGGCGCGCAACACCTCTTTCAGCGAACAGACGCGCGGGGTCAGCCCGTCGATCAGCACGTTCATGTTCAGCGAAAAGCGGATTTCGAGGTCAGAATTGCGAAACAGCATCCCCATTAGCATCTCGGGGTCAACGGTGCGGGCGCGGGGTTCCAGCACGATGCGGATATCCTCGGCGCTCTCGTCGCGGACATCGGCCAGTGCGGGCACTTTCTTGGTCTCGATCACCTCGGCCAGCCGTTCGATCAGGCGGGATTTCTGCACTTGATAAGGGATTTCCGTGACCACAATCTGCCAGGCCCCGCGCCCCAGATCCTCGACCGCCCAGCGCGCCCGCAGCCGGAATGCGCCGCGCCCGGTGCGATAGGTGTCCGCGATGGATGCGGGCGGCTCGACCAGCACGCCACCGGTGGGAAAATCCGGCCCCGGCACATGCGCCAAGAGCGCGTCATCCGGCGCATCCGGCGTCTTGATCAACAGCAAACATGCGCCGATCAATTCGTCCAGGTTATGCGGCGGGATGTTCGTCGCCATGCCCACGGCAATGCCCGAAGACCCGTTGGCCAGCAGGTTCGGAAAGGCGGCGGGCAGCACGACAGGCTCGGTCAGGGTGCCGTCATAATTGGGGCGGAAATCAACGGCGTTTTCATCCAGCCCCGCCAACAGCGCCTCGGCGGCCGCCGTCAGCCGCGCCTCGGTGTAGCGGCTGGCGGCGGGGTTATCGCCGTCGATATTGCCGAAATTGCCCTGCCCATCGACCAGCGGATAACGGACGTTGAAATCCTGCGCCAACCGCGCCATCGCGTCATAAATCGCCACATCGCCATGCGGGTGATAGTTGCCCATCACATCGCCGCTGATCTTGGCCGATTTGCGAAAGCCCCCGGTGGGCGACAGGCGCAATTCGCGCATCGCATACAGAATGCGCCGGTGCACCGGTTTCAGCCCGTCGCGCGCATCGGGCAGCGCACGGTGCATGATCGTGGACAGCGCATAAGTCAGGTAACGCTCGCCAATGGCGCGGCGCAGCGTCTCGGACACCAGCCCCGGCGCGTCAGGGGTGGCCAGCGGATCGTTATCGTCAGGACTATCATTCATGCCCGCCTGATAGAGCCGGACGCCCGCCCCGGCAAGCACCGAGGCGCACCGCAGCATGTGAGGTTTTTGGGTGACAGGGGAAAATTCCGGCAATCCAGAGCATGAATGGCCCTGCCGAATCGTATAGGGTAAAGAAGTATTTACGCGGTGATGGGGGTTGCCTGCGATGAAAGCCTATGTGTGGATAACGTTTGCTGTTCTGGCAGTGACATTCTTTCAGCTTTCGGGCGGCACGGAATATGCGCCGCGTCCGGGATCGTTGCAGGCTGCGGCGCAAGCACAGCCTGACGCGGCAATCCGCACCACAGAGTTGCCGCATATCACACAGCGCACCCCTGTGCCGCGCACAGAGCCCACGGTGACTCGCGCCGCCTTTGACATCAGCCTGACCGCCGCCGCAACAGTCCAGACGCCGACAGCGGCCCCACCTGTTGCAGAGGCCGCGCGCCCCACACCCGTGACCGAACCAGCAGCGCCGCGCCCGGACCCGCTGGAAAGCTATTCGCTGGCGCGGCTGACCCCGGTAACCGCGCAATAACCGGTGCCGGCTGATACTGCCACCGCAGAGGCCGCCAAGGACATCCGGTCGGTCCTGAAATCGCGGGTGAACCTGCGGATGGGGCCCGGCACGCAATATGACGTCGCCGCGAAACTGGACGAAGGCGCGCAGGTTCAATTGCTGGAAACCTCGGGCGATGGTTGGGTCAAGCTGCGGGTGCTGGACTCAGGGCGCATCGGCTGGATGGCCGATACGCTGATCTCGGCGGCAAACTGATTGCAACGGCTGACAAAGACCCGCATGACAGGTGCTGTGAAACGCACAATCCTCATCACCGGGTGTTCCTCGGGCATCGGTCTGGACGCCGCGCAGGGCTTGCGTGCTTCGGGCTGGCGCGTGTTCGCGTCCTGCCGCCAACAGGCCGACTGCGACCGCATGCGCGCAATGGGGTTCGACAGTCCGCGTCTGGATTACGCCGATCCAGACAGCCTGCGCGACGGGCTGGCCGAGGTGCTGGAGGCAACGGGCGGCACCCTTGACGCGCTGTTTAACAATGGCGCGCATGGCTTGCCGGGTGCGGTCGAGGATTTGCCCCGCGACGGCCTGCGCGCGATTTTCGAGGTCAATTTATTCGGGGTGCATGACCTGACCTGTCGCGTCATCCCGGTGATGCGGGCGCAAGGGCATGGACGGATCGTGAATTGCTCGTCGGTGCTGGGCATGGTCACCTATCCGTGGCGCGGGGCCTATGTGGCGACGAAATTCGCCATGGAAGGGTTGACCGACACCCTGCGAGTCGAAATGCGCGGCACAGGCATCCATATCATCCTGATTGAACCGGGGCCGATCACCAGTCAGATCCGCGTCAATTCCATCCCGCATTTCGAACGCTGGATCGATTGGCAAAACAGCCCGCGCCGCAAGCATTACGAGACGAAATTGCTGAAGCGGCTGTATGAAAGCAGCGGGCCGGACCGGTTCGAATTGCCCCCCTCTGCCGTGACCGCGAAACTGCGCCACGCCATCGAAAGCCCCCGTCCCGCCGCGCGCTATTACGTCACCACGCCGACCTATATCGCGGGCTTTTTGCGGCGGGTGTTGCCGACCCGCTGGCAGGATGTCATCCTGTCGGGCGGATAACCTCGCCTGCCCCGGAAAAACCAGTTCGCTTTTCCGCGCGCCCCGCTTACATCTGCCGAACCGTTGCCCGAAAGGACGCCTGATGGCTCAAGACCCGCTTTTTATCGTCGTGCTGCTGGCCTGTGCCGCCGTGCTGATCATCTTGATGACGGGCATTGGCGGATTTGCCAAAGGCGGCGAGTTCAACAAGAAATACGCCAACAAGATCATGCAGTTGCGCATCGTCGCACAGGCTGTGGCAATCGGCCTGATCCTGCTGTTTGTCTGGCTGCGCCAAGGAGGCTGAGATGGTCGTTCTGAACAGGATTTATACCCGCACCGGGGATGATGGCGACACCTCGCTGGGCAATGGCGCGCGGGTGGCGAAACATTCGATGCGTGTGACGGCCTATGGCACGGTGGATGAAACCAACGCCACGCTGGGTCTGGCGCGGCTGCATGCGGGCGGCGATCTGGACGCGGCTTTGGCGCGGATTCAGAATGACCTGTTCGATCTGGGGGCCGATCTGTGCCGCCCCGAAATGGACAAGGACAAAGACTCTGAATACCCGCCGCTGCGCATGGCGGAAACGCAGGTCGACCGTCTGGAAGCCGAGATCGACGCGATGAACGCGCATCTGCAACCCCTGCGCAGTTTCATCCTGCCGGGCGGGTCGGCGCTGTCGGCCTATCTGCACCTCTGCCGCACCGTCAGCCGCCGCGCTGAACGCCTGACGGTGGAATTGGCCACGATGGAAGAGGTGAACCCGGCGGCGGTGAAATACCTGAACCGCCTGTCCGACTGGTTCTTCGTCGCCGCGCGCGTGGCCAATGACAACGGCACGGCGGATGTGCTGTGGGTTCCGGGCGCGAACCGCTGAAAGTCTGCGCCGGTCTGTATCCGTGCAGACCGTTGCAGACTCTTACGGCGTCAGGATCGCCTCGCCTTGCCGCAGCGCCCACTCGGCCAGCAGCGTGTCGCGCAGAATCCATCGCCCGCGCGCGTCTTTCTCCAGCAGGTCCTTGCGTTCAAGCGCTTGCACCGCTGCATTCAGCGCCGATTTCGACGGGCGCGGCAGACCCCAGTCCGCGTAGCGGTTCATGGCAGCCTGTCCGGTGCTGCCTTTGTCACCCTCGGCCAGCAGCAGCAGCATCGCACGCTGTGGCTGGGCCAAGGCGGCCAGCAAATGGTCATAGCCGTTCTCTTCGGCGACATCGGCCTCGATGGCAAGGCGCGCCTCATCCGAGCGCAGCGATGGATACAACATCATCTTCATGACCCAGCGGTTGAACCACATCGGCGACTGGCCATAATGCGCAAACACGGCATCGGCATCGGCGCGGGTGACATGCACCAGCCCACTTTCGCGCAGACGGCGGAATTGCGTGGTCACGAAATCCGCGCCCAGCGGCACCAATTCGACCTTGCTGGCAAAACGAAAGAACGGCGCATCCTTGGCGGAAAAGATCGCATTCAACTGATCCTGCGACGAGCCGGTAAAGATCGCGCGCAGGCCCTGCGGGTGGCGGCTTAGCGTGGCGCGCAGCGTGGCGATGAAATCTGCGCCACCGGGAGCCTTGGCGACCCGCTGGAATTCATCCAGCAGCAGCAGGGTTGGGGTCGCCTGATTGGCCAATCGCGCAAGCCTGTCTGCCAGCCGATCCGCTGCAGTCAGATCCGGCGCGGCGACTGGGGCAACATCGACGGATGCACCTGCACCGGGGATCTTCAACTCGAATTTCCTCAGACGCTCGGCCTGTTGCGCCAGATACCCGGGTTTGGTGGCCGTTTGCACCTCGGCCAGCAGCAGCGCGTTGGGATCGGCTTTCTCGCCGCGCCAAAAGTCACAGTAGATCACCTTGTGACCGCGTTCGGCGGCCATCGGCGCGACATCCAGCAGCAAAAACCATGTCTTGCCGATGCGGCGCGGCCCAAACAGCCGCAGCGCCTGTGCAGGTCCGCCCATCAGCGCATCCAGCATGCGCCGCGCCTCTGCGGTGCGGGGATAATGCCAATCCATGACGGGGCGGTCTGCGCGAGTCTGCATGGGTGCAGACTAGCACAGACCGGGGCGATCAATCCAGCAACCGCCGCGCGATCACCTGCGCCTGAATTTCCGCCGCACCTTCAAAGATGTTCAGGATGCGGGCGTCGCAGAGGATGCGGCTGATCTTGTATTCCAGCGCGAAACCGTTGCCGCCGTGGATTTGCAGCGCGTTATCCGCCGCCGACCATGCGACGCGCGCGCCCAACAGTTTCGCCATCCCGGCCTCCAGGTCGCAGCGGCGCTCGTGATCCTTTTCCCAGGCGCTGAAATAGGTCAGTTGCCGCGCGATCATGATTTCCACCGCCATCATCGCCAGTTTCGACGCCACGCGCGGGAATTCGATCAGGGCGCGGCCGAACTGCTTGCGGTCCTTGGCATATTGCAGGCCGAGGTCCAGCGCGGATTGCGCCACACCCACGGCGCGGGCAGCGGTCTGGATGCGGGCGGATTCGAAGGTCTGCATCAATTGCTTGAAGCCCTGCCCTTCGACCCCGCCCAACAGGTTGTCGCCTTTCACCCGGAAATCGTCGAAGTTGACGGTGTATTCCTTCATGCCGCGATAGCCCAGAACCTCGATCTCGCCGCCCGACAGGCCCGAGTCAACAAAAGGCGCCTCATCCGTGCCCGGTGTCTTTTCGGCCAGGAACATCGACAGCCCGCGATAATCGGAGGTGCCTTCGACCGTACGCGCCAGCACGGTCATGACATGGGTGCGCGCGGCATGGGTGATCCAGGTCTTGTTGCCGTTCACCACCCAGTCATCGCCATCGCGGCGCGCGCGGGTGCGCAGGCTGCCCAGATCGGACCCGGTATTGGGTTCGGTGAACACCGCCGTCGGCAGGATTTCCCCGGATGCCAGTTTCGGCAGCCAATGCGCCTTTTGCGCGTCGGTGCCGCCGCAAAGGATCAATTCGGCGGCGATTTCGGTGCGCGTCCCCAACGACCCCACACCGATATAGCCGCGCGACAATTCTTCGGACACCACCACCATCGACGCTTTCGACAGGCCCAGCCCGCCGAATTCTTCGGGGATGGTCAGTCCGAACACGCCCATCTCGGCCAGTTCATCGATCACCGACATCGGGATCAATTCGTCCTTCAGGTGCCAGTCATGGGCAAAGGGTTCGACCTTTTCCACGGCATAGCGGCGGAATTGTTCGCGGATCATCTCCAGCTCTTCGTCAAGGCCGGACGCGCCCACGGTGATATCCGCGTTGCGTTCCAGCATCAGCGCCACCAGCCGCAGCCGCGCGTCCTGCGTGTTGCCCGCTGCGATCAGCGCGTCGATGGCGGGGATGTCCAGTGTGGCAATCTCGGCGGCGGTCAGGCCCAGATCGCGCAGGCGCACCACCTCGGACTGGTTCATCGGGATGCCGCTGCGCATTTGGTCCAGATATTCGCCAAAGCCGATCTGCAACAGCAGCGCCTCTACCTCGTGGAACTTGCCCTGATCGGCCAGCCGTCCGGCCCAGCCGCGCATCTGCCGCAGCGACTCGACATATGTTGCCAGCCACGCAAGCCCATGCGTCGCGGTCTGCTGCGCGTCCATCAACCGGCCCGACACCTTGCCGCCATCGCTGACCATGTCGCGCACCCGCGCGCGTGCCAGATCAAACAGCGCGGTCACAGCCGGCAGTGCCGCATCGGTCAGCGCCATCAATCCGGCGATGCTGCCGGTCTGCGCGGCGATATCCTGCGATCCATCATGTGCCATGGGTATCATCCTTTATTGTGTTGGGCCCGATCTAAGTCTTTCGCAGTTGCAGCGCAACAAAAATGCCGTCCGACCGGCCGCCAGATTGCGAAAGTTGCGCGACTAAATAACACACGCGGCGCTGGCGGCTAGGGGCAGAGGTGATACAAATGCGCGCATGGACACGCTTTTTCCGACGCTTTCCCCCGCTTTGCTGGCGCTTGCCTTTGCCATCACCTTTCTGGCCGGCTGGGTCAAAGGCATGGTGGGCTTTGCCATGCCGATGATCATGATTTCCCTGCTGTCAAGCGTGATGGACCCGGAACTGGCGCTGGCAGGGCTGATTCTTCCGACGTTGGTGACCAACGGGATGCAGGCGTTGCGGCAGGGCACCGGGGCGGCGATGGCCTCGGTGAAACGGTTTCGGCTGTTTCTGGGGGTCGGGCTGGTGGCGCTGCTGATTTCGGCGCAACTGGTGCGGGTTCTACCGCAATCGGTGCTGTTGTTGCTGATCGGGGTGCCGGTGGCGATTTTCGCCGCGTTGCAGCTTGTCGGCTGGACCCTGCGCCTGCCGCAACGCGGGCGCGGTGTGATCGAGGCGGCATTGGGCGGGATCGGCGGCTTCATGGGCGGGTTTTCCGGCGTCTGGGGGCCGCCCACGGTGCTGTATCTGGCCGCACTGGACACGCCCAAGGCCGAATCAATGCGCATCCAGGGCGTGATCTATGGCGCGGGGGCTGTGGTGCTGGCAGGCGCGCATCTGGTATCCGGCGTGTTACGGGCCGAAACGCTGCCATTCTCTCTGGCGATGATCGTGCCTGCGTATCTCGGCATGGCGCTGGGAACCCGCGCGCATGACAAGATTGACCAGCAGGCCTTTCGCAAGGCCACGCTGGCGGTTTTGCTGCTGACCTCGCTGAACCTGATCCGGCGCGCGCTGGTCTGATCCGCTTAGCCAGCCTTGCGATCCGGCGCGGTCAGGCTGTCGATGAAGGACCGGATTTGCGCCCGCACGCGGGTATCCCCGATCCGCGACACCATGGCAGCGATTCGCGCGCTTTCGTCATCGACCTTTTCGACCGGGGTCGAATCATCCAGCCCGTCAAAGAAATAGGCAGGTTCGACGCCCAAAATACGCGACATCTCGAACAGCTTGGACGCCGACACGCGATTGCGGCCCAATTCGTATTTCTGCACCTGCTGAAAGGAAATCCCCAGCCCTTCGGCGACCTCGGTCTGGGTCTTGCCACGCATCAGGCGCAGTTCTTTCAATTTTCGGCCCACATGGGCGTCCACTGGGTGTGACATTTTTTTCTCCCTCTTGGTTCAACCATAAAGAGCATGACGAATCTGACGAAACCTTCAATTTGTTACCGATTTCCACTTTGGGTTAGGAAAATAACCGCTGATGGTAAGCAGGCTGACCAGTGGATGATGGTTGATTCATTTACCATCAATGGGTTATTTGTTTACCACCGATGTTGGAGAAACCCGTGCGCGACGCCGAAACCCTCGCCCCATCCGACACGCCCGATACCGCGCGTGACGAGGATGATCTCGGCCTCAACCACCCTGATCCGGTGTTTTCCGGCCTGACAGAAATGATGCGATCCTTCGTGGCACTGGCGGAATGTCTGAACCTGACCCATGCCGTCGATCGCCTGAAAACCACCCGCCAAACCGTCCGCCGTCACATCAAGCTGCTGGAAGAACGGCGCGGCGCGGCCCTGTTCGAGATCAAGGACCGCCAGTATGCGCTCACCACAGCCGGACGGCAGGCCTTGCCCGAGGCGGAACATATTCTGGGGCGCTCACAGGCCTGGTATGCCGGACAGATCGGCCGCATCGACGGGCTCGAAGCCATCCGGCGCGGCGACCCGCATCCCTATTTCCTGCAACAACAGCCGATTTCAGCGCTGTGGCAACAGCCCGATTCGCTGTTGCACCGGGGGTTGACCGCCTGGGTGGCGGGCAGCGGCCTGCTGGACCATCCGGCGATGACCGCGATCCGTGACAATATCATCGTGTTCCGCCGGGTGCGCGGCGAATGGATTTGCGCTGAAGTCGGACATGCCTCGGCCTTTGCGCAGTGGTTCGGCCCGACATGGGTGCGCAGCGCAATCGGCCTGCCGATGCAGCAGATGCCGGGGGGGCGCACCTTTGCCCGCGTCGCCAACCGGTCTTATGACGAAATCGAAGCCTCGCACGGGCTGCGCTTTGACCATGTTTACACCCACGTCGGCCGTCCGGGTTTGACAGACAGGCGACCCTTCGGCCTGCAACGGCTGTTGATGGGATGCCGTTTCGCGGATGGCAGCTTTGCGCTCGGCAACCTCGCCCTGCGCAGCAGTGACCTGAACATCGACGGGCTGGACCCGGCGATGTTGCAGACAATGTCCGACAACATGGCGGAGGACCACCAGATGTCGTGATCCGGACCACAGGTTGTGACGCGTGTTTCTATCATGACGCGAGACATTTGAATCAGAATTGTTCATCCTGAAGAAACAAAACCGCTTCAGGAGGCAGACTCATGTCAATTCAAAACTTGTACGACGGCGCACAATTGTTGTGCCGCACTTTGCGCACGCTGGACGACGAGGCGCGCCTGTCGATCCAGATGGGCGACACGCTCGAAGATTACGCCACCATCCTCGCCGCCGAACGTCCGCAGCAGCCCTTGGGCCTGCCGTTTGACCCGACGCATCAGGATCTGTCGGGCGGCCGCGCGTTCTGGATCACCGGACGCAACCCGGCGGGCGAGTTGGTCCACACCCAGGCGCTGCGGCGGCTTGATCTGGGGTCACAGAACCTCGCCGATTATCTGCGCCACAATTTCCGCACCTATCCGCCCGCAGGCGTGCTGATCGACTTTGAAAACTCGGCCTACAACCCCGGCCCCGGCGCGCGCCGCATGACCGGACGCGTGGTCTATCACGGCGAAATCTGGATCAAGGATGACCCGGCCTATCGCGGGCGCGGCATCGTGGATTACCTGTCGCGGCTGGGGTTGCTGACGGCGTCAATGCATTGGCAGCCGGATTATGTGTTCGGCCTGATGGCGCGCGGCAACGCGCGGCGCGGTCTGTGCGAGCGGCTGGGATACATGCATTCGGATCCCTGCGCCGTGACGTGGAAGATCGAGGGCCGCAACCAGCCCATCGTCGGAAACCTGACATGGATGGCGGCGGAAGATATCCACTTTGCCACCAACATGCCGCTGGAAGACGTGTCGGCGGCCTAACCTGTGTCGCAGAACGCAAAACGCCCCGGTCATCGGACCGGGGCGCCTGATCTGTCTGTCCAGAGGCTTTAGCCGATGGCGACGGCCTTGACGTCGTCATCGACGAAAGACACGTATTTCTCGAAGTTCTTGGCGAACATGCCGACCAGCTTGGCCGCCTGCGCGTCGTATTGCGCCGGATCAGCCCAGGTGGTGCGCGGGTTCATCAGGCTGTCATCGACGCCGGGCACCGACACCGGAACCTCAAATCCGAAATTCACGTCCTTGCGGAACACGGCGTCATTCAGCGACCCGTCCAGCGCCGCGGTCAACAGCGCGCGGGTCGCCTTGATCGGCATCCGCTTGCCCACGCCATAAGCGCCGCCGGTCCAGCCGGTATTGACCAACCAGCAGGTCGCGCCATGGCGCGCGATCTTTTCCTGCAACAGCTTGCCGTAAACCTCGGGGCGGCGCGGCATGAACGGTGCGCCGAAACAGGTCGAGAACGTGGGTTCGGGTTCAACCACGCCACGTTCCGTGCCCGGTGCCTTGGCGGTAAAGCCCGACAGGAAATGATACATCGCCTGCGCTGGCGTCAGCCGCGAAATCGGCGGCAGCACCCCGAACGCATCGCAGGTCAACAGGATGATGTTCTTCGGATGCCCACCCAGCCCGGTATCGGATGCGTTGGAAATCGCGTCCAGCGGATAGGCGCAGCGCATGTTTTCCGTCAGCCGCGAGTCGTTGAAATCCAACTCGAACGTCTCGGGGTCAAAGATCATGTTTTCCACCACGGTGCCGAAACGACTGGTGGTGGCATAGATTTCCGGCTCGGCTTCGGCGGACAGGTTGATGGTCTTGGCATAGCAACCGCCTTCGAAATTGAAGGTGCCGCGATCCGACCAGCCATGTTCATCGTCGCCGATCAGGGTGCGCGCCGGATCAGCCGACAGCGTGGTCTTGCCGGTGCCCGACAGGCCAAAGAACACCGCCGTATCGACCGGGTTGCCGATGGCATGGTTGGCCGAGCAATGCATCGGCATCACGCCTTTTTCGGGCAGAAGGTAGTTCAGCAGTGTGAACACCGATTTCTTGTTCTCGCCGGCATATTCGGTGCCGCCGATCAGGATCAGCTTACGGTCAAAGTTCATCGCAATGACCGTTTCGCTGCGGCAGTTGTGCCGGACCGGGTCCGCCTTGAAGCTGGGGCAGTTGATCACGGTGTAATCCGCCACGAAGGTATCCAGCGCGGCACGGTCGGGGCGGCGCAGCAAATGGCGGATAAACAGGCCATGCCAAGCCAGTTCCGTCACCATCCGCATCTTGATCGACAGCGCCGCATCCGCGCCCGCCACCAAATCCTGCACGAACATGTCGCGGCCCTGCATATGGGCGGTCATATCGGCATAAAGCGCGTCAAATCCTTCGGACGACATCGCGGCGTTGTTATCCCACCAGATCGTATCGGCGGTGGTGGCCGTTTTCACGACATGTTTGTCTTTCGGCGAGCGACCGGTGAACTTGCCGGTTGTGACCAGGAACGATCCGCCTTGGCCCATGTGACCCTCGCCGCGCAGCACAGCCGCCTCGATCAGCGCCGGTTCCAGCAAGTTGTAGTGAACCTGTCCAAGGCCCGCAATACCTTGATCTTCAAGCCGGAAATTCGGATTCACCCGTCCAGATGTCATGTGCGATGCTCCTTGGCGCGCTGCGTGTTCTTGGTGGTTCGAGGCCCATACACGGGCGCATTGACACCGGTGTCCCCTCCCCGGAACACCGTGTGCGGCCTCTTAGCATGACGTTTCGCGCAACGACCAGTCGGGTTTTCTGTCGTTAGCGCCACCAAATGCAGGTTAGCGCAACCATGGCGAAAAACCGCGACGGATATGTCAATTGCGAAACCTGATGTGAGGTAATTTAGCCATGCGTTCAGGACTCGCGATGGAAATATGACAGGGCAGCGGGGTGATTCGCACTTTGGGATTGATCGCAAAGCCCGAAAAAGCGATGATAGACAAAAATTCCCGGGTAACGAGCAGAACAAGGAATAGCCCAATGTCGAGGATCGCCCTTGTGGACGATGACCGCAACATTCTGACCAGCGTCGCCATGACGCTGGAGGCGGAAGGTTTCGAAGTCGAGACGTATAATGACGGCCAGACCGCGCTGGATGCGTTCAGCCGCAAATTGCCCGACATGGCGGTGCTGGACATCAAGATGCCGCGCATGGACGGCATGGACCTGCTGCAACGTCTGCGGCAGAAAACCTCGATGCCGGTGATCTTCCTGACCTCGAAAGACGACGAGATCGACGAGGTTCTGGGCCTGCGCATGGGCGCGGATGATTACGTGAAAAAACCCTTCAGCCAGCGTTTGCTGGTCGAACGCATCCGCGCGTTGCTGCGCCGTCAGGATGCTGTGGCGGGTGAATTCATCCCCGAAACCGAAGAAACCAAGGTGATCGAACGCGGCAACCTGAGGATGGACCCGCTGCGCCATGCCGTGGCGTGGAAAGGCCGCGATGTATCGCTGACGGTGACCGAATTCCTGCTGTTGCAGGCGCTGGCGCAGCGCCCTGGGTTTGTGAAATCCCGCGATCAGCTGATGGATGTCGCCTATGACGATCAGGTCTATGTCGACGACCGCACCATCGACAGCCACATCAAGCGCCTGCGCAAAAAGATGCGCAGCGTCGATGATGATTTCTCGGCGATCGAGACGCTGTATGGTATCGGCTACAGATACAACGAAGAGTAATGGCCCTCGCCGAGCGCATAGCCCTGCGTGATCCGGTCCCCCAGCGCGACGGCGACGTTGTTCTGGGGGATGATTTCGTGGCGCCCGATGCGCTGGTCGGCCAAGAGCTGCGCGACCGCCGCCAAAAGCGCGGCAACACGTTCTTTCGCCGCTCGCCGCTGACGCGCAAGATCATCACCTTCAACCTGATCGCGCTGAACATCCTGGTGGCCGGGGTGCTGTTCCTGAACTCGTCCCGCGATGGCTATGCCGTGCAGCGGATCAACGCCATGATCAGCGAGGCGGAACTGATCGCCGATGTCATCGAGGCGCAACTGCCCGCCGGGGTGCCGGTGCAGCTTGGCGCGGGCGATTGGCTGGACGTGCCCGCGACGCTGTCCGGGCTGGACCTGCGCGACGGGGTTCAGGTGTTTGTGTTCGACCCGCAGCGCGACCTGGTCGGCACCAGCCGGGGCCGCGGCATCAGCAGCGCGGGCAGCGCCGAGGATGACAGATCCCGCACCCTGATCATTGATTTTCTCGGCATGATCTGGTCGGGGCTGGCACAGGTGTTTGTCGGCGGTCTGGCCGATACCCCCGTCAATACCCCCGAGGACGAAGCGCGCCTGCTCGTCGATGCCGCCTTGGGCGCGGGGACACAACTGCGCAGCCTGGCCGGACCGGACGGGGTCACTGTGCACACCGTCGCCACCCCGGTGCGGCAAGGTGGGCTGTCCATCGGCGTGGTGGCCGTGTCATCCGCCACCGGCGAAATTGACCGCGCGGTGCGGATGGAACGCGAACGCGTGATGCAGATGTTCCTGATCGCGACACTGGTGTCCATCGGGCTCAGCCTTGTGTTGGCCTCGACCATCGCCAACCCGATTTCCGATCTGGCCGAGGCCGCAGAACTGGGGGGCCGCGACGGCAGCGGGCACAGCGGGCGCATCCGCATCCCCGACCTGACCGCGCGCCCCGATGAAATTGGCCGCTTGTCCGGCGCGCTGCGTGGCATGGTGTCGGCGCTGTATGACCGGATCGATTCGAACGAACAATTCGCCGCCGACGTGGCGCATGAAATCAAGAACCCGCTGGCGTCACTGCGGTCTGCGGTCGGCACCATGCGGGTGATCAAGCGCGATGATCAGCGCGAGAAACTGTTGAACGTGATCGAACATGACGTGCGGCGGCTGGACCGTCTGGTCAGCGATATCTCGAACGCGTCGCGGCTGGACAGCGAACTGGTCAAGGAAGAACAGGAACCGTTCGACCTGCTGCACATGCTGGGCAATCTGGGCGATTATCTGGGCAGTCAGGCACGCGAGCAGGGCATTGATTTCATTACCGATCTTCCCAAAGACGCCATCATGATCAACGGGCTTGAGGCGCGACTGGCGCAGGTGTTCGTCAACCTGATCACCAATGCGATATCCTTCTGCGAAGACGGCGACGCAATCCGGGTCTGGGCGCGGCGGCGCGAAAACCGCGTGCTGGTGGTGGTCGAGGATACCGGCCCCGGCATCCCGGAACAGGCGCTGACCAAGATCTTCAAGCGGTTCTATTCCGAACGCCCCGCAGGCCAATATGGCAACAACTCGGGCCTGGGCCTATCGATTTCGAAACAGATCTTCGAGGCGCATGGCGGCGTGATCTGGGCCGAAAATATCCGCCCGACCGATGCCGACATCACCTCTGACCCGCTGGGCGCGCGTTTTGTCGTCGGCCTGCCGGTCTGATATCCCGTCACAGGTCACGCTCCACGCCAGTTGCGTGGCGCATCACGGGCGCGGCGTTCTGATCCTTGGCGCATCCGGCGCGGGCAAATCCGCGCTGGCGCTGCAACTGATGGCGCTTGGTGCGCGCCTCGTGGCGGATGACCGATGCCATGTGCGGCGCGACGGGACCACGCTTGTCGCGCGCGCGCCCACGGCGATCCATGGCCGGATCGAGGCGCGGTTTGTTGGCATCCTGTCCGTTCCGGCCCTGCCCGACGCCATCATTCGCCTGATTGTCGATCTGGACCACACCGAAACCGCGCGCCTGCCCCCTCAGCGCAATCATGACCTGCTGGGGCTGGCGCTGCCGCTTTTCCACAATGTTGCGATGCCATATTTTCCTGCCGCAATTCTGCAATATATCCTGAATATGAATGACGAGGTCCGCGGTTAAGGTATGCACGATATGTTGGTCGATCCCCCCGCCACAGCGCGCATTGTCCTGGTGACAGGACCATCGGGCGCGGGCCGGTCAACGGCGCTGCATGTGCTGGAGGATCTGGGGTTCGAAGCCATCGACAACCTGCCGCTGTCGCTGTTGCCCCGCCTGCTGGAAGGACCGCCGCCCGCGCGCCCGATGGCCTTGGCGATTGACCCGCGCAACCGCGATTTTTCCGCCAATGCGCTGATCGACACCGTGGACCGGCTGGCCGAAATCAGCGGCACACGGGTGGAGCTGCTGTATGTGGATTGTTCCCGCGATGTGCTGTTGCGGCGGTTCTCGGAAACCCGCCGCCGCCATCCGCTGTCGCCCGCCGACAGCCCTGACATCGGCATCATGCTGGAAACCGACCTGCTGGTCCCGATCCGGGCGCGCGCCGACATCCTGATCGACACATCGGACCTGACACCGCATGACCTGCGCGCGGAAATCGAACGCCTGTTCGCCCCGAACGGGCAACGGCATCTGGCAATCACGCTCAATTCATTCTCGTTCAAGCGCGGATTGCCGCGTGGCATGGACATGGTGTTTGACGTGCGGTTCATGCGCAACCCCTATTGGGAGCCATCGTTGCGCCCACTGAACGGTCGCGACGCCCATGTCGCCGCGCATGTGATGGCCGATCCTCTGGCCCCTGATTTCATGGCGAAAACCGGCGATCTGGTGCTGATGCTGCTGCCCGCCTTCCGGGCCGAGGGCAAGGCCCATCTTGGCATCGGTTTCGGCTGTTCCGGCGGACAACACAGATCCGTGGCCGTGACCGAAGCAATGGCAAAGTCTCTTGCAGAGGCGGGCTGGCAAGTGTCAATTAGGCATCGGGAACTCGAGCGCGGGCATGCACTGCCGCGCGCCGGGTAAAAGGAACCATCAGGCGTGCTGGGAATTGTGATCGTCGCACATGGGGGGCTGGCGCGGGAATACCTCGCCACGCTGGAACATGTGATGGGCACCCAGACCGGTGTGCGTGCCATCGGCATCGACCCCGACTCGGATCGTGACACCAAAAGCGCCGAAATCTGCGAGGCCGCCGACGCCGTCGATCAGGGGCACGGCGTCGTTGTGGTGACCGATCTGCATGGCGGATCGCCGTCCAATCTGGCGCGGCAGGCCTGCATCCCGGCGGGGCGCAGCATCCTGTTCGGCGCGAACATGCCGATGTTGATCAAGCTGGCCAAAAGCCGCCACCTGCCCATCGGTGAGGCGCTGCGCGCCGCCAAGGAGGCGGGTCGTAAATATATCGACAGTCAGTCGTCGGGCGAATAACCTGCGTCACAGCCCACCCGCCCGCGAAAGACCAAGATGACCCATGCCGTGACGCGCCAGTTGACCATCGTGAATGCCAAGGGACTGCATGCCCGCGCCTCGGCCAAGTTTGTCGAGGTCGTCGAGGGGTTCGATGCGCGCGCCGAAGTGTGCCGTGACGGCATGTGTGCGGGCGGTGACAGCATCATGGGGCTTTTGATGTTGGCAGCGTCCAAGGGAACCACTATTGAGGTTCAGACCTCGGGTCCCGATGCGCAGGCGCTGGCCGACGCGCTTCAGGCGCTGGTCGCTGACCGGTTCGGCGAGGGGATGTAATCGGGCGAAAGCCCGCATGGCGGCAGCGATTGCGCCGGAACGACGGTGACGACAAGTGGTTGACAGCGCACAACGGCGAGTTCCGATGACCCGGGCAAAACCTGCCCCGGTGCCGAAAAAATATGACCGCCGCAGCCTGTCCTATGCGTCAACCTTTGACAACGCTTGGCAATCGACGGTGATCCGGTCGATGGAATGGATGACCGGCAAGGTCACCATCATCCGCCTGATCCGCGAATTTGAACGCCGGGGCGCGCCCACAGGCATCGCCTTCTGGCGCGCGGCGCTGGACGTGATGGGCATCCCGCTGACCACACCACAGGCGCAGATCGACCGCATCCCGGCCACTGGCCCGGTGGTGATCGTGGCCAACCATCCGCATGGCATGGTGGATGGCATGATTCTAGCCGACCTGATCGCGCGGCGGCGCGAGGATTTCCGCATCCTGACACGTTCGGTCCTGACCGGGATTGACGAGGTCGCCGCCTCTTTCCTGATCCCGGTGCCCTTTCCGCATGACCCCGAGGCGCAGGCCAAAAGCGTTGAAATGCGCGCCGAGGCCATGGGCCACCTGAAACAGGGCGGCGTGGTCAGTGTGTTTCCCTCCGGTGTTGTCGCATCGTCAAAGACCCTGTTCGGTCCCGCGATCGAGGCGGAATGGAACGTGTTCACCGCCCAGATGATCCGCCGGTCTGGCGCGCAGGTGGTGCCGATCTTTTTCCCCGGCGCAAATTCACGGCTGTATCAGATCGCCAATCGCGTGTCGGCCACCATGCGTCAGGGCATGCTGCTGCATGAAATCGTCCATTCCCTGAACAAACCGATGCGCCCCATCGTGGGCCACCCGCTTGACGCCGCGCAGATGGAACGCCTGTCATCTGACCCGCGCGGATTCATGGCCTGGCTGCGCGACCACACGCTGTCGCTCCGGGACTGATCACCGCGTCGGAACTGGCACCTCGCCGCGATAATCATAGAATCCCCGCTTGGTCTTGCGGCCCAGCCACCCGGCCTCGACATACTTCGTCAACAGCGGACAGGGGCGGTATTTCGTATCCGCCAACCCGTCATGCAACACGTTCATGATCGCCAGACAGGTATCCAACCCGATGAAATCCGCCAATTCCAGCGGCCCCATCGGGTGATTGGCCCCCAGTTTCAGCGCCTGATCAATCGACCGCACATTGCCCACGCCTTCATACAGCGCATAGACCGCCTCGTTGATCATCGGGATCAGCACCCGGTTGACGATGAAGGCGGGGTAATCCTCGGCGCTGGATACGGTCTTGCCAAGCCGGTCCACCACGGCATGGCAGGCCTTGTAGGTGGCCTCGTCGGTGGCAATACCCCGGATCAGTTCGACCAATTGCATCACCGGCACCGGGTTCATGAAATGAAACCCCATGAACCGTTCGGGCCGGTCGGTGCGCGCGCCCAGCCGGGTGATCGAGATCGACGAAGTGTTCGACGTCAGGATCGTGTCCGCGCCCAGATGCGGGGCGAGGCTTTCAAATATCTTGTTCTTGACCTCTTCGCGCTCGGTCGCCGCTTCGATGATCAGATCGGACGGCCCCAGATCAGGCAGCGCCAGCGTGGTATGAATGCGCGCCAGCGTGGCATCGCGCAGGTCTTGCGCCACCTTGCCCCGGCTGACCTGCCGGTCAAGGTTGCGGGTGATGGTGTCGATGGCGCGGTCCAGCGCGTCTTGGCTGATGTCGGTCATCAGCACGTCATAGCCCGCAAGCGCCATCACATGCGCGATGCCGTTGCCCATCTGCCCTGCGCCGACGACGCCGATCGTCCGGATGTCCATGCCCGCCTCCTGTTCAGCCCTGCGTGACCATAGGCGCGCAAGCCGCCACACCGCAACCCGGGTGCCCCCTGGGATCGTTCAAATTGGCGCATTAGCGTTTCGGCAAGACCTTTGCGGCAGCTTGGTGGCGGGTGTGAGACAAAGGTGAGTGTAATGAACCATGACGTTCCGGGCGCCGGAGCGCTCGATTACCATGTTTGCCAGTATGATGGCGGGCGGCTGCTGTTTCGAGGGCCGCCGCAACTGGTCACGGGCGACACTGTGCTGTGCCTTGGCGGCACCGAGACGTTCGGCAAATTCGTGCCCCAGCCCTGGCCGGACCGGCTGCGCGCGCTGACCGGGCGGCAGGTAGTCAACCTTGGCTGCGTCAATGCCGGGCTGGACGCCTTTCTGGGTGACCGGGCGGTGCTGGCGATGACGCGGCGCGCGGCGGTCACTGTGGTGCAGGTGATGGGCGTGCAGAACGCCTCCAACCGCTATTACACCGTGCATCCGCGCCGCAATGACCGGTTTCTGGGGCCGACGCCGCTGTTGCGCGACCTGTTTGCCGAGGTGGATTTCACCGAGTTTCATTTCACCCGGCATCTGGTGACCGCCTTGGCCGATCATGATCCGACGCGGTTCGCCGCCGTGCTGGATGACTTGCGCGCGGTCTGGCTGGCGCGGATGCGGGGCTTGCTGGCGCAGGCGGGCGGATGGCGCGTGGTGCTGTGGATGGCCGATCACGATCCCGGCGACAGCGTCCTGCGGGCTGATCCCTGGGGGGTGGACGCCGTGACGCTGGACGCGCTGGCCGATGATTGCGACCTGATTCTGCGCGTGCCCTATTCGGCGCGCGCGCGCGCCTTGGGCGGTGCCGGCATGGCGTTCACATGGCTGGAAACCGCTGTGGCTCAAGGTCTGCCCGGCCCCGCCGCGCATGACGAGGTGGCCACCGCGCTTGCCGCAGCGCTGACCACGCGCGGGGCATGAAAACGCCCGCCCCCGGGTCACGCGGGGGGCGGGCGGAAGTTGTAGGGTGGGTGTTCACACCCACCACCCGCTTACAGCTTGCCGGTCAGTTCCGGCACGGCGCTGAACAGGTCGGCCACCAGCCCGAAATCGGCAACCTGAAAAATCGGCGCCTCTTCGTCCTTGTTGATCGCGACGATCACCTTCGAATCCTTCATCCCGGCCAGATGCTGGATCGCACCGGAGATACCCACCGCCACATACAGTTGCGGTGCGACGACCTTGCCGGTCTGCCCGACCTGCCAGTCGTTCGGCGCATAACCCGAATCGACCGCCGCGCGCGACGCGCCAACAGCGGCGTTCAGCTTGTCGGCCAGCCCTTCTATGATCGCGAACTGTTCCTTGGACCCGACGCCGCGCCCGCCCGACACCACGATGCCCGCCGATGTCAATTCGGGACGATCCGACGACGCGGTCTTGTCCTCGACCCAGGATGACAGGCCGGGGTTCGCCGCCTCGGCCACGGCCTCGATCACCGCAGACCCGCCCAGCGGGGCCAGATCGAAGGACGCGGTGCGCACCGTCATCACCTTGATCTTGTCCAGCGATTCCACCGTCTGGATCGCGTTCCCGGCATAGATCGGGCGTTCGAAGGTGTTGGCGTCGATGATGCCGGTCACATCCGACAGGATCATCACATCCAACAGCGCCGCGACCCGCGGCAGGATGTTCTTGGCATCCGATGTGCCGGGGGCCACGATATGGCTATACCCGCCCGCCAGCCCGACGATCAGGTCAGCCACCGGTTCCGCCAGCCGCTTGCCATAGGCGGCATGTTCCGCCACCAGCACCTTGGCCACGCCCGCGATTGTCGCGGCCTCGGCCCCTGCGGCCTGCGCCTGCGCGCCCACGCACAGCACATGCACCTCGCCCAGTGCCTTGGCCGCCGTCACGGCCTTGGCGGTGGCATCAAGTGCCAGCACGCCATCGGTGATTTCTCCCAGCAGAAGAACAGCCATCAGATCGCCCCCACTTCTTTCAGTTTCGCCACCAGTTCATCCACAGAGCCAACCTTGATCCCCGCCGCCCGCGTCGCGGGTTCGGTCGTCTTGACCACCTTCAGTCGCGGGGTGACATCGACGCCGTAATCGGCGGCGGTCTTTTCCTCCAGCGGCTTTTTCTTGGCCTTCATGATGTTGGGCAGCGACGCATAGCGCGGCTCGTTCAGGCGCAAATCAGCGGTGACGACGGCGGGCAGACCCACCTTGATCGTCTGCAACCCGCCATCCACTTCGCGCGTCACGGTGGCCGCGCCATCGGCGATGACGACTTCGGACGCAAAGGCCGCCTGCCCCCAGCCCAACAGCGCCGCCAACATCTGGCCGGTCGCGTTCATGTCATTGTCGATGGCCTGCTTGCCGGTGATCACCAGCCCGACCTCTTCGGCCTTTGCCACGGCGGCCAGAATCTTGGCCACCGTCAGCGGCTCGATATCCTGATGCACATCGTCCGTCGCCTGCACCAGGATCGCGCGGTCCGCCCCCATCGCCAGCGCGGTGCGCAGGGTTTCCTGCGCCTGCTTGACGCCGATGGACACCACGATGATCTCGGACACGACGCCCTTTTCCTTCAGACGGATCGCCTCTTCGACGGCGATTTCGTCGAACGGGTTCATCGACATCTTCACATTGGCAAGATCGACACCCGATCCGTCCGCCTTGACGCGAACCTTCACGTTGTAGTCGATCACGCGCTTCACAGGCACAAGAACCTTCATCTGCGTGGTCTCCCTTTGCAATTTGCGGGCAGAGCGGACATTTCCCCCGACTCCGACACATCATGCGCCGTGATATAATCTTGCGCGGGCGCGTGACAGATAAAAATCGTCGCTTCCCGTGACAGGAACGCCGCGTTTCCGCCCCGACAAGCCGCACGGCGCGGCCCCTTGCCGCAGGTGCGTGATATGTGGCAACGTCAATCAACCGCCGCACAGGAGCCTGCGACATGACCAAACCCTGCATCATCTGCGTGGCGATCACCGGATCGCTGCCGCGCAAATCCGACAACCCGGCGGTGCCGGTCACCGTCAGCGAACAGGTCGAGTCGACCCATGCGGCGTTCGAGGCCGGCGCGCGCATCGTCCACGCCCATGTCCGCAACGACGACGAAACGCCGTCCGCCGACCCCGAGAAATTCGCCCGCCTGCAAGAGGGGCTGTTGCAGCACTGCCCCGGCATGATCATTCAATTCTCGACCGGCGGCCGGTCCGGCGCAGGTCAGGCGCGCGGCGGGATGCTGCCCTTGCGCCCCGACATGGCGTCGCTGTCGGTTGGGTCGAACAACTTTCCCACCCGCGTCTATGAAAACCCGCCGGACCTCGTGGATTGGCTGGCCGCCGAGATGAAGACCTACGCCGTCAAACCGGAAATCGAGGCGTTTGACCTGTCCCACATCCATCAGGCGGCGCGGATGAACGCCGACGGGCGCATCCCCGGCGACATCTATATCCAGTTCGTGATGGGCGTGAAAAACGCGATGCCGGTGGACCGGCCCACGTTTGAATTCTACATCGACACCGTGAAACGCCTGATGCCCAGCGCCGAATGGTGCGGGGCCGGGATCGGGCCGGGCCAGATCGTGATGAACGAATGGTGTGTCGCGGCGGGCGGCCATGCCCGCACCGGGCTGGAAGATAACGTGCGCATCGACAAGACCGCCCTCGCGCCGTCGAACGCTTCGCTGGTCAAGCGCGTGGTGGACCTCTGCGACAAATACGAACGCCCCGTCGCCACCGTGGCCCAGGCCCGCACCATGCTGGGCCTGCGCCCCGCCTGACCCAAACCCGGCGCGGCGCAGCCGCGCCTCCCCGCTCCCGCAGGGGCCCCAAGGCTTTGCCTTGGGTCTGGGTCCACCGCAAACTCAGCGGATCAGAATTGCCCGGAAATCATTCACATTCGTCCCCGTCGGCCCGGTCACGAACAAATCCCCCGCCGCAGCGAAGGCCCCCCAAGCGTCCTGCGCCGCCTGCGCCGCGCCGGGGTCCACCCCCGCCACCCGCATCCGCTGGGCCGAGCTGCCGTCGGCAAAGGCCCCGGCATTGTCCTCGGTCCCGTCGATACCATCCGTATCTGCCGCGAGCGCGGTGATCCCCGCCACGCCATCCACCGCCTGCGCAAAAGCCAGCAGAAACGCCGTATTGCGCCCCCCGCGCCCCCCCGGCCCGCGGAGCGTCACCGTGGTCTCACCACCCGACAGGATCACCACAGGCCGCGGGAATGGCCGGTTGCGCGTCACAACCTCGCGCGCCAGCGCAGCATGCACCAGCCCGACATCGCGCGCCTCGCCTTCAATGGCGTCAGACAGGACCACAGGCGTCACGCCTGCCGCCTGCGCCACGTCCGCCGCCGCCTCCAATGATTGCGCGGCGGATGCCACGACCGTCACGCTATTCCCGGCAAAGCGCGCATCATGAGGATCGGGCGCTTCGGGCGCATCCGCCAGCCAGTCCATAACCCGCGCGGGCAACACCACGCCATGATCCCGTGCCAGCCGCAGCGCATCGGCGCGGCGCAGCGCATCGGGCACCGTTGGGCCGGATGCCACCTGCGCCGGATCGTCGCCCGGCACATCCGACACCACCAATGTCACCACCCGTGCAGGCCAGGCCGCCAGCGCAAGCCGCCCGCCCTTGATCCGGCTGACCTGCTTGCGCAGCGCGTTCATCACCCCGATGGGCGCGCCCGATGCCAGCAGCGCGCGGTTCATGGCCACCTCATCCTCCAGCGTCAGACCATCGCCGGGTGCCGGCAACAGCGCCGACCCGCCGCCACAGATCAGCGCCACCACCAGATCATCCGGCCCCAGCCCCGCAACGGCCGCGAACAAAGCGTCAGACGCCGCCAGCCCCGCCGCATCTGGCACCGGATGCGCCGCCTCGATCACCCGCACAAACCGCGTGGCGCAGCCAAACCCATAGCGCGTCACCACCACGCCCTCACACGGCCCCCATAGCGTTTCGAATGCCGCCGCCATCTGCGCCGCGCCCTTGCCTGCGCCGATCACTACAGTGCGCCCAACGGGTCGCGCGGGCAGATGCGGGGCCAGCGCCGCGACAGGCTCCGCCGCCCGCACCGCCGCCTGAAACATCGCCGCCAGCAATGCGCGGTCATCCGTCATGTCACCCTCCTGCACGCCCCTTTTCAAATGGCGCTTTCCATCTGTATGATCACACGATCAACACCCCGCAACCCGCCCCGCACGCTGGAGACACCCCATGATGGACGGCAAGTTCGACAACGACATTCAGGCCGTGGTGGACGCCGACCGCGCCCATGTCTGGCACCACCTGTCCCAGCACAAACCCTATGAAACCTCGGACCCGCGCATCATCGTCGAAGGGCGCGGCATGCGGGTCTGGGACCAGAAGGGCAAGGAGCACATCGACGGCGTCTCGGGCGGGGTCTGGACCGTGAACGTGGGCTATGGCCGCGAAAGCATCGCCGATGCCGTCCGCGATGCACTGGTCAAGATGTGCTATTTCGCAGGCGCATCCGGCACGGTCCCCGGCGCGATCTTTGCCGACCGGCTGCTGGCCAAGATGCCCGGCCTGTCGCGGGTCTATTACTGCAACTCGGGCTCCGAGGCGAACGAGAAGGCGTTCAAGATGATCCGCCAGATCGCGCACAAGCGCTACGGTGGCAAAAAGCACAAGATCCTCTACCGCGACCGCGATTACCACGGCACCACCATCGGCGCGCTGTCGGCGGGCGGGCAGGACGAGCGCAACGCCCAGTATGGACCTTTCGCGCCCGGCTTCGTGCGTGTGCCGCATTGCCTGGAATATCGTGCCGCAGAACAGGGCGCGCCGGGCACGCATTACGGCGAATGGGCCGCCGACCAGATCGAACAGGTCATCCTGCGCGAAGGCCCTGATACCGTGGGCGGCCTCTGCCTTGAACCCGTCACCGCAGGTGGCGGCGTGATCGTGCCCCCCGACGGCTACTGGCCCCGCGTGCAGGACATCTGCCGCAAATACGATATCCTCTTGCATATCGACGAGGTCGTCTGTGGCCTGGGCCGCACCGGCACCTGGTTCGGCTACCAGCATTACGGCGTTCAGCCCGACATGGTCAGCATGGCCAAGGGTCTGGCCTCGGGCTATGCCGCCATCGCCTGTCTGGCCACAACCGAAGCCGTTTTCGACATGTTCAAGGATGACGCCAGCGACCCCCTGAACCATTTCCGCGATATCTCGACCTTTGGCGGCTGCACCGCAGGCCCTGCCGCCGCGCTGGAAAACATGCGCATCATCGAAGACGAAGACCTTTTGGGCAACACCACCCGCATGGGTGACTATATGCTGGATCAGCTGCACGCGCTGGCCGACCGCCACGCCGTGATCGGCCAGGCGCGCGGCAAGGGGCTGTTCCTGGGGGCCGAACTGGTCAAGGACCGCGAAAGCCGCGAACCGATGGACGAGGCGCGCGTGCAGGCCGTGGTGCGCGACTGCATGGCGCAGGGCGTGATCATCGGCGCCACCAACCGCTCCTTGCCCGGCAAGAACAACACGCTGTGCTTCAGCCCCGCGCTGATCGCCACCAAGGATGACATCGACGAGATCCTGACGGCGGTCGATGGTGCCCTGACACGGGTGTTCGGCTGAAACTGAAAAAGCAGGGGGGCCAGCCCCCCTGACCGCACCAAAGCAGGGGGGCCAGCCCCCCTGACCCCCCGGGATAGTTATGAACCGAAGAAGCCGGGACGGGGGTGTCCAGTACTTCTCTGGTTTCCAAATATCCCCGCCGGAGGCACACCGAAGAGCAGCCCTGGCTGCGATGAGACATGATGCGCGGCGCAGCCGCTCCGCTGGATTGGTTGGGAGAGCGTGATGGCGCTTGATATCGCAACGTTTGATCTGAACCGGATCGGGGCGGATTTCATCGACAATCCGCATCCCACGCTGCATGCGCTGCGCGCGCAGGCCCCATTGCACCGCAACGCGGATGGATCGGCTTATCTGACCCGCTATGCCGATGTGGTCAAAGTCTATGCCAGCCGCGACATGCTGTCCGACAAGACCGAGGAATTCGGGCGCAAGTTCGGGCAATGCCCGTTGCAGCGTCACCACACCACCAGCCTGATCTTCAACGATCCGCCCTATCATACCGTGGTGCGCAAACTGATCGCGGGGGCGTTCACGCCGCGCCGTCTGGCCGAATTTGAACCGCTGATCGCGGGCATCGTCGACCGGCTGCTGGACCGGGTGGCCGATCTGGGCGATCTGGACCTGATCGACGATTTCGCCAAGGTGCTGCCGACGGAAATCATCTCGCTGATGCTGGGGATCCCACCGGAATACCGCGCGCGGCTCAGGGGTTATTCCATCGCCATTCTGGGCGCGCTGGACCCGGTGGTGTCACCCGCGCGGATGGCGGCGGGCAATGCCGCGGTTGAGGAGTTCAGCGCCATCCTGAACGATCTGATCAATCACCGACGCGCCAACCCTGACGGCGCGGGTCCGGGCGAGGTGTTGGACGGGCTGATCCACGGCGAACATGACGGGCGGCGCCTGACACAGGAAGAGTTGATCCAGAACTGCATTTTCCTGCTGAACGCGGGGCATGAGACGACCACCTCGCTGGTCGGCAATTCCATCGGGCTGTTGCTGGATCATCCCGACCAGTTGCGCCTGTTGCAGGGTGAACCCGGCCTGATTGCGGGCGCGGTCGAGGAATGTCTGCGGGTCGAGAGCCCGTTGCAGATCGGCAACCGGCTGGCGGGCGAGGATATCGTGCTGACCGATGGGGTGCTGCCGCGCGGCACCTATATCCACACCTCGATTGGCGCGGCGAACCGCGACCCGGATCAGTTTCCCGATCCCGACCGGTTCGATATCCGGCGCAGCCCGAACCGCCATATCGCCTTTATCACCGGCATCCATGTCTGTCTGGGGGCCAGTCTGGCGCGTGTCGAGGGGCGCATCGCCATCGGCCGCCTGATCCAGCGCTTTCCGCATCTGGCGCAGACCGGCGCGCGGGTGCGGCTGCCCTTGGCGCGGTTTCGCGGCTATACTGCGTTTCCGGTCCGCGTGGCCTAATCGGGCTCGCCGTCCACCTTGCCGCGCAGCGTCTTGACCACGCCACGGGTTTCCTTGGCCTTGAGCCGCCGCTTTTCGCTGCCAAGGGTGGGTTTGGTCGCAATCCGCCGTTTCGGCACCACCAGTGCTGCGGCGATCAATTCGCGCAGACGGTCGCGGGCGATTTCGCGGTTGCGGGCCTGACTGCGGGTGTCCTCGACCTGAATGACGATCGCGCCCTCGTTGGTCCAGCGCCGCCCCGCAAGCCGTTTCAGCCGCGTCTTTTGCGGACCGGACAGGTTGGGCGAGCGTTCTGCCTCGAACCGCAATTCGACCGCCGTGGACACCTTGTTTACGTTCTGCCCGCCCGGACCACTGGACCGGATGAACTGTTCGCTCAGCTCCCAATCGGCGATCACCACGCCTTCCGCGACCTGCAACATGGCTGTTCCCTCAAAGACAAGACCGCCCCGCATCGGCGGGACGGCCCAAGAGATAGGAGGTGGCCGGTCAGGGCATCACCAATCCGGGGTTAGCTTGACCAAGGGCTGCCTTAGTCCCGCGCCTCCCGAAGTTTCCCGGCACATTTCTCCGAAATCCCATTAGACACTGGAGCACCTCCTTTCTGGTTGATCTTCAATACCTGAAGGGTGCCACAGCCTGTGGAAAAGTCAAAAGGAAATCATATGGGGAATTGTGAAGATTTCCCCACAATGACGCGGAATGCTACAAGGGATAGCGCAGCAAGCGCCATTTTGACCCACCAATCGGCGATGGCGAGCGATATCCACAGCGGCGCGGCGGGACCGACGCCCAGGACAGGCAGGATGTCATTGGCCCAGGACACGTCATTGCCGGGTTCAACCCATGTGAACGCGGCGGCAAAGGCGAGGCTGAAGAAGATCGTGGTATCCAGAACCGAGGCGATGACGGTGGATATCAGCGGCGCGCGCCACCATGCGCCCGCGCGCAAGCGGTGGAACACAGCAACATCGGTCAATTGCGCCACCAGAAACGCCAGACCCGATGCCAGCGCGACGCGCAGCGTGACCAGCGGGCCGAACACGCCCATCACTTGCGTCCCGATGGCGGAACAGATCAGCCCGACCGCGAACCCCGCCAGCACCACGCGGCGCGCGGCGGCAGGCCCGTGAAACCGGTTGGTCAGGTCCGTGATCAGAAACGCCAGCGGATAGGTGAAGGCGCCATAGGTCAGCCATTGGCCGAACAGGAATTGCACCAGAATATTGGAGGCCAGCACAGTGGCCGCCATGCCCAGCATAGCTGGCAGCAGCGGATGTTTCATCATTTATGCCCGTTTTGACATGGTTGCGGCGACATGGGTTCCCGGTGTCGGGAACTGGCGGGCGTGTATATGCCGCGCACCGGAATGACAAGCCTGTCACGGCCCCCACAGCGCCGGGTCAGCCCAGATCGCGGGCACCTGCAATTGGCCGGTCAGCGCCGGAGCGTCGGTCAGCAGCATCACCTGCCAGGCACCGTCCCAATCACGCGGCAAGGCATAAGGCGGGGCCAACGCCCGGTCGGGCCGAAACCCCAGCCGACTGTAATAGCCCGGATCGCCCAGCACCTGCATTTGTGTCGCGCCGCGCGTCGCCATCAGCGCCGCAGCATCGGTGATCATCCGGCGACCCAGCCCCTGACGCTGACAGCGGGGCGCGATGGCTACGGGGCCCAACAACACCACGCCCACCGGCAAACAGGGTGTCACCGCCAGATGGCCGACCACGTCGGGGCCATCCAGCGCGACCCGTGACAGCACGTCGGGCGCGCTGGCCAGACGGCACAGCAGCGGCCGCAGGTCTTCGTCCGGAAACGCAAGCGGATAAAGCCGCATCTGGGCGGGCAAATCATCGGCTGTGGCGTCGCGGATCATCATGGCTTACTCCGGCAGCAGGTAATCCACCAGTTCGGTGCGTTGCAGCAGGTGGAAATTGTCATCCGACACCATCGTGGCGCGCAGACGGCCCTGCGCATCCTGCCAAATTGCCAGCGATTCCAGATTGTCATGCGTGCCGGTGCGCGTGGTCAGCAGCACCTCGCCGGGGTCCACGCCCTGCGCATTTGCAGGAAACCGCCGCACCCGGCTGGCAAAGCCAAAGCCGTTGAATTCACGCTCCAGCAGATAAAGGCGCCCGTCGGGGCCGTAATCCGCGCCCACCGGCAGGAACCCGCCCTGGCGGTCGATCTGGAACGCCGGTCGCCATTGCCCGCCGTCCAGCCGCCAGACCGGGAACGGGCGCGTCGTGCTGCCCGAGCGTTCTGGCAGCGTCACCAGCAGCCCGTCCGGATCAACGGCTAGCGCTTCCAGCCCGGAATTGCCCTGCAATTTGCCCATCACCGTGGCATTGCCGGCAAAGCGGCCGGGCTGGTGGGCCGCCTTATGGACCATCACGCGGGCGTTGCCTTCGAACGACACGGCGACCCGGCCATCGGGGAACAGCGCCACGCCCTCGGCATCGGAATTGAACCGGGTCAGCACCTTGCCCTTGCTGTCTTGCAGCGGCGCGGATGTCAGGCCCGTCACCCCGTCCACCGCGCCTGCCCCGTCACGCGTCACCCGCCCCGTGACGATCATAGCCCGGTCGGTGACCGCCACGAACCGCGCCCCGTCTGCCGTAAGGTCAAACCCCGACAGGCCCCCGAACCAATCGCCGGGTTCATGCCAGCGATAACTGCCCAGATGTTGCGCGCGTTCAAGATTACTGGCGGTTTCGTCTGCCTGACCCCAGAACGCGATCCCGGCGACGGCTGCCGCGATCAGCGCGCCCGCAAAACGTCGGCGCATTGCTTGGGCAGATCGGCAAGCGTCAGCTCGCGTTTGGGTTTCGGTTTCGGCGCGTTGGGGTCGCGGGGTTTTGGCGGCGGCGGGTTCAGGATGTTGTTCACCCATTCCTGCGCATCGGCACAGCCATCGCCGGCCGGGATTTCATCCTGATCCTGACAGCCGCGCGCGCCTGCGGGGCAGGTCAGACGAACGTGGAAATGATAATGATGGCCATACCACGGCCGCACCTTGCGCAGCCATGCCCGGTCGCCAGCCGGTTCGTCCTTGCACATCTGCACCTTGGCGCCCGGAAAGATGAAAATACGCGCGACGCGGGGATCACGCGCGGCGGCCTTGATGATTTCATGGTGCTGGCGAGTCCAGTCGCCGTTGACATAGGCCCCTTCGGCACGGCGCATCGAGATCGACGAGATATCCTCGCGCGCCTTGCGGCTCAGGTCCAGCCGCGCGGGCGGCAGCATCCAGATATCGGCATCCAGCCCCATCTGGTGGCTGGCATGCCCGGTCAGCATCGGGCCGCCGCGCGGCTGGCTGATATCGCCGACATAAAGCCCCTTCCAGCCGGGTTGCCGCGCGGCAAAACCCGACAGATCCTTCAGGAAATCAATGGTATCAGGGTGCCCCCAGTTGCGGTTGCGCGACAGGCGCATCGCCTGCCATGTCGGCCCGGTTTCGGGCAACGCGACCGCGCCCGCAATGCAGCCCTTGGCATAGCTGCCAAAGGGCGCGGGGTCTGCTGCCACAGGCCCTGTCACCGCGCCGAACTGCTGTTTCGCGATCTGCGCTGCGGCCGCCCCGGCCCAGATAGTCAGCGACAGGATCAAGAGGGCGGCGCGGACCATTCTTTCACATCTCCCTTGGGGTTGACCCAAACTAGCAGAATCAACGCCACAAGGAATAGCCCGATGACCGGCGAAATGCCGATGCGCGCGCTTTCGCTCCACCACGACACGATGCCGATCAGGGCCGGGGTGATGAAACTGGCCACCTTGCCCGACAGCGCAAAGATGCCAAAGGATTCCGTGACATGGTCGGGGCTGGAATGGCGCAAGAGCATGGTGCGCGAGGACGCCTGCAACGGCCCGCCCGCGCCGCCGATCAACGCGCCGCAGATGAAAAAGATGATGTCCGGCGTCGATGATGCGGGGTCCAGCGGGATACCCCAGATATGATCGCGCGCCAGCCCGACGGTGACCAGACAGACCACGATCAGCACGGCGATGGATGCCACGATCACCGGTTTCGGCCCGAACCGCTTGTCCAGCCGCCCGCAGACCCAACTTGTCAGCACCGCCGACGCGCCGCCGACGATGCCGAAGATGGCGATCTGCGTGATCTGCCAGTCCAGCACGTTGGACGCATAGATACCGCCAAACGCATAAAGCCCGTTCAGCGCATCGCGGTAAAACAGCGACGACCCCAGATAGGCCGCAAGGCTGGGGCGGTGGGTCAGGCCTTTCAGCGTGGTAACCACGCTGGCCAGCGCGCTGCCCAGATTGACGCGGGCGCGTTGCACCGGCGTCTCGCGCACCCACAGCGCAAAGGGGATCATGAACACAGCATACCAGATCGCCGAAAACGGCCCCACGGCCCGCGTTCCCTCGCGTTCCGCCGCATCCAGCCCGAACAAAGGGTCCAGCCCGATCAGCGTCTTGCCGGTGGTGCTGTTTTCGGCAAACAGCAACAGCATCAGGAACAGCGCGATCAGCCCACCCAGATAGCCAAAGGCAAAGCCGCTGCCCGAAATCGCACCCAACTCGTCGCCCTGCCCCAGGCTGGGCATCAGCGCGTTGGTGAAAATCGTGGCAAATTCCATGGCGAGGAACGCCATGCCGAAACTGACCAGCGCCCATGTCAGCACCGCATCGCCCCCGGTGGGCAGCACGTACCACAGCCCCCAGGCCCCGATCACATACAGCGCCGAGAACACCCAGACCCAGGTCAACCGCCGCCCGCTGCCGTCCGCATAGGCCCCCAGCACCGGGGCCAGCAGCGCCACCAGAATGGACGCCAGCGTCAGGCCAAAGGCCCAGGTGCTTTGCGCCGCCGCGCGGGCGGCCTCGATGTCCATGCCTTCGGACAGATACTGTGTGCGGGCGACCTCGGCGAAATAGGGGCCAAAGATGAAGGTCAGCAGCAATGTATTCACCGGCTGGCTGGCCCAGTCGAAAAAATACCAGCCCCAGATGCGTTTCCGCAGCGCAACAGCCATGTCCCATCCCCCGCTTTTTGCTGGCGATAGAACAGGTTGCCCCCGAGCGTGGCAAGACGCCGATCAGCGTCACATGGCACTTTGCGGCGTCAAAGATCCTGCATCGGAGGCCAGGGGCGCTTCGCCTCGGCGTCGCTCCAGGCCGCGATCCAGTCGGGAATGGGCGGCGTGGGCAGGTCGGGGGCGACTTCGGCCAAGACGCGGGCGGGGGCGACGATGCCCGCCGCATCGACGATCGCGGCGCGATAGACGATATGGTTGGCGCATTCGCCACGCACCCACATCGCCTGTTCCAGATAGATGAACCGCGCGTCCCAGCACAGCGCGCGCGACCGCATTTCGATCCGGTCGAACATGCGGATGCGGCGGCGATAGCGCACCACCGCCCCCGCCATCGTCAGGCCCCAGCCCCGGCGTTTCAGCGCGTCCAGCAGGCCCACCCGCTTTGCCAGCACCAGCCGCCCCAGATCATACAGCGTCAGGGTGCGGCCGTTGTTCAACTCCATCCACAGATCAATGTCCCAGGGCAAACAGCGGTGCTGGCTGACATGGGTGGCCAGAGGGGCCAGCGGCGCCGCGCGCCTGTGGCGGATGAATTGGCCGAAAAGGCGCAGGACGGGATACATGGGCGCACTCCTTTGCCACGCTCTCGCAATGCTGCGTTGCGGCGTCAACCGGAACCGCGCGTCAAACGGTGTGTCGCGCTTGCCCTTTGCCGCGCCGCCGCTTAGGTGTGCTGCGTCCCGCTGCGAAAGGTGCGCCGATGTCCTCGCTGTTCCAGATCCTGATGATGATCCTTGATATTCTCTGGTTCATCATTCTGGCCCATGTGATCATGAGCTGGCTGATCAACTTTCAGGTGCTGAACATCCGCCAGCCGCTTGTCGGCCAGTTGTGGTATGGGCTGAACCGCCTGCTGGAACCGCTCTATGGCCCGATCCGCCGGATGCTGCCGCAGATGGGCGGTCTTGATCTTGCGCCCCTCGTGGTGATCGTCGCGGTGGCGGCGGCGCGGATCGTGTTGCAGAACAACGTGGCGGCGTTCTACTGAAATAGGATGGGTGAAATCACCCATCCTACGCCCTTGCCCCGCTAGCTGTTGTATGTGAAAACCGCGCCCATGGCAGATATGGTGGTCCAACAGCAAGAGTCAGCAGAGGATCTGCTGCGCCGAATCTTCGGCTATGACGCCTTTCGCCCCGGTCAGGCCGAGATCGTCGCCGCTGTGGCGCGGGGCCAGAACGTGCTGGCGATCATGCCGACCGGGGGCGGCAAATCGCTGTGTTTCCAACTGCCGGCGCTGATGCGCGGTGGCGTGACGCTGGTGGTGTCGCCGCTGATTGCGCTGATGCGTGATCAGGTGCGGGCCTTGCGGGCGGCGGGCGTCGAGGCGCATGCGCTGACATCCGGCAATACCGACGCGGAAACCGACGCGGTGTGGGCGGCGCTGGACGCGGGCCGCCTGAAACTGTTGTATATCGCGCCGGAACGGCTGGCGTCATCGGGGGCAGTGGCGATGCTGCGGCGCGCGAACGTGTCGCTGATCGCGGTGGACGAGGCGCATTGCGTCAGCCAATGGGGCCATGATTTCCGCCCCGATTACTTGCGCATCGGCGATCTGCGCACGGCGCTGGACGTGCCGCTGGCCGCGTTCACCGCGACGGCGGATGCGGAAACGCAGGCGGAAATCATCCAGAAACTGTTCGGCGGCATCGCCCCGCAAAGTTTCCTGCGCGGGTTTGACCGGCCCAACATCCATCTGGCCTTTGCGCCCAAGGACAGCCCGCGCGCGCAGGTGCTGGCCTTTGCCGCCGCCCGCCGCGGCCAATCCGGCATCGTCTATTGCGGCAGCCGCGCCCGGACCGAGGCGCTGGCGGCTGCGCTGCGCGAGGCGGGTCACGCCGCCATCCATTATCATGGCGGGATGGAGGCGGACGCCCGCCGCCGCGCCGAAGAACGGTTTCAACAGGATGACGGGCTGATCGTGGCCGCCACCGTGGCCTTTGGCATGGGCATCGACAAGCCAGATATCCGCTGGGTCGCCCATGCCGATCTGCCGAAGTCGATCGAGGCCTATTACCAAGAAATCGGCCGCGCGGGCCGCGATGGGGCGCCTGCGGAGACGATGACGCTGTATGGCGCGGATGACATCCGCCTGCGCCGGTCCCAGATCGACGAAAGCGCCGCGCCTTTTGACCGCCGCCGCGCCGATCATGGCCGCCTGAACGCGCTGTTGGGGCTGGCCGAGGCACAGGCCTGTCGCCGCCAGACCCTGCTGGGATATTTCGGTGAAACGGCGGAACCTTGCGGGAATTGCGACCTGTGCGATACGCCGCCCGCGTTGTTTGACGCGACAACCCCGGTGCGGATGGCACTGTCGGCGATCCTGCGCACACAGGAAAGTTTCGGCGCGGGGCATCTGATCGACATCCTGACCGGCACCCTGACCGACCGGGTGCGCGAACGCGGCCATGACGCGCTGCCGACCTATGGCGTGGGGCGCGACTGGTCAAAACCGCAATGGACGGCGATTTTCCGGCAGATGATGGGCCACGACCTGATCCGCCCCGACCCAGAACGCCATGGCGCGCTGGTGATGACCGATGCGGCCGTGCCGATCCTGAAAGGGCTGCTGCCGATCACCCTGCGCAGCGACGGGCTCAAGGTCGCCGCGCGGCCCGTGGTCAAGACGCTGGTGCATGACGAAGACGCGCCGCTGTTATCCGCGCTCAAGGCGAAACGCCGTGCGCTGGCCGAGGCGCAGGGGATGCCCGCCTATATCGTATTCGCCGACCGCACCCTGATCGAGATGGCTGAAAAGCGCCCCACCACGCTGGACCAGATGGCGGCGATTTCCGGCGTGGGCGCGAAAAAGCTGGAAAGCTATGGCGCGGCCTTTCTGGCGGTCATCACCGGTGCCGAGGACCAGACCCACCCGACACGGCGCAAGCTGGCAGGGCGCGATGCGGGGGCGATATTCGACCGGCTGCTGGCGGTGCAGGCCGACCTTGCACGCGGGGCCTGCGGCACGTTGAAGCCGATGTCCTGCACCCATGCCACGCTGCGCCAGATCGCGGAACGCCGCCCCGGCAGCCTGTCGGACATCGAACGCGTGACCGGCATGGGGCCACAAAAGACCGAACGGTTCGGTGCGGCGTTTCTGGACGTGCTAACTGACGCGGGCTAGTTCGCCGCAAAAGGAGTTCCCAATGCTAGTCTGCGTATCCCCCGCGAAAAAGATGGATGTGGCCCCGTCCGTGGCCGCTATGACGGAACCTGTGCTGCTGAAAGACGCGCGCGCGCTGGCCCGCGTGGCGCGCGCCCTGAGTGCGAACGACCTGAAACGCCTGATGCATCTGTCGGACGCGTTGGCACGGCTGAACGTGGACCGGTTCGCGGCCTTCACGGGCCGTGGCGCTACCCGCGCCATCGACTGTTTCGCGGGTGATACCTATCAGGGGTTCGAGGCGAAAACGCTGGACGCCGACGCGATGGCCTATGCGCAGGATCACCTCTGCATCCTGTCCGGCCTTTACGGCCTGTTGCGCCCGTTCGACGGGATCGAACCGCACCGGTTGGAAATGGGTACGCGGGTGGCCACATCGCGCGGGGCGTCTTTGTATGACTGGTGGGGCGACCGGATCGCAAAGGCGATCAACGCGCGGGCGAAACAGACCGGCGCACAGATGCTGGTCAACTGCGCCAGTCAGGAATATTTCGCCGCCGTTGACATGGCCGTGCTGAAACTGCCGGTCATCACCCCGGTCTTCCTCGAAGAAAAAGCCGGAGAGGCGAAAATCGTCAGTTTCTACGCCAAACGCGCGCGCGGCGCACTTGCACGGTTCATCTGCGAAACTCGCCTGACCGACCCGATGGCGTTGCAGGATTTCACGGCGGGCGGTTACAGATACCAACCCGACAGCGATCCCGCGCGCCCGGTATTCCTGCGCCGCGCAGAAGACAACGTGGCGGCGTAATGCGCGGTCTGGTCGGACGGCGCGCGATCTGGCAAAACAGCGCCAATCCAAGGAGCGCCGCGATGCAGGACAAGATGCAGGAATTACCGATCCTCACGCCCGACATGCCCGGTCATCAGGCCTTCAGCGATGCCCATGCAGCGGTCGCGGCGCTTGAGGGGCTGTATCAGGATGCCACCCGCTTTCTGACACAGGCGCTGGCGCGCGCGCTGCGCGAGGGGCAACCCGCCAACCGCCATCGCGCCTTTTACCCCGAGGTGCGGCTGGACACCACGACGCATGACAAGGTCGACAGCCGCCTGTCATTTGGCCATGTCGCCGAACCCGGCCGCTATGCCAGCTCGATCACCCGGCCCGACCTGTTCCGCAATTATCTGGTGCAGCAGATCGGTCTTTTGCTGGAAAATCACCGCACCCCGGTGCTGATCGGCCCGTCCAGCACGCCCATGCCGCTGCATTTCGCGGTGGCCGCCGCAGGCGCGGGGTTGGTGCCACAGGAAGGTGCCGCCGAATTTACCCTGCGCGATTACTTCGACGTGCCGGACCTGACCACCACCAATGACGACATCGTCAACGGCACCTTTGTGCCGGTGGACGGGGTGCGTCCCCTGGCCCCCTTCAGCGCGCAGCGCGTGGATTATTCGCTGGCGCGGCTGGCGCATTACACCGCGACCGACCCGGATCATTTCCAGAATTTCGTGCTGTTCACCAACTATCAGTTCTATGTGTCGGAATTCGAGGCCTATGCCCGCCGCATGCTGGCGGATCCCGCCTCGGGCTATACCGCGTTTGTGTCGACCGGAAACCATGTGCTGACCGATCCGGCGGGCGACATTCCCCTGACGATCAAGATGCCGCAGATGCCGACCTATCACCTGAAACGTGCCAACGGGCAGGGCATCACCTTGGTGAATATCGGCGTCGGCCCGTCGAACGCGAAAACCGCGACCGACCATATCGCCGTCTTGCGCCCGCATGCCTGGCTGATGGTGGGCCATTGCGCCGGGCTGCGCAGTTCGCAGTCGCTGGGGGATTTCGTGCTGGCCCATGCGTATCTGCGCGAGGACAAAGTGCTCGACGACGACCTGCCGGTCTGGGTGCCGGTGCCGGCACTTGCGGAAATCCAGATCGCGCTGGAACGCGCCGTGGCGCAGGAAACCCAGCTGGATGGGTTCGATCTGAAACGCATCATGCGCACCGGAACCGTGGCCAGCGTGGACAACCGCAACTGGGAATTGCGCGACCACACCGGCCCGGTGCAGCGCCTGTCGCAATCGCGCGCTGTCGCCCTGGACATGGAAAGCGCCACGATTGCCGCCAACGGGTTCCGGTTCCGGGTGCCCTATGGCACGCTCTTGTGCGTTTCAGACAAGCCGCTGCATGGCGAGTTGAAACTGCCGGGGATGGCGTCCGAGTTCTACAAGACGCAGGTGTCGCGCCACCTGATGATCGGGATTCGCGCGATGGAGCATCTGCGGTCAATGCCGCTGGAACGTCTTCACAGCCGCAAGTTGCGGTCGTTCGAGGAAACCGCGTTTCTGTAACGCCCGCCAGACCGGCAAAAAACAGCAAAAAACTGCATATTTCCTGCGGGTTTTTGCCCGCTATCCGTTGTGTTGCACCGCAATATACCGTTTAATCCCGTCGATCAGCCCCCAGATGGGGCGTTTAAGGAGACGAACCATGGCAAAACCGATGAGCAAAACGCAACTCGTCGCCGCGCTTGCGGCAAAGATGGGCAGCGACAAGAAATCCGCCTCTGCTGCGCTGGACAGCATCGTTGACGTGATCACCACCGAAGTCGCCAATGGCGGTGCGGTGACCCTGCCCGGCATCGGCAAGTTCTATTGCCGCGAGCGCCCCGAGCGCATGGTGCGCAACCCCGCCACCAAGGAACAGGTCAAAAAGGCCGCCGACAAGGTGGTCAAGATCACCATCGCCAAAGCCCTGAAAGACAGCGTCAACGTCTGATCACGCCGCCGCGCATTGCCAAGGGTCGCATGGGCACCGCCCAGGGCGGCCCTTTTTGTTGGGCGTCACTTGCCCCTGCCGCACCAGCCGCTAACGTGACCGGCAAACCGGGAGAGCCATCATGAACCTGCGCGCCATCGCCCTTGGCCTTGCCTTTGCGCTGATGTGGTCCTCGGCCTTTACCTCGGCGCGGATCATCGTGGCGGATGCCCCGCCGCTGGCCTCGCTGGCGCTGCGGTTCCTGATATCGGGCGGGTTGGGGGTGGGGATCGCGCTGGCGCTGGGGCAATCGTTCCGGCTGACGCGGGCGCAATGGCGCGCCACCATCATCTTTGGCGTCTGCCAGAATGCGCTGTATCTGGGGATGAATTTCGTCGCCATGCAGACGGTCGAGGCGGGGCTGGCCGCGATCATCGCGTCGTCGATGCCGCTGATGGTCGCCTTGGCCGGTTGGGTGATCTTCCGTGAACGTCTGGCTGCGATGGGTGTGGCGGGGCTGGTCCTGGGGTTTCTGGGCGTCGGCCTGATCATGGGGGCGCGGCTGGAAAACGGCGTCGACCTGCGCGGGCTGGTGCTGTGCCTCTTGGGGTCTGCGGCGCTGACGGTGGCCACGCTGTCGGTGCGCGGGGCCTCATCAGGCGGCAATGTGATGATGATCGTCGGCCTGCAGATGTTCGTCGGCGCGGCCTGCCTTGGCGTGGTATCCGCCCTGACCGAGACGATCACCGTGACCTGGACCCCCAGCCTGATCGCCGCCTTTGCCTATACCACGCTGGTGCCGGGATTGGCTGCAACCTTTGTCTGGTTCACGCTGGTCAACCAGATTGGCGCGGTCAAGGCGGCGACGTTCCATTTCCTGAACCCATTCTTTGGCGTCGCCATCGGGGCGGTGCTGCTGGGCGAGGCGATCAGCCTGCTGGATATCGCGGGCGTGGTGGTGATCGGCGCAGGCATCCTGATGGTGCAACTGTCGAAACAAATGCCCACGCGGTCGTGACAGGACGGCATTGCAAGTTCAGGTGACAAGCGGGGTTCCGCCGCGCTAACGCTGCGTCATGGAAAACATTCTTGCATATCTGGCGGGCCTGCTGACCCTGATCAATCCCTGCGTCCTGCCGGTGCTGCCCATTGTCGTGGCAGGCGCATTGCAGGCGGGGCGGTCAGGGCCGATGTTGCTGGCGGCAGGCATGGCGGTGTCGTTCGTCACGCTGGGCTTTACCGTTGCCACCTTTGGCTTTGCGCTTGGGATCGACGAACAGACGATTGCACAGGCCGGGGCCGTGCTGATGATCATCTTTGGCGTCATCCTGTTGGTGCCGCGCGCCTCTGCCGCGTTTTCGATGGCAACGGGCGGGATGGCGGCGCAGGCCGACGCGGGCATGGGCCAGTTGGACAGCGCCACCGGGCGCGGGCAGTTTCTGGGCGGGCTGTTGCTGGGCGCGGTCTGGTCCCCCTGCATCGGGCCGACGCTGGGGGCCGCGATTTCACTGGCCGCCCAAGGCCAAAGCCTTGGCCGCGCCTTCCTGATCATGGTGTTCTTTGCCGCCGGTGTGGCGACGCTGATCCTTGCGCTTGGCTATGGCGCGCGCGGGCTGTTGTTGCGCAACCGCGCCGTGATGCAACGCATCGCCGAACATGCCCGACCGGCGATGGGCGCTGTGTTCGCCCTGGTCGGTCTGGCGCTGCTGTTTCGCCTGCACCACATGGCCGAGGCGTGGCTGCTGTCGGTGCTGCCTGCGTGGCTTATTGATCTTTCCGTGTCCCTGTAAGGAGCTATCCCCATGAAACGCCGTGACTTTCTGATCCTGTCCGCCGCTGCCGCCGCCCTGCCTCTGGCCGCCCATGCTGCCGCAGCGGTGGATTATTCGCCCGAATTGCTGGCCGACCGGCTGGCCAAGGGCGAAACCGTGTTCCTTGATTTCAAGGCCTCGTGGTGCTCGACCTGCGCCGCGCAGGAACGCGTGATCAACGCGCTCAAGGCCACCAATCCGGCCTATGGCAAGCAGATCACCTTCATCAATGTCGATTGGGACAAGTGGGGCAATTCCGACATCGTCAAGACGATGAAGATCCCGCGCCGGTCGACGCTGGTCGTGCTGAAAGGCGACAAGGAACTGGGTCGCATCGTGGCGGGCACCGCCGAGGCCGACATCAAGGCGCTGATGGATACCGCGCTTCAGGCCGCCGCCTGAACCCATCCCTGAAGATACCATAAGGCCGCCGTCACGGTCACGACGGCGGCCAGATTGGCCCAGAGCATGGCAAGCGAGGCGACGCCTTCCTCGCCCGATCCCTGAACCAGCACGCCATAGATGGTGAACATCGGCAGCGCGCAGGACAGCACCAGCGCAGTCGCCATCAAGGGCGGCAGTGGCACAATCAGCAGGACGGCCAGCGCCAAGGCCGGGTGGATCAACAGCTTGCCAATCGTGATCTGCGCGGCCAACCCCCGGTTGCCGCGCGCGGGGTTGCCATACAACCCACCACCGACCGCGAACAGCGCCAGCGCCGACGCCGACGCGCCGACAAACCCCAACAGGCGCTGCGCGACGGCGGGCAGGTCCAGCCCGGTCATGGCGAACGCCAACCCCAGCAGCAGCGCGATCATCAGTGGGCGTTGCAGCACCCCCCATATGGTGCGCGCCAGCAGCGCCAACGCCCCCGCGCCCGTCGCCTTGGATTGATCCAGCAAGATCAACCCGATGGGCACCAGCAGGAAATTCTCGACCAGAAAATTCATCGCCAACACCGGCCCCGCAATATCAGGCGCCAGAAAGGTCAGCAGCGGAAAGCCGATGAAGGCGGAATTGGGCGAATTGACCCCGATCCAGCCAACCGCGCGCCGCGCCGCCCCTTCGCCCTGCGCGCCCAGCACCGCCAGCGCCACCGCCCCCGTCGCCAGCCCCGCCAGCGCATAGGCGGCCAGATAGGCGGGGTTCAGCACCTCGGACAGATCGCGGGTGGCCAGCGTGCCAAACAACAGCGCGGGCAGCGCGATGTTCAACACGAACTTGCCAAAGGTGCGCATTTCGGCGGGCGCAAACAGCCCGCGCCAGACGGTTATGTAGCCCAGCGCCATCACCGCAAACACTGGCAGCGTGATGGCGAAGACCGTCAGCAAAGTTCTCGCTCCCTATAAACTTCACGTTTACGAACTTGCAGGATTCTCAACGAGCCGCAATATGTGTATGCGTGTTTTCAACGGACAGGAAGTTTTGGTCAGCATGCCCGCAGCGACTCTTGAACAGCTATCGCGCAGTGTCGAAGCGCTTGTTCGTGAGCGTTTTCCGGTTGCGACCATTCACAGCGTGGGGGTCGAGGAAGGGTTCGATCACGATGGCGATCCGGTCTTATTTGTGAGAATCGTTTTTGATGGCGAACCCGGCGACCTTCCGACAAACAAGATGACCGGTCTTGTCCGCCATCTGCGAACCACTTTGGAAAAGATCGGCGAAGATCGGTTTCCGCACACAAGGTACATCTCGCGTGCTGACTTCGAGGGGGCCGCAGCCTGAAATCCGAAGACTTGATCGGCACGGCACGGCATCTGGCCCAGCGCGGCAGACAACCACGACAATCCGATCTATGCCGCTCCGTCAGCACTGCATACTATGCGCTGTTCCATATGATGTGTCGGAATGTCGCCGATTGTCTGATCGGAACTTCGGGGTCGGATCGTTCGCGTTCAGCTTGGACGCAGACATATCGGTCAGTGGAGCATGGATTTGCCAAAGCGCGCTGCAAGGACAGCATCCTGCGGAAGTTCCCGAAAGACATCGAGGATTTTGGCGCGATTTTTGTTGAAGCCTAGGAAGAGCGCCATCGCGCGGACTATGACCCGCATGCGCGTTTCGCGCGATCAGAAGTACTAAATTTGATTGACCGAACAGAAGAATCAATCCGGGCTTTCAAGAAGTGCCCAGTGAAGGACCGTCGGGCCTTTGCCGCATTCATCGTGCTGAAGGGCAACAGACCCTAGCCGATCCGCCCGCGCAACTCGCCGACCGCGCCGCCGACATGGCCGCGCTGCAACAGGATGTGGTCAAGGATCACGCAGGCCAGCATCGCCTCGCCCACAGGCACCGCGCGGATACCGACGCAGGGGTCATGGCGGCCTTTGGTCACAACCTCGGTCGGTGCGCCGTCCCGCGTGATCGACGCGCGGGGCGTCAGGATGGAACTGGTGGGTTTTACGGCGAACCGCACCACCACATCCTGCCCGGTGCTGATCCCGCCCAGGATGCCGCCCGCGTGGTTGGACGCATAGACCGGGCCATCGGGGCCCATGCTGATCTCGTCCGCATTGTCCACGCCGGTCAGCGCGGCGGCCGCCATGCCATCGCCGATTTCCACGCCCTTGACCGCGTTGATCGACATCATCGCGGCGGCCAGATCCGCGTCCAGCTTGCCATAGATCGGCGCGCCCAGACCGGCGGGCACGCCGCGCGCCACCACCTCGATCACCGCGCCAACGGAATTGCCGTCCTTGCGCAGGCCGTCCAGATAGGCCGCCCATTCATCCGCCATCACGGCATCGGGGCACCAGAACGGGTTCGCCTCGATCTGCGCGGCATCGAACCGCGCGCGGTCAATCGCATGCGCGCCCATCTGCACCATGTAGCCGGTGATTTCGACCGATGGCGCCAACACCGCCAACGCCGCCCGCGCAATACCCCCCGCCGCCACCCGCGCCGCCGTCTCGCGGGCGCTGGACCGGCCCCCGCCGCGCGGGTCGCGGATGCCGTATTTCTGCCAATAGGTGATGTCGGCGTGACCGGGGCGAAAGGTATCGACGATATTGCCGTAATCCTTGGACCGTTGATCCATGTTCTCGATCATCACCTGCACCGGCGTGCCCGTGGTTTGGCCATCGTATGTGCCCGATAGGATGCGCACCAGATCGGGCTCCTGCCGCTGCGTGGTATAGCGGCTTTGCCCCGGCTTGCGGCGGTCCATCCAGTGCTGCAACGCAGCCTCTGATACCGGCACCCCCGGCGGCACGCCATCCACCGTCGCGCCTAAGGCAGGGCCGTGGCTTTCGCCCCAGGTGGTGACGCGGAAGATGTGACCGAAGGTGTTGAACGACATTCGCAGTCTCCTTTGCGCTGTCGATACCGACAGGGCGCGACCCCCTCAAGCGGATTTGCCCCCAGATTTGCCCTTGCCCCGCGATTGTAACAGTCCTAGCTTCATCGTCACCTCGGGGTGCCCGGAAGGGCTGAGACGCATCCGCGAACCCGTTGAACCTGATCCGGTTAACACCGGCGGAGGGAAGGTCTGGCCCACGCATTGCCATCCTGTCCCCCGTGAACATTGGAGGATGACATGCGTTACCTGTCTCTTGTTCCGGGCCTGTTTCTGTCCAGCATGGCGCTGGCGGATACACCCGTTCTGACTGTGCTGACTTACGACAGTTTCGTGTCCGAATGGGGCCCCGGCCCCGCTGTGGAAAAGGCCTTCGAGGCGGACTGCGCCTGCGACCTGCGGTTTGTCGGCGCGGGCGATGGCGCGGCGCTGCTCGCGCGCCTGCAACTGGAAGGCACGGCGAGCGAGGCCGATATCGTGCTGGGCCTTGACACCAACCTGACGGCGGCGGCCACCGCCACGGGGCTGTTCGCGCCGCATGGGGCGACGCCAAAACTGGCGCTGCCTGTCGCATGGAACGATCCCAATTTCCTGCCCTTCGATTGGGGCTGGTTCGCGTTCGTGGGCAATGCGGGCCGCGATTACCCCACGGATTTCAAGGCGCTGGCGGCCAGCGACCTGAAGATCGTCATACAAGACCCCCGATCCTCCACCCCCGGATTGGGCCTCGTGATGTGGGTCAAGGCGGCCTATGGCGATCAGGCGGGGGCGATCTGGGCGGACTTGGCCGACAATATCGTGACCGTCACCCCCGGATGGTCCGAGGCCTATGGCCTGTTCCTGGAAGGCGAGGCGGATCTGGTGCTGTCCTACACCACCTCGCCCGCCTATCACCTGATTGCGGAAAGCGACGCCGGCAAGGTGGCGTTGCCCTTCACCGAAGGCCATTACCTGCAGGTCGAGGTGGCAGGCAAGCTGGCAGGAACGGATCAACCGGCGCTGGCGGACCGGTTCCTGCAATTCATGCTGTCGCCCGCGTTTCAGGACGTGATCCCAACGACGAACTGGATGTATCCGGCGACGGAAACGGCGCTGCCCGACGGGTTCGCGGCGATGATCCAGCCTGCAACATCGCTGTTGCTGTCCGCCGATGACGCGCAGGCCGCGCGGGATGCAGCGGTGGAAGAATGGCGCGCCGCGCTGGCCCGCTGACGCCGGTGTGGCCGGGGCTGGTGCTGGCGGCGCTGGTGGCGCTGGCCGTCACCGCCCCCTTGGCCGCACTTCTGGCGCGGGCGGGAACGGCGGCCCCCGGCCCCGCCGATTGGGCGGCACTGCGGTTCACGCTGTGGCAGGCGGTTCTGTCCACCTTGCTGAGCCTGATCTGCGCCATACCCTTGGCCCGCGCCTTGGCGCGGCGGCGGTTTCCGGGGCGCGACGCGTTGGTGCTGTTGCTGGGCGTGCCGTTTGTGCTGCCGGTGATCGCGGGGGTGCTGGGCCTGCTGGCGGTGTTTGGCCGCAACGGCTGGATCAATGCGGGGTTGGCGGCGGTGGGCCTGCCCGCGCTGTCGCCCTATGGATTGCAAGGCATCCTGCTGGCGCATCTGTTCTTCAACCTGCCGCTGGTGACGCGGATGCTGTTGCAAGGCTGGCAAGCGATCCCGGCGGAACGGCTGCGCATGGCGGAATCGCTTGCGCTGACGCCCCGGGCACGATTTGCCCATATCGAGGGGCCGATGCTGCGCGCGGTGCTGCCCGGTGCGGCGGTGGTGGTGTTCACCCTGTGCCTGTCCAGCTTTTCCGTCGCGCTGATCCTTGGCGGCGGTCCGGGGGCGACCACGCTGGAACTGGCGATCTATCAGGCGTTCCGGTTCGATTTTGCGCCAGACCGGGCGGCGGTTCTGGGGCTGTTGCAACTGACACTCGTCGGCACGGCGGGTCTGGTGGCGCTGTGGTTGGTGCCCGCTGCGCAAGCAGAGGCATCACGCGGACGCGTGCTGCGGCATTGGGGCGGCGGAAGGGGTTTTGACGCCGCCATCATAACCATCGCCGCGCTGTTTCTGAGCGCCCCCTTGGTGGCCGTGCTGCTGCGCGGTGCGCCGGGGGTTGTTGATTTGCCACCATCGGTCTGGCGCGCGGCAGCGCTGTCGGTGACACTGTCCGTCGTGGTCGCGGCGTTGGTGGTGATCATGGCGGGCGGCATCGCCCTCGCGGCGCTGCGGTTCCCGCTGCTGGAAATCACCGCGCTGCCGGGGTTGGCGCTGTCGCCTCTGGTGCTGGGCACGGGGCTGTTCCTGTTGGTTTATCCGCGGCTTTCCCCCGAAGCGCTGGCCCTGCCCGCCACAGTCCTGGCCAATACGCTGGCGGCGCTGCCCTTTGCCCTGCGGCTGATCTTGCCACGCTTGCAGCAGGCGGTGGCCGATCACGGCAGGCTGGCCGCGTCGTTGGGGCTGTCGCGCGGCATCTGGTTCGCGCGTATCCTCTGGCCCGCGTTGCGCCCTGCCATCGGTTTGGCGGCGGGGGTGGCGGCCGCGCTGGCGATGGGGGACTTGGGGGTCATCGCGCTGTTTGCCGACGCCGACCGCGCCACCCTGCCGTTGCAGGTGATGCGCCTGATGGGCAGCTATCGCAGCGATGCAGCGGCGGCGGCGGCGCTGGTACTGGTGGCGATCAGCCTGACATTGTTCTGGGCCTGTGAACGGGTGACACGCGATGCTTGACCTGCGCGGCGTGGTTCTGCGCTATCCCGATTTCACCCTGACGGCGGATTGGCATCTGCCGCAGGGCGCAGAGGTGGCCATCATCGGCCCGTCCGGCGCGGGCAAATCCACGCTGTTGGCTGCTATCGCCGGTTTCGAGGATCTGTCCGCAGGCGCGATCCTGTGGCAAGGCCGCGACATCACACGGCTACGTCCCGGCCTGCGCCCGATGGCGATGCTGTTTCAGGACAACAACCTGTTCCCGCATCTGACCGCCTTCGACAATGTGGCGTTGGGGCTGGCCCCTTCGGGTCGGTTATCTGCGGCGGGGCGGGCGCAGGTCACCGCGGCCTTGGCGCAGGTCGGGCTGGAAGGCTTCGCCACGCGGCGGCCCGCGCAACTGTCAGGCGGGCAACAGGGGCGCGTCGCCATCGCGCGGGTGTTGGTGCAGCAGCGCCCGTTGATCCTGCTGGACGAGCCGTTTGCCGCGCTTGGTCCTGCCCTGCGGCGCGAGATGTTGGGGTTGGTGCGCCACATCGCGCAGGATATCGGTGCGACGTTGCTGCTCGTCACGCACGACGCGACCGAGGCGCGCGCGCTGCCGTTGACAGTGCTGGTCAGCGAGGGGCAGGCAGCGGCCCCGATGGCCACCGACGCGCTGTTTGCGGACCCGCCGCCCGCCTTGCGGGCCTGGTTGGGACAATGAAAAACCCCGCCCGGCGTGACCGGACGGGGTTTTGCGAAATCGTTCGGGTCAGGCCGACTTGGCGCGGCGCTTGACCGGGGCCCAAAGCTGTTTGTTGGTCAGATACAACAGCACCGCCAGCACCGACAGGAAGATTACGGCGACAAAGCCCGACTGCTTGCGCGCCATCATCTTGGGTTCAGCCGTCCACATCAGAAAGGCTGCGACGTCTTCGGCGATGTGGTGCTTGGAGTTGTCGTGCCCATCGGCATATTCAACCGATCCGTCTTCGATCGGCGGGTTCATCGCGATCCAGCTTCCGGGCACGGTGGATTTGCCATGCTCGTCCTTGCAGCTATCGGGGACACCGCCCGCTGCAAAGGCTGTGTTGTAATAGAAGCCTTCGATGCCATCGGGCGCACAGGCCGGGTTTTCTGCATAGCTGGACAACAGCGAGGCGATGTATTCCGCGCCCCCCATGCCATTGATCAGCTGCGACAGGCCGGTGCCATAGGGCCCGTGGAAACCGGCGCGCGCCTTGGCCATCAACGACAGGTCCGGCGCGTTTTCCAGACTCGACACCGGGAAGTGGTCGGCGGGCGTGCGCGGACGGTCCTCGCCGGTATCGGCATCGGTGATCTCGGTCAGCGATGCCGCATAGGCGCGCACCTGATCCTCGGGCAAACCGGGGCCGCCCTCGTCCGCCAGCGTGCGGATCGGCACATATTTCAGACCGTGGCAGGCCGAGCATACCTCGGTGAACACCTGAAGCCCGCGCTGCAACTGGAACTGGTCATAGGCGCCGAACGGGCCTTCGAACGAAAAGGCGACGTCCTCGATGTGGGTTTCTGCCCCTGCGGCCAGTGCTGCCCCCGAAAGGGACAATACGGTCGCGGCAGAGATCGCAAAATGTTTCAACATGGTCCTGCCCTCTCTCATTCGGCCGGCTGCGCCAGGCCAGAGGCCTTGGGTTCGTAATGGGCGTTGAAGTCGTCCTCGATGGTCGCGGGCGGCGTCAGCGGCTTTTCGATCACACCCAGCAGCGGCAGGATGATCAGGAAATAGGCGAACCAATAGGCCGACGCGATCAGCGAGATGGTGGGATAGATGCCCTCGGTCGGCATCGCACCCACCCAGGTCAGCACCACGAAATCCACGACGAGGATCCAGAAGTACCATTTGAACATTGGGCGATAGCGGCCCGACCGCACCGACGACGTGTCCAGCCACGGGGCCAGCGCCAGCACGGCAATCGCGCCGAACATCGCCAGAACACCAAAGAACTTGGCGTCAACGATGCCGAAGGTGACCCATTCGGTCAGCATCACCACCCAGACATCGCCGGTAAAGGCGCGCAGGATCGCGTAGAACGGCAGGAAATACCATTCCGGCACGATGTGGGCGGGCGTGGAAAGCGCGTTGGCTTCGAGGTAGTTGTCGGGGTGGCCCAGATAGTTGGGCATGAAGCCGACGATGGCAAAGAACACCAGCAGCACGATGGCCAGCGCGAACAAGTCCTTGATCACGAAGTAGGGCCAGAAGGGCAGCGTGTCCTTTTCAGCCTCGGCTTTCGAGGTGCGGCGCACTTCGACGCCCGTGGGGTTGTTGTTGCCGGTGGTGTGGAAGGCCCAGATGTGCACCGCGACCAGCGCGGCGATCACGAAAGGCAGCAGGTAATGCAGGCTGAAGAAGCGGTTCAGCGTGGCATTGTCCACCGCCGGTCCGCCCAGTAGCCAGGTCTGGATGTCAGGTCCGATGAAAGGGATCGCGCCGAACAGGCCGGTGATCACCGTGGCACCCCAGAACGACATCTGCCCCCAGGGCAGCACATAACCCATGAAGGCGGTCGCCATCATCGCCAGATAGATCAGCATCCCGATGATCCAGGTCACTTCGCGCGGGGCCTTGTAGCTGCCGTAATACAGCCCACGGAAGATGTGCAGGTAAACGGCGACAAAGAACAACGAGGCCCCGTTGGCATGCAGATAGCGCAGCATGTGTCCGCCATTAACGTTGCGCATGATGTGTTCCACCGACGAGAACGCATAATCGACATGCGGGGTGTAGTGCATCACCAGAACGATGCCGGTGATGATCTGCAACGCCAGACAGAAGGTCAGAACGATGCCCCAGATCCACATCCAGTTCAGGTTCTTCGGTGTCGGCAGCATCAACGTGTCATAGGCCAGCCCGACGATGGGCAGGCGCGCGTAAAGCCACTTTGCAGCGCCGGATTTCGGTTCGTAGTGGTCGTGCGGAATGCCAGCCATCGCTTCGGTCCTCAGCCCAGTTTGATCGTTGTTTCATCTTCGAATGCAGACACCGGCACCCACAGGTTTTCGGGTGCAGGGCCTTTGCGGATACGGCCGGCCTGATCATAGTGCGATCCGTGGCAAGGGCAAAACCATCCGCCGAAATCCCCGGCCCCGTCGCCGATCGGCACACAGCCCAGATGGGTGCAAACGCCGATCATCACCAGCCATTCGCCCGCTTCGTCCATGGTGCGGTTCTGGTCGCTTGCGTCCAGGTCCATGTTGTTGCGGTTCTGCGCGTTCTTGTCGGGCAGTTCGCTGATGTCCACGGCCCGCGCGCCTGCGATTTCATCTTCGGTGCGGCGGCGGATGAACACCGGCTTGCCCAGCCATTTCACCGTCAACTGCGTGCCGGGTTCCACGGCGGACACATCGACGCGAATCGAGGCCAAGGCCTGCACATCTGCCGAGGGATTCATCTGATTGACCAAAGGCCAGACGGCCGCGCCGGTTGCAATCGCACCAGCACCAGCCGTGGCGTAATACAGAAAATCGCGGCGGGTTCCGGACTGATCGCCAGTATGATCTTCAGCGTGGGACACGAGGGTTACTCCATTGTGATGCCCCAAAGGGCCAATGATTTCGGGACGCGCCTGCCTGTGCACGACTCGCAGGCTGAACTAGCGCTTTGTTGCCGGTCCGTCCAGCGGACAACTCCGCACAGGGTGTCGGTTCGGTTATTACATGCAATAATCAGAATGTGATGCTCTTGCTGTTTGCCACGCCACAGCGTAGACACCCTTATCCAGCATTGGTCCCAACAAAGGATAAACGCCATGCTTACGCGTCTCACGGCATTGTCGCAGGCACTGTTTGTCGCAGGTGCAGCGCTGTTCGTCATCCCGGCCCAGGCCCAGGCCGAAATCGAGGTCAGCGCCTATACCGGCGTGCAAACCCTGCCGCACAGCCGCGTCAACGGGTCGAACGCCGCCGTCGGCACGTTCTCGCGTCTGGTAAAATGGGAAGGCAAATCGTTCGAACCGCCACCCTATTACGGGGCGCGCGTCATCTGGTGGCAAGAGGGCGGCCTGGGCTATGGCGTCGAACTGACGCATACAAAGGCCTATGCCAGCGACGCCGACCGCGCCGCACTTGGATTTTCGCGGTTCGAATTCACCGATGGCCACAACATCATCACCGCGAACGTGGTGAAACGCTGGGACAACAAATGGGGCAAACTGACGCCCTATGCCGGTCTTGGTCTGGGTGTCGCGGTGCCGCATGTGGATGCCAATGACGGTGTAAACCGCACCTTCGGTTATCAATACACCGGTCCCGCGTTCCGGATTACCGCCGGCGCGAAATACGATATTAACGAGCGCTGGGCTGCCTTTAGCGAATACCAGTTCGTGATGTCGCAGAACAACGTCGATCTGGCCGGCGGTCACAACGTCAAGATGCGTCTGACCACCAACGCCATCAACTTTGGTGTGTCCTACAAGTTCTGATCTGCCTGTAATTATTGGGACAAAGGCGGTCCGGTATCGGACCGCCTTCTTCGTTGCCGGACGCGGGTTGCGTCACGCCATCCACGCGAATCAGCCGTAGATCACCGGGAACCAATCCGCGCGCAACCGCTGACCCGGCACCATGTCATGCCCCGGAAACGGTGGCGAGGTGCGGCCGGGCCGTTCGACATAGCGCGCGTCATCGCCGACCAGCCGCAGCGAAAACGCCCGCCGCCGCGTGGTGGACGTATTGCCGCGCGCGCCGTGCAGCGTGTCATAATTGAACGCCACCGCGTCGCCGGGCTGCATCGGCCATTCAGCGATCGGCATCCCTTCGGCCTCGGGGTCGGGAACGGGCATGTAATCGTCCACGTTCGGGAAATACGCCTCTTCCTTGACCCAGCGCATCGGCAGCACCGGCTTTTCCCAGCGGTGCGATCCCGGCACACAGCGCAGCGCCGCGTCCGTCACCGGGTCCAGCGGCGACCAGAAACTGACGGTCTGCCGCCCGCCTACGAAATAATATGGCCCGTCGGTGTGCCACGGCGTCGCCATCGACGTGCCGGGTTCCTTGACCAGCACATGATCATGAAACAGTTGCACCTGCCGCGACCCCATCAGCGCGGCGGCGACAGCGGCGGCGGGGCTTTGGCGGATCACGGTTTCAAATTCGGGGATGCGTTGCCAGTTGCAGTAATCGTCGAAAAACCGCCCCGTCGCACCATCCTTCTTGTTTTCCGAAGCGTAGGGCCCTGGTTCGGCCATATTCCGTTCGACCCCCGCGCGCAGCACCTCGACCCAATCGGCAAACAGGCCGGGGATCAGCACCACGCCGTCGCGCTGAAATGTCTCGATCATCTGGGGGGTCACAAGCGGGTGCATGGCGGTCTCCTTTGCGGGCAGATTATCCCGCGCACCGCCCCACGCAAGCCGTTCACATCGTTGAAACACAGGTTCCCCCGCTGCCGTGAACCCGCTAACCCGCGTGGCATGAGTCAGGATATCCTCACCGGCCTGTTGCTGTTCGCCTTCGTGTCGTCGATCACGCCGGGGCCGAACAACCTGATGCTGCTGGCATCCGGGGCGAATTACGGCTTTCGTCGCACGGTCCCGCATATGCTGGGCATTTCCATCGGCCATTCGCTGATGGTGGTTCTGGTGGGTGTGGGCCTCATGCAACTGTTCGAGGCGGTCCCTATCGCGCATGACCTGCTGACCGGGGCGGGGATCATCTACCTCTTGTGGCTGGCGTGGAAAATCGCCCATGCCGCCGCCCCCGGCACGGCAGATGCGCGCGGGCGGCCGTTTTCGTTCATTCAGGCGGCGCTGTTCCAATGGGTCAACCCAAAGGCATGGCAGATGGCGCTGACCGCGATCACGCTGTACGCCCCCGACCGCAGCCTGTGGGCCGTGGCCATGGTGGCGGGCGTGTTCGCCATGACAAACCTGCCTTCGATCAGCCTGTGGACCGCGATGGGAACCCGGCTGGCCGCAGTGCTGTCCAGCCCGACGCGGCTGGTCGTGTTCAACTGGACGATGGCGGTGTTACTGGTGGCATCCCTGATCCCCGTGATCTGGCCGATGCTGGCGGGCTAGATCGGTCGCACGGGCTGGCGCAGGATCGTGCGCAACCGGTCAGGGGCCACGCGGCGCGGATCGGACAGGTAGATCTCGTGATGATCGCCGGCAAAGGTCAGGCCGCGCAGGGGCATTTCGACCGTATGCAGGTGGTGCAATACCGGGCCTTCGGCGCTGTAGGGGCCGATATGCAGCAGTTGCAGGCACAGACCTTCGTGCAGGCGGGTCAGGCGCACCCGCGTGACCGTCGCCGCCTCGCGCGCGACCGGTTTGGCCAGAACCAAAGCACGGACCTGTTCCAGATCATCGCCCGTGACGCTGTCGGGCAGGCGCAGCATCGCCGTCCAGCGCCATTCGTCGCGCGCGCCCCGCACGTAGGCGCTGATATCCGCAGCGGTCCAGATCGCCTGCAACGGCGGCACAGTGAAATCCGCCCCCCGCGCTTTCAGCCGGAATTTTATCCCATAGGCCAACGGATACAGCGCCGCCAGTGCGGCGGCATAGGCAGCGCTTTCGGGGGCACCCGCGCCGTCAATGGCCAGATAGGTCATCGGCGGCACATCAACCGCCACGATCCGGCCCGGAACGCCGGAATAAAGCGCCCGGTCGGACTTGCGAAAATCCAGCTTGGGTGCCGTGGCGGCCCCGGTCATGCCAGCGGCAGCCAGATTTCGGTGACGTAATCCTCGGGCTTCACGGCCAAGCTGTCAGTGACATAGCGTTCAAAGGGCACCGCGTCGCGCAGCGTCGCGCCGCTGTCGGGCAGCGCGCGGGCATAGGCCCAGGCCCAGGCCTCGGGCAGACGCGAGAAAGGCCCCTTGCAGGTCACAACCAGAAAGCGACCGCCGGGAAGGGTGATCCGGTCCAGACCCTCGGGCACCTCGGCGCCATCGGCCAGCTTCTGTCCGGCGTGGGACCGCAGGTCAGCCACTGGGGTTTCGGACGGATCGTGGTAATATAGCCCAAAGGACGGGCCTGACCCCTTCCACAACCCCGCCTGCTGCAACCGCGTCATCAGGGCCGTAAAGGCGCTGCCAATATCGCTATAGGCACCTTGATGCGGCTGCGCGGCCAACACGGTGTCGGAGGCGGTTCGGATCTCGGTCGGGAACATGGTGAACTCTCCGGGTTCAGGGGGTAAAAGAGGACGGGGCATGCGACCGCCATGGCGCATTTGCAGCGGCGTGGCCCCAAAGGCGGCAGCAAAGGCGCGTTCGAACGTGTCGGGATGCCCGAATCCCACCCGCGCCGCAATCGCCGCCATCGGATCGCGCGTGGCCACCACCAAAAGCGCGGCGCGGTTCAGGCGGATACGACGCACGGCCTCGGCCACGCCTTCGCCGGTCTGGCCGCGAAAGACACGGCTGAAATGGAACCGCGACAAGGCTGCCACCTCGGCCAGCGCATCAAGGCTCAGATCGCCTGCCAGATGGGCGTCGATGTGGCGCAGGGTGCGGGTGATGCGGCTGGCATGGGTCATGCGGGCAGGCTAGCATCGTCCGGCGCGGCAAATCTTGCGCTAATGCGCGTGGCCGGGCGCAGGCCCCCAGGTGCGCCAGACCACCGTTGCAACCATCAGCGCCGCCATGACCCCGGCGGGCAGGCCCGCAACACCCGCCATCAGGATCACCGCCGCCATCACCGGCAACGCCGCCTGCCGCCAGACCGGCAGTGGCATCAGCCGGTCGCGCGCCACCCATAACCCCGCCAGCACGCTTGCGATGGCCGCCCCCATCCACAGCGCGACCGCATCCGGTGTCGCCTTGGAATGATCCGTCGCTAGGTCAATCGCCGCCGCCAGCGCCGCCCCCAGCACCGCCGCCCCCATGAAGATGACCACATGCACATAGCCCCAGACCAACGAGGTCGACAGCTTGCGGTTGGGCAGATGGTCATGTTCGCAAAAATACAGCCACCACAGCGCGAACACGATCACCAGCCCCGCGACAGATACCGGTGCCGCATCCCAGGCGGGCGCATCGCCATAAAGCGCGCCGAACCCGATGGAAATCGCCAACACCACCTCGCCCAGCGAGATGATCATCAACAGCCCATAGCGTTCGATGATGTGATGGCGGTGAAACGGCGTGATGGCGCGGCTTTCGGCCAATGGCGGTACCGCCCATTCCAGCAGGAAACACAGCGCCCCGCCGATGAAAAACGCCGTCGAACCCGGATCGGTCGTCAGATACAGCACTGTCCAGCCGACCTGTGCGACGCCAATGCCCGCCGCATAGCGCAGCGCGGTGGCACGGTGCGCCGGACTGCCCGCCGCCGCGCGCAGCCAAAGCGCGATCATGCCCACGCGCATCACGATCCAGCCCAACAGGCCGACCCCGAAATCCAGCGTCTTGAATATCTGTTCCGCCCCGCCCGCGAAAATCAGCGCACCGCCCATCACCACCATGACGAGGATGCGATAGACCGCGTCATCATTGTCAAAGGCCGACGCGAACCAGGTGAAATTCATCCAGGCCCACCAGATCGCCAGAAACAGGAACACAAACGCGGGCAGCGCGTCCACCCCGTGCCCATCCGATATCGCGTGGTGCAACCCCGCCGTCACCGCCGCGATGGCAATCACGCTGACCAGATCAAAAAACAGTTCCAGCGTGGTGGACACCCGGTGCGGCTGATCCGGGTCGCGCGCGGCCAGCGGGCGCAGCAGAGCGTTGGGGGTCATCGCGGGCTCCGGGCGGGTTGATTTGCGGCAGCTTGTCCCGGCAAGGCCGATCCGGTCAAGCACCCCCCCGCAGGTTGGCACCCGGCAGGATCACGCAGATGTCACCGCGCGGCATGATGTTGGGGCCATTCTCACGCGGGTTTGACGCGGGGTTGTCGTGCCCGACGGCTAGGCTGACGGCTGATGTCACGTCAGGAGCCGCCCATGCGCCGTTTTGCCCTTATCCTCGCCCTGCTGCCGCTGCCTGCGCTGGCGGAAACACCGCAAATCGCGCCCCAAATCGCGCCAATGACCGCCCGCGATGGCTGGCGCGTGATCGACAGCGCCAAACCCTATGCCGCGATGATCGACGCGGTCAAAGCCGCGACAACCGCCAACCAGATGAACGTGGTGACAGAGGCCGGCCCGACCGACGCCGCCAAGCGGCTGGGCATTACCCTGCCCGGCAACCGTGTGCTGGGCGTCTTTGCGCCGCGCTTTGCCGTCCGTGTGCTGCCGCTGTCCACCGCCGCGATGATCGAAGCGCCGATCCGGTTCTACATTACCGAAGACGCCGACGGGTCATCAACGCTGGCGTGGAAAACCCCCAGCCATGTCTTTGCGCCTTATATGGCCGAAGGCGGCCCCGACCTTGCCGTCATCGCCTCCGAACTGGACGCGACCTTTGACGCCATCGCGCAGGCCGCCACCGCCGACTGACACCCGCCGATGTTGCATCGCCGCGCCGCAGCCGCCATATAAGCGGCGCAACCGGAGTGTGCCGCATGACCAATTACCTCGACTTTGAACGCCCGATCGCCGAAATCGAAGGCAAGGCCGAGGAACTGCGCGCCCTCGCCCGGTCCACCCCCGAAACAGACGTGGGCGGCGAGGCCGCCGCGCTGGACAAGAAAGCCAAGGAACTGCTGGTCAGCCTGTATAAAGACCTGACCCCCTGGCGCAAATGTCAGGTCGCGCGCCACCCCGAACGCCCGCATTGCAAGGATTACATCGACGCGCTGTTCACCGATTACACGCCCCTCGCCGGTGACCGCAACTTTGCCGATGACCATGCCGTTATGGGCGGGCTGGCGCGGTTTCAGGACCGCCCCGTGGTGGTGATCGGCCATGAAAAGGGCCATGACACCAAGACGCGCATTGAACGGAATTTCGGCATGGCGCGGCCCGAAGGCTATCGCAAGGCGATCCGCCTGATGGATCTGGCCGACCGGTTCAACCTGCCTGTCATCACGCTGGTCGATACCCCCGGCGCCTATCCCGGCAAGGGCGCCGAGGAACGCGGGCAGGCCGAGGCGATCGCGCGCGCGACCGAGAAATGCCTACAAATCGGCGTGCCTCTGGTATCCGTCATCATCGGCGAAGGTGGATCGGGCGGCGCGGTGGCTTTTGCCACGGCCAATTCGGTGGCCATGCTGGAACATTCGGTCTATTCGGTGATCTCGCCCGAAGGCTGCGCGTCGATCCTGTGGAAAGACGCCGAAAAGATGCGCGAAGCCGCCGAGGCGCTGCGCCTGACCGCGCAGGACCTGAAAAAGCTGGCCGTGATCGACCGGATCATCGCGGAACCGCTGGGCGGCGCGCACCGCGACCGCGCGACCACGATCGGCGCGGTGGGCGATGCCATCGCGGGCATGCTGGCCGAACTGACGCCGCTGAAACGCAAGGCGCTGATCGACGCGCGGCGCAAGAAATTCCTGACCATGGGTGCCAAGGGGCTGGCGGCCTGATGTCACCCTGGCTGTTGGTGGTTCTGGCCGGTCTGATGGAAACCGGCTGGGCGCTGGGGCTGAAATACTCCGAAGGTTTTACGCGGCTGTGGCCATCCGTGATCACCATCGCGGGCGCGCTGGCGTCGTTCTGGCTGTTGTCGCTGGCGATGAAAGACCTGCCGGTGGGCACCGCCTATGCCGTCTGGGTCGGCATCGGCACCGTGGGCACCGCCATCGCCGCCGTCATCTTGCTGAACGAACCCGTCAGCGCGTTGCGGGTGGCGGGGATTGCCCTCATCATCGCGGGGATCGTGGCGCTGAAGATCGCCTAGCCCTGAATCATCCGCAGCCCCTGCGTGACATCGGTGCGCACCGCCAGACGCAGACCGGGCTCATCCCCCGCCCGCAGCGCCGACAGGATCAGGCGATGATATTGCGGCGGGTCTTTGCGGTTCAGCCGCACATATAGCGACCGCATGGTGGGGCCCAGTTGCAGCCACACGGTTTCCGCCATGGCCAGCATCGCGGGGGCCTGGGCGCGCAGGTACAGTGTGCGGTGAAATTCCAGATTGGCGCGGATGTATCCCACGGCATCGCCGCGCGCCGCCGCGTCACCCACAGAGCTGTTGATGGTCTGCAACCGTTCGATCAGCGCCAGATGCGCGCGCGGCAGGGCGCGGGAGGCCAGCTCGACCTCGATCAGGGCGCGCAGGCTGGCCAGTTCCTCGATCCGCTCGTTGGTCAGTTCCGGCGTGGAAATCCGCCCCGACGCCGACACCGTCAGCGCACCCTCGGCGGACAGGCGGTTGATCGCTTCGCGCACCGGGGTCATCGACATGCCAAACTCGCGCCCCAAGCCCCGCAGCGTCAGCGCCTGACCGGGGTCGATATCGCCATGCATGATCCGCGTGCGCAAGCCGCGATAGACGCGGTCATGCGCGGACATGACGGGGGCGGATTGAACGGGATCAAGGCGCGGGGTCTGGGTCATCGCGCCATGTGATCACAAAGGCCCGCCCCGTCAATCGAACCGATAGCGGTGCAGGCGCGCGCCTTCGCGCTGCAACCAGCCACGCGGCGCGGCATAGGGGCCATAAAGCCGCGTCACCACGGCCCAGAACGCGGGCGAATGGTTCATCTCGGCCAGATGCGCCACCTCGTGGGCCGCGACATAATCCAGAACCGCAGGCGGCGCGAGGATCAGCCGCCAGGAATACATCAGCCCGCCATTCGACGAACACGACCCCCAGCGTGACCGGGTATCCCGCAGCGTCAGGCTGGAATACCTGCGCCCCAGCTTGGCGGCATACATGTCCGATGCCGCCGCCAGCCGGTCGCGCGCGCGCGCTTTCAGAAACGCCTGCACCCGCCGCCCGACCGTGGCCGCAGACCCCGGTACCAGCAGATCATCGCCATCAACACGCGGCGCGCGCCCGGTGGCCAGCGGCACCAGCCGCAGTTCCCGCCCCTCGACCAACACTGCGCCCCCCAGGGCCACCACGCAATCATCGGCCCGCGCCGCCACATGCCGCCGCAGCCAATCCGCCTTTTCGCTGGCAAATTCCAGCGCCGACCGCGTGCTGGCATGGGGCGGCATCGTCAGCGTCACCCGCCCGTCCAGCCCCGACACCCGCAGCGACAACCGCCGCGCACGCGCCGACCGCCGCAAGGTGATTTCGACCGGGGGATTGCCCGGCAGGACATGGGTGGTCATATGCGGTTCCAGATACAGCCTGAACGTGGCAATTCGCTTTGACACGCCCTGCCGCTTATGGCACTTGCCGCTGAATCATCAAGCGATGAAAGAAAGAGGGATTCCATGCCCAAACCCGAATGGGGCACCAAACGCCTGTGCCCGACCACCGGTAAACGGTTCTATGACCTGAACAAGCGCCCGATCGTCAGCCCCTACACGGGCGAGGTCGTCGAGCTTGAAGTGCACCGCGGCCGCATGATTGCCGCCGACGCCGCCGATGGCGCGATCAAAAAGATGAAAGCCGCCGAGGCCGAAACCGATCTGGACGTGATCGACGACGAAGACGTGGATATCGAACTCGACGACGAGCTGCTGGAGGAAGAGGATGACGACAACGTCTCCCTCGACGACATCACCGACGTGCCCGGCGACGAAGACGAGCTGTGATCCACCCGCGCGGGCGGTATTTTCCGCTTGATCCCGCCCGCACCACTCACTAGACAGCGCCACACAGCGGCCACTGGCGGCTGAACGGTCTGGGGCCATAGCTCAGTTGGTAGAGCGCTTGCATGGCATGCAAGAGGTCAGGGGTTCGACTCCCCTTGGCTCCACCAGCCCCTCCCCTCTTGACCCGCCTTTACGATCACGCAACACATGTGGGTCACCTTCAGGAGAGCCGCGATGCGCACCGTCTATGTCAATGGTCATTACCTGCCCGAATCCGAGGCCACCGTGTCGATCTTTGATCGCGGCTTCCTGATGTCGGACGGGGTCTATGAGGTGACATCGGTGCTGGACGGCAAGTTGATTGATTTCCCCGGCCACACCGCGCGCCTGCACCGGTCTTTGGCCGAGATGGACATGGCCGCGCCCTGTTCCGACGATGACCTGCTGGCAATCCACCGCGAACTGGTGATGCGCAACGCGATCCATGACGGGCTGGTCTATCTGCAGGTCACGCGCGGCAATCCCGGCGACCGCGATTTCGCCTTTCCGCCCGCCGACACGCCGCCGACGCTGGTGTTGTTCACGCAATCGAAACCCGGCATCACGCAATCCCCGCTGGCCAAGACGGGCATGAAGGTGATCTCCATCGAGGACGCCCGCTGGGGTCGCCGCGATATCAAGACGGTGCAACTGTTGTATCCGTCTATGGGCAAGATGATGGCGAAAAAGGCCGGTTGCGACGATGCCTGGATGGTCGAGGACGGCCATGTCACCGAAGGCACGTCGAACAACGCCTATATCGTGGTGGGCAACCGCATCATCACCCGGCATCTGGGCAACGCGATTCTCAGCGGGATCACCCGCACCGCCGTGCTGCGCTTTGCCCGCGAAGCCCAGATGGAGGTCGAAGAGCGCCCCTTTACCATCGCCGAAGCCCAGGCCGCCGATGAGGCGTTCATCACCTCGGCCACCATGTTCGTCATGCCCGTGGTGCAGATCGACGGCGTTGCCGTGGGCACCGGCCAGCCAGGCAGCGTGGTGGCACGGCTGCGCGAGATCTATCTGGACGAAAGCCGCCGCGCCGCGATCTGACGCCATTTGCTGCGCCTGCACAATCCGCTTGCGGGGGCGCGCGCAATTTCCTAACCCTCCGGGCAATCTGATCGCAACATCCTTACCCGGAGGCCCTTATGTCGTTCCGTATTCAGCCCACCCCCATCGCCCGCCCGAACCGCTGCCAGTTGTTCGGCCCCGGCTCGCGCCCCGCCTTGTTCGAGAAAATGGCCGCCAGCGCCGCCGACGTGATCAACCTTGATCTGGAAGACAGCGTCGCCCCCACCGACAAGGACGCCGCGCGCGCCAATATCATCACCGCCGTCAACAGCCTTGATTGGGGCAAAAAGACCGTCTCGGTGCGGATCAACGGGCTGGACACGCCGTTCTGGTATCGCGATGTGGTGGACCTGCTGGAACAATGCGGCGACCGGCTGGACCAGATCATGATCCCCAAGGTCGGCTGCGCCGCCGATGTCTATGCCGTCGATGCGCTGGTCACAGCGATTGAACGCGCCAAGGGCCGCGCGAAACCCATCACCTTCGAAGTGATCATCGAATCGGCCGCCGGCATCGCCCATGTCGAAGAGATCGCGAGCGCCTCGCCGCGTCTGGTGGCGATGAGCCTCGGTGCTGCCGATTTCGCCGCCTCGATGGGGATGCAGACGACCGGCATCGGCGGCACGCAGGAAAACTATTACCTGCTGCGCGACGGCGCGAAATATTGGTCGGACCCCTGGCATTGGGCGCAGGCCGCCATCGTCGCCGCCTGCCGCACCCATGGCGTGCTGCCCGTCGACGGCCCGTTCGGCGATTTCTCGGATGACGACGGCTATCGCGCGCAGGCCCGCCGGTCGGCCACGCTGGGCATGGTCGGCAAATGGGCGATCCACCCGAAACAGATCGCGCTGGCCAACGAGGTGTTCACCCCGTCCGACGCCGCCGTGGCCGAGGCGCGCGAAATCCTGAAGGCGATGGACGACGCCAAGTCGCGCGGCGAAGGTGCCACCGTCTACAAGGGCCGCCTTGTCGATATCGCCTCGATCAAGCAGGCCGAGGTGATCGTCAAACAATCCGAGATGATCGCGGGGGCCTGACCCCCCGCGTTACGCGGGCTGCGTCGCCAGCATCGCGTCCCGCTGCGAAAACGCCGCGAACCAGTCATCCAACCCGCCACGGCCCGCGCGCCAGTTCCGTGCGCCGTGGCGGAAATCCAGATATCCCAGCGCACAACCCACCGCGATCTGCGCCCCGGTCAGGGGTCCGTCCAGATACCCCATCCAATTCGCCTCGATATCATCCAGCGCGCCGGTGATCTTGCCCCATTGCGCCTCGACCCAAGGCGCGAATTGCGCCTCTGGCGGGCGCAGGCGCGTCTCATAGACCATCAGCACCCCCGCCTCCATGATGCCATCCGCCAGCGATTCCAGCGTCATCGCCGCCCAGTCGGTGGGATCGAACAGCCCAGCCCCCGCAAGTGTATCCAGATAGCGGCAGATCACGCCCGAATCGTGCAAGGCGGGGCCATCGTCCCGGATCAGGGCCGGGATCTTGCCCAGCGGATTGGCGGCGCGTGCTGCGGGCGCGGTCGCCAGCGCCGTGGTCGCCACCGGCACCAGTTCGACGCGATCCGCCATGTTGCAGGCGATGAGTGTCACCCGCACCTTGCGGACAAAGGGCGAGGCAGGAGCGTGGATCAGTTTCATGGCGGACCTCCGGTTCACCGGAACGCTAGCCTGCGCCGCGCGCGCTGTCTATCATGCGGGCTATCACGCGGGCTATCAGCCGGGTGGATCGCGCATCAGCGCGGCCAAAGCCCCGTTCCCCACGCCCTCCAGCCCCGCCGCCGCCGCCCGCCGCACCTCATCCGGCTTGTTCTGGCCCAGCTTCCAGGTCGCCTGAATGTCGTTGACCGCCATCAGACAGGGCACAATCCCGCGCATCATCCGGTCCATCACGCCCTCGGACATCTTGGACGACACCCAAGGCGTCTTGGGCCGCAACCGGTCCTCGAAATGCGCCGACAACCGGTCCAGCAGCGCATGAAAATCCACCTCCGGAGCTAGCCGCGCGCGGCCTGTCAGATGCACGGCGGCATAGTTCCAGGTCGGCACCTGATCCTCTGCGCCATACCAGTCGGGGGACACATACCCCTCCGGCCCCTCCACGATCAGCCGCACCGCTGCACCATCGCCCAAAGCCCCCTCTTCCAAGGCGCGCGCCATCGGTGAATTGCGCACCAGATGAAATTCGACCTGGGCGGCATCATCCGACAGCAGGAACGGAATGTGGCTGGCCAACGGCCCCTCAGAGGCACCAACCGTCAGGATGCCGAATGACCGCGCGCGGATCAGGTCAAGGCTATGCTCCGCCGCGACACGGCGAAAAGCGGGGTTCGGGTGCATTGCGCGCTCCTTCATTCATCTTGCCAGAAGTATCCCGGGGGTCGGGGGGCAGCGCCCCCCGTCGACAGATCAAGCCACAAGCCGACCGTCTTGAACAGCCCGGATGCCCGCGGTCACAATCGCACCCTCGGGTTGCGGGGTGGCAAAGCGGACTTCGGCGAATTGCTCGGTGCGGCCCATCTGCGGGCTTTCGGTCAACACCTTGTGGGTCACCCCCAGTTGCGACGCCAGATGTTGCGCCACTGCGGCATCGCCCGCCGCCCGCAACCGCGCTGCGCGGTCGCGGATCGTGCCCGCCTCCACCTGTGGCATCCGCGCCGCCGGTGTGCCCTGCCGCGCGCTATAGGGAAACACATGCAGCCAGGTCAGCCCGCAGTCCCGCACCAACGCCAGCGATTGCGCGAAATGTGCATCGGTTTCGGTCGGGAACCCGGCGATGATATCGGCCCCAAAGGTCATATCAGGCCGCACGGCGCGGGCATCTTCGCAAAACCGGATCGCGTCATCGCGCAGGTGCCGCCGCTTCATCCGCTTCAAGATCAGGTCATCGCCGTGCTGCAACGACAGGTGCAGATGCGGCATCAGGCGCGGCTCGGTCGCAATCGCGCCCATCAACGCGTTGTCCACCTCGATGCTGTCGATGGATGATATCCGCAGCCGGGGCAGATCGGGCACCAGCCGCAGGATCCGCATCACCAGATCGCCCAGCCGGGGCGCGCCCGGCAGATCAGCCCCCCAGGACGTCATGTCAACGCCGGTCAGCACCACCTCAAGGAACCCGCGATCCACCAGCCGCCTGATCTGATCCACCACCACGCCCGCCGGAACCGACCGCGAATTGCCGCGCCCGAACGGAATGATGCAGAAGGTGCAGCGGTGATCACAGCCGTTCTGCACCTGCACATAGGCGCGGTGACGGCCAAAGCCGTCGATCAGATGGCCTGCGGTTTCGCGCACGCTCATGATATCGTTGACCTGCACGCGTTCGGTGTCCCCGACGAAATCGGGGGCCAGCCGGGACCATGTCTCGGCCTGCATTTTCTCGGTATTGCCGATGACGTGGTCCACCTCGGCCATCGCGGCAAAGGTCGCGGGTTCGGTCTGGGCCGCGCAGCCCGTCACGATGATGGTCGCCCCCGGATTGTCGCGCTTCAGGCGGCGGATGTCCTGGCGCGCCTTTTTCACCGCCTCGGCGGTCACCGCGCAAGTGTTTACGATCACGGCGTTTTCCACGCCCGCCTGCGTCGCCAATTCGCGCATGGCCTCGGATTCATAGGCGTTCAGGCGGCAGCCATGCGTGGACAGGATCGGCACGGTCATGGGATCGCCGCCAGAAACTGATCGCTTAGGATGCCATCCGCGACATGCATCGTCGGCCCGATCATCCACACGCCATCGTCCGTCCAGTCGATCTGCAACGTGCCGCCGTCCAGATCGACCTGCACCTGCCGCCCGGTCAGGCCGCGCCGGTGCGCCGCGACCGCCACCGCACAGGACGACGACCCGGACGCCAGAGTGACCCCCACGCCGCGTTCCCAGACCCGCATCCGCAGGTGATCCGGCCCCGCGACATGGGCAAATTGCACATTGGTGCGCGCGGGAAACAGCGGGTGATGTTCGATCGCGGCCCCGCGCAGGGCCAGATCGACCGCCAGCGCATCGGGCACAAAAAACGTGCAATGCGGGTTGCCCATGCCTGTCGCGGTCGGTGCGCCGTCAATCGGCAATTCCAGCGTGTCCATCGCATGGGCCAGCGGAATATCCTGCCAATCCATCTGCGGTTGCCCCATGTTGACCGCTGTCAACCCGGCACCGCGATCTTCGGCCACCAGCTGTCCCCGCGCCGTCGTCAGCACCAGCCGGTCACGTCCGGTTTTATCCATCAGAAACCGCGCGATACAGCGGGTCGCGTTACCGCAGGCCGCACTTGCGGACCCATCCGCATTCAGAAATTCCAGATGCGCATCAGCATTGCCACCGGGATGGATCACGGCCAGCTGATCGAACCCGATGCCAAGATGCCGGTCGGCCAGCGCCGCCACCAGCGCAGGCCGGACGTCCACCTGCGCATCGCGCGCATCGACCACGACAAAGTCATTGCCAAGCCCGTGCATCTTCATAAAGGCCAGCGCCATCCCGGTTCATCCCTACAGGTCCGATGTGCCGGTATAAACCCGGACCTGCCCGGAATCCAGCGTGGTCGAAATTGTCCCTGTTTTTGGGGTTGACCCTGTTACGGCATATTCATAATTAGCCCCTCGTGGGGCCGTTAGCTCAGTTGGTAGAGCAAGTGATTTTTAATCACTGGGTCGCAGGTTCGAATCCCGCACGGCTCACCATTTTCCGGTTTTGTGTCAGGGTCAGAACAGGAAGCTGTCGGCTAACAACATCGCGTCCAGCGCCGTGCCATCGGCGCTTATGATCCGCAGGGTGTTGCCTTCGAAACTGACATCCGCGCCGGTCGGGCGGCTGCGAATGGTCAATTCTGCGGGGGAATACACCCGGCCCCAACCTGACAGGTCGATCTTGTCCGCACCGCGCTGAAAATCCTCGATCTGGTCACGGTCGGGTCCGCGATCAAAGATGAAGATATCCGCGCCGTTGCCCCCGGTCAGCCGATCCGCGCCGGGCCCACCCGCCAGAATATCGCGCCCGTCGCCGCCGATCAGCGTGTCAGCCCCCGCGCCCCCCCAGATCAGGTCATCGACCGCGCCACCCGACAGCAGATCAGCCCCGGCTCCACCGATCAAAGGCGCAGCGATCTGGGCCTTGGGCAGCACCAGCTGGGTCACGCCCTGCACGCCCGATCCGGCGATGAAAATCTGCACTGCGCTGCCGGTATTCGCCACAGTGACGGCACTGACATTCGACAGCACCTGGCCCGGGGCCTGCGCCAGCGCCTGATGATGGAACAATTGCCCGTCGGGCAGCACCTCGAACAGGCTGATCCCGTCATCCGCGCCCCCCGCGACGATGAACCCCCGCGCGCCCACCTCGAACGCTGCGACATCGGTCAGCCGCGAGAACCGGGTGGTCAAGTCGTCGAAACGGTGGTCCGCGACAAACATCACGCCCAAAGGGTTGACGCGCACCAAGGTCAGGCTGCTGGACAGGGTCGCGGCAACGGCGGCGTATTGGGTGCCATGGGCCATGACCGGGGCCAGAGCCGCGATCCCCGTGGCCCAGATGCCTTCCTTGACCCCGATGGTGTCGATCAGGGTCAGGGTGCCGTCCCCAGCTACAGAGAAACTTGACAGTCCGCCATCGCCCTGCGCCGCGTTCACCACGAACCGCTGCGCCGCGCCGAATGTCACCACATCCGCGCTGTCGGAGAGCGCGGTTTTTGGCGTGTCGGGGAGGGTGAGTGACGCGGTGACGGTGCTGCCCGACGCTGGCAAAAGGGTCGCTGCCGCAGGCGTGGTCATGCGGAATAGAGTCAATCCAGGTGTCACGGCCGCACCGGAAATCACCACATCCCCGCCCGATGTGGCGACAGTGGCAATCTGTCCGATCGCCGTGCTGCCCAGCCCTGTCAGGGAAATTGCCCCGGACAATCGCCCGTCCGCGCCAATCGCAAAGCTTTCGACATGGCTGCTGGCCGTTTCGGTCACGATCAAGCGGGGCTGACCGTTGACGTCGATCCAGCCGATCTCCTCCAGCAGAAAGGACGACCCACGCCCCGGCACGGCCCATGATCCCAGAACCGTCGCCGCGCCGTCGGTAACCGCAAAGCCGGTGACCCCGCCCAACGCGCGCGACCCTGCGTAGACCCATGTGCCCTGCGGCGTGGTCACCGTTTCCAGCGTTTCGATCCCGGCCAGATAGACCCAGGCCGGGTTGGTGAAGTTCACACTGTGCTGCATCTGCGGCATTGGCATCCTCCGTTTGGAGGAAAGATGCGCGGGCGCGCCGCCATGCGCGTGGCAGGATCATGACCAAGACATGAATTGCCCGCACAATTGTCACGAAAACGGCGCTAGGCATAAAGACACCCCAACCGTGCAGCCAATCGAAAAGCAACATCGCCGGTCAGGTCGGCGCGCGTCATGCCTTGCAGCCCCGGACGGAACCGCCGGTTTGCGAAATCTGCGTCAAGTTGTTCCAATATCAGACGATTACGGGCCGCAAAGCGATGCCGGGAGGCGAACAATACGCGAATGTTCTGTCGCAGCCAGTCCCCGAATGTGCCATCAAACAGGCGACGCGCCCTTGATAACTGCGCAGACAAGCCGCGCGCCGCTCCAAGAGCATTTGTACCATGCTGGCGATACAATACCGAGGGCTGCGGGTCCAAGATCACCGTACCGCCAGCGCCGAGTACGATCTGACAAAGCCACCAGTCTGGGAATGGTGCCAAACGCGTTGTGTCGCTTGCCGCCGCCCGCGCCAAATCGGCCGCTGCGGCGTTCATAAGGATCGTGTTTCCCGCCGCCGGATTCTGCACCAGCACGGTTGCAAAATCGGCCGATCGCGTGGGTCGCACCACACCGCGCGGTACGAGTTTCACATCGGTCACGATACGGGCGGCGGCGGCAATCACAGGTCGATGCGCCGGCAAACCTGCCAAAGCCTCCGCCCCGCGTGCCAATCTGTCGGGCAGCCAGACGTCATCCTGATCGGACCACGCCAACGGACCGGCAGGGGCCGCTTGCAAAAGCCGCAGCGCATTGGCGGTCAGCCCGCGCTCAGGCCCGCACAGAATCCGAACCGGAAACGGTGCATCGCGGGCAAACGCGGTAGCGATCTGGCAGGTCTGATCCTGTGATCCGTCATCCGACAGGATCAGGGCCCGGGGCAACCGGGTCTGCGCCGCAAGGCTAGCCAATTGCGCGGCCAAAAACCGCGCCCCATTCCGCGTCGGCATCAACACGGTTATCGCCTGATGCTTTTGCCGTGGCATCATCGCATCCACGGCGGCAACTGCCCGCGCAACAGATGTTCGTGATGTTCGATCGCCCGTTCCACCTTGGCGTAATAGAAAATCCTGCCATTCTCCAGCACCGCGCCGGGGCCGCACAAGCGCCGCAACAGATCCATCGAATGTGACACAAGGATAGCGCCCGCGCCCTGCAAGCGTGTCCGCAACATGGCCTCGCTGCGCGCGCGAAAAGCCCCGTCGCCGACGGCTGTGACCTCGTCGATCAAATAGGTGTCAAACGGAACCCCCATCGAGACGGCAAAAGCCAGCCGCGCCTTCTGACCGGACGAATAGACCCGGGTGGGTTGGCGCATCTGATGGCCAAGTTCAGAGAATTGCGTGACAAATTCGACCAGACCCGCAGTGTCGCACCCATAAAGCCGCGCGACAAAGCGGGTGTTCTCTTCGCCCGTCAGATCGGGATGGAAACTTCCCTGAAACCCAACTGGCCAGGATACGCTGCCTTGGCGCCGGATTTCCCCAGAATCGGGCCGCATCAGTCCGGCGATCAACCGCAAGAGGCTGGATTTCCCCGCCCCATTGCGCCCCAAAAGCCCAAGGCATTGCCCGCCCGGAAACGTGACCGAGACATCGCGCGCAATGACCTGTCGCGTGCCGCCGTTGCGGTAGGTCTTGCTCAGGCGATCCAGCGTGATCATGCGTTACAATCTGTCGCGCAGGCCATAGGCGCCCAGAACCACAACCGACCAGATCAGCAAGGCCGCCACCGCCACACTCGCCAGCAGCATGCCCCGGCGCGGGGCCGTGGCGGACTGCGGCGGCTGCGGATCTTCGTAAACGGCAAGATAGCGCGACTGCCGCCGCGCTTCGGACCGGGCAAGATCAAGCGCAGCCAGCGCCGCGACATAGGACTGCTGGGCAAATTCCAACTCGACCGACAGCGCCTCGAACTGGGTCAAAACCTGCGCATAATCGCGTTCGGCCAGCCCGCCGAATTTTTCACGCTCTGCCGCGATTCGATCCCGCAGCACGGCGATACGGCGTTCTGTCTGCGCAATCCGCGCACCTGACACATCGGCATTGCGCGATGTGCGCAGCCCGGCAGCATCATTGTTCAGCAAATCCAGCGTCACCAGTTCCTCGGACAGTTTGCGTTGCAAGTCCGCAACGATGCCCATTTCGCCAGAGATATCCGCCGCCGGATCAACAATCCGGCTTGTCGCGCGGAACGTCGCCATCGCCTGACGCGCCGCGGTCAGTCGGGTCATGGTGCGCGCCAATTCTTCGGTGCCTTGACGCAGGGCGTCGTCGCGCGCGGCGCGTGACAAGTCATTCACCAGAGCCTCGCTTTCATCGCGGATGGCGCGCGCGATGTCGGCGGCGTCATCCGGCGCAAAGGCGGCCACGGAGACACCGATCAATCCGCTGCCGGGCCGTGTGGTAAACCCCACCATGCGCGGCCAGAATTTAACCAAATCCTCAGTAGATTGCCCCGTGTAACCAAAGAGAGGGTCAGACGACCGCGCCCACCGGGCCGAGAGCCCAACCCGCGCGTCCACCCGCGAAACAAGTGCATTCGACAGCAGAAATTCCTCAAGAATCGCACTATCAGTCGACGATGAACCGCCCAAAGCCGCCAACCCGGCCATCCCGTCAATCAGGGCCGCGGCCCCGGCTTCGCCCCGGATTGCAAAGCCCAGATGGGCGCGAAACTGATCCTCGGCGCGGGCGAACAGGTACCACCCCGCCAGCGCAACCGGCAGCGCGACGGCAAGCACAAAGGACATTAGAACGCCCCAGTGCCTGCCGCGCCAGCGTGCCTTTGGCGGCACTGCCACAGCGGTCGGAGGCGTCGGCAAAGGTGTGGGCTGCGCTGCTGGCCGCGCCGGAAACGGCAGCGGTGGCGGCACATGCGGCCCCGGCAGAACACGCGCCGCAGTCGAAGCCTCCGAGCGGATCAAAGGGGCGGCCATTCCAAGCATCCGTTTGCAGTTTGTTCACGGTCTGTAAGGTAGACCTGATTCCACCAACAAATCGCTAACGGAGACAATTTTGCCAACTGAACTCGATTTTCCCGCGGCGATCCAACGATCACCGTTTCGCGCGATTTCGGCCTTGATCCTGCGCGAAATTGCGACGGCACAAGGTCGGGTTGCGGGCGGATATCTTTGGGCGATTGTCGAACCGGTTGCTGCAGTCGCGCTATTGGCGATAGTGTTTGCGCTGGCCTTTGCTGCCCCGCCATTGGGAAAGGATTTTGCCTTATTCTATGCGACCGGGTATCTTCCATTTGCGTTGTACCTGGATTTGGCACAGAAAACCGGCGTTGCGTTACGTTTCTCGCGCCCGCTGTTGTCTTATCCTGCCGTCAGCTGGATCGACGCAATACTGGCGCGTTTCGTATTGAATCTGCTGACACAGACCGTTGTTATCGCATTGGTCCTCGGGGCGCTATCCGGGCTGGCAACAGACCGGTTGGTTCTGCATCCGGAATTGTTGGCGCAGGGGCTGGCTCTGGCTGCCGTATGGGGATTCGGGGTTGGCGTCATGAATGCGTTTCTGTTTGGTTGGTGGCCGGTCTGGGAAAGGCTGTGGTCAATTGCGAACCGGCCGCTATTCATCATTTCTGGCATCGTATTTTTGCCCGAAGCCGTACCGCCACCCTTCAACAATTGGGTGCTGGCCAATCCCTTGACGCAGGCCATCGCGCTGACGCGGTCAGCGATTTACCCCGGCTATGATGTTAATTGGGTAACCCCACTACTTAGCGCTAGCATCGCCTTAATTCCCTTGGCTGTGGGGCTTTTACTGCTGCACCGCCATGCACCCCGCTTGCTGCACGAAATGTGAGGCTATCAAATATGATGCATAGTAATTCCTTTCAAAAAGAGTGCTTGCGCCGATTGTTCTTGTTTCAAGGTCTGCGGGCCAAATTTTTTCTGTGGGCCGAGCGCGCCGCCAAGTTGCGCCGCCTCTTCAATTTGAGCAAGATTGAGCGCACTTTCCTTAAGTCCGCGTCTCGCAGCGGACTGTTTGATCATGATTTCTACCGAAAAGCGAATCCCACGCTGAATCCGATATATCGCGCCTTTCCGCTGCGACACTATATTCTTTTTGGTGAGCGAATTGGTCTGCAACCCAACAGCAGTTTCTCGGCAGAGGCGTACCTCAGGCTAAACCCGGATGTGGCGCGCGCAGAAATCTCTGCATTTCGCCACTTTCTCGAAATAGGTCACCGCGAGAACCGTCCCGTGCGTTCGCCACAGAAAGAAGGTCTTCCCGAATGTCCCGCGCCCGTTTTGCGCTTCGACCCGGACAGGCCAAAGGCCCCATATGCAATTGCGCTGCATCTATATTATCCCGATCTGTGGCCCGAATTTGCAGATCGACTGTCAAAGGCCGACTTCAAATTCGACCTGTTCATAACCATAACTTGGCGAGGTCAGGAAACAATAGAGTTGACTGAAAAGATCAGGCAGCAGTTCCCCACTGCCTTTATGTTACCAATGCCGAATCATGGGCGTGATATTCTTCCATTTCTTCACCTCTTGAATTCTGGAGCTTTTGACGGCTATAATCTTGTATGCAAACTACATTCCAAAAAATCACCGCATCGTGTCGATGGTGACGCGTGGCGCAAGCATCTGGTCGAAGGGGTTCTTCCGAAGAATGGCGCAAATGATCTTTTAATTCGATTGATCGCAGATCGCAGCGCTGCAATGTTGGTGGCAGACGGTCAATGTCTGGTCGCAGAAAATTGGTGGGGCTTGAACCGGGAAAGAACCCGCGAAGTGCTGCGCCGTGTCGAATGTCAGGCGACGCTTGCGGATATCCATTTTGCGGCGGGTTCAATTTGGTGGGCGAAACCAATTGTTATTGGAATGCTGAAAGCCTTGCATATCGAACCTCACATGTTCGAAACTGAACAGGGTCAGGTCGATGGCACTCTCGCCCATGCCTTGGAACGCGCCACGGGCGGGCTGGTTGTTGCAGCGGGACAGCGCGTTGCTCAGACGAGCGATCTTGCGGCCACTGATGCACCATCGCGTCCGAAATTTGTGTCAGCATTCTATCTGCCACAATTTCATCCAATCCCGCAGAATGACCGTTGGTGGGGGAAAGGCTTTACCGAATGGCAAGCTGCGCTGTCCGGTCGCTCCATGTTTGCCGGGCATTTGCAGCCGATGCTTCCAAGCGATCTCGGCTTTTATGATCTGCGGGCTACAGAGGTCATGGGCGAGCAAGCAAGGCTGGCACGTCACGCCGGAGTCGATGCTTTTTGCGTCTATCATTATTGGTTTGATCCCGACCGCGTTCTTCAAACCCCTTTGGACGGTCTGATGCGGCGTGCCGACGTTGATTTTCCGTTCTACCTGTGTTGGGCGAATGAAAGCTGGCGGCGAAATTGGGATGGACTATCAGGCGAAATACTTTTGCACCAACGCTACGCACCCGGTTTCGAAGAAAGACTTGCTGCGTCTGTTGCACCTTACATGCGTGATTCCCGGTATCTGCGCCCGGATGGCCGACGGCCGCGATTTGTGATTTATCGGCCTGAAGAAATGCCAGACCCGGCGGCTAATCTGCCCCGCTTACGTCGCGCTTTTGCAGAGCAGGGGTTCGCAGATATTGAATTTGGAGCAGTGGCATTTCATATCCGTGATCCTAAATTTCCCAACGATCTACTCGACTTTTGGATCGAAATGCCACCACATGGATTGGTCGACTCGCCGGAGTTGCTTTTTGGCGGGTCATATGGAAATCGCATGGCGGCCGATGGGCCCACCCCGGACTTTGGTGGATTGATCTATGACTATGCCGCAGTTGCAGAGAAATCACTGACACAGAAACATATCCAAAGCCTGCCGAAGAACACAATTGCAGGCGTCATGCCAAGCTGGGACAATACAGCCCGCCGTGGCGCGAGGGCCCATATCGCACTTGGAGGGACTCCCGCTGCATATCGCGCTTGGTTGGATGCACTTTGCCGGGAAAGGCTAGAGGGATCGTATCGGCAGGAATTGTTTATCAATGCTTGGAATGAATGGGGTGAGAAAGCGGTTCTTGAGCCTTCGCAAACGTTCGGGCGACTATATCTGGACATGACGCGTGCGGTGCTGCGCGATGGCTAGGGTCGTTATTCACATCGGAACGCACAAGACCGGCACGACGGCCATCCAGGATGCATTCTCTGAAAACCGTGAATTGTTGGCCCGGCACAAAATTATCTATCCGCAGATCGGACGTCATTCTGGCCATCACGGATTGCTAACAGACTGGATCAATCTTCCCATGGCTTATTTCATACCCGACGGCGGAATAGCGGGAATCCGGTCGCTTGCGCAGACATGGCGCGAAGCGGATGTTACGCTTTTTCTATCCAGCGAGGAGTTTTCACGCGGTGGTGGGCCGGGCGGGCGCGTCGATATGGCGCTATTGCACAGCATTTTCGACGGCTTTGAGGCTGTGCAAGTGCTCTGCCTGTTGCGAAGCCAATGGCAATTTCTCCAATCGGTTTATCTCGAAATCTCTCGCAGCCGTCCGCCGCCGCCGCCATTGGCTTTGCTTGAAACGGCTCTAACCCACGGGATGGTGGATGGGCTTTGGTGCGACTACAACGGGTTGATCGATGATCTTAAGACAGGCTTCGATCCAAAGAATTTCTGTATGATGTCGTTTGATCGCGCCATGCTGCGACCCGACGGTATCATCGGCGCTGTCCTGGATTTTCTGGGCGTAGCCTTGCTGCCCGAAGATCGTCAACGGATCACCGCCTATCGCGCGAACCGGTCGCCGCAGCCGCTGTCAACATGGGCAAGCTTTGCCGTTGCAGGCGGCCAGATGCCATCAGACGCTTTGCAGGCGGCGGCGCGAACAGCTTGGGACCTTGAATTTGGACCCGAGCGAAAGGGGTGCCTGTTCACGCGTCGCGAACTTGATGTTTTGCGGCTGCGGTTTGTGCCCGCCAATGCCCGACTGCCTTGCGCACTTCCGTGGCGTGCGCCCGGCACCGATACAATTTTCCGTGACGACCTAAGCGCTGATTTCTGGACCCGGCTCGCCCGGCGTATTTATTTCGATCAGGCTGGTCCCAGCCCGCTCCGAACCTCCGTCAACACGACCAAGGAGGGTGTGACCGGGTGACCATCTTGTTCCAAACCGTGCAAAACGTCATCCGCGATTGTATGATTGGCCTTATCTGGCACCTCGTTTGGCTGCAACGCGCGCTAGCGATGGAGTATCCGGCTGAGCGATCACGTTACAAATGCAGGCGAACCACCGCCATATGTTGGGGTTCAACCGCTTTACAGGTCAGACCAGTTATCCTACGCCAATCGTTACAAGGTCAAAAGGACGTTTGTCATGGCGCGATCATTGTTTGGGACAGACGGGGTCAGAGGGCGCGCGAACGAGTGGCCGATGACCGCGGAGGTGGCCCTGCGGTTGGCGGCGGCGACCGGGCGGCATTTTCGCGCCGATTCCGGGGCCCACCGCGTGGTGATCGGCAAGGATACGCGGCTATCGGGTTACATGCTGGAAACCGCTCTGACGGCGGGTTTTACCGCGACGGGGATGAACGTGTTCCTGCTGGGACCGCTGCCGACCCCGGGCGTCGGCTGGCTGACCCGGTCGATGCGGGCCGATCTGGGCGTGATGATTTCGGCAAGCCACAACCCGGCCGAAGACAATGGGATCAAATTCTTCGGCCCCGACGGGTTCAAATTATCGGATGCGGACGAGGCGGCGATCGAACATCTGTTCCACGCGGGCGTTCCCCTGGCACCGCCGCAACAGATTGGCCGCGCGGTGCGGATCGACGACGCGTTGGGGCGCTATGTCGAATATGCAAAGACGACATTTCCCAAGGGCCTGCGGCTCGATGGGCTGAAAGTGGTGCTGGACTGCGCCAACGGCGCGGCATGGCGGGCGGCCCCCGAGGCATTGTGGGAATTGGGGGCCGAGGTGATCCCCATCGGGGTTGCACCGAACGGATTCAATATCAACGCCGATTGCGGGTCCACGCATCCGAAGGCCGCGATTGCCAAACTGCGCGAGACGGGGGCCCATGTGGCGCTGTGTCTGGATGGCGACGCCGACAGGCTGATCGTGATCGACGAAACCGGGGCGGTCGCCGATGGCGATCAGATCATGGCGTTGATCGCGACCCGCTGGACCATGTCCGGTATGCTGAAGGGTGGCGCATTGGTGGCCACCGTGATGTCGAATCTGGGTCTGGAGCGGCACATGAACGACATGGGCGTGGGGCTGGAACGGACACAGGTCGGCGACCGCTATGTGGTGGAACGGATGCGCGCCGGGGGGTTCAACCTTGGCGGCGAACAGTCGGGCCATATCGTGATGACCGATCACGCGACCACAGGCGATGGCCTGGTGGGGGCGTTGCAGGTGCTGGCGGCGATGGCCGAAACGGGACAGCCCGCCTCGCGTCTGACGCAGGTTTTCACGCCGGTGCCGCAACGTCTGGAGAACATCCGCTATGCGCCGGGGTCCGATCCGCTTGGCTCGGCCAGGGTGCAGGACAGTATCGCCGCCGCGACCACTGCGTTGAAGGGGACAGGCCGCGTTCTGGTGCGCAAATCCGGCACCGAACCCCTGATCCGCATCATGGTCGAGGCCGAAGACCGCCCGACGCTGGACCACACCATCGCCACGATCGCCGACGCAATCCGGGCCACCGAAACCGCATGAGGTCACTGATTTCCCGGCTGTTCAGGAAAAAGACCGGCATCATGGCGGTGCCGCCTGATCCAAAGCCCTATGATTTGCCACTGACCCCCGAATTGCGATTTGCGGCGATTGGCGATGTGCATGGGAATGACAGTCTGCTGGCCGCGCTGCTTGATCGTCTTGAGGCCGAAGAACCGGGTCTGCCGCATCTTTACCTGGGCGACGTGATCGACCGCGGCCCTGACAGCGCCGGTGTGTTGCGGCGTTTGATGGCGCTACAGGACAATGCGGCCTTCCTGCGCGGCAATCACGAAACCATGATGCTGGATTTTCTGGATGATCCGGCGGGACGCGGCGGCAATTGGCTGATCAATGGCGGCACCGCGACATTGGAAAGTTTCGGTATCGCCGCCCCTGATCCGCGCGCCGATCTGGAGGAACTGGATGCCGCCTCTGCCGCATTGCACAGGGCGCTGGGTCCGGACATGATCACATGGCTGCGGGATTGGCCGGTCTGGCTTGGCAGCGGTAACATCGTCTGTGCCCATGCCGGGTTTGATCCGACCCGCCATCCAACCGATCAATCCGAACGCGCGCCGGTGTGGGGCGATCCGGCGTTTCTGAAGGCCGCGCGCAGCGATGATCTGTGGATCGTGCATGGCCATTGGATCACGCCCGATCCGCGCCCCGGCAATTCGCGCATTCCGGTCGATACAGGGGCCTATGCGACCGGCATCCTGACCGCGGCGGTGATCGAACCGGGGCGCATGCGCTATATCTCGGTCGGGCCATGAGGAACGCATGCGTAACCAAGGCTAAATCATCTTGACCAAGCGCGGGCCGCGCCGCTTAGACGACCACCGCCTCTGCCACCTGATCGCCGACGCCGAACACACGTTTATAGCGGGCGATTTCATCCGCCGGGCCCATTGCCTTGTTCGGATTGTCGGACAGTTTGACCGTGGGCCGCCCGTCTGCCGCCACGGCCTTGCACACAAGGCTGAACGGTGCCAGCCCATCGCCCGGCGCCAAACCCCTGAAGTCATTGGTCAACAACGTGCCCCAGCCGAAACTGACCCGCGCGCGGCCGCGAAACCGGTCGGCGAGGCTCTCGATCCGCTCGACATCCAGCCCGTCGGAAAAGATGATCAGCTTGTCACGCGGATCTTCGCCCATGCGCTGCCACCAGGCGATGGCGGCCTCGGCCCCATCCTCGGGCGCGCCCGAATCAATACGGATCCCGGTCCAGCTTGCCAGCCATTCCGGCGCGCGATCCAGAAAATTGCGGGTACCAAAGGTGTCGGGCAGGATGATGCGCAGGTTGCCGTCATGTTCATCCTGCCAATCGGCCAGCACCTGATAGGGGGCCTGCGCCAGTTCGGCGTCATCGCGCGCCAAGGCGGAATAGACCATCGGCAATTCATGCGCGTTGGTGCCGATGGCCTCGATATCGCGGCGCATCGCGATCAGGCAGTTTGACGTGCCGATGAATTTCGGCCCCAACCCCTCGATCATCGCCTGCACCGATTGGTCCTGCCACAGATAGCTGTGCCGCCGCCGTGTGCCGAAATCTGCGATCCGCAGCCCCTCGACCCCGCGCAGCCGCTCGATTTTCTGCCACAGCTTGGTCAGCGCGCGGGCATACAGCACTTTCATCTCGAACTGCCCCATCCGGTTCAGGACCGCGCGGGACCGCAATTCCATCAGCACCGACAGTGCCGGAATTTCCCACAGCATGACCTCGGGCCAGCGCCCCTCAAAGGTCAGCTCATACTGGCCGTCGCGCTTTTCCAGATGATAGGGCGGCAGGCGCAGCGCCTCGAGCCATTCCATGAAATCGGGGCGGAACATCTGCCGCTTGCCGTAGAACATGTTGCCGCGCAGCCAGGTGGATTCGCCGCGCGACAGCGACAGGCCCCGGATGTGGTCCAGTTGTTCGCGCAGTTCGTCCTCGTCCACCAGATCGGCAAGCCGCACATCGCGCGAGCGGTTGATCAGGCTGAAGGTGACGATGGTATCAGGCCGGTGGCGGTGAATAGACTGACACATCAACAGCTTGTAGAAATCGGTGTCGATCAGCGACCGCACGATGGGGTCGATCTTCCACTTGTGGTTCCACATGCGGGTGGCGATATCGAGCATTCAGTCCTCCGCCGATGCAGGCCGGGCAACTGTGGCGATTGCGCGCGCGGGGGGCAAGGGGTTAGCCGCGCGCCCTAGCCCGACGGCGCCCATTGCACCGACGCGACCGATGGCGCGCCGGTGGCCAGCATGACCAGCCGGTCGAACCCCAGGGCGATACCGGCGGCAGGCGGCATGATCGCCAGCGCGGCCAGAAAATCCTCGTCCAGCGGATAGCGTTCGCCATAGAGCCGCTGTTTCAGGTCCATGTCGGCGGTGAATCGCGCGCGCTGTTCCACCGGGTCGGTCAGTTCGCCAAAGCCATTGGCCAGCTCGACCCCGCAAACATACAGCTCGAACCGCTCGGCCACACGCGCATCATCCGGCGCGCGGCGCGCAAGCGCCGCCTCGGACACCGGATAACGGTCCAGAATGGTGGCGCGGCCATGGCCGAGATGCGGTTCGACCTTGTCCACGATCAGCTTGGAAAACACGTCCGACCACGTGTCGTCAGCGGCGGGGCGCAGCCCCGCCGCCGCAGCCGCGGCCCGCAGGGCCGCGGCATCCCCCGTGCCGTCGTCGCGGATCGTGGCCATCAGATCAAGGCCCGAATAGCGGGCCAGCGCCTCGGCCACGCCCAGCCGTTCCGGCTGGGCCAGCGGGTCACAGGTGGCGTCGCGCCAGCGCAAGGCGCTGGCGCCGGTTTCTGCGGCTGCGCGGCGCAGCAGCGCCGCGCAATCCGCCATCAGCGCGGTATAGTCCGCACCCGCGCGATACCATTCCAGCATGGTAAACTCGTTGGCATGGCGCGGGCCACCTTCCCGGTTGCGCCAGACATGGGCAAAGGCAAAGATCCGCGTCTCGCCCGCCGCCAGCAGCTTCTTCATCGCAAATTCCGGCGAGGTGTGCAGATAGCGCGGCCGCACCGCCCCGCTGTCATCCCGCACCTCTGTCGCAAACGCATGCAAATGCGCCTCGTTGCCGGGGCTGATCTGCATTGCGTTGGGGTCAACCTCGGTGAACCCCTCGGCATCAAACCAGTCGCGGCAGGCGCGCTGAACCCGGTTGCGAGCCAGCAGCAGGGGCCGCCGGTCGGCATGGCGCGCGGGTGTCCACCACGGATCAGACTGTGTCATGACGGCTACCTTTGATCTGGCGATTTCTGGACCGATGCGCTAACAGCACCGGAAACACGCGCGCTTTATGCCGCCCGGAACACCATCGCAAGGAACCCTCCCCGTGAAAGTCATCGCCTCTCAGGTCCGCAAGGGCAATGTGCTGGAAATCGACGGCCGTCTGTATGTCGTGCTGTCGGCTGAAAACTTTCACCCCGGCAAGGGCACGCCGGTGACGCAGGTCGACATGCGCCGCATCGGCGATGGCACCAAGGTGTCGGAACGGTGGAAAACCACCGAGGCGCTGGAACGCGCCCATGTCGAGGATACCGAATTCGACTTTCTCTATGAGGACGGCGAGGGGTTCCATTTCATGAACCCGGCCAACTATGACCAGATCGCGGTGCCTACTGACATCATCGGTGACCAGAAGGTCTATCTGGCCGAAGGCATGCGGGTTTATCTGAAGATTTTCAACGATCTGGCCGTGTCGATGGAATTGCCGCAGCGTATCACCGTCGAGGTGCTGGAAACCGAACCGGTGACCAAGGGGCAGACCGCGTCATCCTCCTACAAGCCCGCCGTTTGCACCGGGGGCCTGCGCGTGATGGTGCCGCCGCATATTGGCCCCGGCGTGCGGATCGTGATCACGACCGAGGACAACAGCTATTACGAACGCGCCAAGGACTGATCAGCCCGCGATCACCACGCCGCGCGCCGTCATATCAGTCATCGCCTGCGCCAGCGATCCGCCCATGTCGATGGCCCGGCACAGGTCAGCCCGCACCGTCACCGCAAATCCCAATCGCGCCGCATCCTGCGCGGAATAGTTGACGCAGTAATCCGTGGCGAGGCCCGCCAGCGTCACCTCTGTGATGCCGCGCGTGCGCAGGTATCCTTCCAACCCAGTGGGCGTTGTCCGGTCATTCTCGAAAAACGCGGAATAGCTGTCGACGGCGGGGCGAAACCCCTTGCGGATGATCAGGTCGGCGCGGTCTGTATGCAGGCCCGCGTGAAACGCCGCGCCGGGTGACCCCTGCACGCAATGGTCCGGCCACAGCGTCTGCGCACCATAGGCCATCTGCAAGCTGTCAAACGCCGCGCGCCCCGGATGTGACGTGGCAAAGGACGCATGCCCCGCCGGGTGCCAATCCTGCGTCAGCACCACCGCGTCATATGCCCCCATCGCGGCGTTGATCCCTGGCACGATGGCGTCGCCCCCCGCCACCGCCAGCGCGCCGCCGGGGCAGAAATCCACCTGCACATCAATCACCAGTAACGCCCGCATCACGATCTCCTTTTCCGCAGGATATCGCGGCGCGGGCGCGATTGCCACCGCGCACAATCGGCGCTATGCCCCCCGCTTCATCCCGGAGGCGCGCATGACCCGTTTAGCCATAGATTTTGGCACATCAAACACGGCCGCCGCGCTGATGGCGGGCAACAGCCCCGCTGTGCTGCCGATGGAACCGGGCGCGGAAACTCTGCCCACGGCCGTGTTCATGGATTTCAGCCGCAAGCGGTTCATCTATGGCACCGCTGCGCTCGCCGCGCTGCGCGACGGGGCCGAAGGGCGGTTCCTGCGCGCACTGAAATCCGTGCTGGGAACGCCGCTGGCGCAGGAAAACCGCAGCTTCTTGGGCGAACGCATGACCCTGATCGAGGTGATCGCGCGGTTTCTGGACGAGATTCGCCAAAGGTCCGAGGCGTTCACCGGCCTGCGCTTTGACGCCGTGCTGTCGGGTCGCCCGGTGCGGTTCCATTCGGCGGATGCCGCCCGCGATGCCCAGGCCGAGGCCGACCTGCGCGCGGCCTATAGCCTTGCCGGGTTCCGCGACGTGGCCTTTCTGCCCGAACCCGAGGCGGCAGCGCTGGCCGTGGGCGGCACCGGGCGGATGCTGATCGTCGATATCGGCGGCGGCACCTCGGATTTCACGCTGTGTGACCGGGCGAACGCTGTGACGCAGGTTCTGGCCAGCCGTGGCTTGCGGCTGGGGGGCACCGATTTCGACCGCACGCTCAGCCTTGCGCATGCGATGCCGCTGTTCGGCTATGACGCGCCCATTCGCGCCCAGATCGGCAACGCCCGCCACCCCGCACCGCGCGCGCCGTTTCAGGATCTGGCGACATGGGAGAAAATCCCCTTTGTCTATGACGCCGCCCTGCTGCGCGAGGTGCGGCGCTGGGTGCGCCTGTCCGATGATCCGCGCCTGTTCGAACGGCTGGCCGAGGTGCTGGAGGCGCATCTGGGCCATGACGTCGCCCATGCCGTCGAGGCCGCCAAGATTGCCGCGAATGACGCGGGCGACGGTCAGATCGCGCTGCATCTGGTCGAACGCGGGCTAACCGCCGCCCTGCCCCGCGCCGCAATGGAAGCCGCTCTGTCAGCCGCCGCTACCGCCATCGGCGACGAGGCGATGGCGACGCTGGCGGATGCCGGCGTCGCGGCTGACACCGTCGATGTCGTGGTCTTTGTCGGCGGGTCAAGCCTGCTGGCCGCCATCCGCAGCGAACTGGGCCGCCGCCTGCCCCATGCCCGGCAGGAGCTGTCCGAGGTGTTCACCGCCGTCGCCCACGGTCTGGCCATCGCTGCCGCCTAACTTGCCTGCCGCCGCGGTCCGCAGTATTCCCGGCCCATGTTCATCATCGCTGCGCTCTATCATTTCACGCCGATCCCGGACCCCACGTCGGTCCGCCACAGCCTTGCCCGCATTTCCTGCGGGGCGGGGGTGCGCGGCACGCTTCTGGTGGCGCACGAGGGTCTGAACGGTACCATCGCAGGCAGTCGGGCAGGCATCGACACCGTGCTGTCCGCCATCCGCGCCCTGCCCGGTTGCGCGGACCTCGACTGGAAGGAAAGCACAGCGGATCACGCCCCCTTCCCCCGCCTGAAGGTGCGCCTGAAACGCGAGATCGTCACGATGGGCCAACCCGACGTCGATCCGCGCGCGGGCACCGGCCATTATGTCACGCCCGCCGACTGGAACGCGCTGATCACTGCGCCTGACGTGGCCGTGATCGACACCCGCAACGATTACGAGGTCGCCATCGGCACCTTTCAAGGTGCCATCGACCCGCAGACCCACAGGTTCCGCGATTTCCCCGCCTGGTGGGACGCGAACAAGGACCGTTTTCACAACAAACGCATCGCGATGTTCTGCACCGGCGGCATCCGTTGCGAGAAATCCACCAACTGGCTGCTGCAACAAGGTGTTCAGGACGTGTTCCACCTGAAAGGCGGCATCCTGAAATACCTCGAAGAGGTGCCGCAGGACCAAAGCCTTTGGCGGGGCGATTGCTTTGTCTTTGACGGGCGCGTCTCGGTCGGGCATGGCTTGACCCCCGGCGCGCATATTCTGTGCCACGCCTGCCGCCGCGCCGTGCATCCCGATGACCGCGCCCGCCCGGAATGGGAGGACGGCGTGTCCTGCCATCTCTGCCATCACGAAACGAGCCTCGACGACAAGACCCGCTTCCGCCAGCGCCAGAAACAGATCGCGCTGGCCCGCGCGCGCGGCGAACGCCATCTGGCGGGCGAGGACTGACCCCCGGCTTCTCTGGTTTCCAACTATCCCGGGGGACGGCGAAGCCGGGGGGCAGCGCCCCCGTCCCGCCACTTTCCCGCATGACGCGGCCCACCCCGCATGCTACCCAAACCGCATGAGCCAGATCCCTTCCAAAGACCAGATCCTGCAATGGATCGCGGATAACCCGACCGAAACCACCAAACGCGACATCGCGCGGGCCTTTGACATCAAGGGCGCCGACCGGATCGACCTGAAACGCGTCCTGCGTGAGATGGAGGCCGACGGCCAACTGGTCAAACGCATCACGTCCTATCGCGATCCCGACCGCCTGCCGCCGGTGTCGGTGTTGCAAGTGCTGGCCCCGGACAAGAACGGCGATCTGTGGGCCAAGCCGCTGGAATGGACCGGCGATGGGGCCGCGCCGCGCATCCTGTTGGTCAGCGATGGCGAGCCGCTGGGCGCGGGGGACCGTATCCTCGGGCGGCTGACCGAAACCCCGGATGCAGCCCAGGACTACACCGCGCGCCTCATCCGCCGCATCGGCACCAACCCGAAACGCATCCTTGGCGTGTTCCGCAAGACCGCCGAGGGCGGGCGCGTGTTGCCCATCGACAAGGGGCAGGCGACCGAATGGCAGGTGCCGCCGGGTGCCACCGGTGACGCGAAAGAGGGCGAGTTGGTCGAGGCGGAACAGACCGGCCCTCTGGCGCGCTTTGGCCTGCCGCGCGCGCGGGTGATCGCGCGCCTGGGCGATCCGACCGCCGCCCGCGCCGTCAGCCTGATTGCGATCCATCAGCACGGCATCCCCGATGATTTCCCCGATGCCGTGATCCTTGAGGCTGACGCGATGACGCCTGCCACGCTGGCGGGCCGCGACGACCTGACCGACATGCCCCTTGTCACCATCGACCCGTCGGACGCGCGCGACCATGATGACGCGGTCTGGGCCCATGCCGATGACGATCCCCGTAACCCCGGCGGCCACATCATCTGGGTCGCCATCGCCGATGTCGCGCATTATGTCACGCCGGGGTCAGCGCTGAACCATGAGGCACGAAAGCGCGGCAATTCCAGCTATTTCCCCGATCGCGTGGTGCCGATGTTGCCCGACCGGCTGTCCGGCGATCTGTGTTCCCTGCACGAAGGCGTGCCGCGCCCCTGCATCGCCGTGCGGATGCAGGTCGACGCACACGGCCACAAGATCGGGCATCGGTTCACCCGCGGGCTGATGCGGTCAGTGGCATCCCTGACCTATGAAGAGGTGCAGGCGGCGCAGGACGGCGCGCCCAGCGACCGCTGCAAGGGCCTGATGGCCGAGGTGATCACACCCTTGTATGCCGCCTATTACGCACTGATGGCGGCGCGCAGGGATCGTCAGCCGCTGGAACTTGACCTGCCCGAACGCAAGGTGACGCTGTCGGAGACCGGCGAGGTGCTGTCCGTCGCGTTTCGCGACCGGCTGGATGCGCATCGCCTGATCGAGGAATGCATGATCCTCGCCAATGTTGCCGCCGCGGAAACACTGGTGGCGCGCAAGACGCCGCTGTTGTTCCGCGTCCACGAAGAACCGACGCCGGAAAAGCTCGAATCGCTGCGCGATACCGCCGAGGCGGCGGGGCTGATTCTGGCCAAGGGGCAGGTGCTGAAAACCGCGCATCTGAACCGGCTGTTGGCGGCGGCGGCGGGGACTGATCTTGACGAGTTGATCAACATGTCCACCCTGCGCGCGATGACGCAGGCCTATTACAGCCCGCAGAATTTCGGCCATTTCGGGTTGGCGTTGCAGGCCTACGCGCATTTCACCTCGCCCATCCGGCGCTATTCCGACCTGATCGTGCATCGCGCGTTGGTGACGGCGCATGGTTGGGGCGAGGACGGGCTGTCGCGCGACGATATCGACGACCTAGAGGCGACGGCGGCGCATATATCCGACACCGAACGCCGCAGCATGATGGCGGAACGCGATACAAATGATCGCTATCTGGCGGCGTTTCTAGCGGATCGTGTTGGTCAGGAATTTGCCGGACGGATCAGCGGCATCTCGCGCGCGGGCGTGTTCGTGAAGCTGGACGACACCGGCGCAGATGGCTTGATCCCGATGCGCGCATTGGGGGCCGAGTTTTTCCACTATGACCGCGACAGCCAGACCCTGATGGGCGCGGATACGGGCCGCATCATCGGGCTGGGCGCGCGGGTGACGGTGAAACTCGCTGAGGCGACACCTGTCACCGGCGGCTTGCTGATGGAACTCTTGACGCTGGACGGCGCGGACACGCCGCGCGGCAACAGCCGCCGTCCGGGCAAGCCGATGAAACGGCGGCTTGGCGCGGCCAAGGCCAGCGCGCGGACCAAACGCGGCGCGCACAAGGTCAGCCGCAACCGTTGACACAGGCGCGACAGGCCCCGCTCCCGCAGGGGCCGCGCGTCAGCGCGCATTTGCCGCCTGTTGCAGGATTGCTTCCGAATTGGCGACAATCGCGCTATGTTTACTCAAACGGCGACAGACCCGGAGCAGACATATGCGCATGATCCTCACCGCCCTGATTTGCGGCACCCTTTGCATCGCCCCCGCGATGGCCGATCCGGCGCGCGACTTCACGCCCGTCATTTCGACCCAAGGTGCCAAATTCGACGCCTGGCTGGCGGGATTTCGCAAGCGCGCGGCGGCCAAGGGCATCGCGCCGCGCACGCTTGACGCCGCCCTGTCGGGCATCGCCTATAACCCCGAGGTGGTGGCGAAAGACCGCAATCAGGCCGAGTTTACCCGCGAAATCTGGGATTATCTGGATTTCGCCGCCTCGCCGATCCGCATCGAAAACGGGCAGGCCGCGCTGCGCCAGCACGCCGCCTTATTGCGCCGGATCGAGGCGCAATATGGCGTGGACCGCCATGTCGTCGCTGCCGTTTGGGGCATGGAAAGCACCTATGGCACCCGCAAGGGCGATTTCAATGTGATCGAGGCGCTGGCGACGCTGGCCTTTGACGGGCGGCGCGGCAAATTCTTTGAGGATCAATTGATCGCCGCGCTCAAGATTCTGCAGGCGGGCGATATCCCAGCGGCGCAGATGACAGGGTCATGGGCGGGGGCGATGGGGCACACGCAGTTCATCCCGACCTCGTATCTGGCCTATGCGGTGGATTTCACCGGCGACGGTCGGCGCGATATCTGGGGTGACGATCCGGCGGACGGGCTGGCGTCAACGGCGGCCTATCTGGCGCGGCACGGCTGGACCAAAGGCCAGCCCTGGGGCGTCGAGGTGCGGCTGCCCAAGGGGTTCGATACGCGGCAAGCCAAACGCGACAATCGCCGCGCGCCGTCAGATTGGGCCGCCGCTGGCATCACCGACATGAACGGGCGCAAGGTGCCGAACCACGGGCGCGCGTCGATCCTGCTGCCTGCGGGCAAGGGCGGCCCCGCCTTTATGATCTTTGACAATTTCCGCGTGATCGAACGCTATAACGCGGCGGATGCCTATGTGATCGGCGTCGGTCACCTTGCCGACCGGCTGGCAGGCGGGCCCGAAGTACAGGCCCCCTGGCCGCGCGGCTATGTGCCGCTGAGTTTCGAGGACCGGATGGAGTTGCAAAAGCGCCTGATCCGCGCGGGATACACGCTGGACAAGGTCGACGGCGTGATCGGGCCACAGACCGTGGCCGCGATCCGCGCCTATCAGCAGGCGCAGGGCGTGACCGTGGATGGTTTTCCCAGCCAGGACACCCTGCGCCTGCTCAAGACCCGCTGATCACTTGATCCGCTGGCCGTTGGCGACGATCTGACCGTCTGGGGTGAACTCGATCTTGGAGGTCAGGGTATCGGCCCCGTCCATCTTGCCGAACACGCCCATCATCATGCGCATCCCCATAGCCTGATCTTCGGGCACCAGACCCATCGCAATCAGCCGGTCCAGCAGCGCATTGCCACCTACCAGCTTCAGGTCCAGCGCACCATCGGGGCGCGGCATCCCCGGAACCGTTGTCAGGTCAGTGTTGTCAAAGGTGAAATCCCCGGCCCCGGTCAGGTCCGCCCCCGCCAGTCGCAGGGTCAGGTCGCGCAGCGTCAGCGCATGGATTTCGCCCGGTGCGGCGTCGGGCACGATCTGCGCGGGGTCGCTGAAATCGGCGGTGATCCGCGCCTTGCCCGTCAGGTCAAGCGCCAGCGTCGCCGGGTCGCGCGGCAATTGCCCGGTCGGGTCCAGCATCGCCCAGACGATATCGGACACCACCACATCTGCCAGCGTCAGCCCCAGCGCGAAATCGCTGGGCGTGTCGGATTTTTCCACCGGCACCAACAGGTTGAACCCGGCCTTGGCGATATCGACGATCACCGGCAATTGCACCGGCCCGCCCAGAATCTCGTACTTCGCGCCGGTGGTGTTGCCCTGATAGGCCATCGCCGCCTTGTCCATCCGGAAGGTCAGGTCGCCGCCGGTGCTGGAGGTTTTCATGCCCGAGGCCGACCCATCCGTGACAAAGCTGATATCAGACGATCCGCCCTGATGCGTCAGCGCGCCATCCATCGCAAAGCCAGACGCCATCATCGCGGCCAGGTCCTGAAAATCCACGCCGATGGGCAGAACGGCAGTGTTGTTGAAGGCTGCCCCCGTCATCGTGCCTGCGACCTTGACCGGGGTCTGGTCTTCGGGGTTGGTCATGTCCAGATCCCAGCCGACAGTGGCGGCGGTCAGGGTCTGGCCAGTGCTGGTGGTCGTGGTGCCTGTGGTGCGCCGCGTTTCGCCCGCCAGCCCGGTCAGCGCCATCCGCGCCGTCCGCAGGTCCAGAGCCGCACCGCCCAGCACGATTTTCCGGGCCACCAGCGCCAATTCATCGGCGCTGTAGACATAGGTGATGTTGCCCGGCGCGCCCGACGCCACCATCTTCATGCCGGTCTGGGTATAGTCCAGCGACAGGTCCATCGGCTTGCCATCCTCGCCCTTGATGGCGGCGGCAATCGGCATCGACGCGGGCAGCGTGATCGCCACAGTGCCGTCACTCTGTTCGGTCAGGGTCATGCTGTCCATCGCCACGCTGACCGCGCCGCCATCGTCGGGCATCTGCGACGACATGGTCACATCCGAGACGGTCAGCACATTGCCCGCCTGCGCCTCGCGCGCCTGCACCTGATAGCCGAACCCTTCCATGTAGGTTTTCCAGTCACCCCAGACTTGCGCGGCGGTGATATCAGCCTGCGCCGGGATCGCCGTGGTCATGGCCAGCACGGCGGCAACACAAAAATTACGCATCGGAGAATCCTTTGAGGGGGTGAAATTTGTTGCGCGCAGCATTGGGTCTGCGTCGCTTTCGGTCAAGGCTGGACCACCGCACCGGGCCAGTTTATCCCAAGCTAAAGCCGAACACAGAGGGGGAAACGGGCATGAACGGTCAGGTTGTCGTGATCACAGGGGCCAGCCGCGGCATCGGGGCCGAATCCGCGCGGCTGTTTGCCGCAGCCGGGGCCAAGGTGGCGCTGCTGGCGCGGTCGGGGGCGGCGGTGCAGGCGCTTGCGGCGGAAATCGGTCCGCGCGCGCTGGCCGTGCCGGTGGATGTCGCCGATTGGGGCCAGATGCAGGCGGCAATTGCGCGGGTCGAGGAAACGCTGGGCGCGGTTGACGTGATGATCAACAACGCGGGCGTGATCGAACCCATCGCGATGCTGGCCGACAGCGACCCCGCCGCTTGGGCCGGGGCCGTGGCGATCAACCTCAACGGTGTCTATCACGGGATGCGCGCGGTGCTGCCCGGCATGGTGGCGCGCGGGCGTGGCACGGTGATCACGGTGTCATCGGGCGCGGCGCATAACCCGATCGAAGGCTGGTCGGCCTATTGCGCCTCCAAGGCGGGCGCAGCGATGCTGACCGCTTGCGCGCATCACGAAACCGCCCCGCGCGGGTTGCGCATCATGGGCCTGTCGCCCGGCACGGTGGCCACCCAGATGCAGCGCGAGATCAAGGCATCCGGCATAGGCCCCGTCGCCCGGCTGGACTGGGACGCGCATATCCCCGCCGATTGGCCCGCCCGCGCGCTGCTGTGGATGTGTTCCAAGGACGCCGACGAATTTCTGGGCCGCGAGATCACGCTGCGCGATCCGGCCATCCGCGCGCGCGTGGGTCTGGCATGATCCGGCTGGACCGCGATGGCGGGCTGTGGACGGTCACGCTGGACCGTCCCGACAAGGCCAATGCCCTGACGCCCGCGATGCTGCGCGAGCTGGCCGATATTGCCGAAGGCGCTGGCGCAGCGCGCGCGCTGATCCTGACCGGAACGGGCAAGGTTTTCTCGGCCGGGGCCGATCTGGACGCGGCCAAGGCGGGGCTGGCCGTGTCGCCCGATTGGGAACGCCTGTCGGGGGCGATCGCGCGGCTGCCGGGGCTGACGATTGCGGCGCTGAACGGCACCTTGGCAGGCGGGGCGACGGGGATGGCGCTGGCCTGCGACATCCGTATCGCGGTGCCGGGGACGAAATTCTTTTACCCGGTGATGAAGCTGGGCTATTTGCCGCAACCCTCCGACCCCGCGCGTCTTGCCGCCCTGATCGGGCCTGCGCGGGCGCGGATGATCCTGATGGCGGGGCAAAAGATCGACGCGGACACCGCGCTGTCATGGGGGCTGATCGACCGCATCGTGGCGGATGACCTGCTGGCGGCGGCGCGCGATCTGGCCGCCGACACGCTGGCCGCGCCGGAGCATATCGCGCGCGGAATCAAGGATATGTGCCGTTAGGAGGCCGAAATGGGACTGCCAGAGATCGAAACCCGGATCACCGCGGCCTGCGCGGCTGCTGGGCGCGCGCGCGGCGATGTCACGCTGATTGCCGTGTCCAAGGTGCAGCCCTTGGACCGTGTCGCGGCAGTCCTTGCCGCCGGACACCGGGTGTTCGGCGAAAACCGGGTGCAGGAGGCCGAGGGCAAATGGCCCGCGTTTCAGGCGCAATACGGGCGCTGTGACCTGCATCTGATCGGGCCGTTGCAGACCAACAAGGCGCGCGCGGCGGTGGAATTGTTCGGCACGATCCAGACGCTGGACCGGCCCAAGCTGGCACAAACGCTGGCGCGGCTGGCGCAGGAACGCGGCGCCAGCCCCGATGTATTCGTGCAGGTCAACACCGGGCTCGAAGATCAGAAGGCGGGCGTCGCCCCGTCCGACGTCGATGCCTTTGTGGCAAAGGTGCGCGCGCTGGACCTGCCGCTGGTGGGATTGATGTGCATCCCGCCCGCCGAGGACGATCCCGCACCGCATTTCGCAGCCCTTGCCGCGATGGCCGCGCGCAATGGCCTCAAGGGCCTGTCGATGGGGATGAGCGGTGATTTCGCCGCCGCCATCGCGCAAGGAGCCACGCATGTGCGCGTCGGGTCTGCGATCTTTGGCGAACGGGTGGCGGTGTGACCCACTGGTAGGTCGGATGACATCATCCGACCTACGAAGACAGCACGCGCGCCGTCAGTTCTGCGGCAGGCCTTCGGGTTTTCCCACCACCACAAACGTCAGCTTGTCCGCATCCATCAGCCGCTTGGCCACCCGCGTGATGTCGTCGCGCGTGACCGCGTTGACCTGATCGTTGCGCGTGGTGACATAGCTGGCGGGCAGGCCCTGCATCTGCATCCCGGCAAGGATACCCGCAATCGGGCCATTGCCGTCGAACCGCAGCGGATATTCCCCGGTCAGATAGGTCTTGGCATCGGCCAGTTCCGCATCCGACACGCCATCCGTCAGCATCCGCTGCCATTCGGCGCGGATGACGCTGACCGCTTCGGCCACCTTGCCATTGGCGCTGTTCAGGCTGCCGCCCCACCAGAATGCCAGATCACGGTCCACCAGCGCGCTGTAGACGCCATAGGTCAGGCCGCGCTTTTCGCGCACCTCCTGCATCAGGCGGCTTTCGAAACTGCCACCCCCCAGAATGTGGTTCAGGATGAAGGCGGCGAAAAAGTCGGGATCGTCGCGGTCAATCCCCGGTTGGCCGAACAGCACCACCGATTGCGGCGTATCAAAATCGGTGACATGGACGCCGCCTGCAAAGGCGGGTGTGACTGGATCGGGCCGCGCAGTCCCGGTTGCGGGCAGATCGCCCAGCAGCCCGTCCAGCAGCGTGGCCAATTCCGCCGCAGAAATATCCCCGACCGCGCCGACAAACACCCGGTCGCGCGCGATGGCGCCTTTATGCGCGGCGACGATGTCGTCACGGGTCAGGGCCGCGACGCTGTCCAGCGTTCCGTTCAGGTTCTGCGCATAGGGATGGCTGCCAAACAGCATCCCGTCCCAGGCGCGCGCGGCAATCTCGCCCGGATCGGTGGCATCCGACCGCAAACCGGACAGCACCTGCCCGCGCACCCGTTCCAGCGCGTCCGTATCAAAGCGCGGCTGTTGCAGCGCCGCGCGTAACAGCGCCATCGCCTGATCGCGGTTTTCGGTCAGGAACCGGGCCGAGATCGCCACGCTGTCATCGCTGATATCGAAATTCAGGTTGGCCGCCAGTTCTTCGGCGCTACGGGCAAAGGCGCGGGCGTCCAGATCGCCCGCGCCCTCTTCCAGCAGCCCGACCATCAGGTTGGTCGCGCCACGCTTGTCCGCCGGGTCCAGCGCCCCGCCGCCCTGAAACAGGATTTCCAGCGCGGTGAACGGGATCGACCGGTCCTCGACCAACCAGGCGTTTATGCCGCCGGGGGTTGTCACCTCTTGGATCGCGATTTCGGCGCGGGCGACGGTTGCGCCCAACAGCATCAGCGTGATGGCCAGAATACGGATCATTGAGTCGTCTCCTCTGACATCAGATAGCCGGTGACCGATTGGCGGCGGTCCAGCACGATCCGCGCCGCCGCCATCACATCTTCGGCGGTGACGGCCTGCAACGCCTCGGGCCAGGCCCGCACATCGGCAATCGTCAACCCCGAGGTCAGCGCACGGCCATAGCGGTTGGCGGCGCGTTCGACATCGTCGCGGGCGTAAATCTCGGACGCGCGCAGTTGCGACTTGATCCGGGCCAGTTGCGCGGCATCCACGCCGGTTGCCAGGAAACCCGCCAGCACCGCGTCCAGTGCGGCCTCTGCCTCGGTCAGGGTCACGCCGTCGGCGGGAACGATGGTCAGATCAAAGGTTGTATCATCCAACGACACACCAGAATAAAATGCCCCGGTATAAACGGCAATCTGCCGGTCAAATTGCAGCTTTTCGGTTAAGACCGACGTCGCCCCGCCGCCCAGCACCTCTGCCAGCACCGTCAGCGCGGCGGCCTGCGCCTGATCGCCCGGATCGCGTTCCGGGGCCAGATAGCTGCGGCTGACATAGGGCTGTGACACGCGGGCATCGCGGAAAATCAGGCGGCGTTCGGCGGTTTGCGGCGGTTCGGACGTGCGCAGGCGCGCAGGCAGTGCCGGGTTGGCCGGGATCGCGCCGTAATGCGTCAGGGCCAGGTCGCGCACCTGATCCGGCGTGACATCGCCCGCCACGATCAGGATCGCGTTGTTTGGCGAATAATGCGTGCCGTAAAAGGACAGCGCATCGCCCTTGTCCAGCGTTTCCATCTCGTGACGCCAGCCGATGATCGGCACGCCATAGCGATGGTTCAGATATTGCGCCGCGTTCATCTGTTCGGAAAACAGCGATTGCGGGTTGTTGTCGGTGCGCTGTGCGCGTTCCTCAAGAATGACCTGACGTTCGGTCGCGATATCGTCATCGGTCAGGCGGATGTTTTTCATCCTGTCCGCTTCCATCCGCATCACCAGTTCCAGACGGTCGGCGGCAATACGTTGATAATAGGCGGTATAATCATAGCTGGTGAAGGCGTTGTCGCGTCCGCCATTGCGCGCGACGGTGGCGGACAACTCGCCGGATTTCAGCGTATCGGTTGCCTTGAACAGCAGATGTTCCAGATAATGCGCCACGCCGGACTGGCCCAGCGGTTCGTCTGCCGACCCCGACCGATACCACACCATGTGCATGACCACGGGGGCGCGGTGATCCTCGATCACCACGACCTGCATCCCGTTCGGCAACATGAAATCCGTCACCGCCTCGGACGCCTTAGAGGTGGCAAATCCCGCGACAGGCAGCGCCAGCAGCGCCGCAAACAGGACCGGGAACAGGACCGGGAACAGGCGCATGGCAAACCTCCGTCGTTGATATCGCAAAGATATGCGGCGACCGCGCCACATCAAGCTGCCCTGACACGGACGTGACGGGAACGTGAGAGCCCGCCTCAGCTTGGCGGCGCGGCCGGCGTGACAGCCCCGGCCCGACGCCAGCGCCCCAATTCGTCATAGGGTTTCAGGCTTTGATTGCGGTAGACCTGATTATAGCGGTCGGTCCGCACGATGCGGATATTGGTCAGGCGCGACTGGCGACGGCGGAACGCCTCGTCCTCGGTGGCCAGCGTGGCACGCACCCCCGATGTCACGCCATTGCGGCTTGCCGCGGCGACCAGCGCGCCATCCTGCGCGGCCACCCCGGTATCGGCCAGACGTTCCGGCCGCCCGCCCAAGGCGGCAACGGCGTCGCCCTTGGGGTTCTGATCGGTAAGGTTGCCGCCACCGGGTGTGGGCGTGGGCAGCGCGGTAAAGCTGGGCGGTTCTTCCAAAGGTTTGGACGGCAGCACCAGAAATTCATCCGGGCCGCCCGTAAAGCTGCGCAAATCTTTCAGCTGCACCGGGGCATCGCCCGCGCAGCCTGCCAGCAACAGCACCAAGGCCAGACCCATCATGTGCCGCATCCGCGTGCCCCCATCGCCATCGTTTGTGTGGTTTTAGCCGATGCAACCGTCAAGGTCACGCGGGCTTTTGTCACGCAGGCTTTTTCGCGCCGGTAAACAGCACCAACCCGAAAGCCCCGACAAAAATGGCGATATCAGCGATGTTGAACGCATAGGGGTTGGAAATGCCACAACAGGACATGTTCAGGAAATCCGCCACGGCACCATACAACAGCCGGTCGATGACATTGCCCAACGCGCCGCCCACCAGCAGCCCCGCCGCGATCATGCCAATGGTGCCCGGCGGATCATTGCGCACCCACCAGATGACAGCGCCTGCGATCAAGAGCGCCACCGTGATCAGAACCCAGCGGGTCAGATCACCGGCCTCGGCGAACAGGCCAAAGTTGATGCCGTAATTCCACGCCATCCGCAGGTTCAGGAACGGCGGAAACACGTCGATCTCGCCCAGCACGCGCAAGTTCAGGATATGCACCACCAGGTACTTGACCGCTTGGTCGGCCAGAAAGGTCCAGAACCCGACCCAGAAAACAATGCGCATGCCTGCATCTCCATGCGGTCCCGCTTGTGCGGGACAGGCTTTTGGACGTCATACGGTGACATCTTGGCCAATTCCAGCCAAACCGCGCGCGAGCCGGAACCATTTCGTCGCGCCCAGATTGTATCGACCCCGTCAGGGGCCGCGTCAGTGCCGGAAATGCCGCAGGCCCGTGAACACCATGGCCAGCCCCGCCGCATCGGCCGCCGCGATCACCTCGTCGTCGCGCATGGACCCGCCGGGTTGGATCACCGCCACAGCCCCCGCGCCTGCGGCAGTCAACAGCCCGTCGGCAAAGGGAAAAAACGCATCCGATGCCACCACGGACCCTTGGGTCAGGGGGGCCGCCAGACCAAGTACGGCGGCCATGTCTTCGGCCTTGCGGGCGGCGATGCGGCAACTGTCGACGCGGCTCATCTGACCCGCGCCGATGCCGACAGTGGCCCCGTCGCGGACATAGACGATGGCGTTGGATTTGACATGCTTGGCGACGGACCAGGCGAACATCAGGTCATTCAATTCGGCCTCGGACGGTGCGCGCTTGGTCACGACACGCAGGTCGGCGCGGGTGATGCGGCCTGCATCGCGGTCCTGCACCAGAAACCCGCCAGCGACCTGCCGCACCATCAGCGCCGCCGCCGCCGGATCGGCCATCGCGTCGGTGATCAACAGCCGCAGGTTTTTTTTCGCGGCAAACACGGCGCGGGCGGCGTCATCTGCACCCGGCGCAATCACCACTTCGGTGAATATCTGCGCGATTTCCGTGGCGGTCGCCGCATCCAGCGGGCGGTTCAGCGCGACGATGCCGCCAAAGGCCGAGGTGCGGTCACAATCATAGGCGCGCTGGTAGGCGTCCAACATCGACGCGCCGGTGGCCACGCCGCAGGGGTTGGCGTGCTTGATGATCGCGACAGCCGGTCCGGCGAATTCACTGACCAGTTCAAACGCGGCATCGGTGTCGTTGATGTTGTTATAGCTAAGCTCTTTGCCCTGCACCTGCCGCGCCGTGGCCACGCCCGCGCGCGCCGATCCGTCAACATAGAATGCCGCCGTCTGGTGCGGGTTTTCGCCATAGCGCAACCCCTGCGCCAAGGTGCCCGCAAAAACCCGGCGGCGCGGTGTGGGTTCACCAATCGCCTGCGCCATCCATGTGGACACAGCCGCGTCATAGGCCCCGGTGCGGGCATAGGCCGCCTGCGCCATGCGACGGCGGAAATCCGCCGTGGTCTGCCCCTGATGCGCGTCCAGTTCCGCCAGCAGCGCGGCATAATCCGCGACATCGACGATGGTGGTGACAAAACCGTGGTTCTTGGCCGCCGCGCGGATCATCGCCGGGCCGCCGATGTCGATGTTTTCCACGCAAGTGGCATAATCCGCGCCAGCCGCCACAGTCGCCTCGAACGGATACAGGTTGACCACCAACAGGTCGATGGCGGCAATCCCATGCGCGTCCATCGCCGCGATGTGGTCCGCATTGTCGCGCAGCGCCAACAGCCCGCCATGCACCATCGGGTGCAAGGTCTTGACCCGGCCATCCATCATTTCCGGGAACCCCGTGATATCCGCCACATCGCGCACCGCAATCCCTGCCGCCCGCAGCGCCACCGCTGTGCCACCCGTGGACAGGATCTCGACCCCGCGCGCGGCAAGCGCATGGGCCAGCGCGTCAAGCCCGGTCTTGTCGGATACGGAAATCAGCGCGCGTTTCAGCGGGGTCAGGTCGGTCATGCATATGTCCTTGGTGGATCAGAGATCGGGATCGTCGTCATCCGGGGCCACATCGCGGATCGAGATCGGCGTTTCCTGCGCCTTGGCCAGCGACCACCGGACGCGGGTCGCATAATCCATCGCGCGACCAGAGAGAACCATCTGTTTCGCCGCGCGCGGCCGCAACCGGCCCTTTTCCAGATAGACCGAGGGTTCAAGGGTCAGCGTGGTCTTGCCGTCATGCCGAAACACCCACAATTCGCCGGATTTCAGCGCCAGACCCACCGCCGTGCCGCCCATGTCCAGCGTCGCATCCACTTCGGGATGCAGGTGAAAGCGGATCTGGAACGCCACGCCCTGCAATTGCGCGGCGGTCATCGCGGCGTCGAAACGGTCCTTGTCTTCGGGTTCCAGCGCCAGCAGCAAATCCTCGCCCGCAAGCCCGCGCCCGTCAAAGGTCAGGTCCAACAGCCGCGCGTGCGTCAACCCGAACAGCCCGCGCCAGCCGTCATGCCCGCCTTCGAACCGCACCCCGTCGCTGGCCTGCGCGATCTGGATCGGCACGTTTTTTGGCGCATCGGTCAGCCAATCGGCGCGCGCCCCGCTGCCCAGCCGCGACGACGACACCCCGGCCAGACACAGCGTGGAATGCGATGGCGTGGCGCGGCCCGCCTGCGCCCATTCCGGGCCAAAGGCCGCGCCCGATCCGCAACTGACGATCAACGGCCTGCGCCCCGAGGTCAGTTCGAACGCCAGCGTTGACGCATGCGCCGACCGTGACGCGCGCCCGGTGGGGGGTGGGGCGGCATCGACGATGACCGACGTGCGCCCGGATGAAAGACGGGCATAACCCATCGACAGCCCGTCCGGGCTGCGCGCCCGCGTGCCAGAGGCGGCCAGCGCGGTATCCAGCCGCCCTTCGGCCCCGCGCCCGCCGCCCTGAAACCGCGCCAGACTGCCATCGGCATGGCGGAGCGTGCGCAGCGTCGGCGCAATCCGTTCGATCGCGGCCAGCAGACTGTCGGGCGGGCTGCGCCCGGTTTCGCGCAGGATCGCCGCCGCCCAAGTCAACAGGGTGAATACGTCCAGCAGTTCTTCGGGGTTGCGGGTTTGCAGCCCGCCCTGACCGTCGATCTGCGCCGCACATTCGCGCGCCAGCGCCTGTGTTGCGGGGGTGGCCAGCGCCTCCATCCCCTGTAACGACAGGCCCGCATAGATCAGCCCCGTCAGTGCCTCGAACCGGGGCAGACCCGCCGAGGCCGATGGCCAGCGCCGCGCCAGATAGCGCGCCTGCCGCGATAGCGCGCGATAGAACGCCTCGGCCTGCGGTTTTTCCTGCCCGCGCAGCAGCATCAGCGCATGGCTGATCCACCGCAGCACCCGCCGCCCGGTCAGATCAGGGGTCCAACCCGGCCCCGCCCCGCGCCCATAGCGGCGAATCCAGTCCTGCACCCAGACCTGCGCCCGCGCGCGCGTCGCCGCATCGTTGACGGCGGCCATGTCATCCAGCCAGGCAAAGCCATGCGCTTCGGCGGCAAAGGCGGCATCGGGCGGCGTGACATCCCAGATCGCGGTGCCCGGTGCCTCGACCAGATGCCCGGCGAACAGGAAATTCCCCGCCATCAACTGCCGCCCGCGCGCAAACAGACCCATCGCGCGCGGCTCTGGCTGGCTGACAAAGCCCTGCGCGGGCCGCGCGCGTCCGGCAAGCCGGGCCTGAAGCCGGTCAGGCCAGCGCGGGCCCGAAGCGGTGGATGCGGTTGTCGGGGCCATCTGCTGCCTCTGTCGCGCGGGGTGGGGCCTCCGAAACGAGGTCGGGGCTTCCTGCGTTCTTTCGCATTATCTTAACGGCACCGTGGCGGGCTGTCACCGGGCTTTGGGCCTTGACGGCAACGCGCGTGACCGGGTTCAGCCGTTTTGCAGCGCAATCATGAAGAACCCGTCGATCCCGCCCCTGTCGGCCCAATGGTCGGGCCGCAGGCGCAACCCGCCCGTGGGGCTGTGCCAGACCGATTCGACGCCCGAGATATCCGCAGGCAGCACCCGCAGCCCCGGATGCCGCGTCAGGGCGGCGGCCACCTGCGCCTCGCCTTCGTCGGGCAACAGCGAACAGGTGCAAAAGACCAACCGCCCGCCGGGAACCAGCAGCGTCAGCGCATGGTCCAGCATCCGGGCCTGCAACGCGATCAGGTCGGCAATCGCGTCCGCCTGCCGGACATGCGGCAGGTCGGGATGGCGGCGCAGGGTGCCGGTGGCCGAGCAGGGCGCGTCCAGCAGAACCGCGTCATACTGCCCCTGATGGGTCAGAGCGTCGCCCACGATCACCTGCGCCGACAGGCCCGTGCGCGTCAGGTTTTCGGTCACGCGCCGCATCCGGGGACCGGACAGATCAAGCGCGGTGACATCCGCCCCCATCGCGGCCAGTTGCATCGTCTTGCCGCCCGGTGCGGCGCAGAGGTCCAGCACGCGTTCGCCGGGTTGCGGGGCCAACAGCCGTGCGGGCAGAGCGGCGGCGGCATCCTGCACCCAGAACGCGCCTTCTGCGTATCCGGGCAGGGCCGACACCTGCGCGCCGGGGTCCAGCCGCACCGATCCGGTCGGCAGCAATGTCCCGCCGACGGCCAGCGCCAGTTCCGCCGGATCGCCCTTGGCGGTCAGGTCGATGGGCGGCGGCGTGATGATTGCGGCCTCGATCCCGCGCACCGCCGCCCCGCCCCATGCGGCCACCAACGGGCCGCGCAGCCAATCGGGCAGGTAGGCGGGCGGAGCTATGTCCCATATCGCGGGACCATCGGTGGCCACCCGGCGCAGCACCGCGTTGGCCAAGCCCTTGTAAGTGCCGCCGATCTTCATCGCCGCGACCAGCGCGACGGCTTCGTTCACCACGCCATGCGCGTCGCCGCCCAAGCAGATTTCCACCGTGGCCAAGCGCAACACTGCCAGCACCGGCGCGGGCGGCACCTTGCCCAGATAGGCCGCCAGCACGTGATCCGCGCGCGCCAGATGCCGCAGCGTGTCATTCGCCAGCCGCTGCGCCCGTGCGCGGTCGGGGGGCGCAAGCCCCTCCAGCACACCATCCGCCTCGAACAGCATGCGGCCTTCGATCAGAACGGCGGTGATCAGCCGGAACGCGGCCTCCCGTGCGCTGCGGGGGACGTGAGAGATGCGGGGTCTGCGGGTTGTCTCGGTCATTCGCGGGCGTATATCAAAGTGCAGAGTGCAAAGGAATGCCGCCCGTGTCCCATGACGTGACCCATGATCCGAACCGCCCCGCCCTGCCCGTTGATGATGTCGCCCGCGATCTGCCCCCCGCAGCGGTGCGCGCGTTGGCCGAGGCCGAATCGCGCCGTCAAGCCGCCCCAGCCAGCGCGTTGCCGCCTGAATTGGGTGGTCGCACCGGGCCGGAACCCGTGCGTTACGGCGATTGGGAAAAGAAGGGTATCGCGATAGACTTCTGATGGCGCGATGATCAGCGCAGCTTGAACGCCGCGCTTTGACCGCTGCCCTTGTCCGAGGTGAACCGCATTTCGGTGCCGCGCTGTTCGACCAACTGGCAGTTCGGCGGGATCGGATAGCCGGACCAGTCCATCTCACGGCAAAAGAACCCGCTGTTCCAGGACCATGTGCCGGTGATGTCCCAGCCCAGCGCGCGGCCCTGAATCGTGCCGTCGGGCAGCACCTTCAGCGCGATCCGGCTGGCTCCCAGCCGCAATTCACGCCCCTCGACCAGCGACAGGAACGCGCCCTTGTCCTGCACCGGCTGGAACCCGTCCGCCAGCACCGGACCACAGCCAAGCGCCATTGCAAGCGCCAGAAAGATTTTCCGCATCGCACCCTCCGCACCGCACCTGTGGCGCATCTTTGTCCTAGATCGTAAACGTTACGTTGTCGCCCATCCTTCGGATCACCCGAAGACTATGCCGTATTCGTTACAACCCCAACACATCCAGCATGGTATATTCGCCGGGATTGCGCCCCTGACCCCAGGCGACCGCCCGCAGCGCGCCGCGCGCAAAGATGGCGCGGTCGGTGGCGATGTGGCGCAGCACCACGCGTTCACCCGCCGCGGCAAAGATCACGTCATGTTCGCCGACGATGTCGCCACCCCGGATGGCGGCAAATCCGATGGCCCCCGGCGCGCGCCGCCCCGTCAGCCCGTCGCGGCCCCGGTCGGCCACATCGTCCAGCGCCACACCGCGCCCATCCGCCGCCGCCTGCCCCAGCATCAGCGCCGTGCCCGAGGGTGCATCCACCTTTTGGTTGTGATGCGCCTCGACGATCTCGATATCCCACCCCTCGCCAAGTGCTGCGGCGACGCGCTGCGTCATCTGCACCAAGAGGTTGACGCCAAGGCTCATGTTGCCCGCCCGGATGATGGTGGCATGCCGCGCAGCGGCGGCGATTTTCGCAAGGTGATGCGCGTCGAACCCGGTGGTGCCGATGACATGCACGGCGCGCGCTTGGGCCGCCAGCGCGGCATAATCGCAGGTGGCGTCGGGGCTGGTGAAATCGACGATGCCATGCGCGGTGGCGAACACCTCCAGCGGATCATCGGTGACGGTGACGCCCACGGGCGCGCCGCCCATCGCCACACCCACGTCCTGACCGATCCACGCATGGCCCGCGCGTTCCACAGCACCCGACAGCCGCAACCCGGCGTGATCCTGCAAGGCCGCGATCAGCATCCGGCCCATCCGGCCCGATGCCCCCGTGACCACGATCCCCGGCAATCCGTCGCTCATACAGCACTCTCCCTTGATCTGCCCGTGATAGCGGTGCGGGCGATGCTTGGCAAAGGGTCCCGGACGGCGTATCTGATCCGCATGGCAAAACAAACTTCAGTCGGCCCCGGCGCGGGCGGCAACCGGGCGCTGCGCGTGGGCGAACAGATCCGGCGCAACCTGTCCGAAATCCTGATGCGGGGCGACATCCACGACCCGGCGTTGAACCGGCTGTCGATCACGGTCGGCGAGGTGCGCGTGACGTCGGACCTGCGGGTGGCGACCGCCTATATCCTGCCGCTGGGCGGCGAGGGCAAGGCCGAGGCGGTCAAGCTGATGGCGCGGCATGCGGGCGAATTGCGCACCCGGATCGGCGCGATGCTGGGCATCCGCCACGCGCCGGAACTGCGGTTCATGCTGGATGAAACCTGGGACCGGATGGAAGAAACCCGGCGGCTCTTGGCGCAAGAGGCGGTCAAGCGCGACGTCGAAAGCTGACGCGATGTGGCGGGCGGTTCTTCTGATGATCTGGGCAAACACGGCGGGCGCGGTGGACTGTCGCACCGTGACGCATGAGGACATCCCCTATACCGTGTGCAGCGTTGATCCTGCCGAGGATCTGCGGCTGTTCCTGAATGATGCCGACGCGCGGCCCTTTGGCCATTTCACCATGATGGACCGTGCCTTGGCCGATCAGGGTCTGACGCTTGCATTTGCGATGAACGCGGGCATGTATCACAATGATCGCCGCCCGGTGGGCCTGTATGTCGAGAACGGCCAGGAAACCACGCCGTTGCAGACCCGCGCCAGCCCCGGCAATTTCGGGCTGTTGCCGAACGGCGTGTTCTGCATCGGGGACAGCGGCGCGCAGGTGATCGAAACCCGCGCATTTGCCGCCCGCCTGCCCGATTGCCGCTTTGCCACGCAATCCGGGCCGATGCTGGTGATAGACGGCGCGCTGCACCCGCGGTTTCTGGTCGATGCCAGCTCGCGCAATATCCGCAATGGCGTTGGTGTCGATGCCACGGGCCGGGTGCATTTCGCGATCTCCGACGCGCGGGTGACGTTTCACCAATTCGGGCGGCTGTTCCGCGATGTGCTGGCAACGCCGCAGGCGCTGTATCTGGACGGGTCAATCTCGCGGCTGCATGCGCCGATGATGGACCGGTCCGATCCCGGTTTTGCCATGGGACCGATCGTGGGCGTGGTCATTCCACGCTGACCGCGTCGCCCAAGGCGACTTTGCCGGGCGCAACCACCTCGGCGCACCAGCCGCCATGGCCGCGCAACGCGGTCCAGCCGCCGTGCCCCAGCGCCGTCTCCATCCGCGAACAGGGCGCGCAGGGGCCTGTGACGCGCAGCACCGCGCCGCCCACCCGCACCACAGCCCCGCGCAGTGCGTTCAGGTTCAGCCCCGCCACCGCGATGTTGCGCCGCAGCGTTTCGGGGACCACATCCCGCCCCAGCAGGGACGCGATCACCGCCAGATGTTCCCATTGGATCAGCGTCACCGCCCGCTTGCCCGCGCGCCCGTGATCGCCAAGCAGACCACCCTCCGTGACCTCGGCCGCATCCACCACGCGCGGCGGGTCCAGCCGCGCTCCGCGCAGCCCGATCCACATCACCCGCCCCGATTGCGCGTGATGATCCAGCGCCGCCATCAACCCCTGCATTGCCCCGCCCCCCTGCAATCGCTATCACAGGCCAGTCCCGCATTCCCGCTTCAGGAGAACATCATGGCCGCCTATCAGTATGTCTATCACATGTCCGGAGTGTCCAAGACCTATCCCGGCGGCAAGAAGTGCTTTGAAAACATCCACCTGAATTTCCTGCCCGGCGTCAAGATCGGCGTCGTCGGCGTCAACGGGTCGGGTAAATCCACCTTGCTGCGGATCATGGCGGGCTGGGACAAGGATTTTCAGGGCGAGGCGTGGCATGCCGAAGGCGCGCGCGTGGGATATCTGCCGCAGGAACCGGAACTGGACCCAACGCTGGACGTGCGCGGCAATGTGATGCTGGGTGTCGCGGCCAAACAGGCCATTCTGGACCGCTATAACGAATTGGCGATGAACTATTCCGATGAAACGGCGGATGAAATGGCGCGTTTGCAGGACGAGATCGACAGCCAAAACCTGTGGGATCTGGATTCACAGGTCGATGTGTCGATGGAGGCGCTGCGCTGCCCGCCCGACGAGGCCGATGTGACCAAACTGTCGGGCGGCGAAAAGCGTCGCGTCGCACTTTGCAAGCTGCTTCTGGAAGCGCCCGAGATGCTGCTGCTCGATGAACCGACCAACCATCTGGACGCCGAAACGATTGCATGGCTGCAACAGCACCTGATCGACTACAAGGGCACGATCCTGATCGTCACCCATGACCGCTATTTCCTGGATGACATCACCGGCTGGATTCTGGAACTGGATCGCGGGCGCGGCATCCCCTACGAGGGCAATTATTCCGCCTGGCTGGAGCAAAAGGCCAAGCGGCTGGATCAGGAAAACCGCGAGGACAAATCGCGCCAGAAAGTGCTGGAAAAGGAACTGGAATGGATCCGGCAGGGCGCGAAAGCCCGTCAGGCCAAGCAAAAGGCGCGGATCAACGCCTATAACGATCTGGCCGGACAATCCGAGCGCGAGAAACTGTCGCGCGCCCAGATCATCATCCCCAACGGCCCACGCCTTGGCGACAAGGTGATTTCGGTTGCGGGCCTGAAAAAGGCCATGGGCGACAAGCTGTTGATCGAGGATCTGGATTTCGCCCTGCCGCCGGGCGGCATCGTCGGCGTGATCGGCCCGAACGGCGCGGGCAAATCGACGCTGTTCAAGATGCTGACCGGGCAGGAAAAACCGGATTCCGGTGACGTGACCTATGGCGACACGGTGAAACTAAGTTACGTCGACCAGGACCGTGACGATCTGGACCCGAACGCCACCGTATGGGAAGCCATCGCCGACAAGCAGGACATCATCAAGCTGGGCGATGCCGAGGTGAACGCGCGCGCCTATTGTTCGGCCTTCAACTTCAAGGGCGGCGACCAGCAGAAAAAGGTCTCGCTGCTGTCGGGCGGCGAACGCAACCGGGTGCATATGGCGCGGCTGTTGAAGGCAGGCGGCAACGTGCTGCTGCTGGATGAGCCGACCAACGATCTGGACGTCGAAACGCTCCGCGCACTCGAAGACGCGCTGACCGAATTCGCCGGTTGTGCGGTGGTGATCTCGCACGACCGTTTCTTCCTTGACCGCATCTGCACGCATATCCTGGCCTTTGAAGGCGACGCGCATGTGGAATGGTTCGAGGGCGATTTTTCCATGTACGAGGAAGACAAGAAGCGCCGCCTTGGCCCAGATGCACTGGAACCCAAGCGGATCAAGTACAAGAAATTCACGCGGTGAGGTGAAGGTTGATTGTGCGCACGAATGTGCATACATTCGACTGGGATGAGGGAAACCGCGCCAAGTGCCAGAAACACGGGCTGTCGATAAGCGATGTCGAATATGCCCTGATACATGGTGCCAAGGTCGCGCCGGATATTGACCATTCGCAGGACGAGCAACGCTTTCTTGCGATTGGCCGCGTGGTGTCTGGGCGGCCAGTTTTCATTGTCTTTTGCTGGCGTGGCAGTGCGATCCGCCCCATCAGCGCACGTTACATGCACGCTCGCGAGGTAGCCCGCTATGAAACGAGTACCCAAGATGACAACTGACGCCGAGGCCGAGGCGTTGCTGGATCAGGATTTGGCCGAACTGGACTTTGCCGCCTTTCGCCCGCTGGATTGGGAGCGTCAGCCCAAATCGGCCCGCATCACCATGCGCGTGCCCGAAGCCCTTGTGGCCGCGCTGAAAGCCAAGGCTGCGGCGCGTGGCATCCCCTATCAGCGCCTGATCCGCGAGGCGATCGAGCGCGCGGTAGGGTGAAACCCGACCCCACCCCCTTGACTCACGGGCCTCACTTCCCTTAACCTGTTAACAACCTGGGGAGGGGACCGTGCCGCATATCCATCTCGACTATTCGCCAAACCTCGCCACGCGGCTGGAAATACCCGCGCTGTGCCGGGTGCTGGCCGACGCAGCAGCGGCGACGGGCGTGTTCCCCGTCGCGGGCATACGGGTGCGGGCGGTGCCTGCAGCGTATGTCCATATCGCCGACGGCAACCCCGATCACGCCTATCTGGACCTCAGCGTGCGGCTGCGCGGCGGGCGCGATCTGGCCACGCGGCAGGCGGCGACGCAGGCGATATTCAACGCGCTGGAATCGTTTTGCGCGCCCGTCATGGCGAACTCGTCCCTGATGCTGTCGATGGAAATGCGCGACATCGACCCCGATCTGTCGCCCAAAGCCAGCTCGATCCGCGACTACCTGCCAAAGGACATGCAATGACCGACCTGCCCACGCATCTGGCCAAACTCGACGCGCATCTGGCGCGGTTCCGTGACCATGGCATCCTGAACTTGATCAACGGGCAGGATATTGGGGGCGCGACCTTCGAGACCCGCTCGCCCGTCGATGACAGCCTGATCTGCACGGTCGCGCGCGGGACTGTTGCGGATATCGACGCGGCGGCCCGCGCGGCCAAGGCGGCGTTTCCCGGCTGGGCGCGCACGGCGCCTGTCGAACGCAAGCGTATCCTGCACCGCATTGCCGATCTGATCGAACAGCGGGCCGAAGAAATCGCCCTGCTGGAATGTTGGGATACCGGGCAGGCCTGGCGGTTCATGTCCAAGGCGGCGCTGCGCGGGGCGGAAAATTTCCGCTATTTTGCCGATCTGGCGCCGGGTGCAAAAGACGGGCTAGCCCTGCCGACGCCCGATCACCTGAACGTCACCTCGCGCCATCCCATAGGCCCCGTCGGCGTCATCACGCCGTGGAACACGCCCTTCATGCTGGCGACATGGAAGATCGCGCCCGCTCTGGCCGCCGGTTGCACCGTGGTGCACAAGCCCGCCGAACTGTCGCCACTGACCGCGCGGGTGCTGGCCGAGATCGCGCATGAGGCGGGCCTGCCCCCCGGTGTCTGGAACCTGGTGAACGGTTTCGGCGAAGAGGCCGGGCGCGCGCTGACCGAGCATACCGATATCAAGGCGATTGCGTTTGTCGGGGAAACCCGCACCGGGGCGATGATCCAGAAACAGGGTGCGGATACGCTGAAGCGCTGCCATTTCGAACTGGGCGGCAAGAACCCGGTGATCGTGTTCGACGATGCCGATCTGGACCGCGCGCTGGATGCGGCGATTTTCATGATCTATTCGCTGAACGGCGAACGCTGCACGTCATCCTCGCGGCTGCTGATCCAAGACACGATTGCCGATGATTTCGAGGCGCGGCTGGCCGAACGTGTGGGCCGGATCAAGGTCGGTCACCCGCTGGACCCGGCGACCGAAATCGGCCCGCTGATCGACGGCGGGCACTTTGCCAAGGTGACCAGCTATTTCGACATTGCGCGAACTGACGGTGCCACGATTGCGGCGGGCGGCACGGTGCCCGGCGGGCCGGGGCATTACGTGAACCCGACGTTTTTCACGCAGGCCCAGCCCGATATGCGCATCGCGCAAGAGGAAATATTCGGCCCCGTATTGACCGCGATCCGCTTCCGCGACGAAGCGCAGGCGCTGCAGATCGCCAATGGCGTGGCCTATGGCCTGACCGGATATGTCTGGACCAATGACCTGACCCGCGCGCTGCGGGTGTCGGACCGGCTGGAATCGGGCATGATCTGGGTGAATTCCGACAACGTCCGTCATCTGCCCACGCCCTTTGGCGGGGTCAAGAACAGCGGCATCGGCCGCGACGGCGGGCAGTGGTCGTTCGATTTCTATATGGAACAGAAAAACGTCGCCTTCGCGCTGGGGGCCCATAAAATCCAGCGGCTTGGCGTGTAAGGAGACGATGATGGCCATTCCCGCACCGAACCTGACGCCGCCGTTCAACATCGTCCGCCTCAGCCATACCGAATTGCGGGTAACCGATCTGGCATGGTCGCGCGCCTATTACGTCGATCTCTTGGGCTTGCAGGTCACGCATGAGGACGCGGGCGTGATCTATCTGCGCGCGATGGAGGAACGCGGGCACCACTGCCTGATCCTGCGCCGCGCAGATGAACCATCCGTCGGCGTATTGGGGTTCAAGGTCTGGTCCGAAGATGACCTGGACCGCGCGGCAGCGTATTTTGCATCGCGCGGTCTGCCTGTTGCGTGGGTGGAACGCCCGTTCATGGGCCGGGTGTTGACCACGCGCGACCCGTTCGGGGTGCCGCTGGAATTTTACGCCACGATGGACCGCCTGCCGTCGATCCACCAAAAATACGCGCTGTATCGCGGGGTGAAACCACTGCGGATCGACCATTTCAACCTGTTCGCGTCCGATGTCGATGCCAGCGTGCGCTTCTATAACGATATCGGTTTTCGCGTAACGGAATATACCGAAGATGCCATCACCGGCCGCAGTTGGGCGGCATGGATGCACCGCAAGGGCGGCGTGCATGACATCGCATTCACCAATGGCACCGGGCCGCGCCTGCATCATGTGGCATTCTGGGTGCCGACACCGCTGAACATCATCGACCTGCTGGATATCATGTCCACGTCCGGCTACCTGCCCAATATCGAACGCGGGCCGGGGCGGCATGGCATTTCCAACGCGTTTTTCCTGTATATCCGCGACCGCGACGGGCACCGGACCGAGATTTACTGTTCCGATTACCAGACCATCGACCCCGATCACGAACCGATCAAATGGGACCTGACCGACCCACAGCGCCAGACCCTGTGGGGCGCCCCCGCGCCGCGCACGTGGTTCGAACTGGGGTCAGTTTTCGAAGGCGCCGCGCTGGTGGACAGTGAATTGAAATCCCAGCCGATCATCGCGCCATGAGGCCGCGATACGCTGCCTTTCTGCGCGATGGCCGCGAACGGTTTGGCCGCGTCACCGATGCGGGGGTCATCGACCTGACCGATGATTTCCCGCAATTCGCGCGGTTGCAGGACGCGGTGGTGGCGGGGGCCCTGCCCGATCTGGCCGCTGTAATGCGTGCGCCCGATCTGGATGAACATACGCTGACGTATCTGATCCCGCTGGCCGCGCCGGAAAAGATCATCTGCGTCGGTGTGAATTTCCCTGACCGCAACGCCGAATACAAGGATGGGCAGGCAGCAGCAGAACGCCCCTCGCTGTTCATCCGGTTCGCGCGGTCCTTTACGGGCCACCGCCAGCCGCTGATCCGCCCGCCGGAATCGGCGCAACTGGATTACGAAGGCGAGGTGGTCATCGTCATCGGCAAACCGGGCCGCCGCATCGCGCGCGACGGGGCCTATGATCATATCGCCGCCCTGACGATGGCGAACGAAGGCACCATCCGGGATTGGGTCCGGCATGCGAAATTCAACGTGACACAAGGCAAGAACTGGGATGCGTCCGGGTCAATCGGGCCGTGGCTGGTGCCGTTTGATGACCCGGCGCAACTGGATGACATCCGCCTGACCACGCGGGTGAATGGCGAGCTGCGCCAGGATGACCGCACCTCGCGGATGATCTATGACTTCCGTTATATCGTTGAATATGTGTCCACATTCTGCACGCTGGTGCCCGGCGACATGATCCTGTGCGGCACACCCACCGGAGCCGGCGCGCGGTTTGATCCGCCGCGCTGGCTGGTGCCCGGTGATGTCGTGGAAATCGAGGCCGAGGGCATCGGCAGCCTTAGCAACGGAGTAGCCGACGCATGACCCCCGACCAGATCGCCGCCGCCGCTGGCGCGCTGTTGCAAGCCGAGGCGACGCGGACACAGATCGGCCTGATTTCGCTGGCCTATCCCGATATCACGCTGGACGAGGCCTATGCGATCCAGTCGGCGCAGATGGCGCAAAAGCTGGCGCAAGGCCGCCAGATCATCGGCTGGAAGATCGGCCTGACGTCAAAGGCGATGCAGGACGCGCTGGGGATCGACACGCCGGATTCGGGCGTGTTGTATGACGACATGCTGTTTCACAGCGGCGATACGGTGCCGCAGGGCCGGTTCATCCAGCCCCGGATCGAGGCGGAAATCGCCTTTGTCCTGCGCGAACCCTTGTCGGGCGAGGTGACCCGCGATCAGGTGCTGGCCGCAACCGAAAGCGTGCTGCCCGCACTCGAAATTCTCGACACGCGGATCCTGCGTGCCGACCCCGCCACGGGTCAGCCGCGCCGCATCTTTGATACGGTGTCTGATAACGCGGCAAATGCCGGCATCGTGCTGGGCGCGGCGCGGCACGCGCCCGGCGCGCATGACCTGCGCTGGACGGGTGCCATCGTCAAACGCAATGGCGAGGTCGTGGCGACCGGGCTGGGCGCGGCGGTGCTGGATGACCCGGTGACAGGGCTGGTCTGGCTGGCGCGGCGGATGGGGCAATATGGCCAGCGCATCGAACCCGGTCAGGTGGTGCTGTCGGGATCGTTCATCGGACCGGTCGAATGTCCACCCGGCACCGATATCGACGCGGATTTCGGTGATTTCGGGCGCGTGCGGATCCATTTCGCCTGATCCGGCCCCGTGCTGACGGGGCTGTGACTGTTGCGGGGCTTGAACCTTGGGACCGGTCATGGCACGGTTCCAGCGAAGTTTTTAACAGACAGGGCCAGCCCGATCATGTTGTCACGTCGCAATTTTCTTGCAATTTCCGCCGCCGCCAGCATGGCCACTCCGGCGCTGGCCCAGAACCAACCCTTTGTGCTGGACCCCAAGTTTGCGCCGCAACCGGTGACGATCAAGGCGGGCTATCCGGCCAATTCGCTGCTGGTGCTGCCGCGCGCGCATTTCCTGTATTTCGTGACCGCGCCGGGTCAGGCGATCCGCTATGGCGTCGGCGTTGGCAAGGCGGGGCTCGAATTTACCGGCACCGCGACCATCGACGTGAAAAAGGAATGGCCCACCTGGCGGCCCACGCCCGAGATGATCGAGCGTGACCCCAAGACCTATGGCAAGTTCAAGGACAACGAGTATGTTCAGCCCGGCGGCGAGGAAAACCCGCTGGGCGCACGCGCGCTGTATCTGTTCCAGGACCGCCGCGACACGTTTTTCCGGATTCACGGCACGACACAGCCGTGGTCCATCGGGCAATCGGTGTCGAACGGTTGCATCCGGATGATCAACGAACATGTGATCGACCTGTATGAACGCGTTCCGGTCGGGACGGTTGTCACGGTTTTGTGATCTTTCAGACCGCCCTGACCCATGTCACGATCGCCGGGGCCTGCATCGCCCCTGATTGCCGTGTGCGTTCCCGCCCGCCCTTGAAGGCGACCATGGTGGGGATGCCCCGTATCGCATAGGCGGCTCCGGCCTGCGGGTCGGCTTCGGTGTTGACCTTGACCAGCCGCGCCTGACCGGCCAACATACTGGCAGCCTTGGAAAATTCCGGGGCCATCATCCGGCAAGGCCCGCACCACGGCGCCCAGAAATCCACCACCAGCGGCAGGTCATCGTTGCGCGCGGCCTTTTGCAGGGTCGCCAGATCAATCTCGACTGCCTTTGCAGGCATCAGCGCCGCACCGCAGGTGCCACATTTTGGCGCATCCGTCAGTCGCGCGGCGGGCACCCGGTTAACCTGACCGCAGTCAAGACAGGTAATCTTTTTCGCATCAAGGGATTGGGTCATCTCGGCCTCTGCCATCACATTCTTACCTTGACATATGACCTGCACGCCACCGGAAAAAGGCCGCGTGTCACAGGGATTGATTTTTTCCCGATTCTCTTTCATTTTTTTCACGCGACGTACTGCATTCGACCTCGTGCTGCTTCACCGGCTCAGCCATCGATCCTGCGACTACGAGCCGGGCTGCCGCAATACCGTGGGCAGCATGACAGACGAAGGAGCATCACGATGGCCACCGGCACCGTGAAATGGTTCAATACAACAAAGGGTTACGGGTTCATTGCCCCCGATGGCGGCAAAAAGGACGTGTTCGTGCATATCTCGGCGGTCGAGCGTTCGGGCCTGACCGGGTTGGCCGATAACCAAAAGGTCAGCTTTGAGATCCAGCCGGGCCGCGATGGCCGTGAATCAGCCGTGGACCTGCGCCTGCTGTAAGGCGCGCGCGCCGCAAGGGCTGCGGCGCCTCATTTCACCCGTTTGATCAGATCGATCACATGCGGCCCCAACCCCGCGACGATGGCGGCAACGCCATCGCCACTGGGATGGATACCGTCCGGCTGCATCATCGCGCCCATGGTTGCGGGGTCGCGGTCCTGAAGCCCCACAAAGAATGACGGCACCATCAGCGTGCCATATTGCGCCGAGAGGTCAGGCCAGATCGCATCAAAGGCCGCCTTGTAGGCCGGTCCGTAATTGCCCGGTGCAGACAGGCCGACCAGCAACACCGGCAGATTTCGCGCCCGCGCAATGTCCAGAATCGCGGCCAGATTGGCCCGTGACACCACCGGATCAATCCCGCGCAGCAGGTCATTGCCACCCAAAGCCACGATCACGCCGTCAATCGTGCCGTCCAGCGACCATTCGAACCGCGACAGCCCGCCTGCCGTGGTATCGCCCGACACCCCCGCGTTGACCACCCGCGCCGGGTGGCCGTTTGCCGCCAGCCACGCCGTCAGTTGCGGCACGAATCCTTCGTGATCCATCAGGCCGTAACCCGCTGTCAGGCTGTCGCCCAAGGCGAGGATATCCACCGTGTCGGCGCGCAAAGGCCCGCCCGCGAAGCATGTCAGCACCGCCAAGACCTTGCTGCATTGCCGCAAAAAGCCATATGTCGGGAGTAACGCCAAGTAAGGGCCTCGCATCATGACTGAACCTGTCCTTCGCCTGATAGATGCGCGGCTGGCGCTGAATGGCAATGCCGGATTGGTCACGATCCTGCATGGCATCACGCTGGACGTCACACAGGGCGAAACGGTGGGCCTTGTCGGCCCGTCCGGGTCGGGCAAATCATCCTTGTTGATGCTGATGGGCGGATTGGAACGGGCGACGGGCGGCACGGTGCGCGCGTTGGGCCATGACCTGACCACGATGAACGAGGACGCGCTGGCGCGGTTGCGGCGCGACAATATCGGCGTGGTGTTCCAGTCGTTCCACCTGATCCCGACCATGACGGCGCTGGAAAACGTGGCCACACCGCTGGAGTTGGCCGGGCACCGCGACGCCTTTGCCCGCGCGGCAGCGGAACTGGACGCGGTCGGGCTGGCGCACCGCGCCGATCACTATCCCGGACAGATGTCGGGCGGCGAACAACAGCGCGTGGCGCTGGCGCGTGCATCGGCCCCGCGCCCGAAACTGCTGTTGGCGGATGAACCGACCGGCAATCTGGACGGGGCGAATGGCGCGGCGATCATCCGGTTGTTGTTCGACCTGCGCGACCGGCATGGCGCGACGCTGGTGCTGGTGACCCATTCCGAGGATCTGGCGCGGCGCTGTGACCGGGTGATCCGGCTGCGCGATGGCCGGATCGACAGCACCTTGGCCGAGGTTGCGGAATGACCCTGCTGAACGCCGCCCGCATCGCGCGCCGCGAATTGCGGGGCGGTCTGCGCGGGTTCCGGATTTTCCTGCTATGCCTGACGCTGGGCGTGGCCGCGATTGCGGGCGTGGGCAGCGTGCGGTCTGGGATCGAGGCTGGGCTGGCGCGCGACGGCGCGATCCTCTTGGGCGGGGATGCCGAGATCGAGCTGGTCTATCGGTTCGCCACGCCCGAAGAGCGCGCCTGGCTGGACGGTTTCGCCGAGGGCGTATCGGAAATCGTCGATTTCCGGTCCATGGCCGTTGTGGGCGATGACCGCGCGCTGACGCAGGTCAAAGGCGTGGATGGCAACTGGCCCTTGTTGGGCGATGCCGTGCTGGACCCGGCCATGCCGATGGCAGAGGCGCTGGCGGGGGCGGAGGGCCTGCCGGGGGGCGTGATGGACCCGCTGCTGGCGGAACGGCTGGGGATGGCGGTTGGCGACACGTTCCGCCTTGGCACGCAGGATTTCCGCCTGATGGCGCGGCTGATCCGCGAACCCGACAGTGCGGCGGGCGGGTTTTCGTTCGGGCCGCGCACGGTGGTGGGCCTGCTCGCGCTGGCCAATGCGGGGCTGCTGGCGCCCGGCACGCTCTATGAAACGAAATACCGGCTGGACCTGCCCGCTAGCACGGACCTTGCCAGCGCCGAGGCCGCCGCGCGCGCCGCCCTTGACGGGTCGGGCCTGCGCTGGCGCGATGCGCGCAACGGCGCACCGGGCGTGGCCGAATTTGTCGACCGGCTGGGCGCGTTCCTGATCCTTGTCGGCCTGTCGGGGCTAGCCGTGGGCGGCATCGGCGTGTCGGCGGCGGTGCGTGCCTATATCGCGGGCAAGACGCCGGTGATTGCTACGCTGCGCACGCTGGGCGCGGATCGGCGCACGGTGTTTCTGGCCTATTTCCTGCAGATCGGCGCGCTTGCGGGCCTGGGCATCGTGATGGGCGTTGCGCTTGGCGCGCTGGTGCCCATCGCGGCTGGCCCCCTGATGGCCGCTGCGCTGCCGGTGCCCGCCATATTCACGGTCTATCCCGCGCCCTTGGCCGAGGCAGCGATCTATGGCGCGCTCACCGCGCTGGTGTTCACGCTGTGGCCGCTGTCGCGCACGGTCGAGGTGCGGGCTGCGACGCTCTTCCGCGATGCGCTGGACGGCGCGCCCTCCCTGCCCCGCTGGCCGTTTCTTGTCGCCACTGCGGTGGCGCTGGCGGCGCTGTTGGGCACGGCGATCCTGTTTTCGGGCACGTGGCAATTGACCTTGGGCACCTTTGGCGGGCTGGCGGCGGCGCTGGCGGTATTGGCAATGGCGGCCATCGCGTTGCGCCTGTTGGCGCGGCGCGCGCGCGGCTGGTCGCAGGGCTTGCCCGCGCTGCGCTGGTCGCTCGCCGCGCTGTCCAGCCCGCGGGGCGAGGCGGGGGCAACCGTGCTGTCGCTGGGTCTGGGCCTGTCGGTGCTGGCGGCGATTGGACAGATCGACGGCAACCTGCAATCCGCCATCACCCGCGACCTGCCGACCGAGGCGCCCACGTATTTCTTTGTCGACATCCAGAAAGATCAGGTGGCGGGCTTTCTGGACCGCGCGACCAATGACCCCGGCGTGTCCCGCGTGGAAAACGCGCCGATGCTGCGCGGCGTGATCACGCGGATCAATGACCGGCCAGCGGCGGAAACTGCGGGCGATCACTGGGTGTTGCAGGGCGACCGCGGCGTGACCTATGCCACCACCCAGCCCACGACCACGCGCGTCACCGACGGCACGTGGTGGGCGGCGGATTACCAGGGCCCGCCACAGATCAGCTTCGCCGCCGAGGAAGCCGCCGAGATGGGCCTCAGCCTTGGTGACACCATGACGGTCAACATCCTTGGCCGCGATGTCACCGGCACCATCACATCCTTCCGCGAGGTGGATTTTTCCACCGCCGGGATGGGGTTCCTGCTGGCGATGAATGATGCCGCGCTGTCGGGCGCGCCGCATACCTTCATCGCCACGGTCTATGCCGCGCCTGCGTCCGAGGCGGCGCTGCTGCGCGATATTTCGCGCGCCTATCCCAACGTCACCGCAATCCGGGTGCGCGATGCCATCGACCGGGTGGCGGAATTGCTGGCGGCGATCGGCGCGGCCACCCGCTGGGGCGCGGCGGCAACCTTGCTTACGGGCATGCTGGTGCTGATCGGCGCGGCAGCGGCGGGGCAACGGGGCCGCGTGACCGAGGCCGCGCTGTTGAAAACGCTGGGCGCGACGCGGGGGCATATCCTGCGCAGTTTCGCGCTGCGCGCGGCGATTCTGGGCCTGTTTGCGGGGCTGGTCGCGGTTGCGGCGGGCATCGCGGGGGGCTGGGCGGTCAGCCGGTTCGTGATGAACACCGATTTCGCGGTGATCTGGCAATCGGCCATCGGCATCGTCGGCGGCGGAGTGCTGGCGGTGCTGTTGGCGGGGCTGGCATTTGCGCTGGCCCCCTTGCAGGCGCGACCGGCCCAAGTGCTGCGCAGCGCGGATTAAGCCTGCAAGAACCCCGGCCCGGCGCGGGTCAGCAGGGTTTCGGCCAGCGTGATTCCGATGGTCTCGGCATCCGCCGCCGCCCCCGTCAGCGCGTCCTTGAACGCCTGCGACCCATCGGGTTTCAGGATCTCGGCGGTCAGGGTCAGGCGGCCCCCGTCCAGCGTGGCCAGCGCGGCAATCGGGGTTTGGCACGACCCGTCCAGCCGCTGCAGCAGGCTGCGTTCCGCCTTCAGCCGGGTTTCGGTGGGCGCATGGTTCAACGGGGCCAGCAGGGCGGCGGTCGCTGCGTCATCCGCCCGCGCCTCGATCCCGATGGCACCTTGGGCGACGGCGGGCAGCATGTCGGCGACATCGACCGGCCCGCGCGCCACATCCATGCCCAGCCGGTTCAACCCGGCCATGGCCAGGAACGTGGCATCCGCCATCTCGGCCAGCAATTTTGCCATGCGAGTCTGCACATTGCCGCGAAATTCCACCACCGTCAGATGCGGGAAACGGTGCAGCAGTTGCGCCTTGCGCCGCAGGCTGGACGTGCCAACGCGCGCGCCGCTGGGCAAATCGGCCAATGTTTCGTAACGCGGACTGACAAAGGCATCGCGCACATCCTCGCGCGGCAGATAGGCCATCAGGGCCAGACCGGGCTGGCGCGCGGTCGGCACGTCCTTCATCGAATGGACGGCAATATCGACGCGGCCCGCGATCAGCGCCTCTTCGATTTCCTTGGTAAACAGCCCCTTGTTGCCGATTTCCTTCAACGGGCGGTCGGCGTCGATCAGGCTGCGGTCATCGCCGGTGGTCTTGATCACCACGATGGCAATCGCATCCTCGGCCAACCCATGCGCCGCCATCAGCCGCGCGCGGGTTTCATGCGCCTGCGCCAGCGCCAGCGGCGAGCCACGGGTGCCGATACGGAACGGATGGGCGGGGGTGGGCATGACATGATCCATGACCGCAGGCTTATCGACCCTGCCAGCACCACGCAAGCTGCAGAATCTGTCAACTGTGCCTGACAGTTTCCGCCCTTGGTCTTGACAGCGGCGGCGGCGCGCGCAACCAAGGCGCAAAGGAGCGCCTCATGCCGCACACACCGACCAAGACCCTGCTGCGCGCCCTCGCGGGTGAAAGCCTGCCCGTGCCGCCCGTCTGGATGATGCGGCAGGCGGGGCGCTATCTGCCGGAATATCGCGCGACGCGGGCAGAGGCGGGGGATTTCCTGTCGCTGTGCTATAATTCCGACCTCGCCGCCGAGGTGACGCTGCAACCGATCCGGCGGTACGGGTTTGATGCCGCGATCCTGTTTGCCGATATCCTGTTGATCTGTCAGGCGCTTGGCGCGAAACTGTGGTTTGAAACCGGCGAGGGGCCGCGGCTTTCGACCATCACCACGCCTTCGGAACTGGCCGCGCTGCGCCCGGTGGCGGATATCCACGAAACGCTGGCCCCGATTTACCAGACGCTGCGCATCCTGACCCGCGAATTGCCGCGTGACACCACGCTGATCGGCTTTGCCGGCGCGCCCTGGACCGTGGCCAGCTATATGATCGCGGGCAAGGGCACAAAGGATCAGGGGCCAGCCCATGCGCTGAAAGCGTCCGACCGCGCGACGTTTTCTGCGCTGATCGACATTCTGACCGCCGCCACCATCGAATACCTGTCGGCGCAGATCGACGCCGGGGCCGAGGTGGTGAAACTGTTCGACAGTTGGGCGGGCACCTTGCAGGGCGCGGATTTCGACGAATTTGCCGTGCGCCCTGCGGCGGCCATCATCGCCGAACTGAAACGCCGCCATCCCGGCACGCCGATCATCGCTTTCCCGCGCGAGGCCAAGACGCGCTATGCCGGTTTTGCCCGTGCCACCGGGGCGGATTGCATCGCGCTGGACAATTCCGTCGATGCCGCATGGGCGGCGGCGCATGTGCAGGTGGATGGCTGCGTGCAGGGCAACCTCGCGCCGGAACATATGGTCACGGGCGGCGCGGCGCTGGTCACGGAAACGCGGCGGATCGTGGATGCGTTCCGGGGCGGGCCGCATATCTTCAACCTCGGCCACGGGATCACGCCGGATGCCGATCCGGACAATGTGCAGCGGATGATCGACGCCGTTCGAGGTTAATGCGCGGGGCTTTGCACCGCGTCCAGCACCGACCGCCCGCCGTCCAGCACCAGAATCTGCCCGGTCATGAACCCGGCCCCGTCAGAAGCCAGAAATTGCGCCGCTTCGGCCAATTCGGTCGCGGACGCAATGCGGCCCAACGGGGTATGCTGCTCGATATCAGGCCGATATTCCGGGTGCTCGCGCAGAGTGGCAACCAGGCTGGCCGACATCACCGACCCAAAGGCCAACCCGTTGACGCGGATACCCTGCGGCGCCAGCGTCACCGCCATCGACCGCGTCATCTGGTCCAGCGCGGCAGAGGCCATCGAATAGGCCAGCATCCCCGGCACCGTCCGTGTCGCCGCAATCGAGGTCAGGTTGATGATCGCGCCCGCCGGACCTGTCGCCCCTTCGGCCTGCCTAATCATCCGTTTAGCCACCGCCTGTGACAGCCGCAGCGCGGTCAGCACATTCTGGCGGAACATCAGGTCCACGCCGTCATCCTCGGCGCACAGCATGTCAGACACCACCACCTGCCGCGCCGCGTTGACAAGGATATCGACCCGGTCAAAGGCGTCGATGGTGGCGGCAACCAGATTGTTCAGCGTCAGCTTTTCGCGCAGATCGCCCGCGAACCACCGCAAGGGGCCGTCGGCGTTGGCGCCGACCTCGTGGGCCAGCTTGTCCTCGTCCAGATCGGCGAACATCACATTCGCGCCGCGATCCGCGAAATGCCGCGCAATCGCCAGACCGATGCCATTGGCAGCACCCGTGACGATCGCGGTCTTGCCGGTGATGGAAAGGGACATGGGGTGGCTCCTGTCGGGCTAGCGGCGCAAACGGATCACGGCGGGCTTGCGCGCGGGGACGGCGGGTTTGCGCGGGCGGCTTGCCAGCACGCATTTATACCGCGTATCGCCCACAATCTCGGTGACTTCGGCAAAGCGTTCGGTCAGCAGGTCTTCGTAAGGCAGATGCCGGTTCGCCACCATGACCAGCCGCCCCGCAGGCGACAGCACCGCCAGCGCCGCCATGATAAAGGCACGCCCCAACGCGGGATCAGCGCTGCGGCCCTGATGGAACGGCGGGTTCATCACCACGAAATTCAGCAGGCGCGGCGGTTTCCATGTCATGACATCGGCCCAGTGCAGGCTCGCGCGCGGGTCGGTGACGTTGAGCGCGGCACAGTCCAGCGCGGTGCCGTCATCTTCGACCAGATGCAGGCGCGTGACCGTGGGCTGTGCCAGCACCTGCGCGGACAGATATCCCCAGCCCGCCCCGAAATCCGCGCCTTCACCAGACAGCGGTGGCAGATGCGCGCCCAGCAGCACCGATCCGGGGTCCGGCCCATCGGCGGAAAACACCCCCGGGCGGGTGACAAAACCGGGGGCAACCGGCGTCGGCGCAGCGGGCAGACGCCAATCGGCCAGCGTCTCCGGATCGCCCGACAGCGCCACCACCTTGCCATGCGCTTTGGCCATCACCTCGCCCAGCGTCACACCGGGACGGGCGCGCAGATCGCGGATCACCGAATCGATGCCATCGGTCTTTTGCCCGTCCAGCACGACATGACCGGGCGTCAGCGCCAGCGCCTGTGCCACCAGCCCGCGCGCCAGCGCCTTGGCGCGCGGCAGCACGACCAGGGTGGCCGGTGCGGTATCCGGGGCCACACGCCGCGCCGCCAGACCAAGACGGGCATGATCGGCGGCAGAGGGGGTGACAAACACCGCATCCAGACCGTCCAGCGCGGCAATACCGTCGGGCACACCCAGCACACACAGACCAGATGGCAGCAACCCGGCATCGCGGGCAAGGGTCAGGCGGGATTCGGTCATGGCAGGGGCGAACGCGCCCTATTCCTTTTCCATCGTGCATTGCAGCGGGTGCTGATGACGGCGGGCGAAATCCATCACCTGTGTCACCTTTGTCTCGGCAATCTCGTGGCTGAACACACCGACAACCGCCAGCCCCTTTTTATGCACCGTCAGCATGATTTCCACTGCCTGCGCGTGGTTCAGGCCGAAAAACCGTTCCAGCACATGCACGACAAATTCCATCGGCGTGTAGTCGTCGTTCAGCAGCAGCACCTTGTACAGCGGCGGGCGGCGGGTTTCCGGGCGCGTCTTGGTAACCACCGTGGCGTCGGTGCCGTCATCCGTCTTGCCGGCAATCGTGGTGAAGGTCATGGTCATGGCGGTGCGGAACTCGGATCAGACAAGGGCCAAGGGGCCGGGATCGAGTGCGTTATATAACCTTGGGCGGGCTTGAGGAAAGAGGGACAGCAGCAATGGCGGCAATCACTGTGGTCGGCTTTGATGCCGATGACACGCTTTGGCACAATGAACGGGTCTTTCACCTGACCCACGCGCGGTTTGCCGACCTGTTGGCACCCTATGCCGATGGCACCGACCTGATGGCGCGGCTGACGGCGGCGGAACGGCGCAACCTTGGCCATTACGGATTCGGCATCAAGGGCTTTGTGCTGTCGATGATCGAAACCGCCATCGAGGTGACGGACAAAAAGGTGCCCGCATCCGTCATCGCCGATCTGATCGCCGCCGGACAGGACATGCTGCGCCATCCGATCGAATTGCTGCCCCAGGCCCGCGAGACCGTGACCGAGGTGGCCGCCACCCATCGCGTGATCCTGATCACCAAGGGCGATCTGTTGGATCAGGAACGCAAGCTGGCGCAGTCCGGGCTGGGCGATCTGTTTCATGGCGTCGAAATCGTGTCGGACAAGCGCACGGACACTTACGCTGCGATCTTTGCCCGCCACGGCGATGGGGCGGCGCGCGGCATGATGGTGGGCAATTCGATGAAATCCGACGTGGTGCCGATGGTGCAGGCGGGCGGCTGGGGCGTCTATGTGCCGCATGACCTGATCTGGGAATTGGAACGCGCCGACCCGCCCGACAGCCCGCGCTATCGCGCCCTGCCGGATCTGGGGCATCTGGCGGGCCTGTTGCGCGATATCGGCTGAGGATTTCTTGATCTGACGCGCCACAATCCCGCCACAATCGCAGGGATCGGGGCGGCCTCGCCAACAGACACATCATCTATGCAATTCCCGAAAAATTTCATTTGAATCTGTGGCTTTATCCGCTGCTGTTGATGTGTTAGATTTTGGCCAAATCAAGACGCTTGACCGGGCAAACCGGCGGCAATCGAGGCGGGCAAGGCAGTGATTACACAGGTTCGGCGTAAACCGGCCCGGTATGGGCTATATATTTTCAGTCTGGTGTGGATGCTGGTCATTCTGCCGCTGAGTGCCATGGCGACGCCCTATGCGGCGATGGTGATGGACGCGCGCACCGGCGAGGTGTTGCATGACACCAACGCGGATGCGCGGCTGCACCCGGCGTCTCTGACCAAGATGATGACGCTGTATGTCGCGTTTCAGGCCATCGGGCGGGGCGAGATCACGCTGGACACGCCGGTGCGCATTTCCGCCCATGCCGCCGCGGAACCGCCGTCAAAGCTGGGCCTGCGCGCCGGGCAGACGATCAAGCTGCGCTATCTGATCCGCGCGGCGGCGGTGAAATCCGCCAACGATGCCGCCACCGCCATCGGTGAGGCGATTTCCGGCTCTGAGGCCGCCTTTGCCACCCGCATGACCCGCACCGCGCGCGCGATGGGCATGACGAAAACCACCTTCAAAAACGCGAATGGCCTGACGGCGGATGGCCACCTGTCATCGGCACGCGACATGACCATTCTGGGGCGGCACCTGATTTACGATTACCCGGAATATTACGGCATCTTTGAACGGCGCACGGCGGATGCCGGGATGGGCACCGTGTCAAACACCAACCGCAAGCTGTTGGACAGCTATCCCGGCGCGGATGGCATCAAGACCGGATATACCCGTATGGCGGGGTATAACCTTGTCGCCTCTGCCGAACGTGGCAACCAGCGCGTGATTGCGACCGTGTTCGGTGGCCGGTCGGGTGCGGCGCGCAATGCCAAGGTGGCCGAACTGCTGGACCTTGGGTTCAAACGCGCGCCGGCGCGGTCGCCGCTGGACAAACCGGATGCGCCGCCCGTGGTTGCCGATGCGCTGGCCGAACCGGAACGCGGGTCCGAGGTGATCGCAGAGGCCCGTCCCGCACCGGGGGCAAAGGGCAAGACCATTCGCCTGTCCGGCGCGGTGAAATCAAGCCTGCGGCCCCAGACCCGTTCCGCGCCGCCGCCCGCAATGCTGGCGATGCAGGATGACATACAAATGGCTCTGGCCGAGGCGGTCGGTTCCGGGGCCGCCCCGCCCCAGACGGACGTCCAAGAAGCCGCCCCCGAAACCGCCCCCGTGATCGCCACCAAGACGACACCGGACAGCGAAACCCAGAACGCAGCGCCACCGAACTTGCCAGAATCCGTTCCAGCCGCCGTCATGGCGGCTGAGGCCGTTCAGGCCGCGCCTGCGATCCGCCCGCCTGCCCCGGCTGAGGCGCCCGTGCAACAGGCCGCCGTTGCGACACCCAAACCCACCCCGCCGCCAAAGCCCCGCGCCAAGGCCCCGCCGCAACCTGCCGTGCAGGAAACTGTATCCCGCGTGTCCACCTCGGGCGGGCGGCATTGGGGGATCACCGTGGGCAAATACCCCAACCGCTACCTCGCCGAAAAAGCGCTGCTGAAAACCGCCCTGGCGGAAAGTGCGTCGCTGGACGGGTCGCTGCGCAAGGTGGTGGAACGCAAGAACGGGTTCGAGGCCGCATTTCTGGGCATGACCCGCGAGGGTGCCGACCTTGCCTGCCGCCGCTTGCAGGCACGCAAGCAGACCTGCTTCATGGTCGGGCCGGGTTAACTCAGGGTTTCGGCCGGTCGTCGTAATCCTTGTTCAGGATGCGCCGCGCGTCGCCTTCGGGGTCGTCATATTGGTTCGTCCGCACGGTAAAGACGAAAAACAGCAGCCCCGCCGTGCCCAGCACCAGCGATATCGGGATCAGATAGCCAAGAACGCTCATCGGGTTACCTCAATCTCAGGGCATTGAGCGACACGATAATCGACGATGACGACATCGCCAATGCGGCAATCAGCGGCGAACACAGGCCCGCGACGGCCAAGGGCACCGCGACCAGATTATACATCTTTGCTAGCATGAAGTTTTGCTTGATGCGGCGGGTGGCCATTTCGGCGGTGTGGATCGCCTCGGCAATCGGTGACAGGTCGGTGCCCAGCAGCACGATATCGGACGCGACGCGCGCTGCATCCAGCGCGGACGCCGGCGAGATCGACACATGCGCCGCCGCCAGCGCCGCCGTATCGTTCAGCCCGTCACCCACCATCAAGACGCGCTTGCCCTGCGCCTGCAAGGCGGCAATGCGGGCGGCCTTGTCACCCGGCAGCGCCTCGGCCAGCCATTGGGTGATGCCAAGGCGGTCTGCCATCGCCGCAACCGCGCCGGTGCTGTCGCCCGACATCAGGATCACCGTGCGCCCGGATGCTTTCAGCGCAGTGACCGCTTCGGCGGCACCGGGGCGCAGCCGGTCGGTAAAGGTGATTTCCACCGGCGGTTCACCCGCGACGGACAGCCATGCCGCCGTGGCGGCTGTCGCGTCCGCGCCCACCCATTGCGCACGGCCCAGCCGGACGCGGCGACCGGCCCATGTGCCTTCGGTGCCGTAACCCGGCACCTCGTGGATATCCGTAACCGCCGCAGGCGTGACACCGCGCGCCGTCAGCGCCTGCCGCAAGGCCATGCTCAGCGGATGGGCCGACGCGCGGGACAGCGCCAGCGCCAGGCTCAGGTCGCGGGTGCCCAGATGGGTCAGATCCCCCACCTCGGGCACACCGGCGGTCAGCGTCCCGGTCTTGTCGAACACCACGGTATCGACCTGTGCCAGCCGCTCCAGCGCGGTGGCATCCTTGATCAGCAAACCGCGCTTGAACAGCCGCCCCGACGCGGCGGTCGTCACCGCAGGCACTGCGAGGGCCAGCGCGCAGGGACAGGTGATGATCAGCACGGCGGAAGCGATGTTCAGCGACAACCGCGCGTCGCCCGTCGCATAATACCAGCCCGCAAAGGCGACGGCGGCAAAGATATGCACCATTGGCGCATACAAGCGCGCCGCCATATCGGCCAGCGAGGTATAGCGCGACCGCCCCGATTCCGCGATGGCGACCAGATCGGCGATGCGGTGCAGCGAGGTATCCTGCCCCACGGCGCTTGCGCGCAGGGTCAGGGGACCGGTCAGGTTGACCTCGCCCGCGCTGACCATCTGCCCCGGCGCGGCGAACACGGGGCGCGATTCGCCAGTCAGGAGCGACCGGTCAATCTCGGACGTGCCCGCGACGATTTCGCCGTCCACCGGCATCCGCCCGCCGGGACGCACAAGGATCATGTCGCCCACGCGCAACTCGGATACCGAAACGGTCGCCTCGGCCCCATCCGTGACCCGCACCGCGCGCGGCACCTCCAGCGCGGCCAGTTCCTGCGCTGCGGATCGCGCAATCGCCCGCGTCCGGTAATCAAGGTATCGCCCCGCCAGCAGGAAAAACACCAACGTCAGCGCGGCATCGAAATAGGCGTGGTGCCCGGATTGGATGGTTTCCGACAGCGAGGTCGCCAGCGCCAGCAAGATCGCCATCACGATCGGCACATCCATGTTCAGGCGTTTCGTCTGCCAGGCCTTCAGCGCATTGGCAAAGAACGGCTGGCCGGAAAAGGCGATGGTCGGAAAGGCGATGGCGGCGGAAATCCAATGGAACAGGTCGCGCGTTGCGCCTTCGGCCCCCGACCAGACCGACACCGACAACAGCATCACGTTCATCGACGCGAACCCCGCCACCGCCAGCCGCATCAGCAGATCGCGCCCCGCCTTGTCCTGTTGGGTCGCCATCAGGGTGCCCGCGTCCAGCTCATAGGCCTCGTAACCCAATCCTCGCGCGGCGGCGATCAGGCTATCCGCCGTGACATGGGGCGCGGCCGAGATCAGCGCGCGTTTCAGCGTCAGGTTCACCCGCGCGTCGGTGACGCCCGGCACCTGCGCCAGCCCGCGTTCCAGCGTCGAAATGCAGGCCCCGCAATGCGCCCCCGGCACCGACAGCGCGATGCGCGCCTCTTTCGGCAGGGCGCGCGCCGCCATATCCTCGGCGGACGGGGCGGCGATACAGGCCGGACAGGCAGAGATGGCGGGGCGGAAATTGGCGGCTTCGACAGACATGATGCCTTAACCCTTTATGAAGATTTCCCGGACCTGTTCGAACAGCGTGCCGTCGGCAGCGGTGGCGCGCAGACGCACCTGCCAGTTGCCCGGTGCCAGCATGACCGGCGCGACATAGGCCGCGCCGTCAAAGGCCCATTGCGGCGCGATATCCTGCGCCTGCGTGGTGGCGCGCCCGATGGTGGCGTCCAAGGTCGCGGCCTCGACGGCCCGCCCGTTTGCGTCCGTGATCCCCAGCCGCAACTGCCCCGCGTCATGGGCCAAGGTGACGGTCCAGCCCAATGCGACCTGCGCCGCCTTGCGTTTGTCGAATTCCTGGCTGGCGATGTAGCCGTTCTTGACCACCAGCCCGGGGAATGTGCTGACGGCATTGGTCGCCAACAGCAGGTTCGCGGCGATAATCGGCAGGAAGAACATCAAGAACGACACAAGCGCGTGGCCGCCCACGAATTGCCCCAGATGCCGCACCGACAGGCGGATCACCAACACTCCCCCCGCCAGCCAGCCCACCAGCCCGCCGATGAAGGGGAAGAACTGATAGAAATAGGGCGCGACCTGTAACCCGAACCCGGCGCCAAAGCGAAACAGCGCCGTTCCCGCGAGCGCGCCAAGGATCGCGCCCCCGATGCTCAGGACCACCCCGGCGACCATCAGCGCCGCGAAATAGCCCGCACCCCGGCTGTGTGTGGCAGCAGCCATCATTCGCCCTTTCCGTTGAACAGCGTGTCCTTGTAGGCGCGTTCCTGTCCTGCGACGTCTTCGACCCACATGCGGATTTCGCTGCGTTCGGCGATGGCGGCGGGGGTGCCGTTCGGCGCGGTCAGATACACCCGCTGGATCAGCAATTCGTCGGCAGGCACGGTGACAACATCGGTTTCCGAACGTTCCAGCGTCACCAGCAGCCCGTCCGTCCCGGTCACGGCGACGCGGAATTCGCGGTCCTCGCCGTGTTTGTTGCGGATGCGCAGGTCATAGGTGTTGCGGATCGACCCGTCCTTCAGCGTCACAAAGGTGGGGTTGCGCACGGGTGCGACCGAGATGTCAAAATCCGATCGCAGGAACAGGGCCACGACCAACCCGATGCCAACCAGCGACCACAGCGCGGTGTAAAGGATGGTCCGCGCGCGGAACACATGTTGCCAGACCGGTTTTGGCGGCTGGCCCGCGCGTTCGCGCACCTCGTCTGTCAGCGCCATATAGTCGATCAGCCCGCGCGGCTTGCCGATCTTGGCCATCACGTCGTCGCAGGCGTCGATGCAGAGCGCGCAGGTGATACATTCCAACTGCTGGCCGTTGCGAATGTCGATGCCCATCGGGCAGACGTTGACGCAGGCCATGCAGTCGATGCAATCGCCCTGCGCCGGGGCATCCTCGGCCATCGGGCCCTTGTGCGCCTTGCCGCGCGGCTCGCCGCGCCATTCGCGGTAACCCACGACAAGGCTGTCCTCGTCCAGCATCGCGGCCTGAATCCGTGGCCAGGGGCAGGCGTAGATGCAAATCTGTTCGCGGGCGAACCCGCCGAATACAAAGGTGGTCATCGTCAGGATCAGCATCGTGGTATAGGCCACGGGATGCGCCTGCCCTGTCACCAGATCGCGCATCAGCGTCGGTGCATCGGTGAAATAGAACACCCAGGCCCCGCCGGTCGCCAGCCCGATCAGGAACCACGCCACCCATTTGACCGCGCGTTTGCGGGCCTTTTCCAGATCCCAGCCCTGCCGGTGCAGGCGGATACGGGCGTTGCGGTCGCCCTCGACCCAGCGTTCGACAAGGATGAACAGGTCGGTCCAGACCGTCTGCGGGCACGCATAGCCGCACCAGACCCGGCCCAGCGCCGAGGTGAACAGGAACAACCCCAGCCCCGCCATCACCAGCAACCCGGCGATGAAATAGAATTCATGCGGCCAGATTTCGATCATGAAGAAAAAGAACCGCCGCCCGCCCAGATCAATCAGCACCGCCTGATCGGGCAGCGAGGGGCCACGGTCCCAGCGAATCCACGGCGTGACGTAGTAAATCCCCAGGGTGACGATCATGATCACCCATTTGAGGTTGCGGAATTTGCCATTCACACGGCGCGGAAAGATCGGCTCGCGCGCGGAATACAGGGATGGCGGTGCTTCAGGGGTGCTGTCGGACAAGGGGCGAACTCCGGATGAACGGTCTGTTGCCCCCGTCATGCACCGCGATCCGCGGCGCAACATTGACCTGCATCAAATTCTGCATCTGCGGGGTATGTTCCGCAGGGTCACGCGGCGTCTGGTCGCAGATCGCAAGCGGTTCAGGCCGCCGCGCGGTTGCCGCGCAGATCCTGCGCGATTTCGGCCAGCAAGGTGAACGACCGGACGCGCGCCGCGGGGTCGTTCATTGCGCCGGAAAAGATCATCTCGTCGGGCTGATAGCGCGCGATCAGCGCCGCAAGCTGCGCGCGCGCCGTCACGGCCCCGCCGGTCACTGACACCGACAGCGCATGTTCGACACCTGCCCGCAATGCAGGCGAAATCTCGGACAGGTCATGCGTCGGGCGCGGCAAAGGACCGGGACGCCCCGCGCGCAACCGCGCAAAGGCCAGCATCTGCGAGGACCGCAGATACTGCGCCTGTGCATCTGTTTCGGCCAGAAACGCGCCCGCCGCCATCATCGCATGGGGCCGGTCCAGAAACCGCGAGGGACGGAAGGTGGCGCGATAGGTGGCCAGCGCATCCGACAACGCATCGGGCGCGAAATGCGACGCGAAGGCATAAGGCAGCCCCAGATAGGCCGCCAGTTGCGCTCCATACAAAGACGATCCAAGGATCCAGATCGGCACGCCGGTGCCCATGCCGGGGATGGCACGCACGGCGGCATCGGGGTTCGTCTCGTTCAGATAGGCGGTCAGGTCCATCACATCCTGCGGGAATGTGTCATCCGGGATGCGGTGCCGCCACAGCGCGCGGGCGGTGGCCCCATCGGTGCCGGGCGCGCGCCCCAGCCCCAGATCAATCCGCCCCGGAAACAGAGTGGCGAGCGTGCCGAACTGTTCCGCCACCACCAAAGGCGCGTGATTGGGCAACATGATGCCCCCCGATCCCACGCGAATCGTCTTGGTCGCTGCCGCCACGTGGCCAATCACCACGGCAGTGGCCGAACAGGCAATACCGGGCATGTTGTGATGTTCGGCCATCCAGAAGCGGTGATAGCCCACAGCCTCTGCCGCCTGCGCCAACGCGGCCGAATTGCGCAACGCATCTGCCGCCGTGCCGCCTTCGGGGATGGGTGACAGATCAAGGATCGAAATGTTCTGCATGGCTGGCCCCTTTTGCAGCAGCATAGCGCAGCGGGCAGGCTGGGTCAAAGAGGGGAAAAGGGGTGGTAGTTGCCGCGAACCAACATCGCTCAGAAAGTGCTCGCAGACCTTCTGGCCCAAAATGGTCCGACGCTATCGTATTCGCCAACTTGCAATGACACACCCTATAATTTCGACATTGGTCCGATCAACGACGTAAACACGTCGATCTTCCTCGGCAGGAGAAGCCGCGACCAAAACCGGCGGCTCGTAGCGGCGTAGCACCCACTTGATTATCCGCGTTTGATGATCGAAAGCGCGGGCGATGATCACGTCGCCAGCTCGGGCGAGTTCCTTCTTAGAAATATCAACCAGCAAGCGGTCGTTGGGCAGGTATCCAGCAAGCGACATCACACTACTTTGAACGACCCATAAGGCAAGCTCGCCATCGTTTCTGAAACTTTCTCTAACACTTTGCGCAACCTTGTCGTTCATTGCTGATGACAGCTCAGCGACATCACCCGGCACATCTACCGGAGCGCCGAGACCACTACCCATCGCAGAAATCTGGCCAGCCCTAAACAGCACCTCGCTTAACGGCGTCTGTGTAACTTCTGCGTAAGCACGAGCCCAGTCTAGCGTCATCCGCTGCCTTTCGCTCAAAATTTGCGAGAATCCAGAACGCGCCTTACCTGCGCAAAGCGCAACATCTCCGGCGGTTTTTCCAGATGCTCGAAGTCGTTTTTTAAACCATGTGCTGTCCATGATCGCGATGCTACCGGACAATGCCAATCCACAAAAGACACTTTGTGAATTTTTTATATTTTGCGGCTAAAATTTCAGTGTTCTGCTAGCAAACTTGCCACGAAGGCCTATCCGCTTGAAATGGTTTAGCGGGCAACTCTTGCTGATCTTGCGCTCAGCAGGCCGGGTCAACGGGAAAAAGGGTGTCGGCCTTTCAGGAAACGCGCGAACAGGACGAAAGACCGACACCCGCCGGGTGATGTTTCCACCCCCCGGATTACAGCGACCGGGGCGCGCCCCGATCTGTTGGCATTGTTTGATCACGGCGCGGGGCGGGTAACATTGACCTGCATCAATCCCGGGCCAAGGTTTTCCGGCACAGCCATTTTGCCGCAGGCCGACCTGAATCGCGTCAGAGGGCGGACATGCAAACGGCCCGCTCCGACAGGGGCGGGCCGTTGTATGATGGCGTCAGTATGGTTATTCGCCGCCGCCCAAGGAATGGACATAGGTCGCGACAGCGCGGATTTCGTATTCGCTCAGGCCCTGGGCCGACCGATACGTCTCACTTTGCGCGGGCATCACGCCGCCGCGCGCGTTGATCACCGTGTCCATCAGCGTGGCGTAATCCCCGCCATAAAGCCATATCGCATCCGCCAGCGCAGGCGCGCCCAGATCGCGGTTGCCCTCGGCGGCTTCGCCATGGCAGGACGCGCAGTTTTCAGCAAAGACCACCGCGCCTTCCTCGACGCGGGTCGCATCCTGCGCAGCCCCCGACAGCGACATCACATAGTTCACCACGGCCTCGATCTGCGGGCGTTCCAGCAGCTCATCGCGGCCAAAGGCGGGCATCTGCGACACGCGCGCCTCGTCGCTGTTGGCATTCCGGATGCCGTGGGTGACGGTATAGTGGATCGCCTCGATATCGCCGCCCCACAGCCAGTCATTGTCCAACAGGTTGGGATAGCCCTTGGCCCCCGCCGCGCCCGACCCGTGGCATTGCGAGCAATTGGCGCGGAAAACCGCCGCCCCCGCCGAAATCGCATAGCCCTGCAATTCGGCGTCATCCGCGATGGCCGCCAATTCCACCGAAGCAAGTTTGTTGTTGATCGGGGCCAGCTTGGCATCCACGGCCGCGATTTCTTCGACCACCAGCGCGCGGGTCGAAAATCCCAGCAGACCGGGTGTCGCCGCCTTGATCCCCGGCCAGGCCGGATAGAACACCGAATAGATCACCGCCCAGACGATGCAGGCATAAAAGGTATACAACCACCAGCGCGGCAACGGGTTATTCAGTTCTTCGATCCCGTCCCAGGAATGGCCGGTGGTCGAGGTTTCCGCCTTGGCGGGCTTCTTCATAGGTTTCTGGGCCATCGCTCAGATCTCCTGTGTGTCGCGCACGGGAGGCGCGGGCTTGTCTTCGTGGCGAAACGGGATTTCGGCGATATCCCGGTAAACCTTGGTGGCGCCGGGACGCATGACCCAGACAATCATGCCGATGAAGAAGGCGAACAACGCCAGCAACATCCAGCTATCGGCGAATTGGCGCAGCAGGGTATAGGTTTCCATTGCGGCCCCTCCTTAGCGGCTGGCGTCGGGCGTGAAGGTCGAGAAATCGACCAGCGTGCCCAGCATTTGCAGATAGGCGATCAGGGCGTCGGCCTCGGAAATCCCCGGCTGGCCATCGAAATTCCGCACCTGCACCTTGTCACCATAGCGTTCGATCAGCCCGTCGGTGTCACCATCGGGGTCGATCTGCGCCTTGAAATCGGCGCGCGCGTTGTCGATCATCTCGTCGGAATAAGGCACGCCAACGAAACGATGGGTGCGCAGGCTGTCCTCGATGTATTTGCCGTCAATCAGCCGGTCTTCGAGAAAGCCGTATTTCGGCATCACCGATTCCGGCACCACCGATTGCGGGCTGCGCAGGTGCGCAACATGCCAGTCATCCGAATAGCGACCGCCCAGACGGGCCAGGTCCGGCCCGGTGCGTTTCGATCCCCACTGGAACGGATGGTCATATTGCGATTCGGCGGCGAGACTGTAGTGGCCATAACGTTCCACCTCGTCGCGCATCGGGCGCACCATCTGGCTGTGACAGACATAACAGCCTTCGCGGATGTAAACGTCCCGGCCCGCCAGTTCCAAGGGCGTGTAGGGGCGCATCCCTTCGACGTCCTCGATGGTGTTTTCCAGCCAGAACAGGGGCGCGATCTGGACGATCCCGCCGATGGTCACCACGAGGAAGGCGAAGATGGCCAACAGCGTGACGTTCTTTTCCAGAACAACGTGTTTGTCGAGAATTGCCATGGTCCGCGCTCCTTATTCGGCGGGGACGAACTGGTTCGACGCCTGCACCGCAGGGGCGCGCCGAACAGTCATCCAAAGGTTGTAGCACATGATGATCCCACCGGTCAGATACAGCACCCCGCCCAGACCGCGCACCACATACATCGGGAACTTGGCGGCCACGGTGTCGGCGAAGCTGTTCACGAGGAACCCGTTCGCATCGACTTCGCGCCACATCAGGCCTTCCATGATGCCGGTGACCCACATGGACGCGGCATAAAGGATGATGCCGATTGTCGCCAACCAGAAGTGCCAGGACACCAGGCTCAGCGAATAGAGGCTGGCCTTGTTCCACAGTTTCGGCACCAGGAAATACAGCGCGCCAAAGGTGATCATGCCGTTCCAGCCAAGCGCGCCGGAATGGACGTGACCGATGGTCCAGTCGGTGTAATGCGACAGCGAGTTGACCGCGCGGATCGACATCATCGGGCCTTCGAAGGTGGACATGCCGTAGAAGCCCACGGAAATCACCATCATGCGGATGATCGGGTCCGTGCGCAGCTTGTCCCAGGCGCCGGCAAGCGTCATCAGCCCGTTGATCATGCCACCCCAGGACGGCATCCACAGCACGATCGAGAACACCATGCCCAGCGTCGACGCCCAATCCGGCAGCGCGGTATAGTGCAGGTGGTGCGGACCGGCCCAGATGTAGATAAAGATCAGCGCCCAGAAGTGGATGATCGACAGTTTATAACTGAACACCGGGCGTTCGGCCTGTTTCGGGATGAAGTAGTACATCATGCCCAGAAAACCTGCGGTCAGGAAAAACCCCACCGCGTTATGGCCATACCACCACTGCGTCATCGCATCCTGCACGCCCGAGAACACCTGCACCGATTTCGACCCAAAGACCGACACTGGGATGGACAGGTTGTTGAACACATGCAGCATCGCCACCGTAATGATGAACGACAAGTAGAACCAGTTGGCGACATAGATATGCGGTTCACGCCGTTTCATCAGCGTGCCGATGAACACCGCCAAGTAGGACAGCCAGACCACCGTCAGCCACAGGTCCACATACCATTCGGGTTCGGCGTATTCCTTGGATTGCGTGGCACCCAGGATATAGCCCGTCGCGGCCAGAACGATGAAAAGCTGATAGCCCCAGAACACGAACCACGCCAGATTGCCGCCCCACAGCCGCGCCGCAGAGGTGCGTTGCACGACATAGAACGATGTGGTGATCAGCGCGGTGCCGCCAAAGGCGAAAATCACGGCTGACGTGTGCAGCGGCCGCAGCTTGCCAAAGTTCAGGTAACCTTGGGCCCATTCGAAATTGAGCTGCGGAAAGGCCAGTTGGAAGGCGATGGTCGTGCCGACCAGAAACCCGACGACGGCCCAGCCCGATGTGGCGATCACGCCCGCGCGGATCACGTCATCCATGTATTGGGTTTCATCGGTGGGTTCGACCGGTTCGCCGGTCTGGCGCAGCACGAACACGAATGTCGCCAGCGCGGCCAGCGCGATGGTGATGAAATTGACCTGATAGGCAAGGTCACGCCCGTAATTGGCCCCGATCATCGCCAAAAGCGCGATCAGGCCCAGCACGATCAGCTTGATGTAGTTCCACATGTGTCGTCCCTTCGTCCGTTGTCCGCATGATTCGACGAAGCCGCGGCTTGTTTTAAGACTGGTCCCTGCATGCGACGGCAGGGGGGCCGCCGCTTTGATCTGCATCAACATCTGCGGCGCATCGGGTTGCTGCGTATCAATGTCCGCTGCGGCAAACGCGCCTAGGGTCCGGCCATCCCGTAGCCGCTTCCAAGGAGGAAAACATGGCTTTCAAGACACTTTTCACGGTTCTGACCGATGTGGATCTGGTGCCGTCCGTGCTGGATCAGGCCGTCGCGCTGGCAGAGGCCCATGATGCCCATCTGGACGCGCTGTGTCTGGGCGTGGACCGCACCCAGACCGGATATTACTATGCCGGGGCCAATGCGATGATCCTACAGGAAACCATCACCCGCGCCGAGACGGAATCCAAGGCGATCGAGGCGCTGGCCAAGACCCATCTGACCCGGTCCGGCGTGCGGTTCGGCACCGATAGCGGCGTGACACAGCTTGCCGATCTGAACCGCCATGTCGCCGCGCGGGCCCGATTTGCCGATCTGGTGGTGCTGCCGAAACCCTATGGCAAGGATCGCGGCGCGGAGCTGGAACCGGTGATCGAGGCGGCGATGTTCGACGGGCTGGCCCCGGTGCTGGTGGTGCCAGGCCCCGGTCATGCGATCACAACGCCCAAGCGCGTCATCATCGGCTGGAACGAGGGTGCCGAGGCCCTGCGCGCCGTGCGCGCCGCCATGCCGCTGCTGATTGCGGCGGATGCGGTGCATGTCGTGGTGATCGACCCGCCGACCCATGGCGCGCACCGGTCCGATCCCGGCGGATTGTTGTCGCAATATCTGGCGCGTCACGGCGTCAAGGTGGAAATCGACGTGCTCGCCAAGACGATGCCGCGCGTGTCCGATGTGCTGCTGCGCCATGCCACCGATATATCCGCCGACATGGTGGTGATGGGGGCTTATGGCCATTCGCGGTTCCGCGAGGCGATCCTGGGCGGCGCGACCCGCAACATGCTGGAACAATCCGCCATTACCGTATTCATGGCGCATTGACCCATCCCGGCCCTTGACGCGGGCCATCATGCAGCCTTTCCTCCCCGTCATTCCAGGGGAGGAAACGACATGGCAAAGACCGTCATCATCGAGGCCCAAGGCGGGCCGGACGCCTTAAAGATCGTGGACCGCGACGTGGGCGAACCCGGCCCCGGTCAGGTCCGCATCCGCCATCACGCGGCGGGGCTGAATTACATCGACGTCTATCAGCGGTCGGGGGTCTATCCGATGACCTTGCCCAGCGCGATGGGCATGGAGGCCGCCGGTGTGATCGAGGCCGTGGGCGATGGTGTGACCCATCTGGCCGTGGGCGACCGTGCCGCCTATGCCAGCCAACCGCCCGGTGCCTATTGCGAGGCCCGCGTGATGCCCGCGGCCCAGGTCTGCCCGTTGCCGGACGCCATTTCCTTCGACGAAGGCGCGGCGATGATGCTGAAGGGGCTGACGGTCGTGTTCCTGTTCCGCCGCACCGTGCCGCTGAAGGCGGGCGATACCGTGCTGTTCCATGCCGCAGCCGGGGGCGTCGGCCTGATCGCCTGCCAATGGGCGCGGTCCGAGGGGATCACCCTGATCGGCACCGCCGGGTCCGACGAGAAATGTGCCCAGGCGCTGGCGCATGGCGCGACCCATTGCATCAACTATCGCACCACGCCGGATTTTGCGACCGAAGTGCGCCGCCTGACCGGTGGCCGGGGCGTCGATGTCGTGATGGATTCAGTGGGAAAGGATACGTTCGAAGGCTCGCTCAATTGCCTGCGTCCTGTCGGCATGATGATTACCTTTGGCAATTCTTCTGGGACTGTGCCGCCGGTGGAGATCGGCAAACTGGCCGCAAAGGGGTCTTTGCAACTGACGCGGCCGACATTGTTCACCCATATTGCCGATCACGCCACCTGTCAGGATATGGCGCGGCAGTTGTTCGCCAAGGTGACGTCCGGCGCAATCAAGATCGTGATCGACCAGCGGTTCCCGATTGATCAGGTGGCCGATGCCCATCGCGCACTCGAGGCGCGCGCCACCACCGGGTCCACCATTCTGACGATCTGACCTATTCTTTTGATCAGGGAATAGAGCCGCCGAAGGCAACTTCGGCGGCTTTGCGTTTGGTGCCACTGAATTTTGTTGCACAGCAATAGAAACCGGCATATTATCAGAAACCACCACAATTGGCGTCTATTCCGGGGATGGGATCACGCCGCAAATCGCGCGAAAGCGCTAAAAAGGGACCAAAATATGGCACACATTGATCTGGACGGTTTCAGCCTTTCGGAACTCAAGGCCCTGCAAAAGCAGGTCGCCCGCGCGGTCGAGGAATTCGCCGACCGCGAGAAAACCCGCGTGATGGCCGCGTTGGAAGAAAAGGCCCGCGAGATGGGCTTTAACCTGTCCGACCTGATGGGCGCACCGCGCAAGACCGGCAAGAAAGCGCCGGGCATCGCGCGTTATCGCAATCCCGAAGATCACAATGCCACCTGGACCGGAAAAGGCCGCCGTCCCGACTGGATCCGCGCTGCGTTGGCAGACGGCAAAACGCTGGAAGAACTCGCGATCTGATTTGAATTTGACGCACATTAGCGTCAATTCAACCACAGATACCTGACGCCAATTCGCACCGGACGCGAATTGGCGTCATGCGTTTCACAGGGCCGATTACAGTCAATTTCAGGCTGCCATGTATCGGCATCGCGCCGTGCAACGCGTCAAATGGTTAATGGCCTGTGCACACCGGGTTCCAATGCCGCCGCCAACAGCGTTTTCGCGTATTCCGTGCGCGGCGCGCGGAACAATTGATCCGCCGGTCCCGCCTCGACGATATCGCCCGCCTGCATGACCGCGATCTTGTGGCTCATCGCGCGCACCACGGTCAGGTCGTGGCTTATGAACAGATAGGCCAACCCGTATTTCCGTTGCAGCCCGCGCAGCAGATCAACGATTTGCACCTGCACGGTCATGTCCAGCGCCGATGTGGGTTCGTCCAGCACCACAAGGCTGGGCCGCAGGATCATCGCGCGCGCAATCGCGATGCGCTGGCGCTGGCCGCCGGAAAATTCATGCGGATAGCGGTGCATCGCGGCGGGGTCCAGCCCCACCTCGGTCATCACCTCGGCCACCATGCCCTGCCGGTCGCGGCCGGGGTCCACGCCATGCACGCCCAGCCCTTCGGCGATGATCTGCTGACAGGTCATGCGGGGTGACAGGCTGCCGAACGGGTCCTGAAACACGATCTGCATGTCGCGGCGCAACGCGCGAAGATCACGCGTGGCCAACGCGCGCAAATCGCGGCCCTGAAAGGTGATCCCGCCCTCGGATGCAATCAGCCGCATGATCGCCAGCGCCAGCGTCGTCTTACCCGACCCGCTTTCGCCCACGATCCCCAGCGTTTCGCCCGCGCGCACCGAGATGCTGGCATCGTTCACCGCCTGCACATGACCCACGGTGCGTTTCAACAGGCCCTTCTGGATCGGGAACCAGACGCGCAGGTGATCGGTGCGCACCATTTCGGGGGCATCATCCGCCACCGGGTCCGGCTGCCCCACCGACCGCGCCGCCAGCAGCATCCGGGTATAGGCGTGCTGCGGATTGCCGAACACGTCAGCCACCGGGCCCTGTTCGACAATCTCGCCCTGCCGCATGACGCAGACCCGGTCGGCAATGCGCCGCACGATGCCCAGATCATGGGTGATGAACAAGAGCCCCATGTTCTCGGTCCGCTTCAGATCGGCCAGCAGGTCAAGGATCTGCGCCTGAATCGTCACGTCCAGCGCTGTGGTCGGTTCATCGGCGATCAGCACGTCGGGTTTGTTCGCCAGCGCCATGGCGATCATCACGCGCTGCCGCTGTCCGCCGGACAGTTGATGCGGATAGGCCGAAAGACGGCTTTCTGCGTCGCGGATGCCGACCTTGTGCAGCAGGTCCAGGATACGCGCCCGCGCCGCGTCGCCCGTCAGCGCCTGATGCAGGGCGAGGCTTTCGCCAAGTTGCCGTTCGATGGTGTGCAAGGGGTTCAGCGACGTCATCGGTTCCTGAAAGATGAAACTGATGTCATTGCCGCGCACCCGGCGCAGCAACGGTTCCGGCGCGCCAACCATCTGTTGCCCATCATAGGTCACCGACCCGGTGACCTGCGCATTGGCCCCCAGCAGGCCAACGGTCGCCAGCGCCGAGACCGATTTGCCCGACCCGCTTTCGCCCACCAGCGCGACCGTTTCGCCCCGGTTCAGGGTGAACGACACGCCCTTGACGGCGGCAATGTCGCGGCCGTCCTGCCGGAACGACACGCGCAGGTCGCGGATGTCCAACAGGCTCATGCAAAGGTCTTTCGCGGGTCAAAGGCGTCGCGCACGCCTTCGAAGATGAACACCAACAGCGACAGCATCCCCGCGAATACGAAGAACGCGGTGAACGCCAGCCAGGGCGCGTCCAGATGTTCCTTGGCCTGCCGGGTCAATTCGCCAAGGCTGGGCGCCGAGGACGGCAGGCCAAAGCCAAGGAAATCCAGCGCGGCGAGCGTGGCAATCGTGCCGGTGACAATGAACGGCAGCATGGTGATCGTGGCCACCATCGCATTGGGCAGCATGTGGCGGAACATGATCACGGTATCCGACACCCCCAGCGCGCGGGCGGCGCGGACATATTCCAGGTTCCGCGCCCGCAGAAACTCGGCCCGCACCACGCCCACCAGCGCCGTCCAGCCGAACAGCACGGTGATGAACACCAGCAGCCAGAACGACCGCCCCAGAATGGCGAACAGGATGATGATGACGTAAAGGGATGGCGTCGCGCTCCAGATCTCGATCACGCGCTGGAATATCAGGTCGGTGCGCCCGCCAAAGAACCCCTGCACCGCGCCTGCCGCAATGCCGATGATCGACGTCAGCACAGTCACGATCAGCGTGAACAGGATCGACAGCCGGAAGCCATAGATCACCCGCGCCAGCACATCGCGTTTCGCAGCATCCGTGCCCAGCAGGTTCGCCTCGCCGGGTGGCAGCGGCGCTGCACCGGGGCGGTCCACGATGGTGTTGAAGGAATAGGGGATCGGCGGGAACACCGCCCAGCCCGCTGTGATCGCCTGCCCTTCGACCACGCCGGTTGCCGCCTGCGCCAACAGCCCCTCGGGGTCGTCCAGACAGGCCTCGACACCGCCGGTGGCGATGAGGCATTTCACCTCGGGGTCGCGATAGGCGGCCTCGGTCTGAAACTCGCCGCCGAACGCGGTTTCGGGGTAGAAGGTGAAGATCGGCGTGTAATACTCGCCACGGTATTGCACGAGGATGGGTTTGTCATTGGCGATGAACTCGGCGAACAACGACGCGGTGAACAGCAGCATGAATATCCACAGCGACCAGAAGGCGCGGCGGTTCGCGCGGAAATTCGCCCAGCGGCGGGCGTTCAGCGGGGACAGTTTCATCCCTCTCTCCGCTCGAAATCAATGCGGGGATCGACCAGCACATACATCAGGTCCGACAGGATGCCGGTGATCAACCCGATCAGGCCAAAGATGAACAGGGTGCCGAACACCACCGGGTAATCCCGCTGCACCGCCGCCTCGAACCCCAAGCGGCCAAGGCCATCCAGCGAGAATATCGTCTCGATGATGAGCGACCCGCCAAAGAACACCCCAATAAACACCGCCGGAAAACCCGCGATCACGATCAGCATCGCGTTGCGGAACACATGGCCATAGAGCACGCGCCGTTCCGTCAGCCCCTTGGCCCGTGCGGTCATGACGTATTGCTTGCGGATTTCATCCAGAAAGCTGTTTTTCGTCAGCAGCGTCAGGGTGGCAAAGGCGGAAATCGTCGAGGCAATCACCGGCAGCGTGATGTGCCACAGATAATCGCCCACCTTTTCCAACGGCGACAGCGTGACCCAGATGCGATCCTCGCTCGTCAACCCGCCCAGGGGGAAAATCTGGTAATACGACCCGCCCGCGAACAGCACGATCAGCAGCACCCCGAACAGAAAGCCGGGAATGGCATAGGCCACGATCACCACGGCGCTGGTCCAGGTGTCAAAGGGCGATCCGTCGCGCACGGCTTTCGCGATGCCCAAGGGGATCGACACCAGATAGGCGATGACCGTGGACCACAGGCCCAGCGTGATCGACACAGGCATCTTTTCCAGCACCAGATCAATCACGGAAATCGACCGGAAATAGCTGTCGCCGAAATCAAACCGCATGTAATTCCAGACCATGGTCAGGAACCGTTCCAAGGGTGGTTTGTCGAAACCAAACTCGCGTTCCAGTTCCGCGATGAATTCGGGCGGCAATCCGCGCGCGCCAAGGTATCCCTGTTCCGCCCCGGTGCCTTGCGACCCGGCATCACCGCCCCCCGCGATGCCTTGCAACGCGTCGCCCTGCCCGTCCAGTTCCGCCAGAATCTGTTCGATCGGCCCGCCGGGCACGAATTGCGTCAGGACAAAATTCACCAAGAGGATCCCCAACAGCGTCGGGATCACCAATGCGAGACGGCGAAGGATATAGGCACCCATGCGCGTCCCTTACCGGATCGCGCCAGCCGCTTGCAAGGCCGCCGCCTTGTCGGGGTTGAACCACCAGATCGACGCCTCGCCAATACCGTTCGGCGGTGGCACGGCGTTGGGGCGTTCATACATGTCAAAGTACGCGATGCTGTGCGAGGGTTTATACCATTGCGGCACCCAGATGTGCAGCGCGCGCAACACCCGGTCCAGCGCCTTGACCGCCGTTTCCAGATCGGCGCGGGTCTTGGCATCCTCGATCACCTTGATCAGCGCGTCCACCGCCGGGTTCTTGAGGCCCGCGACATTGGACGACCCCTGCGCATCCGCCGCGTCAGACCCAAAGATGCCGCGCAATTCGATGCCGGGGGTCTGGCTCATGGCATAGCGCCGCGTGGTGATGTCGAAATCGAATTTCTTTTCGCGTTCTTCGGCTTCGGCGGCGTCAACGCGGGTGGCGCGCACCTCGACGCCAAGGCGCGTCAGGTTTTCGATATAGGGCGTCATGATCCGCTCAAAGCTGGCGCTGTCATTCAGCATCTCGACCGACAGCCGTTCGCCTGCGGCGTTGACGCGGATGCCGTCTGCGCCGACGGTCCAGCCCGCCGCATCCAGCAACGCACCCGCCTCGCGCAGCGCGCGGCGGTCGGCGTTCTTGTCCGATGCTGATGTCGCGGGGATCACGGCTGGCGCGGTGAACACCTCGGGCGGCAGATCGGCGCGCAAGGGTTCCAGCAGGGCCAGTTCGGCAGCCGATGGTAGACCATCAGCCTGCATGGTGGAATTTTCCCAGAAACTGTCGGTGCGGGTGTAAATGCCGAAAAACAGGCTGTCGTTGGCCCATTCGAAATTGAACGCCATACCGATGGCTTGCCGCACGCGGGCATCGGCAAACACCGGACGGCGCAGGTTGAACCACCAGCCTTGGGTGCCCGCAGGGCGGCCATCCGGCACGGATTCGCGTTTCACCTGACCCTTTTGCAGCGCCGGGAAATCATAGCCGGTTGCCCAGAGGATCGACGAAAACTCTTCGCGGAACATATAGGCGCCGCCTTTGAACCCCTCGAAGGCGGTGGTGTAATCGGCGTAATAGGTCAGGGACAAGCGGTCGAAATTGTTCTGCCCCCGGTTCACGTTCAGGTCACGCGCCCAGTAATCATCGCGGCGCTTATAGGTCACGCTGCGGCCCGCATCGACGTTTTCCAGCAGATAGGGGCCGGACCCCAGGGGCGGTTCGAGCGTCGATTCCGCGAAATCGCGGCTGGCGTAATAGGCGCGCGAGAACACCGGCAGCCCCGCCGCCGTCATCGGCAATTCGCGCAGCGCGCCATCGGGCTTGAAGGTGAACTTCACCGTCAGCGGGTCAATCGCCTCGACCCGGTCGAAATCCTTGAACAGCACCTTATAGGTGGGCTGCCCTTTATCCCGCAGGATTTCATAGGAAAACACCACGTCATCGGCGGTCACAGGTGTGCCATCCGAAAACCGCGCCTCGGGCCGCAGGTGAAAGATCGCCCAGGCGCGGCTTTCGGGGTATTCGATGGTGTGCGCCAGCAGGCCATACATCGCGTCGGGTTCGTCCAGAGTGCCGACCATCAGGCTGTCGAAAAAGATCGTAGCCAGTCCGGCAGGGGTGCCCTTGAGAATATAAGGCGTCAGGCTGTCAAAGGTGCCAAAGCCCCAGGTTGAAAACGTGCCGCCCTTGGGTGCATCAGGGTTCACATAGTCGAAACGCGCGAAGCCTTCGGGGTATTTCAGATCGCCAAAGGTGGATATGCCATGCGCGCGGATGATCTTGTCTTGGGCGGCGACCGGGCCAAGGTTCAGGACCAGCGCCAGAATGACGGCCAGAACACGGATAAACATCGGGCAAATCCTCCTGATCAGGGCCAGTTTGGGCAATCGCGTGAAGGCTAGGCTAGGCAGGGCGCGGGGCCAGTTTCAAGACGCGATTGCGTGAAAGGCCCATCAGCGCATGAAAAAGGCCGCCGCGACGGGTGTCGGGCGGCCTGCATCCCTGGCATCGGCGCTTATTGCAGCGTCGCCAGATAGGCGATGACGTTGGCCCGCTCTTCGGGTTTTTTCAGACCGGCAAAGGACATCTTGTTGCCGGGCGCATAGGCCTTGGGGTTTTCGAGGAAGGCATACAGGTTTTCTGGCGACCAGACATCGGCCACCGCAGACAGCGCGCCGGAATAGCCCGCAAAACCTGTGGCCACGCCGACGTTCCGGCCCACCACGCCATGCAGATAGGGGCCAGTGGCATTCGCGCCTGCCTCGACCTTGTGGCAGGCGGAGCATTTCGAGAACACCTTGGCCCCGGCGTCAGCATCGCCCGCGGCCAGCACAGCGACGACATCGACCGCTTCCGCCTCGGCGGGGGCGGCGTCGTCAGAGCCGGTGTCGATGGTATAGGCCTGCGCGATGTCATCACCATGACCACCGCCGACGTGATACAGTTCCTCGGCCGCCCATTTGCCCAGCAGCAGCACCAGAAGCGACCCGCACAGCGCGCCGGTAATCTTGGTCAGTGTCATCGTGTCGAACATCGTGCGCCCGCCCTTGGTGAGTGTGTCGGGCAGCGATGTATCGCTTCCCCTTCGCACGGGCAAGGTTTAACTACCGCGACGAAACGCCCAATCGTCTGTTGACCCGCCGTGCCCAAAGGAAAAATCGTGACAAATCGCATCGCTTTTCAGGGCGCGCTGGGGGCCTATGGCCACGCCGCCTGCACGATGGCCCGTCCCGCCATGGACCCGCTGCCCTGCGCCACCTTTGAAGAGGTGATTGACGCGGTGCGTGACAGCCGCGCCGACATGGCGATGCTGCCGGTTGAAAACTCGACCTATGGCCGGGTGGCCGATATCCACCGCCTGCTGCCCGACAGCGGGCTGCACATCGTGGACGAGGTGTTCGTGCGGGTGCGGATCGCGCTGATGGGGCTGCCGGGGGCGACTTTGGCCGATATCCGCAAGGTGCGCGCGCATCTGGTGCTGATCCCGCAGGCGCGCACCTTCCTGACCACGCATGGCATCGCCGCCGAGGCCGCCGCTGACAGCGCGGGCGCCGCCGCCGAACTGGCCCAGCACCGCACCCCCGGCGAAGGCGTTCTGGCCTCTGAAATCGCTGCCAGCATCTATGGGCTGGACGTTTTGGCCCGCGATATCGAGGATCACGGCCACAACACCACGCGCTTTCTGCTGATGTCGCCGTCGGAGGATCTGTCGCGCCGGTCCGATCACATGATGACCACCTTCATCTTTCAGGTCCGCAACATCCCGGCCGCGCTGTTCAAGGCGATGGGGGGCTTTGCCACCAATGGCGTCAACATGACGAAACTGGAAAGCTATATGGTGGGCGGCAGTTTCACCGCGACGCAATTCTATGCCGACATCGAGGGCCATCCCCAGGATGCCCATGTCGCGCGCGCGCTGGAAGAGCTAGATTATTTCACCCATACCCACAAGGTGCTGGGGGTCTATCCGGCATCGCCCGACCGGTATTAAGCCGCGCCGCGCATCCGGTCTTCCAGATCCTTGGCAAATTCGGCCACGCGCAGCGCGAAGCGTTTGGTGATGTTGGCGCGCGCCAGTTTCAGCGATTGCACCATCAGCCGCGCCGACAATGTCTTGGGCCGCAATTCGATGGCCAGAGTCATCCGGGTGCGGTTGCGCGACATGGCCAGCAGATCAATCTTGAGATCACCATCAAGGTTCTGCGACATGAAATCCATCCGCAGCCCGTGCGGCGGATCCATCTCGCCCAAGGTCAGGGCCAGATTGCGGTCGCGTCCGCGCAGTTTGAACCGCGTCTGCCAGGTCATACCGACACCCGGATTGCGCAGGCTGTCAGTGCGCACCACCTCGGCCCCGCGCCGCATCGCCGCTCGCTCATAGCTTTCGAAATCGGTCAGCATGGCGAAAACCCGGTCAATCGGCCCTTCGATGTCTTCCTTCGCCGTAAACTGCATCTTGGTTAACGCCCGCCGGGTTCCACTGCCTTTGGTATTTTCGCCTTAATCCAGTTTATCCGCAAGCCACATTGACAGAATATGGTGTGCAATCGCCCCCATGCGGGCCGGAGCGATACCCGGATGATCGCCCGCGAACACCCGCGCCAGGTCTTCGCGGCTGATCCACAGCGCGGCTTCCAGTTCGTTGGGGTCAACGGTGATGGTGTCTGTCTCGGCCTCTGCGGCGCAACCCAACATCAAGGACGCCGGAAACGGCCAGGGCTGGCTGGCGACATAGCGCACCGCGCCGACGCGGATGCCCGCCTCTTCAAAGGTTTCGCGGCGCACGGCGGCCTCGATCGTCTCGCCCGGTTCGATGAACCCGGCCAACAGCGAAAACATCCGATCGGGCCACCCGGGCGAGCGGCCCAGCAGGATGCGGTTGCCATGCGTCACCGCCATGATCACCACCGGATCGGTGCGCGGGAAATGATGCGCGCCGCAGGCCGGGCAATCGCGTTGCCAGCCCGCCTGCACCACGACGCTGGCCGCGCCGCAGCGCGCGCAGAACCCGTGGCTGTCGTGCCAGCCCATCACCGCGCGGGCCGTCGCTGCCAATTCGGCATCGCGCGGCGACAGTCGGGTCATCACCGCGCGCAGTTCGGCAAACACTTCGCCCGCAGGCAAATCGGGGTGCTGTTGTTCGGACCGGTCCAGAAAGCCCGACAGCGCGCCGGGATCAACCCCATCGGGTTGCCAGACCGACAGGTCATAGCCAAGGATCGCCCCCGCCTCGCGCCCCAGAAACAGGGGCGGCGCAGCCCCGTCCAGCACCGGATGGCTCAGGGGCAAGCGCACCAACGCGGCCCCGTCACGCGTCACCAACGGCTTGCCGCGCCACAGCACAATCGCGCAGGACGCCGGGTCTGCGCAGAGCGCGGCCAGCGCTGCCGCATCGCCGCGCAACTCTGCCGCACGGTCCAATCCAGACCCGCCGAATGTCACCTCTGCCAATGTCATCTCCTGCCCCGCCCATCCCCGGCAAAGTTGCCGCCAAAGTTGCCGCCATAAAACGGGCTTGCTGTTGAAACGCAACATCGGTGTGGCACCATATTTTTCCGCGACAGCCTTGCGCTTTGTAACAACCTGTGGATGATTGTGGTCTGGCGGGGGCCGGACATGAGGTCAGGGTTGGACAGAATGGCACCTGCCGGCAAATCACGGGTGTGCGCATGACCGCGCATGTTTCCTCTTTGCGGACGCTGCGTCTGCGGCTGTTGCAGACGACGGATATCCATGGGCAGGTTCTGGGATATGATTACTTTCAGGATCGGCCCGAGCCGGGGCTGGGGCTGGACCGGTTGGCGCGTCTGATCGCCACCGCGCGCGCCGAAGCGCCGGGGGCGATCCTGTGCGACAGCGGCGATTTCCTGCAAGGCACGCCGCTGTGCGATCTGGCCGCGCTGGAATTTGCGCGCGATCCGGCCATGCCGCACCCGGTCATCGCCGCGATGAACCTGTTGCGGTATGATGCCGTCGTCCCCGGCAACCACGAGTTTGATTATGGCCTGCCGTTGCTGCGGGCGGCAGCCGCGCAGGCGCAGTTTCCGGTGACTTGCGCCAATCTGTTCGCGTCACCCGACGACGCACTGCTGTTCGCCCCGCATGTCCTCTTGACCCGTCGGCTGCGCGATCTGACCGGGCAATCGGCCACGCTGCGGATCGGCATCTTTGGTCTGGCCCCGCCGCTGATTGCGGTCTGGGGGCGCGATCATGTCGCGGGGCACCTGCGCATTGCCGATCCGGTCGCGACGGCGCAGCGCATGGTGCGCGTGCTGCGCGCCGCCGGGGCGGATGTGATCGTGGCGCTGAACCATACCGGGATCGCGCCGCGGGACGAACCATCGGGCGAGAACACGGCGCTCGCGGTTGCAGGTGTGCCGGGGATCGACGCCGTGCTGTGCGGGCACCAGCACCGCGTGTTTCCCGGCGCGGATATCGCGCCGATGGCCGGTGTCGATCCGGCTGCGGGGCGGCTGGCGGGCACGGCTGCGGTGATGGCGGGCAGCTCTGCCCGGCATCTGGGCATGATTGACCTGACGCTTCAACACAATGTGGGGCCGCAGGATGGCGGCTGGCGGGTCAACGGGGCGCAGGTGAGCGTGCGCCGCCTGCCCACCCCGCCCGAGGCCGTGCCGCGCCCCCTGCCCGCCTTTGACCGGCTGTTGCGGGCAACCCATGACCGCACACTGACCCATATCCGCCGCGAGGTCGGCACGATCACCCGCCCGCTGCACAGCTATTTCGCCCAGATCGGCGATTGTGCCGCGCTGCACCTGCTGGCCACCGCGCAGTCCGATCATGTCCGGCCCATGTTGGCGGACACGCCGCTTGGGCGTCTGCCGCTGTTGTCAGCCGTGGCCCCGTTTCGTGCCGGGGGGCGGGGAGGCGCCGACAATTATACCGACATCGCCGCCGGATCGCTGACGATGCGGAACCTGATCGACCTGTATCCCTATCCGAACCGCGTCGCCGCCGTGCAGGTCACAGGTCGCATGGTCGCTGATTGGCTGGAACGGTCCGCCGGGATGTTTCATCAGTTGCACCCCGATCAGCCAGACCAGCCGCTGCTGCGCGCCGATTTCCCCAGCTATAATTTCGACGTCATCTTTGGCCTCACCTATCGCATCGACCTGTCGCAACCGGCGCGCTATGACCCCGATGGCCGCTGTGTCGATGCCGGCGCGGTGCGGATCACCGACCTGCGGCTGGCGGGACAACCGCTTGATCCGGATGCATCTGTCGTCGTGGCGACCAACAGCTACCGCGCGGCGGGCGGCGGGTTTTTCACGGCTCTGGCGGATCACGAGATTGCTCTGCCGATCCGGGACACCGGGTTGTCGGCGCTGACCGCGCATGTCGCCGCGCAGAAGGTCATCGCCCCGCGCCCGACCCCGACCTGGCGTTTTGTCCCGCTGCCCGGCACCAGCGCGATCTATGAAACCGGGCCGCGCGCCTTCGCCTATCTGACCGATGCCCCCGCCCTGACGCCGTTGGGGCGAGGTGCAAACGGCTTTGCCCGGTTCCGCTTGGCGTTGTGACGCGCAACGCATTTTGGCGGGCTTTGCGTGACAGCCGGTCCGTGGCGTTAGTGATCCAGCACCAGATCTGCCCCGGTGCTTTGGGTCAGAACCGTGCGCGCGTTGGGCAGGTCGTTGGTCCTGACCCGGTCTGGCCCGTCGGCGCGGCCATAGTGCTGCCACCGCGCCAGCAGCCGCGCAGTCAGCACCGCCTCTGACGCGCGCAGCAGGATTCGGACATCAAACATCGCCGCCAGCCCGGACCAGGGTTCCGCGTCCAGCAGCAGATAATTGCCCTCGACCAGAATGATGCGATCAGTGGGCAGGACCACATCTGCCGCCGCGCGGGACAGTTCAAGCTGACGGTCAAACACGGGAATGGCCACCGTGTCGCCCGCGCGGATGCGTTCAAGGCAATGCCGCAGGCCTGCGACATCGAAGGTATGCGGCGCACCCTTGCGCGCAAGATGGCCCTGCGCGGTCAGCACCGCGTCGTCATAGTGAAAGCCGTCCATCGCCACCACGCGCGCGCCTGCCCCCAGATGGCGCTGCAGATCGCGGGCCAGCGTGGTCTTGCCGCTGGCAGGCGGACCGGCGATGGCCACGATGAACCGTCCCGCGTGACCCGTGGCCTTGTCGCGGATCAGATCGGCCAAGGCGGCGGGCGTCATGCCGCCGCGTTCACGCCATCGGGCAGCTTTGCCCCGGTCATGAAGGCCACGGCATCCGACATCGAATAGTCCGAGGGCCGGATCACGCACAGACGGCGGCCAAGGCGGTGGATGTGGATGCGGTCGGCCACCTCGAACACATGCGGCATGTTGTGGCTGATCAGGATGATCGGCACGCCGCGCGCGCGCACATCGCGGATCAGGTCAAGCACCCGGCGGCTTTCCTTGACGCCCAGCGCAGCGGTGGGTTCGTCCAATATCACGACCTTGGACCCGAATGCGGCGGCGCGCGCGACGGCAACCCCCTGACGCTGGCCACCCGACAGGGTTTCCACCGCCTGACCGATGTCCTGAATTGTCATCAGCCCCAGTTCCGACAGTTTCTGGCGGGCGAAGGCCTCCATCCGGGGGCGGTCCATCTGGCGGAATACCGTTCCCATGATGCCGGGTTTGCGCCATTCACGGCCCAGAAACATGTTGTCCGCAATCGACAGCGCGGGCGACATGGCCAGGTTCTGATACACGGTTTCGATGCCGATGGCGCGGGCGTCATCGGGGCTGCGCAATTGCACCGGCGCACCGTCCAGCAGGATTTCGCCGTGATCGGGGATGACAGCCCCCGACAGCGCCTTGATCAGGGTGGATTTTCCGGCTCCGTTATCCCCGATCACGGCGCAGATTTCGCCGGGCATCAGGTCGAAATCCGCGCCATTCATGGCCACGACCGTGCCATAGCGTTTCATCAAGCCGCGCGCCTGCAGGATGGGGGTGACGGTCATTGCGACGCCCTCCGCAGCCATTGGTCCAGCGCCACGGCCACCAGCACCAGACAGCCCGCCGCGAACATCTGCCAATAGTCATCCACCCCGGCCAGCGACAGCCCGGTGTTGAACACGCCGACGATGAACGCGCCCAGCACCGATCCGATGATCGACCCGCGCCCGCCGAACAGCGAGGTGCCCCCGATCACCACCGCCGTGATGGACCCAAGATTGACGGTGTCAAAGGCGATGGGCGACACCGACCCCACCCGGCCAATCGCGATCCAGGCCGCAAAGCCGCAGATCACGCCCGCCACGACATAGACCGAGACCAGAGTGCGGCTGACGTTGATGCCCGACAACCGCGCGGCATCGGGATCATCGCCAATGGCATGGACATGCCGCCCCCAGGCGGTCTGGTTCAGCACATACCACAGCACCGCCGCCAGCAGGATCAGCGTGATGCTGCCAAAGGTCAGCGACGCGCCATAGAAATTCACGCTCTCGCCGAACCACAGCAGGGTGGGGGCCTTGGCCTCGATATCGACGTTGCGAATGGATTCGGACCCGGAATACCACAGCTTCAGCGCGCTGAAGATCGACAGCGTGCCCAGCGTCACGATGAACGGCGGCAGTTTGACCTTGGCCACCAGCACCCCGTTCATCAGCCCCATCAAGCCGCCGACGAACACCCCGATAATAACGGCCAACAGCGTCGGCACCCCGACCACCACCGCCAGATTGCCCATGATCAGGCTGGACATCACCAGAATCGCCCCAACCGACAGGTCAATCCCCGCCGTCAGGATCACAAGCGTCTGCGCCAGCGCGACAAATCCTGTGACCGTGACTTGCTTGATCACCGTGGACAGCGCGTTCACCCCCATGAACCGGGGCGCGATGATGCTGAAGGCCACAACCGAGATCAACAGCACCAGCGCCGGGATCATCGTCGGATAGCTGCGCAGGAAATTGCGCAGACGGTGGACCAGCGTCTTGTCGTCACGTTCGAAACTGACGACTGCCGCGTCGGCCTGCGTCAGCGCCGCCTCGTAATCGGCTGTCCTTGGTGGTGACTTGTCATCGGTCATGGCGTTCGTCGTCCTTCCCCCTGCACATCGCGCGATCTGTGTCGCGCCGACCCTAACACGGCGACCCTAACACAAAGGGCGACTGATGCGCCGCCCTTTGCCTGGTCATGTCAAGTGTTGGCCGCGCTCAGCCCCAGCAGAGCTCGGTGCCCTTGGCGGTGTCGATGGACGGAACACCGGACGCGGGCTTGTCGGTCACCAGATTGACGCCGGTGTTGAAGAACGACAGGCCGGCGGAAACCGTCGGCTTGGTGCCATCCTTGGCATAGGCCACGATGGCCTCGATGCCCTTGGACGCCATCAGCAGCGGGTATTGCTGCGACGTCGCACCGATCACGCCGGATTTCACCGAGGCCACGCCGGGGCAACCGCCGTCCACCGAGACGATGATGGCCTGACCGGCCTTGCCCGCGTTCTTGAGCGCCTGATAGGCGCCTTCGGCGGCGGGTTCGTTGATGGTGTAGACCACGTTGATATCGGGATCTTTGGCCAGCAGGGTTTCCATCGCGCGCAGACCGCCTTCGGGGTTCGCATCCGAGGTTTCATGCCCGATCACGCGCGGGTCGGTTTCCGATCCCAGCACGGTCAGATCCGGCACAGCGATGCCGAAGCCGGTCAGGAAACCGGTGTTGCGCTGCACATCAACGGAAATGTTGTCCTTGTTTATGTCCAGCATCGCGATCTTGGCCGATGCCGCCTTGTCGCCCAGCGTGGCCGCCGCCCATTTTCCGATCAGGATGCCCGCCTCGAAGTTGTCGGTGGCAAAGGTGATGTCCTGCGCATCCGTATCCGCAAGCGGCGTGTCCAGTGCGATCACCAGAATCCCTGCCTTGCGCGCGTCTTTCAGCGCCGGACCGACCGAATCGTTCGACGGCGTGATCAGGATGCCCTTGGCCCCGGCGGCAACGCAGTTTTCGATCGCGGTGATCTGCGGCGCGGCGTCGCCGTCTTTTTCACCGGCATAGGCCTGAAAATCCAGACCGGCGGTTTTGGCCGCAGCCTCTGCGCCCTCTTTCATCTTCACGAAGAAGGGGTTGGAATTGTTCTTGGTGATCAGGCAGGCGAGGTCGGCAGCAGATGCGCTGCCTGCCATCAATGCCAGCGCTGCGGCGCTGATCAGCGCCGTTGTCTTGAATGTCATGTCGTCCTCCCAGACAGGGCATAACGCCCTTTGCGTTTTTGCGGCGCCCAAGATTTGCACCCGGCGTCTGCCGGAAGATGCCGCGATTCCGTGATCTACGTCAATAGATCAATCTCTGAGATTTATTATTGACACCTCAGGCCGCCCGACCCAGTGTCCGGAACAACTCCGGACATGAGGTTCAACATGCTGATCGGTATTCCCCCTGTGTTGTCGCCGGACGCGCTGCATGCCCTGCGGTCGATGGGGCATGGCGACGAGGTGGCCTTGGTCGATTGCAATTATCCGGCGCTGGACCATGCCCGCCGTCTGGTGCGCGCCGACGGGATCGGCCTGATCGACATGCTGGCGGCGATCCTCGCGGTGCTGCCGCTGGACCGGGTGCCACCCCATGCGATCTTTCGGACCGGACAGGACAACGACCCCGCCCTGTTGGCCCCGATCCATCACGAACTGGACGCCACCTGTGCGCGGCTGGTGCCAAGGTATGCGGTCAAACCCTTGGCCGGTGCCGATTTTTACCCGCGCGTCCGCGCCGCCTTTTGCGTTATTGCGACCGGCGAGCGCTGTCTTTTCGCCAATGTGATCCTGCGCAAGGGTGTGATACATCCCGACGGAAGCACCTAAGGGACAGATCGTGCAGGACTTAGCCGAGATCGGTCAGATCAGGACAAATGCCGACAACAGCGCGCTGCGGGGCACCAACCAGTCCGGCATGCGGGCGCAGAACGAACGTATCGTGCTGTCGATCCTGCGCCGCCAAGGCCCGCTGGCCAAGACTGACATCGCAAGGCTGACAGGGCTGTCGGTGCAGGCGGTGTCGGTGATGATGCGCAAGCTGGAAGAGGACGGCCTGCTGGAACGGCGCGAAAAGCTGCGCGGCAAGGTGGGTCAACCGCTGGTGCCGATGGCGCTTGCTGCGGACGGGGCGTTCTTTGTCGGCCTGAAACTGGGGCGGCGGTCCACGGACCTGATGCTGGTGGATTTTCTGGGCCACAGCCTTGCGGTCCGGCGAAATACCTATCGTTATCCCACCCCGGATGCGGTGATGGCCTTTGTCGCGCAGGCCCTGCCGCAGGTTTGCGCGGTGCTGCCGCCTGCCCTGCGTCCACGGATCATGGGGATCGGCATCGCCATGCCGTTTCAACTGTGGAACTGGGCGACTTACGTCGGCGCGCCGCAATCCGATATGGACGCATGGCGGCACCGCGACATTCAGGCCGAGGTCGCGGCCCTGTCCGGTCTGCCGACATGGGTGCAGAACGATGCCACGTCGGCCTGCGGGGCCGAATTGGTGTTTGGGCAGGACGAGCGGCCCAGCGATTTCCTGTATGTCTTCATCGCGCATTTCATCGGCGGCGGGTTGGTGCTGAACGGCAAGCTGCACAAGGGCCCGTCGGGCAATGCCGCCGCCATCGGGTCGATGCCGGTGCCGGGGCCGGATGGCGCGCCGCGCCAGTTGATCACGGTGGGCTCGCTGGCGGAACTGGAACGCAAGCTGGTGGCGCGCGGGCTGGACGCCGCCCAGATCTGGGACCGCACCGCGGATTGGGACGTGCCCGCAGACCTGCGCACAGAATGGATCGCGGCGGCGGCGGATGGCATCGCCCACGCCATGCTCTGCGCCACGGCGACGGCGGACCTGAAGGCGGTGATGCTGGACGGCTGGCTGCCCGCCGACTGGCGCCGCGATCTGGTCACGGCCACGCGCGACAGCATGGCCAAGCTGGATTTCGCAGGACTGGACATGCCTGCGGTCATCACCGGCAGCGTGGGTCATCTGGCGCGCACGCTGGGGGCGGCGGCAATCCCGTTGTCGCAGCGGTTTCTGGTCGAGGCCTGACGGAATGAACCGCCGCTTTTCAGCCCCTAACACGATGGAAAACCGGCCATGATCCTGTGTTGCGGCGAAGCCCTGATCGACATGATCCCTGCGCCGACCCTGTCGGGGCGCAACGGCTATGTGCCCCATTCGGGGGGCGCGGTGTTCAACACCGCGATTGCACTGGGGCGGCTTGGCGCGCCTGCGGGGATGCTGACCGCGATTTCGTCCGATCTGTTCGGCCAGCAGTTACTGGCCGATCTGGCCGCGTCGCAGGTGGACCGGTCCATGGTGATCCCGACGGATCGCCCGACCACGCTGGCTTTTGTGCGGCTGGAAAACGGTCAGGCGCGCTATGCGTTCTTTGACGAAAATTCCGCAGGCCGGATGCTGACACCGGCGGATATGCCGATCCTGCCGCCTGCGGTCACGGCGCTGTTTCTTGGCGGCATCAGCCTTGCGGTGGAACCGGGGGCAAGCGCCTATGCAGATCTGGCGCTGACGCAAGGGACCGGAAGGGTGGTGATGCTGGACCCCAATATCCGGCCCGGTTTCATCAAGGATGCCGACGCCTATCGCGCCCGGCTGGCGCACCTGATGGCGCGCGCCGATATCTTCAAGGTGTCCGACGAGGATCTGGCCTGGCTGATCCCCGGCGCGGCAGCGCTTGCCGACCGGGTGAAAACCCTGCGCGACGCAGGTGACGCCGTGGTGATCGTGACGCGCGGCAGCGCCGGGGCCGAGGCGTGGCTGCGCGACGGCACCCACATCGCGGTGCCCGGACGCGCGGTGACTGTGGTCGATACGGTGGGGGCGGGCGATACGTTCAACGCAGGCGTGCTGGCGCATCTGGCCAAGGGCGGTCACCTGACACGGGCGGGGATCGCAGCGCTGTCGCCTGATCACCTGCGCGACGCGCTGGCCTTTGGCGCGGCAGTTGCCGCCATCACGGTATCACGTGCGGGGGCAAATCCGCCGTGGCACCACGAGGTCACTGCCTGATCATGTGCCACAGGTTGCGGCCTTGACCCAACCCGCGCGCGCAAAGTCATAGTGCTGCCGTATTCCCGCGCTTTAACCTTGCGCAATTCCTGACCCTGTCGATTCCTGCCCACCGCCAAGCCCTGTCCCGTCATGCGTGCCGTTCGCGGCCCAGTCTGTGTGAGCCCCGTCATGTCCATTCAAACCCTGATCCCCGGTGAAACCGCGCTTGCCATCACGACCCGCGAGGCAACCGCGACCGCAACAGAGGCCGTGTTTCTGGTGATGGATGGCTGCGGCTGTGCGATGTGCGCCGCGCCAGAGGTGCAACATGCCGCCGTTGCCCCCGATGCCACCGGGATCGTGCAACTGGATGCACAGGGGTTCCTGCTGGACATTTCGAACCCGCTGTCGGGGCTGGTGGGCATGGTGATGCCCAATGGCCTGCCGATCCTGTCGTCCTACGAGTCCGCCGTGCAGATCGCGCGCCCCGGCGGCACCTGGGCCGATTTCACCGCCGCCCTGACCGTCAGCTATACCTTTGATGCCGCGCTGATCGACGCAGGCTATGCCGCCTTTGATGCCGGATATCAGGCCGTGGCGCGCGACATCCTTGACCTGTTCAGCGAATTGTCCGGGCTGACCTTCGTCGAGGCCACCGACAGCGCCACCGCGAACATCCTGTTCAAGAACATCGAAGGCCAGTTCGGCGGTGGCGGCTGGGCCAGTTACCCGTCCAGCGGCACGGTGCACAATGCCATCGGCTATCCCTGGACAGCGGGCGACATTCAGGCGGGCAGCTATGTCTATAACACCATCCTGCATGAAATCGGCCATTCCGTCGGGCTGGCGCATCCGGGCAACTACAACGGCGCGGTGGATTACCTGACGCAGGCCGTGGTCTGGAACGACAGCCAGCAGTATTCGGTCATGTCCTATCTGGGAGCGGAAACAACGGGCGGCGCGTTCGACGGGTCAGCCGCGACGCTGATGCTGCATGACATTCTGGCGTTGCAAATCGAATACGGCGCCAACTACAGCACTCGGGCGGGCAATACCGTCTATGGCTTCAATTCGAACACCGGGCGCGCGGCCTACACGTTCACGGCGGATGACATGACATCGGCCTTTGCGATCTGGGATGGCGCGGGGCGCGATACGCTGGATTTTTCGGGGTTCGCGACCGCCACAGTGATGGACCTGCGTCAGGGCGGGTTCAGTTCCACCGGGCTGGAAACCTATAACGTCGCCATCGCCTATGGCGCGGTGATCGAGAACGGGATTGGCGGCACCGGTAACGACAAGATCCGTGGCAACGAGGTCGCCAACCGGATCCTGGGCGGCACCGGGAACGACATCATTTATGGCGGCGAGGATGTGGCCCCTGTCACAGCGCGCAATCCCCGCGATTTCACCGGCATCGCCATCAACCAAGACCCGCTGACCCGCGATCAGTTCCTGTCGCGCAGCGAGGTGCAGGCCCTGTCCGGCGCGGCCTTTACCGTCGAAATGCTGATCGAGATCACCCGCATCCCCAGTTCGGTGGTGGCGTTGCTGTCCTATGCCGTGCCCGGCAGCGACAATGAATTGCTGATCGAAGGCGCTGCAGAGGGCAATCTGGCAATCATAATTGATGGCAAGACGCGCTATGACACCGGGGTGCTGACGCGCGGGCTGGTGGACGGCGAACCGCATCGCCTGTCGGTGACATGGGCGGCGGATACCGGCGCGATCAGCCTGTATATCGACGGGGCGCTGGCGCATGGCGGCACCTATGCGGCGGCTGTGGGCAGCAGGCTGGCCTCTGGCGGCACGCTGATCATCGGGCAGGAACAGGACAGCGTCGGCGCTGGGTTCAATACCCGGCAGGTGTTGCAGGGCATCGTCGGCGATATCCGCGTGTTCACGACAGCGCGCAGTGCAGAGGATATCGCGGTCGCCGCCTTTGCCCGCCTGACCGGCACCGAGGCGGGGCTGGCGCATAACTGGCAGGACGCGGCGGGTGGCAAGGTCATTGACGTGGCGCAGGCCAACCCTGCGGTCAACCTGACCGACCTGATGCCCGCGTCCTTTGTCGCCACGCAAAGCTCGCTTTATAGCACGGGCTATGGGGCCGCCAATGTGTTGGATAACAACACCGCGACCTCCAACCATACCCGCGCCGGGGCGTCGGAATGGGTTCTGGTCTCCTTCGATCAGCCGATGCTGGTGGAATTTGTGCAGGTGCAGAACATCACCGGCTGGGGCAGCCGCCTGAACGGGGCCACGGTATCGGTGCTGGATGCGGGGGGCGCGGTGATCCACACATGGGCCCCCATCAGCGGCGAGGGGTATTACGGGTCAAACCTGACTTTCACCCTGCCCGATCCCGCGCTGATCAGCGCGGTGCGGATCGACCATCAGAACCAGTTCCTGCATGTGCTGGAAATCAACGTATTCGGCACCGCGACCGATGGCGTGGCCGTGCCCGATGCGCTGTTGAACACCGATATGACGATCCACGGCGGCACCGTTGCTGACACCGCGCCGCTGCTGGTGGTGACCCCCGACAACGACACGCTGATCGGCGGGTCCGGGGCGGATACGCTGATCGGCGGGGCGGGCAATGACAGCCTGACGGGCGACGAGACGGGCTTTGTCGCGCGTCCGGCCACGGATATCACGCTGGTGCGGCTGAACGACGGCACGCCTGTCTCTGGCACCACGGATCAATGGCTGGACCAGACCGCCGGGTTCCCGATGCCCACAGCGGCGCTGACCCTTGAAATGATGATCCGGCTGGACGCGAACGCCGCCAACAATGCCACGATCTTTGGCTATGCCAATGGCGGGGACACCGCCCTGAAACGGTTCACGCTGCGCGCCTGGTCCGATACGCTGGATTTCTATTTCTTCGACAACACGCGGTATGACACGCAAATTCCCGCAGGCATCCTGACCGGGCCACAGGCCAAGCGCCTCAGCGTGACCTGGTCCAGCGCCGAGGGGCTGGTAAAGTTCTATGTCGATGGCGCGCTGATCGACACGGTCACAGTGGCCCAAGGGGTCAGCCTGACCTCGGGCTGGCAGTTCTATGCGATGTCGGGCCATGACCGCGTCATCGACGGGGCCATCGGCGATATCCGGGTCTGGGACCATGTCCGCAGCGCCGGGGATATCGCGCGCGACGCCTGGGCGGCCTATGACGATGCCGCCTCGCGCAGCGGTCTTGTCGCCAACTGGCAGGCAGACGGGGCGACGGCGACGCTGGCGAACCGCACCACCACGGCGGGCGTCGCCGCTTTGACCGTGCAGAACGTCACCGACGCCAACCCGCTGGTGTTCGAAACAGCCGCCTTTACGGCGATCAACAATGACAGCCTGCTGGGCGGCGAGGGCAATGACCGGCTGGACGGCGGTGTGGGGGCCGACACCTTGGCAGGCGGGGTCGGCAACGATTATTACTATGTGGATAACGCCGATGATCAGGTGATCGAGGCGGTGGGCCAGGGCCTTGATACCGTGTCCACGACCGTCAGTTTCACGTTTGGCAGCGCCGAGATCGAGACCGTGATCATCACCGCCGCCACAGGGGTCAGCGTGAATGGAAACAACACCGCCACGCGCTATACCTCTGGCGCGGGTGCCGATACGCTGGCAGGTGGCCGTGGCAACGACAGCTATTACCTGAACGGCGCGGATGATGTGGTGATCGAGACGGCCTCCGCAGGCACGGATTTGGTCTATACCACAGCCGATTACACAATGGGCAGCGCGATCATCGAGCGCGTTTATGTCACAGCGACCACCGGCGTCACGGTCACAGGCAACAGCACGACGACCAGCTATTACTCTGGTGACGGGGCAGACACCCTGATCGGCGGGGCGGGGCATGATCGCTATTACGTCAACGGCGTCGGGGATGTGGTGGTCGAGGCGACAGGCGAAGGCACCGACACGGTCTATACCAGCGGGGATTTCGTCCAGAACGCGGCCGCTGTCGAATACGTCTATGTCACCGCCACCACCGGCGTTTCGGTGACTGGCAACACGACCCTGACGCGCTACACGTCGGGCGCTGGGGCGGATACACTGGCTGGCGGCGCAGGCAACGACATCTATTACCTGAATGGCGCGGATGACGTGGTGATCGAGGCGGCGGGCGCAGGAACCGACAGCGTCTATACCAGCGCCGATTTCGCCCTGCGCAGTGCCGCCATCGAGCGGGTCTATACGACATCCGCCACCGGCGTGACGATCACCGGCAACGCCACCAACACCGCCTATTATTCCGCCGCCGGGGCCGACACGCTGACCGGCGGGGGCGGCAATGATACTTTCGTGTTCACAATGCAGGGCGCAGCGGACACCATTACCGACTTTGCCAAGGATTATCTGCGCTTTGATGCCAGTGGCTTTGCGGGCATGACGGCTTTGGGCAATGGCAAACTGGGGGCCGATGACTTTGTGTTCGGCCAAAGCGCGACGCTGACGCAGGGCCAGTTCCTGTATGATCAGGGGGCGCTCGCGTTCGATGCGGACGGGACCGGCAGCATGTCGGCCTATCTGGTGGTGATGCTGGAAAACCTTGCCGCGCTGCAAGCCGACTGGATCACGCTGTATTGACGGCATGTGCTGACCTAAAGGTCACGTGCGGTCCGGCAGTTCCGTCGTGGCACCCTGCGGGGTCAACACCAGTTCTACCGCCGTCAGCGGCCAGGTGCCGCGATTGTATTCGATGATCCGCCCATCCGGGGCGGCGTTAAGGGCGGCATTCAGGGCCACGGTGCGCAGGACCGGCATGCGCGGACTTAGCCGCAGGGCCTCTGCCTCGGCATCCGTGGCAAATCCGCCCGAAACCCGTGTCTGCACCCGGCTATAGGTCGCAATCCCATGCGCCTGAAACACGTCGCGCACCGATGTGCGGGCGGCATAGGCGGCCTCGAACCCGGTCAGCAGCGCCGCCGGAAACGTCTTGCGCGACAGATAGACCGGCGCGTCATCGACCAGACGCACCCGCGTCAACCGGATCACCGGATCACCGGGCACCAGATGCAGCGCCTCTGCCTCGTCCGGGGTCGCGGCACCCCGCGTCAGGTCCAATGTGGTTGTCCCGATGCGCGCACCGGGCCGGTTCAACCCGTCCGCAAAGCGGTTGCCGTGATCCAGCCGATACCGCAGCGGCATCGGCCGCACAAAGATGCCCACACCTTTGCGCGCGTGCAGGATGCCTTCCTGTTGCAACCGCGCCAGCGCGCGCCGCATCGTGACGCGGGTGACGCCAAACATCTCGGCCATGCGGTTTTCACCGGGCAAGCGGCTGTCGCCGTTCAGCCGCCCGTCGGCGCAGGCCGCGTGCAGGCGGTCGGCGATCTGTTTCCAGATCGGCCGCAGGCTCCGCGCGTCGAAATCGGGCGCGGCCAGCGTCAGCAGCAAATGCTCGGTGTCAGGCAAGCGTCAGTTTCCTTGCGCCCGCCACCCAGACCGCCTTGACGGACCGCGACCGGGGGCAGACCGCAATGATATCGGCGCGCAAACCGGGCAGCAACCGTCCCCGGTCCTGCAACCCAACCGCAGCCGCCGGGTTCGCCGCGACGCAATCCCACGCGGTTCCAAAAGGCATCCCGTGATCATGCGCCAGCAGAAACGCCGCCTGCAACGGTGCCGGATACCAGTAATCCGAGGCCAGAACCGTGCCCAGCCCGTCCCGCATCGCGGGGCCAGCGGCGACAGCGTTGTTCTGGCTGCCACCGCGCAGCACGTTGGGCGCGCCAAAGATCACCGGTTCCTGTGCGGCGCGCGCGGCAGCGGCAGTGGCGCGGGTCATCGGAAATTCGCTGACGGTCACGCCAAGCGCGCGGTGCGCCGCGCGTTCCTCTGTGGTCATCTCGTCATGGGCAAAGCAGGTCAGCCCCGCCGCGCGCGCCTTCTGCACCATCTGCATCACGGCCGCAGGCACCTCGGGCGCACGCAGCGCGACGTCTGCCAGCGCCGCCACACAACCCTCTGGCGACAGCCCTGACCGATCCGCCATCCGCATGATCTTGCGCGCCGTTGCGGGCAGACCCAGATTGGCCGTGGTGTGATCGTTCAACGACAGCACCGCGCCGGGCAGGTCCGCAAACCAGCCTGCCACTTCGGCCATCTCGTCCAGAGCAAAGATTTCCCAACGGATGTTGATCCGGGTGTCACAGGCCAACTGCGCCGCTTGCGCGCGCAACGCGGCCACAAAGGCGCGCGCGGTAGCGATGCTGCGCAGGCCCGGTTCCCAGCCGACGGTCAGGCCATGATAGGCCGTGGTGATGCCATTCGACAGCATCTGCCGGTCCGCCTCGGCCAACGACAGGTCCAGCGCAAAGCTGATGCCGGGGCGCGGCATGATAATGCGTTCGATGGCGTCACCATGCAGATCGACAATCCCCGGCAACAGCCACAGCCCGCTGACATCTTCGCCCCTTGCATCCGCAGGCGCTGTTGCCGCGATCCGCGCGCCGTTGATCGCCAGATCGGCGCGTTCCATCACGCCGCCGCGCAGCACCTCGCCGCCTTGCAAGTTCCATCCGGTCATGGGTCTGCACTCCTTATCTTCGGCGCGCGCGGGGGCCATCCTTCACAGACCTGTCACCAGAATCATCTATCGCCGTAGTGTCACAACGCTGTGTATACAGCAACAACCCCGGAGAGAACGATGATCCGTACCCTGATCGGCACCACGGCGCTTGTCACTGCCCTGTTGACCACCCTTCCGGCCTTGGCCGAAACCCTGCGTTTCGCCGTAACCGACATCGAAGGCCTCGAAGCCATGCAGCAGGAATTCGGCGCATTTGAAACGGCGCTGGAGGCCGCCACTGGCCATGACATCGAACTGTTCGCGGTATCGTCGCGCACCTCGGCGGTCGAAGCCATCAACCAAGGTCAGGTCGAACTGGTCCTGACCGGTCCGGCAGAATATGTCGTGATCAAAGAACTGGCCAACCCGGAAATCGTCGCCGGCTGGCAGCGCCCGAATTATTATTCGCAGATCGTCGTGCTGTCGGATGGTCCGGTGAAATCCGTGGCCGACCTGCGCGGCAAGCGCGTCACCTTTGGCTCGATCGGTTCGACATCGCAGCATCTGGGGCCAGCACAGGTTCTGGCCGATCTGGGTCTGACCCTGAACACCGATTACACCGGCGAGATCATCGGGCGTAACGTCGCCGTCGAAGCCCTGATCCGTGGCGACGTCCAGGCCGTCGGCATGAGCGAGAGCCACCTGAAATCGGTGCGCGAGGCGTTCCCGGAAACCGCGTTCACCGTGATCGCGCGTGGCCGTGACCTGCCGAATGACATTCTGGTTGCGCGTCGTGATCTGGACCCTGCCGTGCTGGCAACGGTGCGCAAGGCGTTTGTCGAACAGGGCCAGGCCCTGATGACGGCGGTGCTGAAAGGCGACGACAACCAGAAATACGCGGGCGGGTTCTTTTTCACCGGCATCAACGACAGCGACTACGATTACGTCCGGTCGATGTATGCCACCATTGGCGTCGATACCAAATCCTTCGTGGGCGAGTGATCGTCTTGGCGGGGCCCACACAGAGTCGTGTCTTGGGCCCCGCCCCCTTCGGGAGTGCTGTTGATGCTTGACCGCGTCCGCGAGGACCACGCGGCGACCGCTTTGGCGGAGCCGGTCATCACGACGCGTGACTTGCGCAAAAGCTATGACCGAAAGGTCGAAATCCTGAAAGGCGTCGATCTGACCATCCATCAGGGCGAGCGCGTGGCCCTGATCGGATCGAATGGCAGCGGCAAATCCACGCTGTTGCGCTGCCTGATCGGGCTGCATGACGTGACCGCAGGCGAGGTGACCGCGCTTGGCGAGACATTCACCGGCAGGCCCGCTGCGGCGCAGAAACTGCGGCTGCGGCGGCAGACCGGGTTCGTGTTTCAGAAACATTGTCTGGTGCGGCGGCGGTCGGTGCTGTCGAACGTGATCCACGGAATGCTGTCGGAACCCGGCAGTTGGCGCGCGTTTTCGCAGACGACCGCGCCGGAAGCCTGGCGACAGGCGGCGCGCGCCGCGCTGGACGCGGTCAACCTGGGTGACAAGGCGTCAGAGCGCGCCGATGCGTTGTCTGGTGGCCAGCAACAGCGCGTCGCCATCGCGCGCGCCCTTGTGCGCCGCCCGGTGCTGTTGATCGCCGATGAACCTGCGGCCAGCCTTGACCCGGTGTCCGGACTGGATGTGATGGCGCTGTTTGCGACGCTGTGCGCCGAACATGGCATCACCTTGTTGTTCACGACGCATGACATGTCCCATGCCCGCAGCTTTGCCGACCGGATCATCGCATTGAAATCGGGCCGGGTGCTGTTCGATCAGACCGCCGCCACCACCGATGCCGATTTCGACGAGGTGTTCCGTGTCGCCGCGCGCTGAGGGATTGCCACCCCGCCTGCCGCGCCTGTCGCCGCTGACCTTTGCGTTGACCGTGGCGGCGGCGGCGGTCGTGCTGGTGTCCATCGGCCAGGTCGCCCCGTCGCCCGGACAATTGATCGACGGCGGGCCCAGCATGGTGCGGCTGATCGACCGCATGACCCCACCCAATCTTGACCCGGCGTTTCTGGCGCGGATTTTCTGGCGCATCGTCGAGACGTTTCAGATTGCGATTGCCGGCGCGGCGCTTGGCATTGTGCTGTCGCTGCCCATCGGCTGGATTGCCGCGCGCGGCGTCGGGCCGTTCGGCAATCTCGGCGCATTTCTGGCCAAGACCGTCATCAGTTTCCTGCGCACCGTGCCCGATCTGGTCTGGGCGCTGTTGTTCGTGGCTACCGTGGGTTTGGGCGCGGTGGCAGGCACCATGACGATTCTGGTCGATACCATCGGCTTTTGCGGTCGCTTTTTCGCCGAAGCCATCGAGGACAGCGAAAAGGAACCCCAAGAGGCCATCGCCGCCATCGGTGGCAATCGCCTGTCGATCCTGTTGGGCGCGATCCTGCCCGATGTCATGCCCTCGCTGATCAACACCGCGCTGTTTGCGCTGGAAAAGGCGGTCCGGTCATCGGTGGTGCTGGGGCTGGTGGGCGCGGGCGGCATTGGTCAGGAATTGCAGGCCGCGTTCGATCTGTTCCAGTATCGCAACGCCGCAACGATCATTCTGGTGATTTTCCTGATCGTGCTGGGCATGGAATGGGTCACCGACCGCCTGCGCCGCAGGGTGCAGTGACATCCGGTTCCACGTGCCGCGAATGACCACTCAGCCCAGCGTCGGGTCCAGCTTGTCGCGCAGCCAATCGCCCAGCATCGACACCGCCAGCGTGGTCAGCACGATCACCACGGCCGGCGACAGCATGATCCATGGCGCGCGGGTGATGTAGTCGCGTCCATAGCCCACCATGTTGCCAAGGCTGGTCATCGGCGGCTGCACCCCCAGCCCCAGGAACGACAGGCCGGATTCGACCAGGATCACCTCGGGGAACACCAGCGTCATCGACACGATCAGCGTGGAGGCGATGTTGGGCAGGATGTGGCGCAGGTAAATCCGCTGTGGCGCGGCGCCCAGTTGTGTCACCGCCGTCGCATAGCCTTGGGTATTGGCCGAAATCGCCAGACCGCGCGCAACGCGGGCGTAGCGTTCCCAGCCATAAAGCCCCATCAACCCGATCAACAGCGGCAGCGAGTTGCCAAAGAACGCCAGCACCGACAACGCCATGATCAGGAACGGCATCGCGGCCTGAAAATCCGCCAGCGTCAGCACCAATTGCTCCACCCAGCCGCGAAAATGCGCCGCCAGAAAGCCCAGCGTGGTGCCCAGCACCGCCGAGATCAGCGTCGCGCCAAAGGCGATCAGCAGCGAAATCCGCACCGAGATGATCAGCCGCGACAGCACATCGCGGCCCAGCTCGTCCGTGCCCAAGGGATGCGTCCATCTGTCAAAGGGCGGCACGAAACGGTTGGTCAGCTTCATCGCGGTGTAAGGATGCGGCGTGAGCAGCGGCGCGAACACCGCCACCACCAGCACCAGAACGATCCAGATCAGCGCGGCCCAGACATACCACGGCAGGCGCGGCAGCGTCAGGCGAAAGGGGGCTTGGGCAGAGATATCGGCCATGGTCATGCTCCGGTTACGCAGCCCGCGCGCCCTGCCGCAGCCGCGGATCAAGGACGCCATACAGGAAATCGACGATCAGGTTCGATGTGACCATTGTGGCCGCGACCAGCAGCAGGATCACCTGCACGACGGCCAGATCCCGGCTGCCCACAGCCACCACCAACATGCGGCCCACGCCGGGCCAGGAAAACACGCTTTCCACCACCACCGCGCCCGCGATCAGGCTGCCAACCAGAAACCCGATCAACGTGACCGTCGGGATGGCGGCATTGGGCAGGGCATGCCCGCGCACTACCGAGGCCCAGGGCAGGCCCTTGGCGCTGGCAGTGCGAATATAGGGGCGGCCCAACACTTCAAGCATCGCCGATCGGGTAAAGCGCGCCAGCGCTGCCGCGCCGCCGATGCCCATGGTCAGCACTGGCAGGATCATGTGCTCGACGCCCCCCTGTCCGCCTGACGGCAACCAGCCCAGCGTGACGGCAAACACCAGCACCAGCACCAGCGCCAGAATGAACGAGGGGATGGCAAAACCCGCCACCGCCATCACCATCACGGCGCGGTCAAACCCGGTGCCCTGATGCAGCGCGGCCCAGACGCCCGCAGGCACCCCGATCGCCAGCTTGAGGATCAGCGCCGGCACGGTCAGCGCCAGCGTGGCGGGAATACGATCCATCACCATGTCCAGAGCGGGGCGGTTGTCGCGCATCGACATGCCCAGATCGCCGCGCAGGATCGCGCCGAAGTAGTTCAGGTATTGCACCCAGATCGGCTGATCCAGCCCCCAGGATTTGCGGAACGCTTCCAGGGCTTCGGGCGGCACTTCGGGGCCCATGATCAGGATCGCCGGATCGCCCGACATCCGCAGCACGACAAAGGCAAATGTCACCACCATCGCGATGGTGATCAGGGCGCGGAACAGGCGGATGGCGAAGTAGCGCAGCATCAGGCGGCCTTTGCGGCAGGAGGGGTTTGCGTGGACAACAGGTGGCAGGCGGCGCTGTGGGCGGGCGCGATCGCTGACAGCACCGGGGCCTCTGTTCGGCAGCGGTCCGTGACCAGCGGGCAACGCGGATGAAACGCGCAACCTGTGGGGCGCGCGGCGGGGTTCGGCGGTTCTCCGGTCAGGATGACGCGATCCGCGCGGTCGCGCCCCGGTGCGGGCGCGGCGCTGACCAGCGCGCGGGTATAGGGATGGCGCGGCGCGCGCAGCACATCGGCAGCGGCACCGGTTTCGATGATGCGGCCCAGATACATCACCGCGACGCGCGACGCGATCTGCCGGACCACCCGCAGATCATGGCTGATGAACAGCATCGCCAGCCCGCGCGCCGCCTGCATGTCGATCAGCAGGTTCACCACCTGCGCCTGAATCGACACATCCAGCGCAGACACCGGCTCGTCACAGACCAACAGATCGGGATCGGTGATCAGCGCGCGCGCGATCACCACGCGCTGCCGCTGCCCGCCGGACAGCGCATGCGGATAGCGCAGCGCCTGTTCGGATGACAGCCCCACGGCCTGCAGCGCGGCCATCGCCACATCCTGCCGCGCTTTGGCGTCGCCAATGGCGTGGATGGTCAGCGGTTCGGCGACCTGATCCAGCACCGGCAACCGGCGATCCAGCGCGCCCAGCGGGTCTTGAAACACCATTTGCATCCGCCGCCGCAGCGCGCGCCATCCGGGGGTGCCCAAGGCGGGCATGGGGGCGTCGAACGCACGCACCCCGCCTTCGTCCGGGGTTTCCAGACCCAAGGCCATGCGGCCCAGCGTGGATTTGCCCGATCCGCTTTCCCCGACAATGCCCAAGGTCTCGCCGCGCACCAGCGTCAGCGACACGCCATCCACCGCGCGCACGGTCGTGACGCGGCCAAACAGGCCCTGCCGCCCGACATAGGCGCGGGCCACGGCATCCAGCGTCAAAAGCGCGGTCATGCCATCACCGTTGTGCGCGGGGCAACGGCGACCACCGGCGGCGTCAGCACCAGATCGGGCCGCGCGCAGGCGACACGGCGACCGGGGGCCACCGCGTGCAGCGCAGGGACTGCCGCCATGCATTGCGGCGCAACATGCCCGCAGCGCGGGCCAAAGGCGCAGCCCGGCGGCATCGCGCGCGGATCGGGCACCACGCCGGGGATCGCCACCAGCCGCGCCATCGCGTCCAGTGTCGGCAACGCATCCAGCAATCCGCGCGTATAGGGGTGGCGCGGCATGGCGAACATGTCCGCAGCCGCACCCTGTTCGACGATGCGGCCCGCATACATCACCGCCACGCGGTCGCAGGTTTCGGCCACCACGCCCAGATCATGCGAGATCAGCACCAGCGCCATCCCCATCTCGCGCCGCACCAGCGTCAATAGATCAAGGATTTGCGCCTGAATCGTCACGTCCAGCGCGGTCGTGGGTTCATCCGCGATCAACAGGTCCGGCGCACCCGCCAGCGCCATCGCGATCATCACCCGCTGGTTCTGCCCGCCCGACATCTCGTGCGGGTAACTGTCCAGCCGCCCCGCCGCATCGGGGATACCGACCAGATCAAGAAGCCGCTTCGCCTCGGCCCCGATGGCGGCCCCTGACAGGCCGCGATGCAGTGCCAGCACCTCGGCCATCTGACGGCGGATACGCAGCACCGGATTCAGCGCTGACGCCGGGTCTTGGAATATCATCGCAATCTTGCCGCCCCGGATGCGTTCCACCTCGGGTTCCGGCAAACTCAGCATGTCGCGGCCGTCGAAAAGCACGTGCCCCCCGACGACCGCCTTTTTCGGCAATAGCCGCAGCGCCGCCAGCCATGTGACCGATTTGCCCGATCCGCTTTCGCCGACCAGCCCCAGCGCTTCGCCGGGGCGGACCGTCAGGTCCACCCCGCGCACCGCAGGAGCCCCGTCAAAGGCGACGGACAGGTTTTCGATCCGGACCAGCGGCGCGTCCATGGTCAAAGCGCGATCGCGCCGGGGCCAAAGTCCATGGCAAACGCGGGGGCCGCTGTCCACTGGATCGACTTCGGCTTGGCGGTGAAGGTCGCGTTCTGGTGCAGAACGGTATATGCCGGGTCTTCGCGTTCGGCGATTTCCAGCATCCGGCGGAACGCCTTGCGACGCGCGTCCATGTCGGTCGAGGTTTCCAGCAGTTCCGACAACTGGTTCAGCTCGGCATTGGTGTATTCACCCCATTGCTGCTGTCCGCCATTGGGCCCGTGCTGCGCCACCAGCGACGACACCGGATCGTTGAACGGGGCCGAATTCGACCAGTCGCGGATCGCGCGGGTTTCACCGGGTTCCAGAATCTGGCCCCAGTTTTCTAGCGTAGTCAGTTCGACGTTCAGGCCGACGGCCTTCCACATCTCGATCAGAACCTGCGCGGTGGCGTTCTGGTTGGTGTAGTAGTTGTTCAGCAGGCGATAGGGGATCGCGTCGCCCTTGTAGCCCGCTTCTTTCAACAGCGACATCGCCAGTTCCGGGTTGAATTCCGGCACGGTCCAGTCGGCGTGGAACATGGCGTCGTAATAGGGCCACTGCAGACCGGCAGGAACCACGGTGCGACCGGCCCAAAGGCTATCCACGATCGCCTGTCGGTCGATGGCATGGGTCAGCGCGCGACGCACCAGCGGGTTGGCCAGTTGGGCGTGGTTCTTGTCGAACACGGTCAGACGGTGGTTCAGGATGGTGCCACCCTGCACTTCGAACGCGGCGTTGCTTTCGATTTCGGGGATCAGGTCCGGGGGCACGTCGCAGGCGAACTGGTATTCACCCGACAGCAGGCCGTTCACGCGGCTGGCCACTTCGGGCACTTCGACAAAGGTGATCTGTGCCAAGGGCGGCACGCCACCCCAATAGCCGTCAAAGGCCACCAGAACCAGCTTCGAATCGGGCACAAATTCCGCGACCTGATAGGGGGCGGTTGTGACCGGCTTGCGCGCCCAGTCCAGATAGGACGGCGCATCTTCCCAGCCCTTGCGGCTGGTGATGTTGGCGCCGAAACGCGACAGGCGGCCTTCCAGCGTCACATCGGGCGAGCCGTTGATGAAGCGGACGGTATAGCGGTCAATGGCCTCGACGGCGATCAGGTCGGGGAAGGCGTTGCGCGCGGTGGCGGGCACCTGCGGCGGCAGTTCCTTGCCGGGGCGCACGGTGAACAGGCCCAGACCTTCCTGGCGGATGGTCGAGCGGTTCTTGGCCTCGGTATCGCCGAACATCTTTTCGCGGCTGAAGGTGAACACCACGTCATCGGCGGTCATTTCCTCGCCGTTGTGGAACCGCACACCCTGGCGCAGCGTCACGTCCAGCGTGGTGGCATCGACGCGCTTCCATTCGGTGGCCAGCATCGGGATGCGCGCCAGGTTGTTGCGCAGGTCGCGGCCGATCAGGCCTTCCCACATCGACGAAAAGAAAATCCGCTCGCCGACGTTCGACTGTTCACGCAGAACATCAAGCGTGTTCGAGTTGGCGATCTTCTGCACGGCGACGGTGATCGAGGGGCGGGTGCCAGCGGCGCTTTGCGCGCGCAGGACGCCGGGCATGGCCAGCACGCCAGCAGCGGCCGCGCCCATGCGCAGGGTGGAACGACGGGTGATCAGCATGAACGGTGTCTCCTTGACGGACCAGAACGGGTGACTTGCGGGGGGTGGGCGGGGCAATCTGCCACGACGCCGACGAGCGTTAGGTGACGGTTCGACGTGACCAGGGCGTGACGGTTTGCCCATGGTTTCTTGAAGCTTTTTCGTCACAGCAACCAGATTTAACTATATCAATAGTCAGCGATTTTACCCCGCCGCATCGCTGCGTCGGGGGATTTTCAGATCATGTCAACGCGCCGCCGTCAGGCGTCGGGACGACGGCTGAACCGGAAATTCTCGCGCGCGATTTCCAGATGACGGTCGATGAAATTGTCAAAATGCACCACGCAGCCATCCGAATCGGCCAGAACGACCGCCAGTTGCCCCGGACCTTCCAGCAGCGCCTGTTCGCTGGCATCACCCGGCAGTTTCAGGCCCACAGAATAATGCCCGCCGGCCAGCGTGACAAAAGGCAGGCCGTGCCAGACCGCACTGGTGGTCAGGTGGACATGGCCCGCGATCACGGCGCGGATATCGGGATGGGTTTTCAATACCGCCACCAGTGCCGCCGGATCGCGCAGGCCAATCGCATCCACCGGCAAGGACAACGGCGCCACATGGTGATGCAGCACCACGATCACCGGACGATCCGCCGCCTCGGCCAGCCGTGCCGCCAGCCAGTCCAGACGCGCCTGGCACAGAACACCCGCCACCACGCCGGGTTCCGTCGAATCCAGCATGATGACGCGGTGGCCCTTGATGTCGGCCACGCCTTGGACAAAGCCGTTTTCATCCGAATGCCCGTCGCCCATGATGTCCAGAAACACCGGGCGATTGTCGTGATTGCCCAGCATCAGCCGCACGGGCGGGGCCAAGGGCGCGATCAGGCCGCGCATGCGTTCATAGGCCACAGCCTCGCCCAGATCGGCCAGATCGCCCGCAAGGATGCACAGATCGGCATCCGCATGCCGTGCATTGACCCGCGCGACCGCCTGTTCCAGCCGCGCCGCCGTGTCCAGCGTGTTCGACACCGCGCCAGGGGGCACGATGTGCAGGTCCGACATGATCACAAGTTTGAGCATTTACTGGCCCAGCCCATGTGATTCCAGAAACCGCATCGACGCGGGGATTTGCGTGATGTCGCGCAGTTCCAGAATCAGGCGCGGCTGAACCGGCAAGGCCGCGATGGCGCGGAACACCTGCGCCCAACGGATCGTGCCTTCACCCAGGCTCCAGTGCCGGTCGGCATAGCCATCGGCGTCTTGCAGATGGATATGGTGCATCCTGTCGCCACCAGCCGTGATGTAATAATCCACCGGCGGCGCGCCGGTGTTGCCACGGGCATATTCGGCATGGCCGGTGTCAACCGACAGCTGCAACGCGTCCGAATTGAACGACTGCACCAGACGCATCCGGTCCATCGGGTCTTTGTCTTCGATATTCTCGACGACCAGCATTACGCCCTGATCACCCGCGCGTTTCACCGCCGCGCCGATGGTGGCATGGGCCGCCTCGATCAGACGGGCGCGCCCACCGGGGAAGTTGTCGAGGTTGTTGAAATCCCATGTGGTATAGGGCGAATGTATCACCATCTGCGTGGCATTGATCGCGGCGCAGACATCCAGCGCCTGATCCAGCCGCTTGGCCACGATCACGCGTACATCGGGGTCCAGCGACGCGATGTTCAGGCCCCAGAACGGGCCGTGGATGCCAAGCCGCCCGGTATAGCCGTCCAACAGCTTGCGGGTCTGTTCCGCCAGCGGCTGCCAGTCGCCGTTCAGCACATCGGCATTCACGAAGGACTGGATTTCCAGATCGCGGTTCTTTTCCAAAATCCAGTCGCGATAGGTTTCAAGACCGGATGTAGGCATGGCTGCGCCGATAACGGGAAGGGTCATAGCATTCTCCTGCGGGGTTTGATCCCCGGCTAGGAGCCCCGCGCAACAGGCGCGTGACGCGGATATGGCAGGCCGATGATATATCACCGCTTACGGGTCAGACGGCGTTCAGCGCCCTGCGAACACCGCATCAAGGATCGCCTGCAACCCGTCGGCGTCAGATTGGGTAAAGGCGTCGGGCTGGTCGCTGTCGATGTCGAATACCCCGATCAGCGCGCCTGTCGCGTCCCGCACCGGCAGCACGATTTCGGACCGGGTGCTGGACGAACAGGCGATATGGCCCGGAAACGCCTCGACATCAGGCACTAGCTGCACCGCGCCCGTGCGGGCACAGGCCCCGCAGACGCCGCGCTCGAACGGGATCACCAGACAGCCATGCCCGCCCTGATAGGGGCCGATCTTCAGCAATTCCGGCGCAGTGACGCGGTAGAACCCGGTCCAGTCAAAGCGGGCGTCGCTGTGATGCACCTCGCAGGCGACCGTGGCCATCAGGGCGATCACATCGGTTTCGCCGTGCGTCAGTGCGGCGATGGCGGTGGCAAGCGTCGGGTAATCAACGGTCATGGTGGCCTTTCTGGAAATGTCGCGCGGGGCGCTGCCCCGCACCCCGGAGTATTTCGGGCAAAATGAAATCAGATGCGTTCGATGGCAATTGCTGTGCCTTCGCCGCCGCCGATGCAGATCGCCGCTACGCCGCGCCGCAGCCCGCGCGATTCCAGCGCATGCAGCAGCGTGACCATGATCCGCGCGCCCGATGCGCCGATGGGATGACCCAGCGCGCAGGCGCCGCCGTTCACGTTCATGCGGTCGCGCGCGACGCCCATTTCACGCATGAAGGCCATAGGAACGACGGCAAAGGCCTCGTTCACCTCCCAGAGATCGACGCTGTCCTTGTCCCAGCCCAGCCGGTCCAGCAGTTTGCGCGCGGCAGGGACCGGGGCGGTGGGGAAATGTGCGGGGGCCTGGGCGTGGCTGGCGTGGCCCAGAATACGCGCGCGGATGCGCAGCCCTTGCGCCTCGGCCGCCGCCTCTGACGCTAGCACTAAGGCCGCCGCCCCGTCCGAGATCGACGAGGAATTAGCCGCCGTGACCGTGCCATCCTTGCGGAAGGCGGGTTTCAGGGTCGGGATTTTCTCGGGCCGCGCCTTGGCGGGCTGTTCGTCTTCTGTGATCACGGTGTCACCCGCGCGCCCCGGCACCGTGACCGGCGTGACCTCGGCGGCAAAGGCCCCGGACCGGATCGCGGCCAGCGCGTTTTCCAGCGATTGCAGCGCATATGCGTCCTGATCGGCGCGGGTGAACTGGAACGCTTCGGCGCAATCCTCGGCAAAGGTGCCCATCAGGCGGCCCTTGTCATAGGCGTCTTCCAGCCCGTCAAGGAACATGTGGTCAATCGCGCCCTGATGGCCGATCCGGGCGCCGCCGCGCATGGCGGGCAACAGGTAAGGCGCTTTCGACATCGATTCCATGCCGCCCGCGATCATGGTCTGGGCATGGCCCAGCGCGATCTGGTCAAAGGCCAGCATCGCCGCCTTCATGCCCGAACCGCACATCTTGTTCAGCGTGGTGGCGGGGACAGAGTCGTCAAGCCCGCCCGCGAAACCGGCCTGCCGCGCCGGGGCCTGGCCCTGACCCGCGGGCAGGACGCAGCCCATCAGCACCTCGTCCACGGTCGCGGTGCCCGCATCCGAAAGCGCGGCGCGGATCGCGGCGCCCCCCAGGGTGGCCGCCGTTACACCGTTGAAAACGCCCTGAAATCCGCCCATCGCCGTCCGGGCCGCGCCCGCGATCACCACCTGATGCATCAAATCCTCCGCATTTGGTTGGACCAGACATACGGGATGGCAAGGTTTGGCGTCCAGCCTTTGCCGCAGGTGCAGATGCGCGGAGGTTGCGATGGACATGACCGGACGGCCCGAGGGCGGGCTTTTTATCATCCGGGTGGATGCGGTGCGGATTGATGCGGCCAGCGCCTTGGCGTTCAAGGACCGGCTGCGTGATCTGGCCGGAGAGGCGGCGGGTGATGTGCTGCTGGATCTGGCGGCGGTGCAATTTGTCGATTCGTCGGGCTTGGGCGCGATTGTCGCGGCGATGAAGGCCCTGGCCCCGGTGCGGCGGCTGCATCTGGCGGGGCTGACACCGACGGTGGAAAAGGTGTTTCGCCTGACCCGGATGGATACGGTGTTTCCGATCCACACCGATCTGCCTGCCGCGCTGGCCCTGCGGGCGGGGTAAGCGGCATGGCAATCGACCGCTTTCTGACATTCCGGCTGGACGCGCGCGATGGCGAGGTGCGCGTCACGCTGGCCCGGATCACCGCCGCGCTGGTCCGTCAAGGATTGACGCCCGAGGATCGTTCCAGCGCGGAAATCGTGTTGGCCGAGGTGCTGAACAATATCGTTGAACACGGCTATGCCCCCGGCGATCCCGGCCCGATCTGGCTGGCGATCATGATCGAACCGGACAGGTTGCAGGTCACGATCAGCGACTTCGGCGCGCCCTTGCCGCCCGCCCTGTTGCAGCCGGGGTTTGGCCCCGATCCACAGGCCCTGCCCGAAGGCGGATTCGGCTGGTTCCTGATTCACAGCCTGACCACCGATCTGCGGGCGGGGCGGACGGGGACGCTGAACCGTCTCAGCTTTCGCTTGCCCCACAATACGGCAAAGCCGGAAACAACGCCGCCGGATCGGTCGCATTGAGGCAGCAGCCTTTGCCAATGCCACAAAATCACCATGAAGGCTGCGAAATGTCGCCTGTATCACGGGGCACACATACTCCTGTAGCTGAACAAAAGCTTCCCTCGGCGTCGGGTGTCATCAGCCCCCACCCAGAACCCGGCGCCGAGGTTCTTCTGGCATACCCCGATTGCAATGCGCGGCGCGGCAGCTAGTGTTGCGCAAGACAAAAGGGGGGACAGACAATGCGCGATTTCCAGAAACCCGGCCGTTCACCGGTCATTGCCGCGAATGGCGTCTGTGCCACATCGCACCCGCTGGCCGCGAAAGTGGCGATTGATATTCTGGAACGCGGCGGCACCGCGATGGACGCCGCCATCGCAGGCGCGGTTCTGTTGGGGATCTGCGAACCGCAGATGACCGGGATTGGCGGCGATTGTTTTGCGCTGATCAAACCGGCGGGGACCGAGGATATCATCGCCATGAACGGGTCGGGCCGCGCGCCTGCTGGCGCGGACGCCGCAGGCCTGCGCGCGCGCGGGTTGACCACGGTGCCGCTGCGCACCCCGGATGCGGTGACGATCCCGACCGCCGTGGACGCGTTTTGTCGACTTGCGGCGGATCATGGCCGTCTCGGGCTGGACGCGATCCTGGCCCCCGCAATCCGCTATGCCGAGGAAGGCGTGCCGCTGGCCCCGCGCGTGGCCTTTGATCTGGCGGAATGCACCACCTATCTGTCCGGTCACGGCATCACGCATTTCTCAAAGGGCGGCGCGGCCTATGCCATGGGCGACCGTTTCGCGGCCCCCGGTCAGGCCGAGGTGCTGCGCCGCATCGCCAAAGATGGGCGCGACGCGTTCTATACCGGCGAGATTGCCGAAGACATGGTCGCCGCGCTCCGCGAGCTGGGCGGCGTGCATACGATGGATGATTTCGCCGCTGCGCGTGCGGAATATGCCACGCCGATCCATGGCAGCTATGGCGATCTGGACCTCTATGAACATCCGCCGAACGGCTCGGGGGCGACCGCGCTGCTGATGCTGAACATCTTGAAACATTTCGATCTTAAATCCATGGACCCGATGGGGGCAGATCGCGCACATATCGAGGCCGAGGCGGCGAAACTCGCCTATGACGCGCGCAACCGCTTTATCGCCGATCCGGCGCATACCACGCGGCTGGACTACATGACGTCGGCGGACACGGCCGCGCGTCTGGCCGCGCTGATCGACATGGACCGCGCAATGGCCGCCGCCGCGCCGCTGACAGAGGCGATCCACAAGGACACCATCTATATCACCGTGGTCGACCGCGACCGCATGGCGGTGTCGCTGATCTATTCGATCTTCCATCCCTTCGGGTCCGGCATCGCGTCGGAAAAGTTCGGCATCCTGTTCCAGAACCGCGGCGCCGGGTTCACCGTGGCCGAGGGGCACCCGAATGAACAAAAGGGCGGCAAGCGTCCGATGCACACGATCATCCCCGGCATGCTGAAACGCGGCGGGCGGGTGATCGCGCCCTTTGGCGTGATGGGCGGGGCCTATCAGCCGAACGGCCACACCCGGATTGTCACCAACATGGTCGATTTCGGCATGGACCCGCAGGATGCGCTGGACGCGCCGCGCAGCTTTACCGACGCGGGCGTGTTGGGGGTGGAACGCGGCTATGGCGATGATATCCGCACAGCCCTTGCCACCAAGGGCCACAGCGTTGACATCCCGCGCGGGCCGATTGGCGGCGGGCAGATGATCCTGTTGCGCGACGATGGCCTGTTGGAAGGTGCGTCAGACCCGCGCAAGGATGGCTGTGCGTTGGGATATTGAGTGTCACGGCGGGCGGGGCCTGACACCCGCACCTGCCGTCACGGTTCTGCGAAAGGCTGCACCATGATCAGCACCTGGCCCGACCTGCGCGATCTGGCGTTGTCCTTGGACCTGCCGCAGGTCGCGGAGGCTGTCAGCTGGGGCAATCCCAACCTCAAGGCGCATGGCAAGATGTGGGTGTGGTGGTCGCCTTATGTTGATGCGGGGGTGTTCAAGGGCAGCATCGCGGAACGCGAGATGCTGCGCGAGGCCGACCCCGAAACCTTTCTGCATCACCCGCATTACGCCAATCACGGCCTGATCCTTGTCGCCGCCGGACGGATTGACCGCGATTGGGCGACCGCGCGCCTGCAGCGGACATGGCAGGACATGGCCCCGAAACGCTGGCTGCGCGACTGGCAAGCGGCAAACCCATGAGCCGCCCCCGTCCGCGTCCGCGTGGTGCGACCGTCCCCACGCGGCTTGTCGCCTATAACAAGCCGATGGATGTGCTGTCGCAGTTCACAGATGATGGCCATTGGCCGGGATTGGGCCGGTTTCTGGACATGCCGGGGATGTATCCCGCCGGGCGGCTGGACCGCGACAGCGAGGGGCTCTTGCTGTTGACCAACGATGGCGTGTTGCAGGCCCGCTTGACCGACCCATCCAGCCATACGCCCAAGACTTATCTCGCGCTTGTCGAAGGCGTGCCCGACGCGCCCGCGATTATGGCCTTGCGGGCAGGGATCACGCTGGCGGATGGGCCGACACGGCCCGCAGAGGTCGATCAGGTGGACGCGCCCGCATGGCTTTGGCCGCGCGTGCCCCCGGTGCGCCACCGTGTGACTGTGCCGGATGCCTGGCTGCGCCTTACCATCACCGAAGGCCGCAACCGGCAGGTGCGGCGCATGTGCGCCCATGTCGGGTTGCCTGTGCTGCGGCTGGTGCGCTGGTCGGTCGGACCGCATGATCTTGACGGTTTGGCCTTGGGGGCGTGGCGCGACCTGATCCCCTGAACCAAAGGGGCCGCCAAGGGGTCACATTGTGCAGGCGCGGAAACCCCGTTAGCGTGTCCGAAACGGAGCCCCGCATGACCCACAGCTGCAACCATAACGCCGCGCCGCCGTCTTGCCGGGGGCATCGGCGGTAAGATGGCACGGTCGCTGGGACTTGCGGCCTATATGGCGCTGGCGCGGCGGTCCGATCCCGCGCGGCCATGGGTGGCAACCGCACCGCGCCATGACAGCGAGGTGATCTGGGGCCACGCCACCAGCCCAGAACGCCAGCGGCTCTTGTGCCACCTGCATCGCAGGCTGGCGGCGCAACGCCCCGGACTGGTGCTGTGGCTGACGGTTTCATTCCCGCTGCCGCAGGCTTTGGACCCGCTGTCAGAGGCGACCCAGCCCGATGTGATCACAACCACCCTGCCCGCCGAGGCGCAGCGCGATTGCCGCCGGTTTCTGGACCATATCCGCCCCGCGCTGTGCCTGTGGACCGGTGGTTTCCTGCGCCCCGCCTTGATCGCCGAGGCGGCGGCGCGGGACATCCCGCTGTTCCTGCTGGACAGCGACGAGAACGGTCTGGACGAGGCGCGGTTTCGCTGGTTGCCCGATGTGCCGCGCGCCACGCTGCGCCATTTTGACCGGGCTTTTGCCGGCACCGCCAATGCCGCGCAGCGGCTGCTGAAACAAGGCGTGCCGCCGGATCATGTGGCAGTGACGGGGGCGCTTGATCTGTCCGCGCCCTTGCCGCCCGCGAACGAGGCCCGCCGCGATGCGTTGGCGCGCGAGATGGCCGGGCGTGCGGTCTGGTACGCCGCCGATGTGCTGCCCGACGAGGTGGACACCGTGCTGAGCGCGCATCGCCTGTCCTTGCGCGGCGCGCACCGGCAGTTGTTGATCCTGTCGCCCGCCGACCCGGCGCAGGGGGCCGCGATTGCGGATATGTTGACCGCTGAGGGCTGGCGTTTCGCGACCCGGTCGCTGGACGAATATCCCGGCGAGGCGACGCAGGTGTTGCTGGCGGATCGCGCGGGCGAGGCGGGGCTGTGGCATCGGCTGGCCCCGGTGTGCTTTCTGGGCGCGTCGCTGGTGCCGGGGGCGGGCGGGCGCGATCCGTTTGCCGCTGCCGCGCTGGGGCAGGCGATTCTGTACGGGCCGCAGATCGGGCAGCATCTGGCGGCCTATACCCGGCTGGCCACCGCCGGGGCGGCACGGATGGTCAAGGATGCCGCAACGTTGGCCACCGCCCTGCAACGGCTGGGCGCGCCGGATCAGGCCGCCGCGATGGCCCATTCCGCCTGGGAGGTGGTGACGCGTGGGGCCGCTGAGACGGATCGCCTGCTGGACCTCTTGCAAGATACGCTCGATCTGGTCGAGGTGACGTGATGCAAGCCCCCGGTTTCTGGTTCACGCCGCCGGATCGTCCGGCCTTGGCTGCGCGGCTGTTGGGGCCGTTGGGGGCGCTCTATGCCGGTGCCACGGCGCGGCGGCTGGCGCGGGGCAGGCCGGTGCGGTTGGGCGTGCCGGTGATCTGCGTCGGCAACCTGAACGCAGGCGGCACTGGCAAGACGCCGACGGTGATCGCGCTCTTGGACCTGTTGCGGCAGGCCGGTGTGACGGCGCATGTGGTGTCGCGCGGGCATGGGGGCAATTTGCCGGGGCCGGTGGCGGTTGACCCGGCGCGGCACAGCGCGGCGGATGTGGGCGACGAGCCGCTGCTGCTGTCGGCCTTTGCGCCGGTCTGGGTGGCGCGGGATCGGGCTGCGGGCGCAGCGGCGGCGGTGGCTGCCGGGGCCGGGGCGATCCTGCTGGATGACGGATTCCAGAACCCGGCGTTAGTGCAGGATTTGGCGCTGGTCGTGGTAGATGCGGCGCGCGGGTTCGGCAATGGCCGCTGCCTGCCTGCCGGTCCATTGCGCGAACCGGTCGCCACCGGGTTGGCCCGCGCGGGGGCGGTGCTGTCGATCGGTGGGCCGCCGGATCAGGCTGCGTTTGCAAAGGCTTGGAGCGCGGCGATCCCCTGTCCGCATCTGACCGCCGCCCTGCGCCCGCTGCAAACCGGCATGGATTGGGCGGGGGCGCGCGTTTTGGCCTTTGCGGGGATTGGTCATCCCGAGAAATTCTTTGCCACCTTGGGCGGGCTGGGGGCCGAAGTGGTCGGAGCCTGTGCGCTGGACGATCATCAACGCCTGTCGCCTGCGCTGTTGGCGCGGCTGGACCGCGACGCGCAGGCGCTTGGCGCGCAACTGGTAACGACCGAAAAAGACGCGGTGCGCCTGCCGCCTGCGTTCCGCGCCCGCGTCCTGACCCTGCCGGTGCGGCTGGAATTTGACAATTTGTCCGCAATATCCGCGCAGCTGGCCCCGATATTTGGACAGACGTTCAAAATTTCCGGGCCGCGTTAACAGAGCCTTCAGCAGGCGGCAGCAATGATGGTGTTGCCATCCACGGGGGTCGTCATGACGGAACTGATTCTGCGCCGCGCCTTGTCGTTCCGCCTGATCTGGCCGGCGTGGTCTGCAAAGCGGGCGCTGGAACTGTTGCTGATCGCCATGCTGGCCCCGCTGTGGGGACCGTTGCTGGTTGGCCTGATGTTGGCCGTGGGACGCGCGCCGTTTTATGCACAGGACCGCGTGGGGCTTCACGGGCGGCTGTTCCGGATGTGGAAATTGCGCAGCATGCGTCCCGGGGCCGAAGGTCAATTGGCCGTGTTGCTGTCTGATCCCCTGCGACGGCGGGAATGGATCAGGCACGGCAAACTGGCGCGCGACCCGCGCATCACGCCGCTGGGGCAATGGTTGCGCCGCCACTCGCTGGACGAACTGCCACAGATCTGGAACGTGATCCGGGGCGATATGGCCTTGGTGGGGCCGCGCCCGCTGTTGCCGGGTGAAATCGCGCGCGAATACGGCGCGGCAGCGGCCCGCGTGGTGTCGGTGCGCCCTGGCATGACGGGGTCTTGGCAGGTGTCCGGCGGCATGAACGGGCGCAACAGCCTGAGCTATGCCGAACGGCTGCGACTGGACCTTGCCTATGCGCGCGGATCGACCTTGCGCAGTGATCTGATGATCCTGCTGCGCACCGTGGGCGCGATCCTGCGCGGATCGGGCCGCTAGGTCACTCTTTGGCCAGTTTCGGCGCGGCCCGGTCCAGCACCAGATCAGCCGCCGAAAACCGGAACGGCGCGCGCACACCCGGCACACCTTCAGGCGCAATCTGCATCCCGCGCGCGATGACCTGCGGGTCCGCAAAGACCTCGGCCAGATCGTTGATCGGCCCCGCCGGGATCCCCGCCGCCTCGCAGCCTGCCAGCAGATCGGCCTTGGTCCGCGCCCGCGTCGCGGCCATCAGATGCGCGATCATTTCCGGACGGTTGCTGACCCGATCCGCATTTTTCAGGAATTTCGTATCCTGCGCCATCCAGTCCAGCCCCAGAAACCGGCACAAGCGCTGATATTGCGCGTCATTGCCGGTGGCGATGATGATGTGGCCATCCGTGCAATCGAACACCTGATAGGGGGTCAGATTGGGGTGGTAATTGCCGGTCCGCCCCGGCGGGGTGCCGGTGGACAGGTAATTCAGCGCCTGATTGGCCGTGACGGACACCGCACAATCCAACAGCGCCATGTCGATATGCTGTCCCCGCCCCGTCGCATGGCGTTGATGCAACGCGGCCAGTATCGCCGACACCGAATAGACACCGGTAAAGATATCGGTAATCGCCACGCCCGCGCGCTGCGGCTGGCCATCGGGTTCACCCGTGATCGACATCAGGCCCGACATGCCCTGAATGATGTAATCATAGCCCGCGCGGTGGGCATAGGGGCCGGTCTGCCCGAATCCGGTGATCGAACAATAGATCAGGCGCGGATTGATCGCCGACAGGCTGGCATAATCCAGCCCGTATTTGTCCAACCCGCCGACCTTGAAATTCTCGATCAGCACATCGGCGCCCTGCACCAGATCGCGCACCAACGCCTGACCCTCAACCGTCGTGAAATCCGCGACGACCGACCGTTTGCCGCGATTGCAGGCGTGGAAATAGGCCGCCGACCGTTCATCATCGCGGTCGATAAAGGGCGGTCCCCATTGCCGGGTGTCGTCCCCGGCGGGGGCCTCGACCTTGATCACCTCGGCCCCCAGATCGGCCAGCGTCTGCCCGGCCCAGGGCCCGGCCAGAATCCGCGCCAGTTCGACCACCTTCAGACCGGCAAGCGGGGCCGCCACCGCATCCCTCACGGGGCCAGCTTCTTGTCCAGGATCGCCTTCAGATCGGCATAGGACATGTTCGAATGCAACTCGCCGTCGATCACCAGCGATGGCGTCGATTCGATCTTGTCGGCCTCGGCGTTCTTCTGGAACCAGGCGACCAGCGCCTCGGCCTTGGCCTGATCAGTGAAACAGGCGTCCAGTTGCGCCGTGTCCAGACCGGCCACGCGGCCGATCTTTTTCAGGTTTTCGGCCACCGTCGCCGGATCACCGGCCCCGAACCAGTCGCGCTGCTGGGCATAAAGCATCTCGACCACACCAAAGAACCGCGTCGGTTCACAGCGCGCCACCATGGCCGCCCATAGCCCGAAGCGGTCGAAATAGACATCGCGGTAGATGAACCGCACCTTGCCGGTGTCGATATAATCCGCCTTGAGCTGCGGCAGCACGGTGGCGTGAAAGGTCGCGCAATGCGGACAGGTGAAGGACGCGTATTCCATCATCGTCACCGGGGCATCGGGCGCGCCCAATTCCATCTCGACCACGCCAGAGGTGTCCACGGCTGCGGTCTGCGCGTTTGCGGCCCCAAGTGTCGGCAGGCCGGATACGTCCTGCCCGCCGCGCACAAGCCATACGCCTGCAAGCGCCGTGACGGCCATGCCTCCGGTCAAAAGCAGCGATCTGCGGTTCATGGGCTGTCCTTTCCTGCGGGTTCAGCCCGCGATAATATGTTCAGGGCCAAGGTTTCAAGCGCCGCGCGCAGACCGGCATCACCAATCGGCGCAGCGGTTTGCGATGCCTGCCCGATCAACTGCGGCGAGGGTGTCTTGTCCGGCGCAACCGCGCCAAAGGCAGTCTGGGCTTCGGCAAAGCCATGCGCCGCTGTCTGCGTGACCCGCACCCGCGCAATCGCGTTATACCCATAGGCGGCGTTGACCCGCGCGCGCACCTCTTCCTTGCGCATTTCGGCCAAAGGCGCGCGCGCCCCGGCGCACAGCACGGTCAGCGTCGCACCAAACCCGCCTTCGCGGCCATAGCGCACGTCAACAGGGTGCATCAGCGCGGCCAGATCGGCCCCGACGATATCCCCCCAATGCGTCAGCACGCGCGACACGGCAAAGCCGCGCGTTTCGCCCGCCGCGCGAATCTGACGTTCCACCAGCCGTCCGGCCTGCGCGAAGCCGCGTCTGCGTTTGCTGTTGTCGGGCATCATTGCCATGATGGGTTTCCTTGCGTTTCCCGCTATTCTATGCGGCGGCGCGGGCGGTGCCATCCGAAAACCGATACGGGAACCATAAAGAATGCGTGACGATGCGGCGGACCTGTTAGCGTGGTACGACCGCCATGCGCGTGACCTGCCGTGGCGCGTGGCCCCCGGATCGGATGCGCGCCCGGACCCCTACCGCGTCTGGCTGTCCGAGGTGATGCTGCAACAGACCACGGTTGCGGCGGTAAAAGACTATTTCCACCGTTTCACCACGCGCTGGCCGACCGTTGCGGCGCTGGCCGGAGCCGCGGATGCGGAGGTGATGGCCGCCTGGGCGGGCCTTGATTATTACGCGCGCGCACGGAATTTGCTGGCCTGCGCGCGCGTGGTGGCGCGGGATTACGGCGGAGTGTTTCCCGACACACTCGCGGGCCTGCGCGCGCTGCCGGGTATCGGGCCTTACACGGCGGCGGCGGTGGCGGCGATTGCCTTTGGCGCGCGCGAAACCGTGGTCGATGGCAATGTCGAGCGCGTTATGGCGCGGATGTTCGACATTCACACCCCGCTGCCCGCCGCCAAGCCCGAGATCACCGCCGCCGCCGCGCGTCTGACCCCTGCCCGTCGCCCCGGCGATTACGCGCAGGCGGTGATGGACATTGGGGCCACCATCTGCACCCCGCGCAAGCCGGCCTGCGGGATTTGCCCGTGGTCCGCACCCTGTCTGGCGCGCGCGCGCGGCACCGCGCCCGACCTGCCGCGCAAGACGCCCAAGGCCGCGCAACCGATCCGGCACGGCATCGCCTATCTGGCGCGGCGGACGGATGGCGCGTGGCTGCTGGAAACCCGCCCGCCGCAGGGCCTGTTGGGTGGGATGCTGGGCTGGCCCGGCACCGACTGGGCCGAAAGCGTCCCCGCCGCGCAACCGCCTGTTGACGCCCTTTGGCATGATCCGGGGGCCGAGGTCCGCCACACCTTTACCCATTTTCATCTGCGGCTGGGATTGCGGCTGGCGCAGGTCGGGCTTGACGCGCGGCCCGAACGCGGCACCTTTCACCCCGCCGCGACGTTTCGCCCCGCCGATTTGCCCACCGTGATGCGAAAGGCGTTTGACCTTGCCCGCCCCGCGATGGAGACTCTGCCGCGATGACACAGGATACCGCCATGATCCCCACCACCACGTTGTCCCGCCTGACATCCGCCCTGCCGTTCTGGCTGTCGTTGGCGCTGTTGCCGCTGGCCTGGATCGGGGTGACCCAGGGCGGCTGGACGGTGCTGTTGCTGCCGCTGGCGACCTGGTACCTGTTTTCTGCGCTGGATGCGGCGCTGGGGTTGAACCTTGACAACGCCGACCCTGCGGCCTCTGACGCCGACCTGTTGTACTACCGCATGGTCACCATTGCCTGGGTGCCGTTGCAGGCGATGACGCTGTTCGGCGTGATCTACGTCGCCACCCGGTCCGAGCTTGGCGCGTGGGAACTGATCGGGCTGTTCTTCGGGCTGGGTGTGCTGACCGGGACTGTGGGGATCAACTACAGCCACGAATTGATGCACCAGAAAGACCCGCGCGAGCGGATGCTGGGCGATATCCTGCTGGCGATGGTCATGTATTCGCATTTCCGGTCCGAACACCTGCGGGTGCATCACCTCTATGTCGGCACGCCGCGCGATCCGGTGACCGCCCGCTATAACGAGGGGTTCCACCGGTTCTTCCCCCGCGTGGTGCGGCAATCGCTGACATCCGCCTTTGCTGCCGAGGCCGCGATGCTGGCGCGGCGCGACCTGCCCTGGACCGATGCCAGCAATCCGTTCTGGCGTTACGCCGCATTGCAGGGCGGCGCGCTGCTGCTGGCGCTGATCCTTGGCGGGCCTTTGGGGTTGGCCCTGTTCCTATGGCAGGCGTTTATCGCGATCTGGCAGTTGGAACTGGTGAACTACGTCGAACATTACGGGCTGACGCGCAAACATCTGGGCGACGGCAAGTATGAACACGTCAAACCGCAGCACAGCTGGAACGCCGCGCACAAGGCGTCAAACTGGCTGTTGATCAATCTGCAACGCCATTCGGATCACCATTACAAACCCGACCGCCGCTTTCCGCTGTTGCAGAATTATACCCAGGCGGATGCCCCGCAACTGCCCTATGGTTATCCGATCATGACGATGGCGGCGATGGTGCCCCCGTTGTGGCGGCGCATCATGAACCCGCGCGTGAAACGCTGGCGCGAGATGTATTACCCCGAAATCACCGATTGGCGGGCGTACAACAAGGGCGCGAATCCCCTGCCGCGTTAACGTTTCAGCGCGCGCAGGCCCAACCCCAGCGCGACGCCCACCGCAATCGCCACTGTCAGGTCGGTGAACACGGTCAAGACCAGCGTCACCACCAACACCAGCCGATCCCCCGCCGGCTCCCGCAGGTACTCGCCCCATTTATGCGGTTCCGCCATGTTCCACGCGGTCAGGATCAACAGCCCCGCCAGCGCAGGCATCGCCATCTGCCCCGCCAACGGCCCCGCCACCATCATCATCACGAGGATCGCCACCGCATGGATCATGCCCGCTACCGGCGTCTGCCCGCCCGCGCGGATATTCGTCGCTGTGCGCGCAATCGCCCCCGTGGCGGGCAGGCCGGTAAATAGCGCTGACCCGATATTGGCCACGCCCTGCGCCAGAATTTCGGCATTGGGCCGGTGGCGGTGCTCCGCCCCCGCCCCGGTCATCCGGTCGGCCACCATCGCGGACAGCAGGCTTTCGATGCCCGCCAGAAACGCGATCACCAGCGCGGAGGGGATCAATTCGACCAATCGCGCCAGCGTCACATCCGGCAGGCGCGGCAGCGGCAGCGTGCTGGGCAGCGCCCCGAACCGGCTTTCGATCGTATCCACCGGCAGCGCCAGCGCCCAGGCCACGCTAGACGCCACCGCCACCGCCACGATCAGCCCCGGCCATTTCGGTGCCAGCCGCCGGAACAGCACAATCAGGATCATGCCGCCCAGCCCCACCGCCAGCGCCGCCAGCACAATCTGCCCCCGCGCCGCCCAGATGCCTGCCATCTTGGCGGGCACCTCGGCGGGCAAGGCGCGGCCATCCAACCCCAACAGGTCGGGAAACTGGCTGGTGGCGATGATCACCGCGATGCCGATGGTAAAGCCGTTGATCACCGCCTCGGGGATAAACCGCACCAGCGCCCCCGCCCGCGTCACGCCTGCAATGACCAGCAGCACCCCCGCCATCAGTGTCGCAATCACCAGCCCGTCAAAGCCATGCGCCGCGATCACCCCATGCACCACAACGATGAACGCCCCTGTCGGCCCGCCGATCTGCACCCGGCTGCCCCCCAGCGCCGAAATCAGGAACCCCGCCACAATCGCCGTCACCAACCCCGTCGCCGGGTCCGCCCCCGAGGCAATCGCAATCGCAAGGCTCAACGGCAACGCCACCATCGCCACGGTGATCCCCGCCAGCAGATCGGCGCGAAAATTTACGTGTGTATAGCCGCGCATTGCGGTCACAAGGGCTGGGGTCATGCGGATCTCCTCGCTGCCACCCTTTGCCTTTCGCCTGCGCTTTTCAAGAGCCTCGCTTGCGGCTTCTCTGGTTCAAAACTATCCCCGCCGGAGGCACCCGAAGAGGAGCCTTTGGCGACGATGAGACATAAAGCGCGGCGAAGCCGCTCCGCATCGTGGCAATAAAAAAACCCCGCCCCTGTGACAGGGCGGGGCAGTCGAGGGAAGCCGGGCGCACCGCACCCGACAGACCCGGCGGTGTTCGGTATCTCAGTGGTCCAGTTCGGCGCGCAACTGCTGGCGCAGCACGTCGATGGGCACGATCGCGCCCTCGCGGCGATAGCACCAATAGGTCCAGCCGTTGCAGGACGGCGCGCCTTCCAGCGCGGCGCCTACCTGATGGATCGAGCCATTGACGCCATCCGCCACCAGCGACCCATCGGCGCGCACCTTGGCCGCCTTGCCGGAAATCGAGGTCAGCACCTCGCCGGGGCGCAACAGCCCACGTTCGACCAGTTGCCCGAACGGGATGCGCGGCTCGGCGCGTTTGCTGCCGGTGGTCTGCAACGCCGTTGCATCGAACCGGCGCACCTGCGCGATGCGCGCCTCGGCCACCGCGCGATAGGCGTCCTCGCGTTCGATGCCGATCCAGTCGCGGCCCAGCATCTTGGCCACAGCCCCCGTCGTGCCGGTGCCAAAGAACGGGTCCAGCACCACATCGCCCGCGTTGGTCGTTCCGACCAGCACCCGGTGCAGCAGCGCCGCCGGTTTCTGCGTCGGATGCGCCTTGTCGCCAGCGGCGTCCTTGATCCGTTCATGCCCGGTGCAGATCGGCAGCACCCAATCGCTGCGCATCTGGATGCCGTCGTTGAGCGCCTTCAGCGCTTCGTAGTTGAAGGTGTATTTCGCCCCTTCGGATTTCGACGCCCAGATCATCGTTTCATGCGCGTTGGTGAACCGCTTGCCGCGAAAATTCGGCATCGGGTTCGACTTGCGCCAGACCACATCGTTCAACAACCAATAACCCGCATCCTGCAACGCGGTGCCGACGCGGAAGATGTTGTGATAGCTGCCGATGACCCAGATCGCGCCGTTCGGCTTCAACAACCGCCGCGCCGCGGCGAGCCAGGCGCGGGTGAAACGGTCATAGGATTCGAAACTGGCGAACTGGTCCCAGTGATCGTCCACCGCATCGACGCGGCTGTTGTCGGGGCGGTGCAGGTCGCCCTTCAGTTGCAGGTTATAGGGCGGGTCGGCAAAGATCAGGTCCACGGATTCCTCGGGCAGCGCGCGCATCACCTCGATGCAATCGCCCCCGATGATCGTGTTCAGCGGAAGCGCAGGCGCGCCCCTGGATTTGGTCGTTTTCATCATGCGCTGCCTCTGTCCCCGGCACCTCTGACGTGTGCCTGTTGGTTGCGCCGAACATGAGTCAATCCTGATTCGCGGTCAAATTCTTTATTGAATCAAGGGGTTAAAGATTTATCGTGACACAATATATTGTGGATCGGTTTGAACGAACGTCTATGATGCGGGGTCACCCCAATATCTAGAATGGCCTGTTTATGCGCCTGTGACGGATAGCCCGCGTTTTTGTCCCAGCCATAGCCGGGGAACTGTTGCGCCAAATCCATCATCAGCGCATCGCGCCTTGTTTTTGCCACGATTGAGGCCGCCGCGATGGACAGCGACAGGGCATCACCCTTGATGATCGCGCGCCCCGGACAGGGCATGTCGCGCGGCAACAGGTTGCCGTCGATCAGCGCGATGTCGGGCAGGCGCGACAGCCCCGCAAGCGCACGCACCATCGCCAGATGGCTGGCCCGCAGGATGTTCAGCGCGTCGATTTCCGCCACCGACGCCACCCCGACGGACACCTCGGCCACCGCAAGGATCGCTTCCGCCAAGACCTCACGCCGCCGCGCGGTCAGGCGTTTGGAATCGTCCAGCCCCGCTGGGATGCGATCCGGGTCCAGCACCACCGCGCAGGCCATCACGGGGCCCGCCAAAGGACCACGCCCGACCTCGTCCACACCGGCGATGCGGGCAAGGCCCTGCGCCATCAGATCGCGTTCATGAGTGAAATCGGGCGGCATGGCGTCAGATGCCAAAGCCCCGCCGGGGACGCAACGCAAAAAGGCCGAGGGTTGCCCCCCGGCCCGCCTGCGACCCCCGCGAGATCAGCGGCGCGATGTGCGATAGCCGTAATCTGCCAGGCACCCGGCGTCATAGCCGGTGCGGGCGCGACCCTTCTGCCCGACATAGGTCAGCGCGCAATTGTCCGGCAGGTTGCCGACGCGCACGTCATTGCGTTGCAGGCACCCGGCGCTGAACACATGCCGCGACCCGCGACGGTCGGATACGGTTTGCAGGCAGGATGACGGCAGACCGCCGCGCGCCCGATGGTCTTGCCGCGGCTGGACATAGGCGTCGTGGCGGCGCTGCGGCGCGTGGACGACGGGCGGGTAATAGGTCTGCTGACGGCTGACATGGCCGCGCCCGTCATCATGACCTTGGCCACGGCGCTGCTGGTCGTGGATGGTGGCGGCGATGATGCCGACGGCGGCGACACCGGCAATGAACCGGGCGATATCCCGGTCGCCGGCCTGCGCCGGGGCGCTGCCCAAGGCGGTGACGGCAACGGCAGCGGCCAGAATGACGGCGATGAATTTACGATACATGAGGCAGGTCCTTTCGGGGGTTGCGCCGGTCAACCACGACCGGTTCGATGCCGTGATCTCGGGCCGATTGCGTCAGACAGGCAATATCGCCCCCCTGCTATCCGATAGCAGCGGCTCAAACGGCCTTGGTGATTGAATATCGCTGTGTGGCTGCGCATGATTGGGGCATGAAACACATCCTTCTCACCCTCGCGCTGATGGCGCTGCCCGGTCTGGCAGCGGCGAATTGCTTTGCCGATTACAAGGCCAAGCAGGACCGCCCGCTGCGGCTGCATTACGGCGTGATGCAGGTCGGTGCCTGCAACGCGCAGGCCGCAGGTGCCGAGGTGCGGTCACGTCTGGCCGCGCATGGCTGGACGCTGTTGACAATCGTTTCCGTGTTCGATGAGGGCGGCCTGGCCGCACGCAGGGATGATGCTGGACAATATTTCCTCCGCTTCTGACGCGCGGCGTTCGGGCAGCCGGATCGTGGTCGCCGGGATCATCGCCATTGTCGTGGTGCTGGCCGTCACCGGCGCGGGCCTGTTCTGGGCGCTGCCCGATGCCAACGCCTTCAATGCGCGGGTCGAACAGCTGTTCATCGACAATTTCGACCTGACCGGGGGCACCGAGATCCGGCTGCTGGAAATCCTTGCCGGGTCGGGCACGGCGTTTTCCGAGGTGCTGGCCAGCTACCGCTTGGTCATCTTCGTGCTGATGCTGTTTGCCACCGGGCTGATGGTGGCGGCGCTGGTGTTTCTGGGGATGCTGGTGGCGCTGAACCGCCGCCTGCAACAGATCGAAAATTCGGGGATACAGGTGTCATCCCTGCTGATATCACGCGAGGAGAACACGGTTTACCTGAACAACATGGGGTTCAAGCTGACCGATGCCGCGATGGAGACGCTGGCCGTGCTGGCCGAGGCGCGGATGGATGACGACATGCTGTCGGGCGCACAGATCGAGGCGGTGATATCGGGGCGCGATGCGTCGGATTGCGACGAATCGGCGGGCGCGACGCGGATCAAGCGGCTGCGCGACACGCTGGGCAACCAGATGGTGACGGAACTGTTGGTCAAGAACGTGGCGCGGCGCGGCTATGTGTTGGCGGTGGACAAGGCCGTGATCCGGATGATCTGACGCATGGGTGAATGGGGGCGCGGGTGAAATCACCCGCCCTACGGGCGCAGGACCACGCGGCGCACGCAGACAAAAACGGCCCGGTGTTACCCCCTGCGCAGCGTGTCACCCCGGCTGATCACCGGTTTCAACACCACATGGCTGTCAACCACATGACCCGCGACACGCGCCATCACGATGCGCGCCGCGTGGCGGCCGATTTCGGCGCGGCAGGCGTCCATCGTGGCCAGTTGCCGGGGCAGGCCCTGCAACAGTTCCACGCCATTGAAGCCCGCCAACCCGATGCGACCGGGGATGTCATAGCCCTGTTCCAACAGCCACAACAGCCCGCCCGCGCCAATCATGTCATTGGAATAATACAGGAAATCAAGGTCGGGCGTGCGCGCCATCATCGCCGCCGTCATCTCGCGGCCCTTGGCCAGCGCGGACCCGCCGGAATAGAATTCCTGATCGGCCACCTCGATGCCGCCGCGCGCCAGCGCCTGCGTAAACCCTTCGAACCGTTTGCGGGCGCGGTGATCCATCGGCATCTTGGTGCCCATGAACCCGATCCGGCGATAGCCTGCGGCCAGGATCGCCTCGGCCATCTCGCGGCCCGCACGGCGGTGGCTGATGCCGACCATCGCATCGACGGGTGTGCCATCGGTATCCATGATCTCGACTACCGGGATGCCGGATGCCGCCAGCATCGCGCGCGCCGCATCCGAATGTTCCAGCCCCGCCACGATCACCCCAGAGGGGCGCCACGACAGCATTTCATACAGCACCTTTTCCTCTTTTTCGGGGCTATAATCCGTGACGCCCACCACCGGCTGCAACGGCGTCTCGTCCAGCGCCTGCGAAATGCCCGCCAGCACCTCTGGGAACACCATGTTCGACAGCGACGGAATGACCACGGCGACCAGATTGACCCGGCTGGACGCCAGCGCGCCTGCGATCTTGTTGGGCACATAGCCCAGCCGTTTCGCCGCCTGCAACACCCGCGCCCGCGTCGCGTCCGACACATCGCCCCGGTTGCGCAAGACCCGGCTCACGGTCATCTCGGACACGCCCGACGCTTCTGATACGTCGCGCAGGGTCAGCGGGCGGTGGTCCTGTCGGCTCACGGGCGGGCTCCTTGTGTTGGCCACAGCCTAAGCGCGCGGCAGGACGGCTTCAAGCCGGGTGACAAGTCGCGCTGCTTTGGCTAGAACGCCGCGCAGTGGTCCCGTGGCTCAACTGGATAGAGCAGTCCCCTCCTAAGGGACAGGTTGCAGGTTCGAATCCCGCCGGGATCACCATTTTCTGCGCTGCAAGTGTGCCCCCCATCAGCGCGGGATTTTCACCGGGCCTTCGTCGGTGACCACAGGCGCGATCAGATCGGGGGCCAGTTCCTCGAAGTCGAAATTGTCCAGACGGCGCGCGCGTTTGCCGGCCTTGTCGGCGCTGATCTTGATTTCCTCGATGTCCTTCGCGGCCTGCCCGAAATGGCGGTCCAGATTGCCCACCCGCGTCACCAGCCGGTCGATATCGCCATAAAGCGCCGCCAATTCGCGCCGGATCGCGCCCGCCTGTTCGCGCATCCGCGCGTCTTTCAGGATGGCGCGCATGGTGTGCAGCGTCGCCATCGCGGTGGTCGGCGACACGATCCAGACCCGTGCGGCGAACCCCTCGCGCACCACATCGGGGAAATTAGCGTGCAATTCGGCATAGACCGCCTCGGAGGGCAGGAACATCATCGCGCCGTCTGCCGTTTCGCCTTCGATCACATAGCGGTCGGCGATGGCGCGGATATGGGTGCGCACGGACAACCGGAACTGTTGTGCGGCACGGGCCAGTGCTTCGGGCGACTCGGCGCGGCGCAGCGCCTCATAGGCTTCCAGCGGGAATTTGCTGTCGATCACGATCGGGCCGGGCGGATTGGGCAGGTGGATCAGGCAATCCGCCCGCCGCCCGTTCGACAGCGTTGCCTGCATGGTATAGGCATCCGATGGCAGCGCCTTCAGCACGATATCATGCAACTGAATTTCGCCAAACGCCCCGCGCGTCTGCTTGTTCGACAGGATATCCTGCAAGGACAGCACATCGCCGGACAGTTTGACGATATTGTCCTGCGCCTTGTCGATGGCCGCCAGCCGCTGTTGCAGATCGCCAAGGGATTGCGCGGTGCGTCGGGCCGAGCCTTGCAGGTTTTCGGTCATCGCGGTGGAAACCTGCGCCAGCCGGGTTTCCATCAGGCGGATCATATGCGCCTGCGCGGCGGCCTGTGCGTCAGACACATGGGTCAGGCCGCCCGCCAATTGCTGTTGCCCATCGGATAACGCCTGCACCCGCTGGGTCATCGCGGTCACGGAATGGATCAAGGGTTCGGTCAGCCGCGCCGACCGTCCCGCCGCGCGCACCGCCAATATCAGCAGCACCAGCATCAATAACGCCACCGCTGTACCCACCAGCACCGCGATCACGCGCGGGTCGTCCAGCATGAAGGTCTGACCATAAAGCGTGATCATGTCCGGCGTCCGAACAGCTTTTCGATATCGATCAGCCGCAATTCCACATAGGTCGGCCGCCCGTGGTTGCATTGCCCGGACAAGGGCGTCGCCTCCATCTCGCGCAACAGGGCGTTCATCTCGGCGGCCTGCATCCGGCGGCCCGACCGGATCGACCCGTGGCAGGACATGCGCGACAGGATCGCGTCCAGCCGTGCCTGCACGCTGCGCGTTTGGCCATCATCCGCCAGTTCATCGACGATATCGCGCAAGAGCGCCCCGGCATCGACGACGCCAAGCGCGGCGGGCGTTTCCCGCACCGCCAACGCACCGGGGCCGAAGGGCTCCAGAACCAACCCCAGCCGCGCCAGATCATCCGCCACGTCCAGCAGGCGCTGTGCGTCGCTGTCGGACAGCGTGACAATCTCGGGGATCAGCAGCGCCTGCGAGGCCACGCCGCGATCCGCCATCTGCGCCTTCAGCCGTTCATAGACCAGCCGTTCATGCGCGGCATGCTGATCGACGATGATCATGCCGGTGCGGGTCTGGGCGATGATGTAATTCTCATGCAATTGCGCGCGCGCGGCACCCAACGGATGATCCAGAGCGGCGTCATCCGTGGGTTCCACCCGGCCCGAAAACGCGGCACCCAGATCGGCAAAGCCCGGAGTCTGAGGGGCCTGCGCCTGATACGCCTGTGTCAGCGCCCCCTGCGAAGGCCGGTCCATCTGGTAAATCCGCGCCGATCCCGCCGGTTCCAGCCGGAACGCGCCCAGCGTCGCATCGGCCACGGTGGATGACGCGCGATGCCCCGCGCCCGCCAGCGCATGGCGCAGCGCGGTGATGATCAGCCCGCGCGCGGTGCCGGGGTCGCGGAATCGCACCTCGGATTTCGCGGGGTGGACGTTCACATCCACCAAGGTCGGCGGCAGGTCCAGAAACAGCGCCGCAGCCGGGTGACGGTCGCGCGACAACACATCGGCATAGGCGGCGCGCAAGGCCCCCACGAACAGCTTGTCACGCACGGGCCGCCCGTTGACGAACAGGAATTGCGCCACCGCCGTCCCGCGCGACCATGTCGGAAGGGCGGCGAACCCGGTCAGGCGGTGCTGGTCACGTTCGGCGTCGATGCGCAGCGCGTTGTCGGTGAAATCACGGCCCAGCACGCATGTCAGCCGCGCGCGCAGCGCGTCGAACAGATCGCCGGTTTCGGGATCGGCGCGGAACAGAACCCGCCCCTCGCCGCCCCCCGTGGTATCGCGCAGCACAAAACCGCACCACGGCGCGGCCATCGCCAGCCGTTTGACGGTGTCCGACACCGCCAGCGTTTCGGACCGATCCACGCGCAGGAATTTCAGCCGCGCGGGCGTGGCGTGGAACAGGTCGCGCAGGTCCACGACCGTGCCGCGCGTCAGCGCCGCAGGCCGCACCGGATCGGTGCGCCCGCCATAGGACCGGATCATCGCCGCCTCGGCCGCACCGCGCGCGCGGGTGGTGATCAACAGCCGACCCACAGCGGCCAGAGATGGCAGCGCCTCGCCGCGAAAGCCGAAGCTGTGGATGTTCAACAGGTCAGAGCCGTCGATCTTGGACGTCGCATGGCGCGACAGTGCCAGCGCCAGTTGATCCGCCGGGATGCCGTGGCCATCATCGGTGACGCGGATCAGGCTTTTGCCGCCATCCGCAATCGTGACCTCGATCCGGGTCGCGCCCGCGTCCAGCGCGTTTTCCACCAGTTCCTTGACGGCGGAAGCGGGGCGTTCCACCACCTCGCCCGCCGCGATGCGGTTGACGGCGGAGTCGTCCAACTGCCGGATCACTGGCATGTCTGTGGATATGTTGGGGCTGGGTTGTGACATGCCCCGATATCTAGCGTGTCTGATCCGATTCTGCCACAGACTTAGCCGCCAATGGCGGCCTGATACCACGCGGCAATCGCGGCGCGTTCGGTGTCTTGCATCGCGCTCAGGTTGGCGGGCGGCATGGCGTGGCTGATCGCCGATTGCGCATAAATCGCGCGGGCATGTTCGGCGACCTGCGCGGGGGTTTCCAGATGCACACCCTTGGGCGCCCAATACAGCCCCGCCCATCCCGGTTCCGCCGCGTGACACATGGCACAGCGCGTGGCGACAATCTCTGTGACCTGTTCGAACCCGTCGGCGGCGGCAAAGCGCGCGCCCGGACCCATCGCCGCCTCTTCCGGCGTCACGCGTGGGCCGGATGACGACAGCCACACGATCATAAGGAAGATGACCGTCGTCGCGCCCCAGGTCCACCACACCATCCCCTTGCGGGCATGCATGGTGTTGAAGAAATGCCGGATCGTCACCCCCATCAGGAACACCAGGCTGGCAATCGCCCAGGTGTGCTGGGTGCCAAAGGCCAGCGGGTAGTGATTGGACAGCATCAGGAAGATCACCGGCAGCGTCAGGTAATTGTTGTGCAACGAGCGTTGCTTGGCGATCTTGCCGTATTTCGCGTCAGGCTTGCGGCCTGCGATCAGGTCGGCCACCACGATCTTCTGGTTCGGGATGATGATCATGAACACGTTCGCGCTCATGATCGTGGCGGTGAAGGCGCCCAGATGCAGCAGCGCCGCGCGGCCCGAGAACACCGAGGTGTAGAAAAGCGCCATCGCCACCAGCACGCCGAACAAAGCCACCATCAGCACGGTCTGATCCGCATCGACGAACAGACGGCACAGCGTGTTGTAGGCGACCCAGCCAAAAGCCAATGACGCCACCGACAGCGCGATCGCCTGCCATGGCGACAGGTCCAGCACATTTGCGTCGATCAGGTAAAACTCGGCCCCGACGTAATAAACCACCGCCAGCAGGGCGAACCCGGTCAACCAGGTGGCATAGCTTTCCCATTTGAACCAGACCAGATGGTCGGGCATGTTTGCGGGGGCGACCAGATATTTCTGGATGTGATAGAACCCGCCGCCGTGGACCTGCCATTCCTCGCCATCTGCGCCCGAGGCCAGATTGCGGTCGCGGTGCAACCCTAGATCCAGCGCGATGAAATAGAACGACGATCCGATCCACGCGATGCCTGTGATCACATGCAACCAGCGGATCGCGAATTCCGCCCAATCCCAGATCACCGCGCCTGCGAAACCCATGTCCATCCTGTCGCACCTTTCTGTTGCGCCGGGTGGGTGGCGCTTGGCTTGATTGATCGTATGAATGCACCGCAAGATGCAAGCGGGGCGGTGATCCGACGTCGGTTCTTTGCTGGCCCCGCCACGCATCTGTCCATCCGCCGGGCAATTGCCCCATAGTCAGGAGACCGCGATGAAATCAGAAACCGCCAATGGTGCCACGTTCGAAACCTGGACCGCCGCCGAGGTCAAAGCCGCCTTTGACGCCAACCAGATCGTGGTGATCGACGTGCGCACGCCACAAGAATTCATGTTCGAACATATCCCCGGCGCGCTCTTGATGCCGCTGGCGTTCTTTGACCCGGCAAAACTGCCGGGCCAGACCGACAAGCGCATCGTGTTCCATTGCGGGTCCGGCGTGCGGTCGGAACGGGTGGCGCGGGCGGCGATGGCGGCGGGCGTCACACAGATTGCGCATCTGGAAGGCGGTTTTGGCGCCTGGAAGGCGGCGGGCCTGCCGTATGTCGGGACCAACATGGCGACGGGGGCGCCGCAACTGGTCACGCCGTAACGAAAAAAGCCCCGGGCATTGCCGCCCGGGGCCAGATCACACCTGAGGGAGGATCAGTTGTGATAGGCGCTTTCGCCATGCGTTGACAGATCAAGGCCTTCGCGTTCCTCGTCCGAGGTCACCCGCAGGCCGATGATCAGATCGACCAGCTTGTAGATGATCGCCGACCCGATGCCGACAAAGACGATGGTGAACAGCACCGCTTTGATCTGCGCCGTCAGCATGAAGGCAAAGTCATAGGGCGCGACCTGCAGCGTGCCGGGAACCGACAGGTAATCGGGCACACCTGCGCCACCCAGGGCCGGGTTGACCAGAATGCCGGTGCCGATGGCGCCGATGATCCCGGCCAGGCCATGGATGCCGAACACGTCAAGGCTGTCGTCCAGTTTGAAGGCATTCTTGACGTAGGCCACGAAGAAGAAACAGGCGACCCCGCCAATCAAGCCCAGCACCAGCGACCCCATCGGGCCTGCGAAACCGGCCGCGGGCGTGACGGCCACCAGACCGGTCACGACGCCCGACACCAGCCCCAGCAGCGACGGACGCCCCTTCAGCAGCCATTCCGCGAACATCCAGGCAAGACCGGCAGCGGCGGCGGCAACAAACGTGTTGACGATGGCCAGCGACGTGATCGCGTTCGCTTCAAAGTTGGACCCGGCGTTGAACCCGAACCAGCCGACCCACAGCAGCGCCGCACCGATCATGGTCATGGTCATCGAATGGGGCGCCATGTTGTCCTTGCCGTAGCCGACACGCTTGCCGATCATCAGCGCGCCCACCAGACCGGCGATGCCCGCGTTGATATGCACCACGGTGCCGCCTGCGAAATCCAGCGCGCCCCAGTTCCAGAGCAGGCCGTTCGCGGCCAGATTGGCAGCGGCGGCTTCGGCGGCAGCGGTGTCGCCCGCCGCTTCGGCGATCAGTTTCAGCGTCTGCTGTTCCGCAAGGAAGTCGGGGCCGCCCCACCACCAGACCATATGGGCCATCGGGAAATAGATGAACGTGACCCACAGGATCGTGAAAACGAGCAGCGCGCTAAACTTGATCCGTTCGGCAAAGGCGCCAACGATCAGGGCCGGCGTGATCATCGCGAATGTCATCTGGAACGCGATAAAGGTGTATTCCGGCAGCCAGACCCCGTTGGTGAACGTCGGCACCAGCGTCGTCGCATCAACGCCCGAAAGGAACATCTTGGACAGGCCACCCACATAGGTGTCCATCGCCCCGCCATAGCTGAAGGCCAGCGAATAGCCGTAGGTCACCCAGATCATGGCGACCACGCCACAGATCGCAAAGACCTGCGTCAGCACTGACACCATGTTCTTGGTGCGGACCAGACCGCCATAAAACAGCGCCAGCCCCGGAATGATCATCAGCAAGACCAGCACGGTCGAGATGCTCATCCATGCGACATCGCCATTGTTGACGGTCTTTTCATAGACATAAGGCACCAGCGCGGCGGCTTCGGATGTGGTGGCAGCCGTTTCGGTCGTGGCTGTTTGCGCCCATGCGGGCAAAGCGGCAAATACCGATGCCCCCAACGCGCCAAGGCCGGCAGATTTCATAAACGTGCTCATGTTTGTGGTTTCCCCTTTGTCGCGCGGATTACAGCGCATCATCATTGGTTTCGCCGGTGCGCACCCGCACGGCTTGGGCGACGTCGATCACGAAAATCTTGCCATCGCCGATCTTGCCGGTGCGGGCGGTCGCGGTGATCTTTTCCACCACCTGATCGACCAGCCCATCGGCCACCACGATCTCAAGTTTGACCTTGGGCACGAAATTGACTGCGTATTCGGCCCCGCGATAAATCTCGGTATGGCCGGACTGTGCGCCGAACCCTTTGACTTCGGTAACCATCATGCCGCGCACGCCGATTTCGGTCAGCGCTTCGCGGACCTCTTCAAGCTTGAACGGTTTGATCGTGGCAATGATCAGTTTCACCGTGATCCCCTTTTTGTTTGGTCAGTTTGATCTGTTCCGCAAGGGTCGCCCCCCGCCTGTGCAGTTGCAGCAAAGCGCGCACGGCGGCGCGGATGAAGGGAAAGACCCGCAAAACAAAGGCGGAAAGGCGCTATGTGATGAAATTTTATGCGCAAAACTTGATCTGCATAATTTTACGGCACCTGAAAAATCCTTGTCGCGTGACCTGACCCTCTACATCGCCGCGCGAAACGACTATCCTTGTCCCAATCACGGCGTCGAGCAGGGCGAAACATGAGCAGCAAACCACGCAAAACTCCGCCATTGGTGGCCGAACGCCGCTATGGCCGTGCCGTGACCCCAGCAAAAACGACGGCGGGCAACGGGAAAAAACCGCCCGCAAATCCGGCGCGCAAGCCCGCAAGACCCCGCCCGCGCGGCCTGTTGGGGTGGTTGCTGGCCTTGCCGATCCTGTTGCTGCGCAGCCTCTGGGCGGTGATCTGGCGGGTATCCGCGCTGGCCGCGCTGATCCTTGTCGGCGTGATCTATGCCAAATCGCTGACCCTGCCGCCGGTGGATGAATTGCTGGACGGGCGCGCGCGCGGCTCTGTCACCATGCTGGACGCCAACGGCACGATTTTCGCGCTGCGTGGCGCGCAATTCGGCGGCGCGGTCACCGCCGACAGCGTCAGCCCGCATCTGAAGAACGCCGTGATCGCCACCGAGGACAAACGGTTCTACCGCCATTTCGGCGTCTCGCCCCGCGGCGTGCTGTCCGCCATGCGGATCAACATGCGCGAGGGGCGTCACCCGCTGAAAGGCAACGGCGGGTCCACGATCACGCAGCAGACCGCGAAACTCTTGTGCATGGGCGAGGTGTATGACACCGCGAAATGGACATCCGAACAGGCCTATGAGGCCGATTGCCGCCGGTCCACGCTGGCGCGCAAAGGGTCCGAGGCGATCTATGCCATGGCGATGGAGATGGCCTATTCCAAGGATGAAGTCCTGTCGATCTATCTGAACCGCGCCTATATGGGCGGCGGCGCTTATGGGGCCGAGGCGGCCGCGCAACGGTTCTTTGCCAAGCCCGCCGCGACAGTCAGCGCGCCCGAGGCGGCGATTCTTGCCGGGCTGTTGACTGCGCCCACGACGCTGGCGCCCACCACCAACCTGGCCCGCAGTCAGACCCGCGCCGCCGTGGTGATCGGGCTGATGCGCGATCAGGGCTTTCTGACAGATACCGAAGCGGCGCAGGCGCTGGCCAATCCCGCCACGCTGTCCGCAGGCGCGGAACGGATCGCAGGCGGGTATTTCGCCGATTGGGTGATGTCATCGGGGCCGGATTATTTCACCCGCAACACCGCCGAGGATGTGATCATCCGCACCACGATTGATCCCCGCGTGCAACGCGCCGCCGAAGAGGCGCTGGCGCATGTCTTTGCCACCAAGGTGCGCGACGGGTCCAAGGCGCAGGCGGCGATCGTGGTGATGTCGCCCGATGGCGCGGTGCGCGCGATGGTGGGCGGACGCGATACCAATGTGGTGGGCGCGTTCAACCGGGCAACACAGGCGTTGCGCCAGACCGGATCGGCGTTCAAACCGTTCGTCTTTGCGGCTGCGCTGGATGCCGGGTCCAGCGGCAACGACACGGTCAATGATGCGCCGCTGACCGTCAATATCCCCGGCTCTGGCCCGTGGTCGCCGGAAAACTATGACCGCAAATTCCGGGGCGAGGTCACGCTGACCACCGCGCTGGCGGAATCGCTGAACATCCCGGCGGTCAAGGTGGCGCAATCGGTCGGGCTGGACCGGGTGCGCGGGGTGGCCGTGGGGTTTGGCGTCGGCGATGATCTGGCCGCAGGTCCGGCGCTGGCACTGGGGGCGTCGGAATCGACGCTGGTGCAGATGACCGGCGCCTATGCCGGGCTGCTGAACGGCGGCTATGCCGTGGTGCCTTATGGCCTTGTCGATTTGCGGCTGCGGCGCGACAATTCGGCGCTGATCGAACAGACCGGTGGCATCGGGGCGTCGGTCATCTCCGAGGAAGCAGCGCGGCAACTGGTCTGGATGATGCATCAGGTGGTGCTGACCGGAACGGGTGCGCGCGCCAACCTGCCCGACCGCGAAGTGGCGGGCAAGACCGGCACTACGCAGGCCGCGCGCGATGCGTGGTTCATCGGGTTCTCCGCCGACTATGTCGCGGGGGTCTGGATGGGCTATGACGACAACAAACCGCTGACCGGGGTGACGGGCGCGGGCCTGCCATCCGATATCTGGCGCGAGGTGATGCTGCGGGTCCATGACGGGGTGCCGCCGCGCCCGTTGCCTATGCTGGAACCGGGCGCGGGCCGTGCCGGTGATGTCGTCTTTACGCCCGACGGCACCGGCGGGTCGATGATCGAGGATTTGCTGCGCGGCATCTTTGGCGGTAGCAGCGCGCAACCCGGTCCGGGCGATGCGTCACCGCAATCACAGCGCGATCCGATGTTCCCCAGCGACAATGACAGCCGCTAGGTGCCGGATCATTCCGGCACGAACAATTCGTGGCGCAGGATCGCGCGTAGCGTCCGCAGCACCAGCCCGGTCATGATCACGACCAGCACCGCCAACAGCAGCAGCCCGATGCCCTGATGCACCGCAGACCCGGTCGCCTTGGCGAAACGAAAGCTGGCGATGGTGACGGCGGCAAACGGGAACCCCAGCGCCCAGAATGACACCACGAACGGCAGTTTCAGGATGCGGGGCAGGTTCAGCGCCACCAGCATGGTAAAGAAATACGCCACATTCAGCAGGATGCGGGCCATGTCGTCCACCTGCCCGCCATGCAGCCGGGTCCAGGCGATAAAGGCCACAGCGGGTGGCGCGATCAGGATCACGAGGGATGGCTGCAACCGCCCCGGCATCGGGTCATGGAACATCAGCCGGTTCATCACCAGCGTCAGCAGCACCAGCCAGAATATCAACCCGACCGACAGGAAATACCACGACACCTCGGCATAGCCCAGGGCAACCCCCGCAATCGGCACGATCACATTGCCCACCGCCGGGATGAACCAGCCGGGGTTCAACGCCCCGGTCTGAAACGCGCGCGCCGAAATCCAGCCCGAAATCACCGCCAGCGTCAGGACAAATTGCAGCACCGTCCCCGGCAGCCACAGCCACAGCGCCAATCCGGGGGCCGCATGCAGCGCCGCCGTGCCTATCAACAGCAGCGAAATCGAGATTGCCGGAAAGAACGACAGCCGTACCGGGTGGTTCCATTCGGCCATCACCGCCTGCGGATGGGTCAGCGCCTTGGCGGCATAGGTCAGCGCAATCAGAACGAATACCGCCGCCGTGCCCCAGAACGCCGCATGAGACACGCCATGCGCCAGCCCCAGCGCTGTTTCCCCGTCGTGCAGCGCCAGCGTCAGCCCCGCCAGCCCCATGGTCACGGCAAACATCGGCACCGGGAAATGTTCCAGCCAGGACGGGGTGATGTGGGCAGCGTCGGTCATCGGATCATCCTGCGTTGCGACGGTTGGGCCAGAACAGCGATTCCAGCGTATAGACCAGAATTGCCAACCCGACAGCACCGCCGATGGCGACGCCCGCCAATACAATCACATCCACCGGGCCGCCGATATCGCGGAACCCGGATTTCGTGATCTGCCAGACAAACACCACTGCCGCTACCGCGCCGAACGGCATCGACAGTTGCGCCAGCAGAAACTTGCGCCAGCTCACCGCGCGGTCGCGGATCAGCACATAGGCATAAGCCAGCGTGATGATCACCGCCGCCACGACCATCGCCCAGAACAGGCCCGCGCCGAACATTTCTTCCCAGACCGCGATCAGGGTCTCAAGGGTCAGTTCCTTCATGGCGATCTCCTCAGGCTTTGCCGCGCAGCATGGCGTTATAGGTGGGTTTCAGGGCGACTTCCTTCATCAGCCAGGAAATCCACAATTCTTCCAGCGGCGCGATCACGCTGGGGAAACTGGGCACCAGGTTGTTCTTGTAGTCAAACTCGATCAGCATGGCTTTTCCCACGCGGGTAATCATCGGGCAGGACGTATAGCCGGTGTATTCCGCCGTGGGCGCGGTATCGGTCAGGGTCGCGATCAGATGATCCACGACCACCGGCACCTGCCATTTCACGCTTGCCGCCGTCTTGCCCTTGGGCACACCCGCCACATCACCCACGGCAAAGACATCGGGATAGCGGTTATGGCGCAGCGTGGCGGGATCAACCTCGACCCAGCCCTGATCGGTCCATTTGTCGGCCCAAGGCAGGGGTGAGTTGCGGATCACATCAGGCGCACGCATCGGCGGGATGATGTTGGTGAAATCGTAATCCGTTTCATGTTCGATCCCGTCGGGGTCGGCAAAGGTCATGATCTTCTTGCCGGGATCAATCCGTTTCAGCACCCGGTCCAGTTCCGTCCTGATCCCGCGTTCCCCAAACAGCATGCGGACCTTTTCCGCCACGATGGGCACGCCGAACAGCGCCTTGGTGGGGTTCCAGTAGTCGATTTCGATCTTGTCCCGGTTGCCCTTCTTGTCGGCGTAATCCTCGGTGATAAAGGCATATTTCAGCGGCGCACCGGCGCATTTCATTTCCGTCGCGGGGCGCATGAACACGGCGCGGCCCCCCGTGTCGGTGAACCGGTCCATCAGGGCCCAAGTCGCCGCCGCCTGTTCGGCGCCCGCATAGACCGCGCCGATGCCATCCTTGCCGATCAGGTCGGTGGAAAACCCCTCGATGGCGGCCCAGTCGAGTTTCAGCCCCGTCGCCACAATCAGGAAATCATAGGCGACCTTGGTGCCCGACGCGGTGGTGACGGTCTTGCCCTCGGGGTCGATCTCGGCGGCATATTCCGCGATCAGCGTGACGCCTTTGGGCAGCCAGTCGGTGGTCTGGCTGACGGAATAGCTGGCGGGCTTTAGCCCCGCCGCGATCAGGGTATAGCCCGGCTGATAGAAATGCTGCGCGCGCCCGTCGATCAGCGTGATCTCGGCCCCGTCCAGCCGGTCCATCAGCGTATTGGCAAGCGCGGTGCCCGCTGCCCCGGACCCAAGGATCACGATCCGCGCTGTGGTTTTCACCATCGCCGCACGGGCCGGTTGGGTGGCCAGCGCGAATGCGCCCGCCCCGGCCACCAAGCCCAGAAATCCCCGGCGCGAGGGGATGAAGGTGTCGAATGTCATGCTGCGTTTCCTCCGCTCATATGCGGTGAATTGCATACGATGGTGAACCGCAACCTTGATCTGGATCAAACCACCGGCGACAAACCTGTATCAACGCCGCAACTTTTTGCCGCAGGCATGGCGGCCTAGATCAGCCCCAACAGCCGCGCCGCGTTCCATTTGATGATGTCGGGGCGCAGCTCGTCCTTGATATCAATCCCCTCGAAATCCGCCAGCCAGCGTTCGGGCGTGATCATCGGCCAATCGGACCCGAACAGCACCTTCTTGCGCAGAATCGAATTGCAGTAACGCACCAAGATCGGCGGGAAATACTTGGGCGACCAGCCCGACAGGTCGATATAGACGTTCGGTTTGTGTTGGGCGACTGACAGCGCCTCTTCCTGCCAGGGAAAGCTGGGGTGGGCCATGATGATCTTCATGTCGGGGAAATCGACGGCGACATCATCCAGATACATCGGGTTGGAAAACTTCAGCCGCATGCCGTTGCCGCCCGGCATCCCCGACCCCACGCCGGTCTGGCCCGTGTGGAAAAGGCCAATCGCGCCATGTTCGGCCAGCACCTCATAGAACGGATAGGCCATGCGGTCATTGGGATAGAACCCCTGCATGGTCGGGTGAAACTTGAAGCCCTTGACGCCATGTTCGGTGATCAACCGCCGCGCCTCGCGCACGGCCATCTTGCCCTTCCACGGGTCGATGGAGGCAAAGGGGATCAGCACATCCGAATGTTCCGCGACCTGCGCCAGCACCTCGTCATTGGAAAAGCGCCGATAGCCGGTTTCGCGTTCGGCATCGACGGGAAAGATCACGGCCGCCACGTTCTGCGCGCGGAAATGCGCGGCGGTCTGCGCGATGGTGGGCTGGACGATCTTGGACCCGAAATACTTGGCCATCGCGGCTTGCAGGTCGTCATAGCCATCGTCGCTGTGGCAGCCACAGGGTTCTTCGGCATGGGTGTGGATGTCGATGGCGCGGATTTTGTCGAGATTGATCATGGGGTGTTCCTTTGCGGGATGAAACGGTCAGAACCGGATCACGCCGGGGGCATCGGCATGCAGCGCGTCCACCAGCGCAGCGCGGCGTTGCAGCACGGCGCGGATGTTGAGGTTGCCCTTGGCGGTGACCTCGTGCGCGCCAAGGCTGGGCGGCTCTGACAGCACTGCGGCGCAGGCCAGCCGGGTGGATGACCCGGTTGCCTTGGCCACCAGCGGGGTCAGCCGCGCGCGGATATCTTCAAGCAAGGCGGGATCGGTGGCAAGGCCATCGCCCCCCGCGGGTTTGACCGGAAAGATGAGCGCGCCCAGTTCGTTGCGGCCCTCGCCGGTGATGATCAGATCGGCGGCGATACCGGCCAGCGCGGCGAGGGCCGCGCCGCGGATCTGTGCCACGCGGACCCAGGTGCCCGATTGCAGCTTGAAATCCTCGGAAATGCGGCCGTCAAAGGCAAGGCCGCGATCGGGTTCTGCCGCATCCACCCATTTCACCGCATCCCCGGTGATGAAGAAGCCTTCGTCGTCAAAGGCGGCGGCGGTCTTGGCGGCATCCTCGAAATAGCCGGTCATGATGTTGGGGCCGCGCGCGCGCACCTCGTATCGGCCTTCGTCCGTATCGGGGATCAGTTTCACCTCGGTTCCCGGCAGCGGCGCGCCGATGATACCGGACCGCGTCACGCGCTCATGCGTGAGCAGCACGGCGGGCGCGGTTTCGGTCAGGCCCCAGCTGGAAATCATCAAGGGCACCGTGCCGGTGATTTCGCGCGCCATGCGGTCGATGCCGGCCCAGATATCCTGCGGCAGCGACGCCCCGGCGTAAAAGGTGAAATCAAGCCCGGTAAAGAACCGCCGCCGCAGGGTGTCGTCCCGGTCCAGCGCGGCCAGCACACGGGCAAAGCCAACGGGCACATTGAAAGCGAGCGTGCCGGTATGCATCCCCATGTTTTCCAGCGTGCGGGGAAACAGCGCATCGGTGGGCTTGCCATCGTCGATATAAAGCGCGCCGCCATTGGCCAGCATCATGTTGAAATTATGCGAGCCGCCGAACACGTGGTTCCACGGCAGCCAGTCGAGGATTTTCGGTGGCCGCGCGGTCAAGAGCGGCATGGCGGTGGCGATCTGGGCCTGATTGACGCACATCATCCGGTGCGTGGTGATCACCCCCTTGGGCAGCGACGTGGACCCCGAGGTGAACAGGATCTTGACCATGGTGTCAGGGGTCACGGCGGCATGTGCGGCGGTGATATCGGCGCCACCCTTGAGCGCATCCGCCATCACATGCACAGGCCGCCGCGCGCCAGCCGCCGTGGACGCCAACACCGGCACCCCCGCCAGCGCGGGCAGCGCCAGCGCATCGCCATAGCGCGCAGGGTCATCGGCAAAAACCATCGCGGGGCGCACCGTGCGCGCGGCATAATCCAGCCGGTCATGCGCGCCTGGGATCAGGGAATACTGTTCCGCCACCGGCACGGCGACCAGACCCACATATTGCGTGGCGAGCGCCAGCAGACCGTGATCGACCGAATTACCCGACAGCACCAGCACCCGGTCGCCGGGTTCCAGCCCCTGCGCCAGGAGCCAGCCCGCCAGCCCGCGCACCATGTCCAGCGCCTGGGCATAACTCACCTCGCGCCAGCCCGCCCCGGACCGTTCGGCGATGAACACCGCGTCGGGCGTGGCCCCGGCCCAGCGATGCAGCCAGTCCGCCGTGGTCGCGGCGACCGGACCCAAGGGATGCGAAGAGCGCAGGATCAGCGTGCCATCAGGCCGCGCCTCGGTCGTGATCCGCTGCGGCAAGGTCATGCGGTCGGTCATGTCAGGTCTCCGGTTCGGATACGCCGCAACAAGGCGGAAAGCTGGACGCGCTCGGTGGCGGTCAAGGCGGCGAGTTGGCCTTCCTCGTTGACCATCAGCGCCGCCAACGCGGCATCGCGGCGACGCAAGCCCTTGAGCGTGGCGCGCAGCGCATAGGCGCGGCGGTCGCCGTCCATGCGGTGCCGCGCGATCAACCCCGCCTCTTCCAGCTTGTCGATAATGACGACGATGTTGGATCGTTCCATCGCCAGCGCCTGCGCCAGCGCGCTTTGCGTGATGTCGGGCGCGTCGCAGATCACCGCCAGCGCGGAAAACGTCGTCACCCGCAACCCGTGCGGGTCCAGCACGCGGGCCGCATCTGCCATCATCGCGGCAGACACCCGTTTCACGGTATAGCCGATCAACCCGTGCAGACGGGCGTCCGGATCGGGCGATTCACTTGCGGTTGCGCGGGCGGGATCAGCGGTCATGATCTAGCGGAATGTTGGCGCGCGCTTGTCCAGAAAGGCGCGCAGCCCCTCTTGGGCATCGGGGCTGGTCTGAGTCAGCGCGGCGCAGAGCGATTCGGTGAACAGCCCGTCGGCCTTGGACATATCTTCAATCCGGGCGAGCGCGTGGATCATCACGTAATTCGACAGACCGGCGTTGCTGGCGATCTTGCCCGCAAGGTCCATCGCCAGCGCCAGCGCCTCGCCTTCGCCGACTGTGTAATGGCACAGACCCAGCCGCAGTCCGTCATGGGCGTCGTATTTGCGCCCTGTCAGCATCATCTCGGTCATCCGGTCGGCGCCCAGGATGCGGCCCACCCGCACCGACGCACCGCCGCCGACGTAAATGCCGCGCCGCCCCTCGGGCAGTTGGAATATCGTCGAGGGTTCCGCGATCCGCACATGCGTTGACGTGGCCAGTTCCAGCCCGCCGCCGATCACCGCCCCGAACATGGCGGACACCACCGGCAGGCCGGAAAACTGGATACGTTCCATCACGCCATGCCAGTTGCGCGAATGGCGCATGGTGCCTTCGGCATCGCGCGCGACATGTTCGGCCAGATCCAGCCCCGAACAGTAATGCCCCGCCGTGCCTGTCAGCACCGCCACCTTCACGCCGACCGGCGGATGCGAAAAGAACCCGTCCAGCGCCGCCAAGAGCGCGTCATTCATCGCATTGCGTTTGTCGGGGCGGTTCATCGTCAGCACCGCGATGGGGCCTTGCACGTCAATTGTCAGGATATCGGGGGTCATGGTCTGGGGCTGGCCTTATGTCTTGGTCATGATTGTTATAGCGCATAGCAATCGGCAAAGCAAAGCCCCCCGGCTGCGCACCGGGGGGCAATCTGTCATTGGAACACGCGCAGCGCGAACAAGGTGATGCCGGGAAAGATCACCAGAATGATCGTGCGGATGATGTCGGAGGCCACAAAATACATCACCGCCTTATAGGTCTCGACCATCGGCGTCAGCCGGTCCATCGAGTTGATGACGAACAGGTTCATCCCCACAGGCGGCGTAATCAGCCCCACCTCGACCACGATCAGAACCAGAATCCCGAACCAGATCGCGGTTTCCTCGGCGGTCATGCCGAAATCCAGCACCTGAATGATCGGCCAGAAGATCGGCACCGTCAGCAGGATCATCGACAGGCTGTCCATGAAACAGCCCAGCACCAGGTAGAGGATCAGGATGATTGATAGGATCATCCACGGGCTGAACCCTTGGGTGCCGACCCATTCCGCCAGCGATTGCGGCACTTGGCTCAGGGCCAGAAACCCGTTGTAAAATCCCGCCCCCAACACGATGAAAAAGATCATCGCAGTGGATTTGGCCGTGGCAGACAGGCTGTCCAACAGCGTGACCCGCGTCAGCCCGCCATTGAGCAGCGCAATCAGCCCGGTGCCCAGCGCACCAACCGCAGCACCTTCGGTCGGGGTGAAGATGCCGCCATAGATGCCGCCGACCACCGCCAGAAACACCACCAGCACCGGCCAGACCTTGAACAGCGCGGCCCAGCGTTCGGCATAGGGCTGGCGCGGGCGCACACCCGCCGATCCGGGGTTCATCCGCACATAGATCGAGATCGTCAGGATATAGCCCAGCGCGGCAAGGATACCGGGGATGAACGCGGCAAGGAACAGCTTGGCGATGTTCTGTTCGGTCAAGATGGCATAGATCACCAGCACCACAGACGGCGGGATCAGGATGCCCAGTGTGCCCCCCGCCGCCAGCGTCGCGGTGGAAAACCCGCCGGCATAGCCATAGCGGCGCAGTTCCGGCAGGGCGACCTGCCCCATCGTTGCCGCCGTCGCCAGTGACGATCCGCAGATCGCCCCAAACCCGGCGCAGGCCCCGATGGCCGCCATGGCGACACCGCCTTTGCGGTGCCCCAGCCAGCTTTCAGCCGCCTTGAACAGCGCCTGGCTCATGCCACCCAAGGTGGCGAACTGCCCCATCAGCAGGAACATCGGAATGATCGACAGCGAATAGCTGGAGAAGGTCGAATAGACCTCGGACTTCAGCTTGCCATAGGCCATGTTCATGTCGCCGTTGATGAAATACAGCCCCGCCAACCCGGCGAGAAACATCGCCAGCCCGATGGGCATCCGCAGGAAAATCATCAACAGCAGGGCGGGAAACGACCACAGCCCGATTTCTATATTGCTCAATGGTCTGCTCCTGCGGCCATGGGAAGAATTGCGTGTCCGGTGGCGACTTCGCGCAGCCGCGTCACGGCGATATAGGCGGCAACGATCACCGCAAGGATCGCGGGCACCATGCAGGCGGCATAGCCCCACCAAACCGGGAACTGGATCAGGAACGTCGTCTCGCCGTTGCCGACCTTGGACATCATGCCATCCCACAATCGCCACGCGATCAGCGCCAACACACCGACAAACAGCGCATCCGACAGCAGCATCAGAACGCGATTGATCCGTTCCGACATCATCGCGGTGAACACGTCCACCGTCGCATGGGACTGCGTGATCTGGCATAGCGGCAGAAATGCAAAGATGGCGAAAGCAATCCCCGCCTCGACGATTTCGAAATCGCCCAGAATGGGACCAACCCCCGTGGCCAACAGCGCATCAGCCAGTACCTTGGCACTGGTTTGCATCAGGTCATTATGCAGGAACGTGTTCAGGCCGCGCCCCAGCACCGACAGGCACATCAGCGCGATTAGCGCGATCAGGACAATCCCGCCCAAGATCGCCATCCAGCGGGAAACTGTGGTCAAATTGCGGTGCATCGCCGCTTTCCTCCTGTTGCAGAATACGGGCGGACCATGTTGCGGCCCGCCCGTCTGGTCCGTTTACTTGCCTGCGCAGGCGCCGGTTTGCAGGTCGGTCGCTTCCTTGATAAGGGCCTCGCCGTCGATGCCCTTGCCCTTCATGTCGGCAATCCACGACGCATAGATCGGGGCCGCCTTGTCGCGCCAGACCTTGGTTTCGGCCTCGGTCAGCGTGATGATGTTGTTGCCAACCTTGACCGCCGCCTCACGCGCCGGACCATCCGCGCCTTCCTGCGTCTTGCCGCCGAACACCGAGAAATCCATGCCCGAATTCTTGTCGATCACGGCCTTCAGATCCGCGGGCAGGCTGTCATACTTGGCCTTGTTCATCGCGAACACGAAGGGGATGTTATACAGCGCGCCACCGGTGAATTCGGTGTGGTTCTTCACCAGTTCCGGCACCTTGAGCGAGGCAGTCACCTCCCACGGGATCGTGGTGGCGTCCAGAACGCCCTTCGACAGCGCCTCGGGAACGGCCGTCACGGGCATCCCGACCGGCGTCGCGCCCAGTTGTTCCAGCAGTTGCGACACCACGCGCGATCCGCCGCGGATCTTGACACCTTGCAGGTCGTCCGGGGTGCGGATTTCCTTGTTGGCATGGATCATGCCGGGGCCATGCACCCAGACGCCGACCACCTTCACATCCTTGAACTCTTTGTCCAGCATGTATTTTTCGGCCATCGTCCAATAGGCGCAGGACGCAGGCCCCGCCCCCAGCGTCATGAACGGCAGTTCGAACACTTCGGCCTGCGGGAAACGGCCGGGGGTATAGCCCAGCACCGTCCAGACCACATCGGCCACGCCGTCGATGGCCTGGTCATACAACTCCGGCGGCTTGCCACCCAGCGCCATGGCGGCATAGCGTTCCACCTTGATGCGGCCTGCGGATTCCTTTTCGATGGTGTCGGCCCAGACATCCAGCACCAGTTTCGGCACGTTCGCCTGCGCGGGCAGGAACTGGTGCAGCTTGAGCGTCACCTCCTGTGCCAGCGCGGCCCCTGCGCCAAGGGTCAAGGCCAGTACCGAGGCGGCCATCATTCCAAGTTTCGTCATTTCTCTTTCCTCCCTGAAAGATTGCGGTTGTTCACCGGGGGCCTCCCGCCCCCGGTGTGTGGTAAGATCAGTTGGCCTTGTAAGCCGCCATCAGCATGCGCGCCTCGTCGATCAGGGCCTGCCCGTCGATGCCTTTGGTTTTCATGTCGGCAATCCAGGCATCATAGACGGGCTGGGCGATATCAGCCCAGGCTTTCGCATCCTCCGCGCTGATGGTGACGATGGTATTGCCACGATCCACGGCGATCTGCCGCGCGGGGCCATCGGCATCGGCCTGCGTGCCGCCCGCGAACACCGACAGGTCAAGGCCCGAATTGGCGTCGATCACCGCCTTCAGGTCATCGGGCATCGCGTCATATTTCGCGCGGTTCATCGCCAGCACGAAGGTCAGGTTATAGATCGCGCCGCCGTCAAATTCGGTGTGGTTGCCGACCAGTTCCTGCACCTTCAACGATGTCGTCACCTCCCACGGGATGGTGGTGCCGTCGATCACGCCCTTGGACAGTGATTCCGGGATCGCTGTCACCGGCAGGCCCACCGGCACCGCGCCCAGCTTTTCCAGCAACTGGTTGACCATGCGCGACCCGCCGCGAATTTTCATCCCCGCCAGATCGGCGGGTTTGGCGACGGGTTTCTTGGTGTGCAACATGCCGGGGCCATGCACCCAGGTCGCCAGGATTTTGACATCCTTGAAATCGGTGTCTTTCATGTGGGCATCGAACATCTGCCAATAGGCGGCAGACGCGGCGCGGGCGTCCTTGACCATAAAGGGCAATTCGAACACCTCGGTGCGCGGGAACCGGCCCGGCGTGAACCCGTTCACCGCCCAGACCACATCGGCCACCCCGTCAATCGCCTGATCAATCAGTTCCGGGGGCTTGCCTCCCAGCGCCATCGCCGCAAAGCGGTCGATCTTGATCCGGCCTTTGCTGTCCGCCTCGACCTTGTCGGCCCAGACATCCAGCACCAGCTTGGGCACATTGGCCTGCGCGGGCAGAAACTGGTGCAGCTTGAGCGTCACCTCCTGCGCCAGTGCTGTCCCTGCCCACGCGGCCAGCACGGCGGCGGTGGCAATTCCCTTCAACAACGTCCGTCTTGCAGTCATGTCGGTATCCTCCCAGTGCGACATGGACCCGGCGCGATTCCCGCGTCTCGGGCTGATTCTGATGCGTTACGGCTCCCAATCCGGTTGCTGGCGCGGATGCGCGTCGGCAAAGGCGGAAATTAGTTGACACTGTTCATAAATCGCATTGATACGCGGCAGGTGCGAAGTATCAACCCCAAACCGCTGTGCCGAAAACACTTGCGGAATCAGGCATATGTCCGCCAATCCCGGCGTATCGCCAAAGGCGAACCGCGTGACAGGCCGCCGCGCCAACAGCCCTTCGCAGGCGGTCAGGCCATCGGTGATCCAACGCGCAAGCCAGGCCTGCACCGCATCCTCGGGCTGCGCCAGCGGGCCGCGCAAATACGCCAGCACCCGCAGGTTTTGCAGCGGGTGGATTTCGCAGGCGATCACCTGCGCAAAACCGCGCACATGCGCCCGCGTCAGCGGGTCAGAGGGCAGCAGCGGCGGCGTCGGGATCGTCTCGTCCAGCCATTCCAGAATCGCCAGCGACTGGATCAGCACATCGCCCGCGTCGGTTTCCAGCGCGGGCAACAATTGTTGCGGGTTCACGGCAGCAAATTCGGGGGCTTTCTGCCCGCCCAGCCGCAGATGCACCGGGACGAAATCCGGCGCGACACCTTTCAGGCCGAAGGCGATCCGGCAGCGATAGGAGGATGACGACCGGAAATAGCCCCAGTATTTCATTCCGGCTGCCCAATTGTCAGGTCAATCGGCGTCAGCCCTGCGATGGTGCCATGAATATGATCCCCCGCCACCACCGCGCCCACACCCGCAGGCGTGCCGGTATAGATCAGGTCGCCGGGTTGCAGGTGATAATAGCCCGACAGGTGGCTGATGATTTCGGGGATCGACCAGATCAATTCGTCCAGCGTGGCGGTCTGGCGCGACGCGCCGTTCACCGTCATGGCAATCGCCTGATTACCCACGGCAAATCCGGCAGCAGGCGTGATCGGGGCAATCACAGCGGAGTTTTCGAAATCCTTGCCCAGATCCCAAGGGCGGCGCTTGTCCTTGCCCTCTTGCTGCAAATCCCGCCGCGTCATGTCGAGGCCACAGGCATAGCCGAACACCACCGACATCGCGTCATCCCTGGCGATGCGGAACGCGGGTGCGCCGATGGCAACGACCAGTTCCATCTCGTGATGATAGTCGCTGGTGCCCGGCGGATAAGGGATGGTGGCGCTGGTCAAGACGGTCGCGGATGGCGTCTTGGTGAAATAAAACGGTGCTTCGCGGTCCACCTCATGGCCCATTTCGGCGGCATGGGCGGCATAGTTGCGGCCCACGCAAAAGATGCGCCGCACCGGGAACGTGGCGTCCATCCCAACAACGGGCACCTGCGGATGGGGGGGCAGATCGAACAAGGGTGTCATCGCGCGCGTTCCTCGTAATAGCCCAACTTTTCCTGCAACGGGCGGTCGTGCACCCGGATCAGGAAAGCGGGCTCGGTTCCGGTGTTGGTGTGATCAACAGTGGCGAACACCGGCGCGGTAAAGGTGTCTTTCGCGGCCCAGTCAAAGGTCACGCCATCGACAACGCTGGTCCCCTGCCCGCCGATGACATGGAACACCGAACTGTCCGAGGTCAGCACCGGCCGCACCGTTTCGCCGGGGCGGAGCATCATCGCGGTGAAGCCTATGGTGGGCAACACATCACTGCCGGTTTCGGGGTTGATGTAATCCATCTCGACCGCGCCATCGGTATAGGCGGCCATCTGGCGCAACGCGGCTTCGGTCCGGTCCCAGGGGAACCGCGTCATCGGATAGCGCCGCGCCGTGCGGGCGCGCCGCGACGGCACCAGACCGGCAGCGGCATATTCGACCAGCGCGGCATCAGGCCGGTTGCGCTGTGCCTGCAACGGGGCCTCGACGGCATAAGACCCTTCCAGATAGACGAATAGCGGCAGGTCCAGCGCATCCAGCCAGATCACGGGTTCATCCCCGTCATGGCCGTGATCGTGCCAATCGCCACCCGGCGTCAGCACCAGATCGCCCCGGTGCATTGGCAGCTTTTCACCATCCACCACCGTATAGCCGCCCTTGCCCTCGACGATGATCCGCGCGGCAGAGGGCGTATGGCGATGCGCGGGCGCGGTTTCGCCGGGCAACAGCAGTTGCATCCCGATATAGATCGACGAGGTCGCCTGCATCGCGCCGGTGCCACGCCCCTGATCCGACATGACCAGCACGCGGCGCTCGGCCTTTTCGACCGGGGTCAGTTCGCCCGCGCGCAGCAGCAACGGGCGCAGCGCGGAAAAATTCCAATAGCTGGGTTTGGTCTGCGGCGCGGGGCGGCCATGGGGCAGCACCTTGCGCATCATCGGCCACAACGGCGCGACCCCTGCCGCCGCCATGGCGTCACGATAGTCCTGCGGCAGCTCTTCCAGCGTGCCCAGTTGCTGCGACATCCTCACCTCCCTGTTGCGTCCCCGGATATAAGACGCATACATATCATAGTCCGACCGGTCAAATAGAATGAATACTTACCATTTGCGCCGGTCGTCTGGCAGCGCGGTTCTTTGCGCCGGTTTTGTTATGAACCATAGCAAACAGGAGGGCCCCCCTGTCAACAGGTTAAAACCGACCGTATGGTCACATTTGTGCAAAGGCAAAACAAAAGTGAACGACAGTTTCCGCGCCATGCCCGGCCACCTGATCCGCCGCGCGCATCAAGCCTCGACGGCGATCTTTGCGCAGGAAATGGCGCGGCAAGGGCTTGATCTGACACCGTTTCAGTTCGCAGCCCTGTCGGCCATCGCGGGGGAACCGGGTCTGGATCAGGCCAGCGTGTCGGCCCGCGCCGCCGTGGACCGCGCCACGATCGGCGGCGTCATCGACCGGCTGGTGGACAAGGGGCTGGTGGCGCGGCAGGTGTCGCAGACGGATCGCCGCGCGCGGGTGCTGACTCTGACCGATTCGGGGGCGGATGTGCTGGCGCGGGTGCAGGGCACCATTGCGCGGGTGCAGGACACGCTGTGTGCCGGGTTGTCAGAGGCCGACCGCGCCACGCTGACCGCGCTGTTGCAGCGGCTGGCGGATAATCATCCGCGCGCGGCAGACGACCCCGCAGCGGTCTAAACCACCGCCGAAAAACACTGGATCGCGCCGCCATGCACGCCGATGTCCAAGGGGCCGAAATCCGATCCGACACAGAGGCTGAAATAGCCCGCGTCCGGCATATAGATCACCTGATAACACCCGTCCGACCGCGTCACCGTCCAGCAGGTCTGCATGATGCCGCCAGCAAACTGCACGCTGACCGCGCGGGGGCGCGCCACCCGCAGAGCCAGAAAATGCGCCAGCGTGTCAGGGTGCCCGGTATGCGCCGCGACCTCTGCCGTGACCAAGGCGCTGATATGCGCGGCGATGTCGGTCATGCCGCCGCGTCGCGACAAATCATGGTGCCTCGGTGCATCCTCAATCCCCCTGACGCTCAATCTGCCGCGCAGCGCCGAACTGTCAACCGCAGGGCTTTTCCGCCGCGCTTGCGCCGCTATGCTGCGGCAAACCCCGGAGGACCAGATGACCGCCAGCTTTGCCGCCCCTGCCCTGAACCACGTCTGCGACCTGTTCGTCGATCTGGACCCGATCCGCACCATGGGGCCGGGCAATGCCGGGTTGCGCCGGATCATCCCGATAATCGGCGGCACGGTGACAGGACCGCGCCTGTCGGGCCGCATCCTGAACCTTGGGGCGGATTGGCAGACGATCTGGGCCAATGGCGTGGCCGAACTGGACACCCGCTATGCGTTGGAAACCTATGACGGGGCCACGATTGAAATCCGCAATTACGGCTATCGCCACGGTCCCGCCGAGGTGATCGCCGCCATCGCGCGCGGCGAGGATGTGCCCCATTCCGCCTATTACATGCGCACGCAGGCGCGGCTGGAAACCGGCGATCCGCGCTATGACTGGGTCAACCGCACCCTGTTTTGCGGCACGGGGGCACGGCGGGCGGGGCAGGTCATCATATCGCTTTACGCGGTGGAGTGAGGCGTGGCCGCGTCGCGGGCATAGGTCGGGTGAAACAGACCGGCGGGCGAGAGTGTGAAAATCTCGACCCCCGTCGCGGTGACACCCACCGAATGTTCAAACTGCGCCGACAGCGATTTGTCGCGGGTGACGGCGGTCCATTCATCGGACAGGGTCTTTGTCTCGGGGCGGCCAAGGTTCACCATCGGCTCAATGGTAAAGAACATGCCTTCTTCAAGAACAGGCCCCGTGCCGGGGCGGCCATAATGCAGCACGTTGGGCGGCGCATGAAAGACCCGGCCCAACCCGTGCCCGCAGAAATCGCGCACCACTGACATGCGGTGACTTTCCACATAGCTCTGGATCGCGTGGCCAATATCGCCAAAGGTGGCACCGGGGCGCACCGCCTCGATCCCCAGCATCAGCGCGTCATGTGTCACTTCGATCAGGCGTTCCGCCTTGCGCGGCAGTTTGCCCGCGACATACATCCGGCTGGTATCGCCGAACCAGCCGTTCAGGATCACGGTCACGTCGATGTTCAGGATATCGCCGTCCTTCAGCACCTTGGGTCCGGGAATACCGTGGCAGACCACATGGTTGATCGAAATACACGACCCGTGCTGATAACCCTTGTAGCCGATCGTGGCCGACACTGCACCCTTGGCCGCCACCATGGCGGTGATGATGCGGTCAATCTCGCCGGTGGTCTGGCCGGGGAACACATGCGGCGCGATCTCGTCCAGGATTTCCGCCGCAATCCGTCCGGCACGGCGCATGCCGTCAAATTCGGCGGCGTCGTGAATGCGGATTCCCTCACGGGTCAGGCGTCCGTTATGCTGGTCGTTCACGCGCGCGCGCCTTTGTCAAAATGCATTTCCCCGAAACTAGGCCCATTTGCGCGCGATGGCCAGAGGGGGGCGTGTCAACAGGATTTGAAAGCGCAGCCTGCGGGGCCTATACCCGGCGCAATGTGACGCAAAAGGACCGCACCCATGGCCAACCCGACTGCTGCGATGCTTGTCATCGGCGATGAAATCCTGTCGGGCCGCACCCGCGACAGCAATATGCACCATCTGGCGCAGGAATTGACCAAGCATGGCATCACCCTATCCGAGGTGCGCATGGTGGCCGATGATGCGCCTGCGATTGTGGCGGCGGTGCAGGCGCTGGCGGCGGGATATGACCATGTGTTCACCAGCGGGGGCATCGGGCCGACGCATGATGATATCACCGCCGACTGCATCGCGGCGGCGTTTGGCGCGGGCATCGACATCCGCGATGATGCCCGCGTGCTGTTGGCGGCGCATTACGCGCGTCAGGGGCTGGAGTTCAACGCCGCGCGGCAGCGGATGGCGCGCATCCCCGATGGGGCGACCCTGATCGACAACCCGGTGTCGATTGCGCCGGGGTTCACGCTGCGGAACGTGCATGTGATGGCGGGGGTGCCGACCGTGTTTCAGGCGATGGTGGCGTCCGTGCTGCCGACGCTGACGGGCGGTGCGCCGCTGTTGTCGCAGACCCTGCGCCTGATGCGCGGCGAGGGCGAGATTGCCGAGGGGCTGGGCGCCTTGGCCGCGCGCTACACCGACCTGTCGATGGGGTCATACCCGTTTCAGCGCGACGGGGCCTATGGCACCAACATCGTGATCCGGGGCACCGATGGCGCGCGGGTCGAGGCGGCGCTGGCGGAACTTGCCGCGTTGTTCCCGGCATGATGCCAACAGCCGCCGATCTGTATGACGTGATCGACGTCACCTGGCCGCCGTTGACGGTGCGTGAAGTCGGCCCGTTCCGGCTGCGCCGCGCGGCGGGTGCGGGAGGGCGGGTCAATGCCGCCTCGCTGCTGATCGCGGGCGATCCGGGGCAAGCGGCGGTAAAGGCCGCAGAGGCCGCGATGACCGGCACCGGCCCGCGCCTGTTTCTGATCCGCGACGGTGAGACAGACCTAGATGCGCGGCTGGCCGCGATGGGTTACCGCGTGGCCGATCCGGTGACGTTCTTTGTTGCCCCTGCCGATATGCTGGCGGCGCGCGATCTGCCGCGTGTCTGCGCATTCACCCTGTGGGAACCGCTGGCGATCCAGATCGACATCTGGGAACAGGGCGGGATCACGGCAGCACGGCGCGCGGTGATGGACCGTGCCGATTGCCCAAAGACCTCGATCCTGGGCCGGTTGAACGACAGCCCCGCCGCGGCGGGCTATGTCGGGCTGGCGGGCGATATCGCGATGCTGCACGCGCTGACCGTGTTGCCGCATCAGCGCCGCCAGGGCATGGGTGGTTTTGCCCTGACCGCCGCCGCGCGCTGGACCGTGGCGGAAGGCGGTCACTGGATATCGCTGGTGGTGGCGCAGGACAATGCAGGCGGAAATGCGCTTTACACGGCGCTGGGCATGACGCCTGTCGGCAGTTATCACTATCGCATTCACCCGGAGGACCGCAAATGACCCGCCTTCCCACAGCGCTGAACCTGCCGCCTGTCGATCCGCTGCCGGAAAAGACCCAGAAATATTTCGATATCTGCACCGAAAAGCTGGGCATGGTGCCAAATGTGCTGGCCGCGCATGCTTTCGACATCGACATGCTCAACGCCTTCACCACGTTGTATAACAAGTTGATGCTGGCAGATTCAGGTCTGACCAAGCTGGAACGCGAGATGATCGCGGTCGCGGTGTCATCGGTGAACCGCTGTTTCTATTGCCTGACGGCGCATGGCGCGGCGGTGCGGGAATTATCCGGTGACCCGGTGCTGGGCGAGATGATGGTGATGAACTGGCGCGTGGCCACCCTGAACCCGCGCCAGCATGCCATGCTGAGCTTCGCGGAAAAGGTCACGGTGGCGTCTTACACCATCGTCGAGGCCGACCGGCAGGCGCTGCGCGATGCCGGTTTCACCGACCGTGACATCTGGGACATCGCCAATGTGGCGGCGTTTTTCAACATGACCAACCGGGTTGCATCGGCCACCAACATGCGCCCCAACCCGGAATACCACGCGCAGTTTCGATGAGGGCAGTCGCGGTCATCCTGATGTTGCTGGCGGGGCCGGTCGCGGCGGCCGATCCGCTGGCGCTGGCGCTGCCCGCCAATGCGCGGCTGGTCTATGACGAGCTGCGCCCCGAGACGGCCTATGACCTGCCCATCGGGGCTTTCGCGGGCACCCTGCCCGTCGCGGCGCGCGAAGGGCAGATGACGCTGCGGGTCTGGCAGATCGCCGCCGAAATGGCGACATTGCGGGTGCTGGCACCGCTGCGCGATCAGCTTGCGGCGGCAGGGTTCACGACGATTTTTGCCTGCCGCGATACCGGCTGCGGCGGCTATGATTTCCGCTATGCCACCACGATTGCCCCGCCCCCCGAAATGCAGGTCGATCTGACGGATTATCATTATCTCGCGGTCGCGCGTGACGACGAACGGGTGTCGGTGCTGGTGTCGCGCGCGGGCAGCATGGCATTCGTGCAGGTGATCCATATCGGCCCAACCGGCTCGCCCGCGCCGCAGACCACTGCGCAGGCCGCGCCCGCTGTGGTCGCCCCGGGGGATCAATCCGTGACGGGCCAGTTGCTGGCCACAGGGCGGGTGGTGCTGGCGGATCTGACATTTGCCACCGGGGCCACCGATCTGGGACCGGGGCCATTCGGAACGCTGGACGCGCTGGCGCGGTTCTTGGCCGAGGATGCCGCGCGGCGGGTGGCCTTGGTGGGCCATACCGATGCCACCGGATCGCTGGACGGCAACATCGCGCTGTCCGAACGCCGCGCGGTCGCCGTTCTGGAACGGCTGGTCACACAACACGGCGTTGCGCGCGCGCAGATCGAGGCGCGCGGCATCGGCTATCTTGCGCCGCTGTTCCCCAACACCACACCCGAGGGCCGCGAACAGAACCGCCGGGTCGAGGCGGTGTTGCTGACGGGCGGATGAGCGTCACAGATTGCCGTTGTTCCGCACCAGCGCGGTGTTGTGAACCAGAAGCCGGTCCAAAAGCGCGATGAACTGCTTTGCTTCGGCAACGCTCAGCACCTCCAACACCTCTTCGTTGCGCGCGCGGGCAAATTCCAGCACCTTGGCATGCAGCGCCGCGCCTTTCTCGCTAAGCGACAATTCCACCTTGCGGGCGTCCGCAGCACCCACCTGGCTGACCAGCTTTCCGCGCGTGACCAGCGCCTGCACTGTGCGGCTGAGTTGGCCCTTGTCCATCAGCACCAGTTCCGTCAGCCTGTTCAACCCCAACGGTGCATGCGCCGCCACCAGCCCCAGCACCCGCCATTCGTTCAGCGTCAGGTCAAAGCCGTCGCGAAAGATCACGGTGCCGTCGCGCGCGTTGATCGCGGCGAACCGCGCGATCTTGAAGGTCAGGGTGTCCTCGATACTGGCAACGGGGGGATGTCGCGGGGCATCTGACGGGATCATGTGCGGCTCCTTTTCCCGTGCAGGCTGCGCCAGCTTGGCCTGCCGATCCAGCGGAAAAACCCCGGTGCCGCCCGCGTCGGCGTCAAATCACCGGTTGCAGGCGGGTCTGGAACTGCGGGATCACGCGCGGATGGGTCAGGAATTGCGGTAGCGGCATCATCTGCCACGCCTGCCCCTCGTCCCCTAACCGCAAGGCTGCGACATCCAGAACCGTGGGCCGCACCACAAAGAACCACACCACCCGTCCGGCGGCATCGCGGTGCGCGCTGCTGTGACAGGGTGCTTCGCGGGTCAAATCCAGCGCCAGTTCCTCGGCGGCTTCGCGACAGACGCAGTCCCAGGGCGTCTCATGGCCCTCGCGCCCGCCACCCGGCAAATCCCACCAGCCGGGCCAGGGAATATCCGCCCGGTCATCGCGCAACAGCGTGACGACACAGCCCTGCCAGATCACCGCGACCTTGGCGCCGTGGAACGGATCAGTTGTCGTTGATATCACGGTCCCAGATGCGGACATTGCCCCGATCCCGTGGAAACACCCGGTTCAGCCACCACCACGCGCCAACCGACGCCACCGCATAAACCAGCACCGTCAACGCAAATGACGTGCCGAACAGCCCGGTCGCCACCACCGCCGCCATGGCCAGCGCGCCGATGGCAAACCCCAACAGCACGAACCCCGGCAGCAGCATTTCCGCCAGCCCCAGCAGCGCCGCGAAAACCAGCCAGACCCACCACAGTTTCCACGCTTCCATCAACATCTCAGCGTCCTTTCAACAGCTTGAACGCATCGGAAAACGCCTCCAGCGCGGCGGCGGGCAGGATGATCGTCTGCTTGCCTTGGCCGCTCGCCACCGCCTCCAGCGCCTCGACCTGACGCAGGGCCACCTGATATTGCGCGGCCTCCAGCCCGTTTTCGCGGATCGCACCGGCGACGACGCCGGTGGCGTAAGCCTCGGCATCGGCCTGGATACGGCGGGCCTTGGCCTCTTGTTCGGCGGCATAAAGCGCGGCATCGGCGGCGAGTTCGACGGCGCGTTTCTTGCCTTCGGCCTCGGTGACCTGCGCGCGCCGTGCGCGTTCGGCGTTCAACTGTTGCAGCATGGCGGCGCGGGTCGCGCTGTCGAGATTCACATCCAGAATTTCCGCCCGCGTCACCTCGATGCCCCAGTCATCGACCATCGCGCGCACCGCCTCGCGGATCTTGTGGATCAATTCATTGCGGTTGGACTGGACCTGATCCAGTTCCATTTTGCCGATTTCCGACCGCACGATCCCCGCCACGGTCGTGGCAATCGCGCCATCGACATCGCGGATGCGGTAGACGGTCTTTTCGGGTTCGGTGATGCGGTAGAACACCGATGTCTCGACCTTGACCAACACGTTATCCACGGTGATCGCATCCTGTTCGGCGGTGGGCAATTGCCGCTCCAGAATCGAAATCCGGTGCGCCACCACATCCAGAAACGGCACGATGAAATTCAGCCCCGGCCCCAGCACGGAATGCAGCCGTCCGAAGCGTTCGATCACGAATTTCTCGGATTGCGGCACGATGCGGACAGCTTTCCACAGCATGACGATGACCAGAACCGCCAGCGCCAGAATACCGGCGTTCGATCCGATGAAGTCGCCGATGACCAATTCCATCCCGAAACCTCCTATACCAATGCGCCTCTTGTTAGCGTCAGGGCTGCGTCAGGCCAAATGTTTTCGCCTGCGGAAACGAATAAACCCCCGGGCCAGAGGCCACGGGGGTCACACGTCACGTCGCCTAACGCGGGGCTTGCCTTACAGCATGCCTTCGCGTTGCAGCTTCTTGCGCGCCAGCTTGCGGGCCCGACGGACCGCTTCGGCTTGCTCGCGTGCCCGCTTGACAGAGGGCTTTTCGAAATGCTGCTTGAGCTTCATCTCGCGAAAGACACCCTCGCGCTGCAGCTTTTTCTTCAGAGCCCGGAGGGCCTGATCGACGTTATTGTCACGAACGCTTACCTGCATGTGGTTTTCACCACCTTTCTAGGTTGAGTTGCAATGAATTGCAGGATGGGTGCCATTAGCAAACGCCGTCCTATATGTCTAGGCGAAAGCATCCCTGATGGAGGTTCCCATGCCTGATACCATGACCGATCTGGACCGTTTGCTGGACGCAGCCCTGCTGCATGTGCCGTTCGACGGCTGGTCGGCGGATACCTTTGCCGCAGCGACCCGCGATTCGGGCGTTGATCCGACGGTGGCGCGCGCGATCTGCCCGCGTGGCGCGGTCGATCTGGCCGTGGCCTATCACCGGCGCGGCGATGCGGCGATGACCGCGCGGTTGCGGGATGCCGATCTGGCCGCGATGCGCTACAGCGACCGGGTGGCATTCGCCATCCGGGCCCGGCTGGAAGCGGCCAGCGACAAAGAGGCGGTGCGGCGCGGGTCCACGCTGTTTGCGCTGCCGCAATATGCCGCCGATGGCGCGCGGCTGATCTGGGGCACGGCGGATGCGATCTGGACCGCGCTGGGCGATACCTCAACCGACATCAACTGGTATACCAAACGCGCCACGCTGTCGGCGGTCTATGGCGCCTGCGCGCTCTATTGGCTAGGCGACCAATCCGAAGGGCATCAGGCGACATGGGATTTCATCGAACGCCGCATTGCGGACGTGATGCAGATCGAAAAGGTCAAAGGCCAGTTGCGCGAAAACAAGCTGTTCAGCGCGCTCATGGTCGGACCGAACATGATCCTGTCCAAGGTCCGCGCGCCCACGCCCCGCCCCGACATGCCGGGCTCTTATGCGCCAAAGGCCGACGCCTAGGCCGTGACCCACAGCGTCGCAGCATGCAGCGCCGCGATGCCCAGATTGGCGATGACGACCGGGTTGCGCGGGCCGACGGCGGGCAGCGTGGCGATCTTGTAGATCACCTGCACCGCCAGCAGCGCCTGCGCATGGGCCAGCACGTCGCGGCCCATCCACGCCCCGGCCAGCAACACCGCAGAGGCGATCAGGATTGCGGCATAGAGACAGCCCAGAATGCGCCGCGCCGCTGTGTCGGGGCCATAAGCGCGTTCGGCGGGGCGGTCGGTCGCCAGCAGGATGCCCACAACAGGGATCAGCACGGCGATATTTACGATCAGCGACAGGTTCAGCATCGGTATCCTCTGTTTCACTTCTGCACTGGCCTTGTTACGAAGGATCACAGCCGGAGGATCACCCATGCCAGACACAATGCGCGCCGTCGAAATCACCGCACCCGGGGGGCCAGAGGTGCTGCGCCTGACCGAACGGCCGCGCCCGGTGGCGGGGCACGGGCAGGTGGTGATCCGCGTGGCTTTTGCGGGCGTGAACCGGCCCGATGCGCTGCAACGCGCGGGGGCCTATGCGCCGCCTGCGGGGGCGTCTGATCTGCCGGGGCTGGAATGTGCGGGGCATGTTGCGGCCGTCGGTCCGGGTGTGACCGGGTTTCGCGAAGGCGACGCGGTCTGCGCCCTGTTGCCCGGTGGCGGCTATGCCGAATATGCGGCCACGCCCGCCGCGCATTGCCTGCCCGTGCCGGATGGCATGGACATGGCGAAGGCCGCCTGCCTGCCCGAGACGTTTTTCACCGTCTGGACCAATGTGTTCCTGCGCGGCGGGCTGACGGCGGGTGAACGCTTTCTGGTGCATGGCGGCGCGTCCGGCATCGGCACCACGGCGATCCAACTAGCGCGGGCCTTTGGCGCGCGGGTGTTCACCACGGTGGGCAGCGCCGACAAGGTCGCGCCTGTGATGGCGCTGGGCGCCGAACGCGTGATCCTGCACCGTGAAGAAGATTTCGTGCCGGTGATGACCGCCGCAGGCGGCGCCAACCTGATCCTTGACATGGTGGGCGGGTCATACCTGCCGCGCAACCTGAACGCGCTGGCCACCGATGGGCGGCTGGTGCAGATCGCCTTTCTGCAAGGGCCCAAGGTCGAGGTAAATTTCGCGCAAGTGATGACGCGCCGCCTGACAATCACCGGGTCCACGCTGCGCCCGCAATCTGATCTGGCTAAGGCACAGATTGCCGAAGGGCTGCGCGCCCATGTCTGGCCCTTGCTGGCGGCGGGCACGGTGGCCCCTGTCATGGACAGCACATTCCCGTTGGCCGATGCCGCCGCCGCCCATGCCCGGATGGAGACATCGACCCATATCGGCAAGATCGTGTTGCAGGTGGCCTAAGTCACGCGCGCGCCGGGGGGTATCGTCGGCGGCGCGGCGTTCAGCCGTTCGATGGCGAAACCCGCCGCCGCCTTGTAGCCCGCCATGAACGCCGCGCGTTCCTCGGGCGGGATGACCGCGTCGATGCCGTCGAACACCCCGCCGCAGCGGGCATCGACCATGTTCAGCAACCCGAACGGCCCCGCGCCCCGGTTGCGCAGCACAAGGTCTGACACGGGTTTGCACAGCCGCGCATCGTAATCGGCCAGCGCGGCGGGCGTCACGCCATGCGCCAACAGGCAGGCCCCGATCACGCGCGCGTCGATGATCGCCTGGCTCGCGCCATTCGACCCGGTCGGATACATCACATGCGCGGCGTCGCCCATCAGCGCCACCCGCCCATCGACCCATGTCGGCACCGGGTCGCGGTCGATCATCGGGTATTCATAGACGGCGGGCGCGCCTGCGATCAGGGCGGGCACATCCAGCCAGTCGAACCGCCAATCGGCAAAGTGATGCGCGAAACGGTCCAGCGTCACGCGCCGGTTCCAGTCGCCGTCCCAGCCGCCAGAATTGTCCATCGTCTGTTCGGCGATCCAGTTGATATCGGCCAGCCCATCGGGGCCGGGATGCGAGATCGGGTAAAACACGATCCGGTGCAGATGCGTGCCCAGCCCCACGAAACTTGACCCGCTGCGAATGGGTTTCGCCCGCGTCACGCCCCGCCACAGGATCGCACCGCCCCATTGCACCGGCGGTTGCGCCGGATACATCTGCGCGCGGATGCGCGAGTGCAGGCCATCGGCGGCAATCAGCAGCGTGCCCGCGATGCGTTCGGGACCTTGGGCGGTTTCGACCTGTGCCACCACGCCATCGGCGGTCTGGTCATAGCCCAGAACGCGCGCCCCGGTGCGCACGGCATCATGCCCCAGCCGGTCCAGCACGGTGTGATAGAGCATCATCTGCAACTGCCCGCGATGCACGGCATATTGCGGCCAATGATACCCGGCCCCGATCCCGCGCGGTTCGGCATAGATGTCCTGCCCGTTGCGGCCCACCAAGGCCCATTCGCGCGCGGGCAAACCGATACGATCCAGCGCGTCGGTGCCAATCCCCAGATCGCCCAACTCCCGCACCGCGTTGGGTTGCAGGTTGATCCCCACGCCCAGCGGTTTCAGTTCCGCCACGGATTCCAGCACCGTGCAGGCCACGCCGATCTGGTGCAGCGTCAGCGCAAGCGCCATGCCGCCAATGCCGCCGCCCGCGATCAGGATATGAGGATGTGTCATGCGCGCCTCCAACGCCGCCTTGTAACAGGCGCCCCAGCCGCGTCAAACCGGCGCTTACGCCAGCATGCCGCCGTCGTTGTCGTCGCCGGCTTCTTCCAGAAGGCGGGCGAAATCACGCACCGTGACGTGACGCTTGCCTTCCAGCTCGATCACCCCGTCGCGTTTCAGCGCCGAAATCTGGCGCGACACGGTTTCCAGCGTCAGACCCAGATAATCCGCCATCGCCTCGCGGGTCAGCGGAAGATCGAACACCAAAACACCCTTGGGCGCGCGCAAGTTCAAGGACGCGTCCCGCCGCGCGATGATGGTCAGCAACGAGGCGATCTTTTCCCGCGCGGTTTTCCGCCCCAGCACCAGCATCCATTCCCGCGCCGCGTCCAGTTCATCCAGCGTCATTTCCAGCAGGCGGTGTGCGATATGCGGGGTGCGTTCCATCATCTGTTCGAACGGCCGTTTGCGGAAACAGCACATCACGATGTCGGTTGTCGCGACCACATCATAGGGCGAGGTATCGCGCCCCGGACGGCCGACGAAATCCGACGGCAACAACAGGCCCACCATCTGGGTGCGCCCGTCCTCCATCGTCTGGGTCAACGTCGCGATGCCGGACACGACCGAGGCCACGAATTCCATCCGGTCGCCCGACCACAGGATATGGCTGCCCGCGTCGTAATGGCGGTAATACTTGATCTCTTCCAGCCGCGTCAGTTCATCGGGTTCACAGCGCGCGCAAACGGCACGGTGCCGGATCGGACAATCCGCACATTCCTGGGTGATATTCTGGGCTGCGTGATTCACGGGCGTGATCCTGTCCGGGTTTGATCTGGGTCAAAGTCTGACACTCGAACTGTAAGTTAGCATGCAACAATGGACACAAAAGCACAACTCGCCCGTTACGGGCTTTTTGACGCAAAGGTACCTCGGTATACGAGCTACCCGACCTCGCCGCATTTCGCAGATAGCCTTGGCCCGCAGACCTTTGCGGACTGGATCAAAGCCATTCCCGCAGACGGGGAGGTGTCGCTTTATGTGCATGTGCCGTTCTGCCGCAGGCTGTGCTGGTTCTGCGCCTGCCGCACCCAAGGCACGCAAACCGATACGCCCGTCATCGCCTATCTGGATGTGCTGAAGGCGGAATTGCGGATGTTGGCCGATATCTTGCCCGCAGGCGTGCGGCTGTCGCGGCTGCATTGGGGGGGCGGCACGCCGACACTGATGGGGCCGGACCTGATCCGCGATCTGGCCACAGCGATCCGCGATGTTGCGCCCTTTGCGCCGGGTTACGAATTTTCGGTCGAGATCGACCCCTGCGAGGTGGACGATGCGCGGCTGGATGCGCTGGCCGCCGCGGGCATGAACCGCGCATCCATCGGGGTGCAGGATTTCGACCCCGGGATCCAGAAAACCATCGGTCGGCCGCAAAGTTTCGACGACACCCGCCGCGTGATCGACGGTATCCGTGCGCGCGGGGTGCAAAGCCTGAACGCTGACATCCTGTTCGGCCTGCCGGACCAAAGCCGCGCCAAGATTACCGATACCGTGCAGAAGCTGCTGTCATTGTCGCCGGACCGGGTCGCGCTGTATGGCTATGCCCATGTGCCGTGGATGGCCAAGCGCCAGCAGATGATCCCGTCCGACACCCTGCCCACGCCCGAAGAACGGCTTGACCTGTTCGACGTGGCGCGGCGGCTGTTCGTCTGGGATGGCTATACCGAAATCGGCATCGACCATTTCGCCCGCCCCGAAGATGGCATGGCCAAGGCGTTGGCCGCAGGCCGGTTGCGGCGGAATTTCCAGGGCTATACCGATGACCCGGCGCAGGCGCTGATCGGGATCGGGGCCTCGTCGATCTCGCGCTTTCCGCAGGGCTATGCCCAGAACCATGCCGCCACCGGCGCGCATACAGCGGCGATCCGCGCCGGACAGTTTTCCACCCATCGCGGCCATGTCTTTACCCCCGAAGACCTGCTGCGCGGCCGCATCATCGAGGCGCTGATGTGTGATTTCGCCGTCAGCCGCGCCGCGATTCTGGATACCCATGCGGTGTCCGATGCACGGCTGGACGCGTTGTTCGCATCTGCCTGCGCGAAATTCCCCAACATGTTGCGCTGCACCGGGGATGGCCTGTTCATCCCGCAGGAGGCGCGCCCGCTGACCCGCATGATCGCGCGGCATTTCGACGCCTATGACCTGTCAAAGGCCGGACATTCATCGGCGATCTGACCTTAGCGCACCGGATCGAACAGGGCATCCTTCAGCCTGCAATCGCGCGCCACGTCGCGCCCGCAGGGCACCGGGGCCAGCGTCTTTGACAGGCACACCCGGACCTCTTGGATATAGCCGTCGTCACAGGTGACCGTCACCATGTCGGGCGTCATCCCCGGATTGGCCGCGACGAACGCCTCTTCGATCAGGGACGCGGGCAGCTTGACCTGCTTTTCCAGCTTCCGGAACGCCTGCGGGATACGGACCTGCGCATAGGCACGGCGCGACAGGTCATAGTAGGCGCTCGCCGACAGGCCCGAACAGACTCCGTGCTTTTTCCATTGATACCACGCCAACCCCGAGGTTCCCATGATGCCCGCCATTTCGTCGGTCATCCGGCGCGTCGGCTGTGGTTCCGTGGTCGGGCAGAACGCGGGCCAGCCCTGATGATATTGTGGCCACACCCCATGCAGCACCCACCCGAAATCCTCACGCGGATGGCATTGCGGCGACGACCGGGCGTCACCTTCCAGCGCGCACCAGTTGGGCGACCACGACAGCGCCATCACGTAGTAATCGAAAACCCCGGATTTTTCCCCATCCGCCCGCGCCTGCGACGCCATCAGCCCGACCACGAGACTCAGCAATTTCAGCGCGCGCATTCACTCTTTCCTTCAAAATCCCTGCGCAGTATAAGACATGCGATTTCCCCCACAATGGAAACCGCCCCGCCGGGGCAGCGCCTTACCGGGCAACGGGGAAGATTTGACTGGAGACTTGCGATGAACAAACCGATCATGTCCCGCGCCACGGCTGTCTGGCTGGTGGATAACACCACGCTGACTTTCAAGCAGATCGCCGATTTCACCGGGATGCACGAACTTGAGGTGCAGGGGATCGCGGATGGTGACGTGGCCACGGGGGTCAAGGGGTTTGATCCGGTCGCCAACAGCCAACTGGACGCGTCCGAAATCGAAAAGGGCGAAAAAGACCCGATCTACAAGCTCAAGCTGAAATTCAACCCCGCCGCGGTGGGCGAGGAAAAGCGGCGCGGGCCGCGTTACACGCCGCTGTCGAAACGGCAGGACCGTCCGGCAGCCATCCTGTGGCTGGTGAAATTCCACCCCGAATTGACCGATGGCGTCATCGGCAAGCTGGTGGGCACCACGAAACCCACGATCCAGACCATCCGCGAACGCACCTATTGGAACATGGCAAACCTTGTGCCGACCGATCCGGTGGCGCTTGGGTTCTGCCGTCAGTCCGAACTGGACGCCGCCGTGCAGAAAGCCGCCGCGAAAAAGGCCGCCGAGGGCAAGCCGCTGTCGGATGACGAGCGCCGCAAGCTGTTGTCCACCGAACAAAGCCTGACCGCCGAGGCATCCGAGCCGCGCGGCCCCAAGGCCATCGAAGGGCTGGAAATCTTCAACCCGCAGGACGACGAAGACGACGACCGCAACGACGCTCGCTATCAGAACGCCGACAGTTTCTTCAACCTGCCGGGTGACGATGACGAAGACGATCAGCCCTGACAGACGCGGGGCCCGGATCGCTCCGGGCCTTTTTCATTGCGGGGTGACAGCGGTGCAAAGCTCGACCAATATGCCCTGCGGTGTGGCGACATAGCCCATCGTCTGGCCCCAGGGCTGCACTGTGGCCTCTTGCACCAGCCGTGCGCCTGCGGTGACCGCGCGCGCAATCGCCCCCGCCACATCATCGGTTTCCAGCGCGATTTCATAGCTGGGCGTTGCCGCGTCATGCAGCCGGGGCGATTTGCCCAACTGCCCCATCAGCGCCAGCGACGAAAACGCCAATGTGGTGGCCCCGGTGGCCATTTCGCCGTAATCGCCCGCCTCATGGACAAAGCTGCGGGTCAGGCCAAACGCCGCCTCGAAAAACCCGACGGTGGCGGGCACGTCTTCAACATACAGGATGGCGTAGCGGAATTGCATCTTTGCCCCACGGGTTGTGTCAATGAATTGGCTCTGGGACAGTCTGACCGCACAAAGGGCCTGCGTCAAATGTTGCATGCAGGACGCGCCTTGCGCTGTCGCAGAAAAAATTTGGCTGTCGCGGAAAATTCACTTGATCGAAATCAACATCGGCCATAATTCCGCATCACAAGACGCCAACGCACGCGCCTCTGGCCGGTGGGCCTAAATCCACTCGTGTTTACGTAGCGACGGTAACGTCTCCGTTGGAACTGGTCGGGCTTTGCCCGGGTCGTATGGAGATGACCATGAACGCTTACGTAAACCCGCTCGCGGGCGGCGCAGCCGTCTGCGCAATGTCGCGCCGTAGCAAAGCCGCACGCATTGAATCCTACATCCGCGCGAATGCGTTTGATCGCCCGACTCTGGTGCTGGACACCGAGATCGTCGCGGATCAATACCGCGCGCTGAAGGCCGGTCTGGGCCGCGCCGATATCCATTATGCCGTGAAGGCAAACCCCGAGCGTGAAGTGATCGCCACCCTGATCGCCGCCGGATCGCATTTCGACGCTGCATCGCGGGGCGAAATCGAACTGTGCCTGGGTCTGGGCGCGCGTCCCGACACGATTTCCTTCGGCAACACGGTGAAAAAGCCGGTGGATATCGCGTTCGCGCATGCCGCTGGCATCACGCTGTTCGCCGCCGACTCGGAAATGGAACTGGACAAGATCGCCGCCCATGCGCCGGGGGCAGAGGTGTATATCCGCCTGTTGATGGGCACGACCGAGGCCGACTGGCCGCTGTCGCGGAAATTCGGCACCATGGAAACCGAGGTTAACGGCCTGTTGGGTTATGCCCGCGATCTGGGTCTGAACCCGGTCGGCCTGTCGTTCCATGTCGGGTCGCAGACCCGCAAGGCGACCATGTGGCAGGATACGCTGGACCGCGTGTCGGCGGTGTGGACCGACGCGCGGGCCGCAGGTTTCCCGCTGTCGCTGATCAACATCGGCGGTGGTTTCCCGGCCTTTTATGGCGAGGAAATCGACGCGCCCGAAGCCTATGCAGCCGCCGTCATGGCGATGGTCGAACCGCGGTTCCCCGGTGCTGTCCGCATCATGGCGGAACCGGGCCGGGGCATGGTGGCCGAAGCCGGCATGATCGCCGCCGAAGTGCTGCTGGTGTCCAAGAAATCCGCCGATGACATCCATCGCTGGGTCTATCTGGATATCGGCAAGTTCTCGGGTCTGGCCGAAACGATGGACGAGGCGATCCGCTATCAGTTCACCACCGACCGCGACCACGAAGACACTGGCCCCTGCATCCTGGCGGGTCCGTCCTGCGACAGCGCCGATGTGCTGTATGAAAAGCGTCCGGTGCAATTGCCGGTGGGCCTGTCCTGCGGCGACCGGATCATCATCCGCAACTGCGGGGCCTATACCACGACCTATTCCTCGGTCGCCTTCAACGGCTTCCCGCCCTTGGACGTGGTTGTGATCTGACACGGGCCAGCATTTACACCAAGTCTGGTAGGCGGTTTGTAGGGCGGATGATATCATCCGCCCTACGTTTTTGCGCGCGCCTCTAGCGGAACGCGTTGAACTGGCGCGGGTGCAACTGGCCCAGCCATGTCTCGGTCAGAGGCGCGCCGTCGCGGGTCAGGAACGCGCGCAGGTCTGCCGTATCCAGATCGGCCGGCGCGCGCACATCAAAGATCAACCGCCAGCGGTCGGTGCCCACCACCGGCAGCGCATAGGGGTTCACCACCTCGACGCCTGCGGGCACGGTGATATCCGGCGTGACGCCATCGGCCTGCCCCAGCCCCTTGATCGCCGGACCTTCAAAGTCGATCACCACCTTGATCTGGTACGCCGGGCGCGGCTGACCGGGCACGCCGCCTTGGGCAAACCGCGTCGCCACGGTATGCGCCAGCGTCATGTTCGTCTGCACCGGCGCGACATTGGCCCAAGTCATCCGATAACCCAGCGCCATCTCGGTGCCCGCCACCGGCGGGGTGGCCGGGTTCCAGAACGCAACGATATTGTCATAAATCTCGTCATCGGTGGGGATTTCCACCAGTTGCACCGCGCCCGCACCCCAGCCATGCGTGGGTTCGATCCAGACGGCGGGGCGGCGGTCGTAGAACACGCCGTCATCCTCATAATTCGCAAACGCCCGGTCGCGCTGCACCAGGCCAAAACCGCGCGGGTTTACATCGGCATAGCTGGACGTCACAACGCGGTTCGGGTTGTTCAGCGGCCGCCAGATATGTTCGCCCGCGCCCGTCCACATCATCAGACCGTCGGTGTCATGCACCTCGGGGCGCCAATCGAGGCCCTGGGCGCGGATCGTCTCGGAATACCAATACATCGAGGTCAGCGGCGCGACCCCCACCCGGTCCACCCCGGCGCGAAAATACAACCGGCTGTCGATGTCCATCACCTGCCCCGCGCCTTCGACATTCGACATCACCATGCGATAGGCGCCGGTCACCCGTTCGCTGTCCATCAGGGCATGGATGGTGACGCGGCCATCCGGGGCCTCGCCAATGTAAAACTCGGTAAAGCGGGGGAATTCCTCGGGCGTGGGCATGCCGGTGTCCAGCGCCAGCGCGCGGGCGGATTGGCCGTATTGCCGCGCCGCGCCATCGGTGCGGAAATAGGCCGCGCCCAGAAAGCTGATCCAGTCGGTTTTCAGATCCGGCCGCATCAGCCGGAACCCGGCAAAGCCCGCGCCGCGTGTCAGGCCGCGTGCGGGGCTGGTTTCGGGAATGTCGAAATAGCCCGCATCATAGATCACCTCGCGCGCCGAACTGGCATCGGTGACAAACATCCGCACCGGCTGGCGAAAGAAGGTGCCAAGGTGAAAGAACTGGATCGGGGTCTGGCCGACCGTCACGGTCGCCTCGGGCCGGAAGCGGATGCGCCAGTGTGCGTCATAGTCGATCTTTTCCAACACCTCGGGCTGTTCCACCGGGGTCGGCACATGGGGCGTCTTTGCCAGCGCGGCGGCGCGGCTGGCCAGCACGTCAAAGCTGAAGGGTTGCGGGGCGCTCAGGCCCGGCAGCGGCGGGGCGCTTTGCGCATGGACAGGCTGAAGGGTCAGGGGCAAGGCGCAAAGCCCGACCAGCAGGGCTGCGCACAGCCGGGAAATGATGGGGGACAAGGCCGCCTCCGAAGGTATTGCAATCCTGTCCGATCTGCCGTGGCGGCGGGCGGAAATCAAGCCTTGCCCGCGTGACAGACCCCCCCGCGTTACAGATCCTTGCGCGCCGACAGCGCGGCGGTGATCGTGCCTTCGTCAAGGAAATCCAGCTCGCCTCCGACCGGCACGCCTTGGCCCAGCGAGGTCAGACGGGTGCGCCCGCGCAACTGGCTGGCGATGTAATAGGCCGTGGTCTGGCCGTCGATGGTGGCGGGCAGGGCCAGGATCACCTCGGTCACGCCGTCATCCGCGACGCGGGTCAACAGGCGCGGTATGCGCAATTGTTCCGGACCGACCTGATCCAGCGCAGACAAGGTGCCGCCCAGCACATGATACCGCCCCTTGAAGGCGCGCGCGCGTTCCATCGCCCACAGGTCGGCCACGTCTTCGACCACACAGATCTGGCCGTTCTGGCGGCGGTCATCGGCACAGATGTCGCAGGTGTCCGCCGTGCCGATATTGCCGCAGGACAGACATTCGCGCGCGGTTTCCGACACGCGGGCCATCTGGCGGGCCAAGGGTTCCAACAGCAAGGCGCGCTTGCGGATCAGGTGCAGCACGGCACGGCGCGCGGACCGCGGCCCAAGTCCGGGCAGCCGCGCCATCAGGTCGATCAGGGTGTCGATGTCTTTGGTGCCCAAAAGATTTTTGTCCGGCATGGCGCGCCTGTGTTGGGCGAGGAGGGGAGCGCTGCCCCCCGCCTGCGGCTTCCCCCGGGGATATTTTCAGCAAGATGAAGTTACAGCGGCAGTTTCACACCGGGCGGCAGACCCAGCCCTTCGGTGAGGCGGGCCATCTCCTGTTGGCTGTGGTCGGCGGCGCGGGTCTGGGCATCCTTGATCGCGGCAAGGATCAGGTCTTCGACCACTTCGCGGTCCTCGGGGACGAACAGCGAAGGGTCGATGGACAGCGCGGTCAGCACACCCTTGGCCGTCGCGGTGGCGCGCACCAGCCCGCCGCCCGCCTCGCCGGTCACGGTGACGGTTTCCAGATCGGTCTGCAACTGCGCCAGCTTGGCTTGCAGATCCTGCGCGGTTTTCATCATCTTGGCCATATCGCCAAGGTTGCCGAGATTTCCGAGGCCCTTGAGCATGGGTGTCTCCTGTCAAAGGTTTTGCGGGTTATCGCAGGCGCAAGGGGGCGCGGCAAGCGTCAACCGTCTTCGAAGGGGTCCCATTCATCTTCGACCTCGGGCAGAGCCTGCGTGATGGCGGCCTGTGCCTGCACTTCGGGCGTTCGGATGGCGCTGATGCGGGCGTTGGGAAAGGCGGCCATGACGGATTGCACCATGGGATGCTGCGCGGCGGCGCGGCGCAGGCGGGTGTCATCGGCATCACGGGCCTCGGCAATGGTGGCAGTGGTCGCGGTATTGACCAGCGTCACCGCCCAGCGTGCAAGGGTCCAGCCTTGCAGCCGCGCGCCCAGCCGCGCAGCCAGATCGGCAGGGGCATCGGGCGTCAGGGTCACCTCGATCCGGCCAGGGCGATAGGCGGCCAGCCGCAGGCAGGTTTCCACCTCGATCAACAGTTTCATGTCGCGGTTGGCGCGGATCAGGTCCACGACATGATCAAAGGTCGGATAGGCGGCCAGCGCCTGATCGCCTGCCTGCACGGGCAGCGCGCCGCCCGTCGGGGCAACGCTGCGCGCGATCGCATTCGGGGCAGATGTGGCGGCAGGCGTCACGGCAAAGCGCGGCGGGCCGCCCTTGGGCATCGCGTCATCCAGACGACGCCGCAGGTCTTCGGGCGAAGGCAGATCGGCCACATGCGTCATGCGGATCACCGCCATCTCGGCGGCCATCATGCTGTTCGGCGCTGCGCTGACCTCTTCCAGCGCTTTCAGCAGCATCTGCCACATCCGCGCCAACACCCGCATCGACAGTGCGCCCGCCATGACCAGCCCGCGCGCGCGTTCATCGGGCGACACCGTGGGGTCCATCGCCGCCTCGGGGGTCAGTTTCACCACCGACACCCAATGCGTCACCTCAGCCAGATCGCGCAGCACGGCGATGGGATCAGCCCCATCGGCATATTGCGCGCCCAGTTCCGCCAATGCACCCGCCGCGTCGCCGCGCATCACCATATCGAACAGGTCCATGACCCGGCCCCGGTCCGCCAACCCCAGCATCGCGCGCACCTGATCGGCGGTGGTTTCGCCCGCACCATGCGAAATCGCCTGATCCAACAGCGATGTGGCATCCCGCGCCGATCCTTCGGCGGCGCGCGTAATCAAGGCCAGCGCGTCATCGGTGATCTGCGCGCCTTCGGCAGCGGCGATACGGCGCAACAGCGTCAGCATTACCTCGGGTTCGATCCGGCGCAGGTCGAACCGCTGGCAGCGCGATAGCACCGTCACCGGCACCTTGCGGATTTCGGTGGTGGCAAAGATGAATTTGACATGCGGCGGCGGTTCTTCCAGCGTTTTCAACAGTGCGTTGAAAGCGCTGGTGGACAGCATGTGAACCTCGTCGATGATGTAGATCTTGTAGCGGGCAGAGGCCGCGCGATAGGCGACCGAATCGATGATCTCGCGGATGTCGCCGACGCCGGTGCGGGATGCGGCGTCCATTTCCATCACATCGACATGGCGGCCTTCCATGATCGCCACGCAATGCTCGCAGACCCCGCAGGGTTCGGTGGTCGGACCGCCACTGCCATCCGGGCCGATACAGTTGATGCCCTTGGCGATGATCCGCGCCGTCGTCGTCTTGCCGGTGCCCCGGATGCCGGTCATGATGAACGCTTGCGCAATCCGCCCCGCCGCAAAGGCGTTCTTCAACGTGCGCACCATGGCATCCTGCCCGACCAGATCGGCGAATGTTTCGGGCCGGTATTTGCGCGCCAGCACCTGATAGGGCTTGGCGGCGGGCGTTGCGGGGTCAAGGGTCATGGTCTGTCCTGTCCGTCGGTTGCTGCAACTGTAGTCTGACCGGCGGCCAAGGTCTATTGCGGCAAGGGTGATGGCGCGGGCTTTGCCACGGCATCAACCAAGATTGGCCGTTTTCTGCGGGCAAGGGTTGGTGCAGCACGATGCAGGAAAAAGGATATCCGCGATGGCGGCTTTGTTGATCATTCTGGGGCTGGGCGCGGCCTTTGCGCTGACCGCGTTGATCGGTGGCGGCACGTCGGACGCGGACGATACGGGCACCAGCACCGGGCCTGACACCATCACAGGCAGCGAGGGCGATGATATCATCAGCGATGCGTCCTATCGCACCGGGTTCACGACGAACCTCGATGATCTGGTCACCGAAGGCGAGATCACGCAAACCGAGGCGGATGCAGTGCTGACCAGCATCGTGTTCACCCAAGGCGCGCAGGAACTGGCCACGCAAGGCGGCGACGATCTGGTGCTGGCGGGCGGGGGCAATGACCGCATCGACACCGGCGCGGGCGATGACAGCGCGGCGGGCGGTGCGGGCGATGACCGGGTCCGGCTGGGCGACGGCGATGATGTCTATGGGTCCGACAGCCGCACGGTGACAGGCCCGGATGATCAACTGACCGTCGAATCTGATTTCAGCGTCTTCGCACCCGACGCCGTGACCGAAGGCGGCAACGATACCGTAGCGGGCGGCGCGGGCGATGATTTCATCGCGGACGGCTTTGGGGCCAACCTGTTGCAGGGCCAGCAGGGCCGCGATGTGATCGTGGCGGTGGATCAGGACGCGCTGTCACCCGACACCGTCGATGGCGGGTTCGGGCGCGATGCGCTGTTCGTCGATCAGGGCGATCAGGTCACCGGCGGGGCGGGGGCCGATACGATCACGCTTGACCTGTTCGGGGCCGATCTGACGGGCTATCAGCCGATGACCATCACCGATTTCGTGCGCGGCGAGGATGTGCTTGTGCTGGAAGGCACGCCCGCGCTGTTGCGCGCCCCCGCGCCCGTATCGCCGACGGATGCGCCCGTCGATCCGGTCAGCGTCGCCGACGTGGCAGGCACGGCGGATGCTGCGGTGGCGATCAATGGCGTGGTGGTGGCGCTGGTCAAGGGCGGGCAGGGTTTGGCGCGCGCGGATATCCGCATCAGCACCTGACCCGGTATTTCCGGGCTTTGCCCCTGCGCGCGATCATGCCAGTCTGGCCGCGAAACCAGCGGGCGGGGGCATCATGCGGTTACGGGGCATACGCGAAAGCCGGAATGTCGAGGATCGGCGGCGGTCTGGTGGCGGTGGTCCGGGGCGGATCGGTGGCGTGGGGCTGCTGTTGGTGCTGGCGCTGGGCTATTTCACCGGCGTGGATGTGACGCCGTTGTTGCAAGGGGCCACCGGTGACGCCCCACGCCAAACCACCGCCGCCGATGACCACGCCGCGCAGTTTTCGGCGCAGGTGCTGGCGACGACCGAGCAGGTCTGGGCACAGGTGTTCCGCGACCAACTGGGCCGCGCCTATCAGCCCCCGGTGTTGGTGCTGTTCGCGGGCGTCACGCAATCGCCCTGCGGCGGCGCGTCGGGGGCAACCGGGCCGTTCTACTGTCCGGCGGATCAAAAGGCCTATCTCGACACCGATTTCTTTGCCACGATGGCCCGGCAACTGGGCGCCAAGGGCGATTTTGCCGCCGCCTATGTGATCGCGCATGAAGTGGCTCATCATGTGCAGAACCAGCTGGGCATCCTGGGGCAGGTCAATCAGCGCCGTCAGGCCGCGGGCGAGGCGCAGGCCAACGCCCTGACCGTGCGGCTGGAATTGCAGGCGGATTGCCTGTCGGGGGTCTGGGCGCGGTCGGTCGATGGCCTGCTGGAACCGGGCGATCTGGAAGAAGCCCTCAACGCCGCCAAACAGATCGGCGACGACACCCTGCAAAAGCGCGCGGGCCGCGTGCCCCAGCCGCATACCTTTACGCACGGCACCAGCGCGCAGCGGATGCGGTGGTTTTCCACCGGCTATGACAAAGGCAGCGTCGCGGCCTGCGACACCTTCGCGGCGCGGTCGCTGTAAGCATGGGCTTTGCGATTTACGCGCTGTCGGTGCTGGCGGGGGAATTGGCGATATCCCCCGCGCCCGGCCCGGATGACATGGCCGCAATCCGGGCCTGGGGGGCGGCGCAGGTCGTGACCCTGCTGACCGAGGCGGAAATGGCGCAGTTGACGGTCCAGCCCTTTGGCGAGGCGGTCGGCGCGCGCTGGTGGCACCTGCCCATCGCGGACTACGGCACCCCCGAGGGCGACACGGCGGCGCGCTGGCCTGTCGTGGCAGCATCACTGCTGGCCGCGCTGGCGGCGGGCGAACGGGTGCTGCTCCATTGCCGGGGCGGCTGCGGGCGATCGGGGATGCTGGCGCTCCGCCTGATGGTCATGACAGGCGAAGGGCCGGATGCTGCGCTGACCCGGTTGCGCGCGGTGCGGCCTTGCGCGGTGGAAACGCCTACGCAGATGGCATGGGCCACCGCTCAAATCTAAAGCGCAGATGGGGGTGGGCCATCGCGCCCTAGCGCGGCGGCTTGCGATGTGCGCGGCTGATCCGGCGGGCCTCTGACCGGGTCTTGCCGACGATGTCCGCGTTCAGCGCATCCTCGTCGCGCAGTTTCTGCCAGCGCGCCAGCCGATCCGGGTCCACCACGCCTGCGGCCACACCCGCCAGCACCGCACAGCCCGGTTCGTGGCAATGGGTGCAATCGCGGAACCGGCACGCCTCGGCCAGCTTGGCCAGATCGGCGAACACCCGTTCAATCCCCAGCGTCACATCATGCAGGCCGATCTCGCGCATGCCCGGCATGTCGATCACCCAGCCACCTGTTGGCAGCGGCAACAGTGACCGCGACGTGGTGGTGTGTCGGCCCTTCTGGTCGCCCTTGCGCACGCCTGCCGTGGCCTGATCGCCCCCCGTCAGCGTATTCAGCAGCGTGGATTTCCCAACCCCCGATGACCCGATAAAGGCCACCGTCTGCCCCACCCCCAACCAGACTGCCAGCTTGTCCGCCGCATCCGGCGCGCGCGCGTCCAGCACCATGACCCCTGCCAGCGCGGGCGACAACGCGCGGGCGCGGGCGGCATATTCCTCAGGCGGGGCATCGGCCAGATCGGGCTTGGTCAACAGGATCACCGGGGCGACATGCGCATCCAAGGCCAGCGCCAGATAGCGTTCCAGCCGCGCCGGGTTGAAATCGGCGTTGCAGGACGTTGTGATGAACAGCGTGTCGACATTGGCGCAGATCAGCTGCGTCTTCAGTTCCACCCCCGCCGCGCGCCGCTGCAACAGGGCGCGGCGCGGCAAGACCTGTGTGATCAGCCCGTTGTCATCGGCGGTCACCCAATCTCCCACCGCCAGCGTGCCAGACCCTGTCGATGGCCCCAACCCCAGCGCGCGGTCGCCGTCCGGCCCCAACCCGGTCGCCGCCGTCCGCTGCACCGACGCCACCCGCCAGATCAGGTCCTCACCGGCAAGCGCTGCATCCTCGGCTGGCAGGCCATGCAACACAGCCCAGGCGACATGCCGCGCGCGCACCGCATCATCCGCCACAGACGTCAGCGGGATATCAACGGGGTGAGGTGGGGACGGATGATCTGTCACAGGCAGCCTGATCTGGGTCTGTCAGCGCCAGACGCGTTGCAACGTTACGCCTGTTGTCTGTCTGGGTTCAAGGGCAGGTTTGAGGGGCCAGATAGACCATAACGACAAATAGCCTGCCCCTGCCGCTGAGAACCCCTTGTAGGGCGGATGCTCGCATCCGCCCTACGGGATCAGAACACCACCACCGACCGGATCGATTTGCCCTCGTGCATCAGGTCAAACGCCTCGTTGATCCGGTCCAGCGGCAGGACATGGGTGATCATCGGGTCGATCTCGATCTTGCCGTCCATGTACCAGTCCACCATGCGCGGCACGTCGGTGCGGCCGCGCGCGCCGCCGAATGCCGTGCCTTTCCATGTCCGCCCGGTGACAAGCTGGAATGGCCGCGTGGCGATTTCGGCGCCTGCGGGGGCCACGCCGATCACCACCGACACGCCCCAGCCGCGGTGCGTGCATTCCAGCGCGTCGCGCATCACCTGCACATTGCCGGTGCAGTCGAACGAATAATCCGCCCCGCCGATGCGGTCGAACGGGGTTTTCGTCATCTCGACGATATGGGCCACCACGGACCCGTCGATCTTGCGCGGGTTGACGAAATGGGTCATCCCGAACCGCTCGCCCCATGCCCGCTTGTCGTCGTTCAGATCGACGCCGATGATCATGTCCGCGCCCGCCATCCGCAGGCCCTGGATCACGTTCAACCCGATACCGCCGAGGCCAAACACCACCGCTTTCGCGCCGATTTCCACCTGCGCGGTGTTGATCACTGCGCCCACGCCGGTGGTCACGCCGCAGCCGATATAGCAGGCCTTGTCGAACGGCGCGTCGGGCCGGATCTTGGCCAGCGCGATTTCCGGCAGCACGGTGTGGTTCGCGAATGTCGAGCAGCCCATGTAATGCAGGATCGGCGTGCCATCCAGCATCGAGAACCGCGAGGTGCCGTCGGGCATCAGCCCCTGGCCCTGCGTGGCGCGGATCGCGGTGCAGAGGTTCGTCTTGCGCGACAGGCAGGACGGGCAAGTGCGACATTCCGGCGTATAAAGCGGGATCACGTGATCGCCGGGTTTCAGCGAGGTCACGCCGGGGCCACATTCCAGCACCACACCCGCGCCTTCGTGGCCCAGAATGACCGGGAACAGCCCTTCGGGATCGGCCCCCGACCGGGTGAATTCATCGGTATGGCAGATGCCGGTGGCCTTGATTTCCACCAGAACCTCGCCGGCCTTGGGGCCATCAAGGTTCACCTCCATGATTTCCAAGGGCTTGCCTGCGGCAAGGGCGACGGCGGCTCTGGTGCGCATGATCTGTCTCCTGTTCGGGTCGCGCCCAGACTTGGCGAAAGCGAGCGCGCATTGCAACCCGGCTGTGTGGCCTGTGACTCGACTCGTGGGTCCGCGCGGCCTAGATAAGAACAATTAGCGAACAAAAACTTGGATCATGACCCGCCGCCGCATCCTGAACCTGTGGTTTCCGCGCCTTGGGGCGGAACGTCTGCTGCGCCGCGACCCGGACGCGGGGCTGTTGGCCGTGGTCGAGGATCGTGGTGCCGCGCAGTGGCTGACGGCGGTGACGGCGCAGGCCGAGGTGGCGGGGCTGCATCCGGGGCAAAGCTTGCGCGCGGCGATGGCGATCTGCCCCGGCTTGCAGACCCGGCGGCGCAATCCGGCGGCGGAACAGGGGTTTCTGGCCGGGTTGCGCCGCTGGGCCGGGCGGTTTTCGCCGCTGGTGGCGACCGAAGGCGCGGATGGCCTGTGGCTGGACATCACCGGCTGCGCGCATCTGTTCGGCGGCGAGGCGGGGTTGTGTGACCGCATCGCGGGCGATTGCGCGCAGATGGGGCTGACGGTGCGCGCGGGGCTGGCGGATACGCCCGGTGCGGCCTGGGCGCTGGCGCATCACGGCGCGGCGGGGATCAGGCCCAATGCGGGCAACGCGATCACGGTTGATGCCCGCGCCACCCGGTCACGCGCCCATCCCCGCCCCGCGCGCCCCGCTGCGATCCCACCGCCGCGCGCCACCATCGCCCCCGAGGGGCAGACCCACGGCGCGCTCTCTGCCCTGCCGATGGTCGCCCTGCGGCTGGAACCCGCTACGCTGGATGCGCTGGCGCGGCTGGGGTTGCGGCGGATCGGTGATCTCTATGGCCAGCCGCGCGCGGCGCTGGCGCGGCGGTTCGGGCAAGGTCTGGTGCTGCGGCTGGATCAGGCGCTGGGGTCGGTGCCGGAACCGATTTCCCCCGGCGCGCCGGACGCGGTGCAGGCGGTGCGCCTGACCCTGCCCGACCCCATCGGGCTCATGCCGGATATCGTCGCCGGGCTGGACCGGCTGTTGCCGCGCCTGTGCGACCATCTGCGCGCACGCGGCATGGGCGCGCGCGTCCTGCGGTTTGAACCGTGGCGGGCGGATGGCACCTGTGATCCGATCACCGTCACGCTGGCGCGCCCCACCGCAGACCCCGACCGTATCCGCCCGCTGTTGCAGTTGCGGTTGGGCGATATCGACGCGGGGTTCGGCATCGACATGCTGCGGCTGGTCGCCGTGCGCAGCGAACCGCTGACCCTGCGGCAAAGCGTGGGCCATCTGGCCGCCGCCGATGCGGTCGCGGCAAGGCTGGCGGGGAATACCGCGCTGGATGACCTGATCGGGCGCTTGGGCGCGCGCATCGGGATGGAGGCGATCACGCGGCGTCACCCTGCCGACAGCCATATCCCCGAAAAATCCGCCCTGACGCTGGCCGCTGCCTGGTCTGACCCGCATGACGGCTCCTGGCCCGCCCCGCCGCGCCCGCGCCCGCTGTTGCTGTGGCCACCGGAGCCGGTGTTCGGCGCTGCGGGCCCACGACCTGCAAGCCTGCGCCCGCCCGCCACCTTCCGCTGGCGTGGGCGCGATCATGCGACCGTAGATGCTCAAGGCCCCGAACGCATCGCCCCCGAATGGTGGCTGGACGATCCCGCATGGCGCGCGGGGCAACGCGATTACTGGCGCGTCATCACGGATCGCGGCGAGGCGCTGTGGCTGTTCGTCACCCGCGACCGCGCAGCCGAGACAGGGTCGGGGGACTGGTTCTGCCAGGGGTCTTTCTGTTGAAACAACAGCCCCTAGGCAAAGCGCGCGGCCTGCGTTACGCCTTCGGCGCATGCGCCATACACTGCCATATGCCCAACCGGGACAAGTGATCGGCCTCTTGGGCGGGTCGTTCGATCCTGCCCATGAAGGCCACGCCCATATCACCCGCGCGGCGCTGAAACGGTTCGAACTGGACCGGGTCTGGTGGCTGGTATCCCCCGGCAATCCGCTGAAGGCGCGCGGCCCTGCGGCGCTGCCCGCCCGGATGGCGCGCGCCCGCGCTGTGATGCAGCATCCCCGCGTGGTGATCACCGATATCGAGGCCCAGCTTGGCACGCGCTATACCGCACAGACGCTGGCCGCGCTGCACAGCCTTTATCCCGGCACGCGGTTTGTCTGGCTGATGGGGGCGGATAATCTGGTGCAATTCCACCGCTGGCAGGATTGGCAACAGATCATGGCGACAACGCCCATCGGCGTGCTGGCGCGGCCCGGTCAACGCCTGCCTGCGCGGCTGTCCCGCGCCGCGCGGATTGCACAAGCCGCCGCATTGCCCGAACGCATGGCCCCCCTGTTGGGGCAAATCGCGCCGCCGGTCTGGTGTTTCATCGATATGCCGATGGTGGATGCCTCGTCCTCGCGTATCCGCGCGCGCGGCGAATGGCGGTCCTGAAGACGCAGCAAGCGACAACGTGAAGTCGCGGGGCTTGCCCGCGCCCCGGCCTGTGGATTAGTTTCCGCGCCATGAAGATCGCCTTTTCCAGACGCGCATTCCTGACCTCGGCTGCCGCCATGTGCCTGCCGGGGGCGTCCTTGTCTGCGCCGCCGGCCGTGTCGTTGCGCCCCCGCGCGCGGGCCGATGCCGCCACGGTCGCGCCTGCAGCCGCAAAGCCCGCGAGAACCGCCGCCAGCCTCGTGCAGACCGCGCGCCTGTCGGGCCAGACCGGGGCGGCCGTGGCGGATGCCGCAACGGGCAAGATGCGCGATACGGTGAACGCCGCCACCGCGCTGCCGCCTGCATCCGTGCTGAAGGCGATTACCGCGCTCTATGCGCTGGACGCCCTGGGGGCTGCGCACCGGTTCGAGACGCGGCTGCTGGCCACCGGCCCGCTGGAGGGTGACACCCTCAAGGGCGATCTGATCCTGGCGGGCGGCGGCGATCCGACGATGGATACCGATGCGCTGGCCGATCTGGCGCGGCGGCTGGCGGCCACGGGGGTCAAACGCATCACGGGGCGGTTTCTGGTCTGGGGCGGGGCCCTGCCCTATCAGCGCCAGATCGACCCCGATCAACCCGATCACGTCGGCTATAACCCGGCGATTTCCGGCCTCGCGCTGAACTACAACCGCGTGCATTTCGAATGGCGACGGCAGGGGCAGGGCTGGGGCGTGGCGATGGACGCGCGGTCCGACAGCCTGCGCCCCGCCGTGCGCAGCGCCCGCGTCGCGATCGTGAACCGTGCGCTGCCGATCTATACCTATGCCGACCGCGACGGGGTCGAGAACTGGACTGTAGCCAATGCGGCCCTGGGCAAGGGCGGATCGCGTTGGCTGCCGGTGCGGCGGCCCGATCTTTATGCGGCGGAAGTGTTTCGTGTGCTGGCGCGCGATCGCGGCGTGACCCTGCCCGCCGAGGTCCGCAGTGACACCGCCCCGCAAGGCCGCACCTTGGCGGCGCGCGTCTCCGATCCGCTGCCGGTGATCCTGCGCGACATGCTGAAATTTTCAACCAACCTGACCGCCGAGATGGTCGGCCTTGCCGCCAGCCGCGCCCGCACCGGGAAACTGCCCGCCAGCCTGACCGCATCGGGCGCCGAAATGGCGCGTTGGTCAGCGACCACCTTGGGCCTGTCCGGGCACAGCTTTGCCGATCACTCCGGGCTGTCGGATGCGTCACGGATCACCGCGGATGGCATGGTGCGCGCGCTGCTGACACCCGCTGCGCAATCCGCGCTGCCCGCGCTGTTGAAACCCGTCGCGCTGCGTGATGCCAAGGGGCAGGTGGCGCAGGCGCATCCCCTCAAGGCGGTGGCGAAAACCGGCACGCTGAATTTCGCCTCCGGGCTGGCGGGGTACATCACCACGCCCACCGGCACACGGCTGGCTTTTGCGGTGTTCTCCGTCGATGCCACTGCCCGCGCCCGCATCAAACCCGAAGACCGCGAAAGCGCGCCGGGGGCCGCACCGTGGAATGGCCGCGCTAAGCGCCTGCAACAGGCGCTGATCGAGGCCTGGGGCAGCGCAGGCTAACCCTTAGCGCTGGATCACCACGCGCAGGTTCTGCGGCCCCACCTGCCGCGTCAGGTCAAACAGCATCGCCGCATGTTCCGGGTGCAACCGGACACAGCCCGCGCTGGCGGGGCGGCCCAAACGGCCGATCTGATTGGTGCCGTGAATGGCGTAATTGCCGCGAAAGAAGATCGCATAGGGCATCGGCGCATTGTCGTAGATGCTGGATTTGTGGTGGCGCGACATCGACTGCCCCCGGAATGTGCCCGTGGGCGTCACCTTGCCCTTGCGCGCGGTGGACACGGGCCAGGTATAGGCCGGACTGCCGTCCAGATAGACGGTCATGGTCTGGGTCGAAATATCGACCCGCGCCACCAGCGGTGCCGCGACGGAAAGCGCGGGCAGCAGGGCCAGGAACAACAGGCCCAGAACGATGAACACGGTGCGGTTGAACGGGCGCGGCATGGCAAATCTCCGGTCGCAGCAAATGCTTATACCGCATCCTGCGCCCTGTGGCCCATCGGTCCTAGTAGGGAATCCCCCACCCCTTCGGCTTCTCTGGTTCAAAACTATCCCGGGGTCCGGGGCAGCGCCCCGGTCCTCCGCCCGCTCAAACGCTCAGGCAGATGTATTTCATCTCCAGGAAATCCTCGATCCCGTGATGGCTGCCCTCGCGGCCAAGGCCCGACTGCTTGACCCCGCCAAACGGCGCGACCTCGGTGGAAATCAGCCCGGTGTTCACGCCCACGATGCCGTATTCCAGCGCCTCGGCGACCTTGTAGACCCGGCTGAGATCCTTGGCATAGAAATAACTCGCCAGACCAAAGATCGTGTCATTGGCCAATGCGATCACCTCGTCCACCGTGTCGAACCGGAACAAGGGGGCAAGCGGCCCGAATGTTTCCTCGGTCGCAAAGGCCATGTCGCGGGTCGCGCCGGTGATGATGGTGGGGGGCAGGAAATTGCCCGGCCCCTGATGCGGCGCACCGCCCATGATCACGGTGCCGCCCTTGGCCACCGCATCGGCGACGTGATCCTGCACCTTGGCAATCGCATCGGCATTGATCAGCGGGCCCAGCGTGGTGCCGGGGACCAGCCCATCGCCCACCTTCAGCTTGCCCACGGCCACCGCCAGCTTGGCGGCAAACGCGTCATAGACGCCCGTTTGCACATAGATCCGGTTGGCGCAGACGCAGGTCTGGCCATTGTTGCGGAACTTGCACAGGATCGCGCCTTCGACGGCGGCGTCGATATCGGCATCGTCAAACACGATGAAGGGCGCATTGCCGCCCAATTCCATCGAACATTTCATCACCTGATCGGCGGCCTGCCGCAGCAGGATGCGCCCCACCTCGGTCGATCCGGTAAAGGTCAGCTTGCGCACCAATGGGTTCTCGCAGAATTCGCGGCCAATCTCGGACGACCGCGACGAGGTGACGATATTGAACACACCCGCCGGGATGCCCGCGCGTTCCGCCAAGACGCCCATCACCAGCGCGGACAGCGGGGTTTCCGCTGCCGGGCGACCGACGAAGCTGCATCCAGCGGCCAGCGCGGGGGCGGCCTTGCGCGTGATCATCGCGTTGGGGAAATTCCACGGCGTGATCGACGCCACCACCCCGATGGGCTGCTTGATCACCATGATGCGCTTGTCGCGCTGATGGCCGGGGATGGTTTCGCCATAGATGCGCTTGGCCTCTTCGGCAAAGAACTCGATGAAGGATGCGCCATAGACGATCTCGCCCCGCGCCTCGGCATGGGGTTTGCCCTGTTCGGCGGTCAGGATGGTGGCCAGATCATCGGCATTGGCCATCATCAGGTCGAACCAGCGGCGCATGACGGCGGCGCGTTCCTTGCCGGTCCATTTCGCCCAGTCCTTTTGTGCGGCATAGGCAGCGTCGATCACGCCCGCCACCTGTTCCCGCGACATGTCGGCGACATCGGCGATCACATCGCCCCGCGCCGGGTTCGTCACCGGAAACGTCCGCTCGCCCGCGATCCATTGCCCGTTGCCGTAGGCCAGCGTCGCCAGCAGCGTGGGGTCGTTCAGCAGCGATTGCAGGTCGGTCTTGGTATCCAGCATGGTCATCCTCCACGGAATTTGTCTTGCCAAGGGAAAGCACCGGGGCACAGTCTTGTCCAGCCTTCCATCCCGCAAATAATTAACGTGTTAATCAAATGACAGTCAACCTTGACGACGCCTATGCCAATGCCGCTTTCATTCCGGGTGGGCCCGAATACCCGGCCCGTTGGGCCGCGCAAGCGGCGGGGTTCCGCGAAGGGATGCTGGAACAGGGGCTGGCCGATCTGGGCGTCAGCTATGGCGACAGCGCGCGGCAGCGGTTCGATCTGTATCTGCCCGGCCCTTCGCCCAAGGGCCTCTGCGTGATCGTGCATGGCGGCTATTGGCGGGCCTTTGATCCGTCCATGTTTTCGCATCTGGCGGGCGGCGCTGTGGCGCAGGGCTGGGCGGTGGCGATGCCGGGGTATGACCTGTGCCCAGAGGTGCACATCGCGGACATCACGCGGCAGATCGCGGCGGCCATCACGGCGGCCAGCGCGATGGTGGCGGGGCCGGTCGTGCTAGCAGGTCATTCCGCAGGCGGGCATCTGGTGGCGCGGATGCTGGAACCGGGGCTGTTGCCCGATCCTGTGGCGGCGCGGTTGCGCCATGTCATGCCGATTTCCCTGCTGTCCGACCTGCGCCCATTGATGCACACCGCGATGAACGCCGATTTCCGCCTGACGGACGCCGAGGCAGAGGCCGAAAGCCCGCTTTTGAGGCCCGCGCGCCTGCCCGTGCCTGTCACGCTCTGGGTTGGCGGCGCAGAGCGGCCCGCGTTTCTGGACCAGACCCGTTGGCTGGCGGACGCGTGGTCCGTGCCGCAGATCATCGCGCCGGATCGGCACCATTTCGACGTCATCGACCCTTTGACCGAACCTGCGTCCGACATGCTGGCGCGTCTGTTAGGGGCTTAGCCGTAGGTCCGGGTATCTTCGATCACCTTGCCGTCATTGGGCAGGCTGCCGGGGGCGACGATGTCAACCGCGCCCTTCATCTTCAGCACATCGACGACGCTGGCGGCATAGGCGGCTGCATCGCCGCCCGTGGCTTCGATCCGCACTGTCATCGTGTCCATCTCGCCGTCACGGCCTGCAACGACGCGGGCGCGGGTGATTTCGGGGTGGCGGGCAACCAATTGCGCCACCTGTTCGGGCCGCACGAACATGCCCTTGATCTTGGTGGTCTGGTCGGCGCGGCCCATCCAGCCCTTGATGCGCAGGTTGGTGCGGCCACAGGGCGACGCCCCCGGCAACACCGCCGACAGATCGCCGGTGGCGAAGCGGATCAACGGGTAATCGGGGTTCAGCGTGGTCACAATGACTTCGCCCACCTGACCGGGGGCCACGGGGTCGCCGGTGCCGGGGGTGACAATTTCCACGATCACATGCTCGTCCACGATCATCCCCTCCATCGCAGGGGATTCGTAGGCGATATTGCCCAAGTCCGCCGTGGCATAGCATTGCAGGCAGGCGATGCCGCGGTCGGCGTAATGCGCGCGCAGCGACGGGAACAGCGCGCCGCCCCCCACCACGGCCTTGGTAAAGCGCAAGGTCACGCCCATCTCGTCGGCTTTATCAAGGATCACCTTCAGATAGTCGGGCGTGCCGGCATAGGCGGTGCAGCCGATGTCATGGGCCGCGGTCACCTGTAGCTCGGTCTGGCCGGTGCCCGCGGGTAGCACGGCGGCACCTACCGCCCGCGCGCCGGATTCAAAGATCATCCCCGCAGGCGTCAGGTGATATCCGAAACAGTTCTGCACGATATCGCCGCGCCCTACACCGGCTGCGTGCAGGAAACGTCCCATCCGCCACCAGTCGGCGTCCACGTTGCCGGGTTCATAGATCGGTCCCGGCGACTGGAACACATGCGCGAAACCATGCGCCGCGCGCGTCGTCAGCCCGCCGAAAGGCGCTGACGCCTTTTGCGCCGCACCCAGATCGGATTTCCGCAAAACCGGCAGCGCGGCCAGATCGCTAATGCGGGTGATGCGCGCGGCATCCACCCCGTCCAACCGCCCGGCATAGCCCGGCAAGCCTTGCGCGCGGGCAATCTGAGCGGGCAATTCGCGGGCCAGCCACGCGGCACGGTCCGCGTCGCTGCGGGTTTCCAAAGCGTCGAAAAAGGTCATCAGACAGCCTTTCGGGTTAGCTCAGCCAGCGTTTGCGGCGGCGATAGCTGCGCACGTCGCGGAAGGATTTGCGCCCCTCGTCCGACATGCCAAGGTAGAATTCTTTGACGTCCGGGTTTTCCCGCAAATCCTTTGCAGGCCCGTCCATCACCACACGGCCCGATTCCAGGATATAGCCGTAATGCGCGAACCGCAGCGCGACGTTGGTATTCTGTTCCGCCAGCAGAAAGGTTGCGCCCTCTTTCTCGTTCAACGTCTTGACGATGTTGAAAATCTCTTCGACCAGCTGCGGGGCCAGCCCCATGGATGGTTCATCCAGCAGGATGGTTTCCGGGCGCGACATGATCGCGCGGCCAATCGCCACCATCTGCTGCTCGCCGCCCGAGGTATAGCCCGCCTGACTTTTGCGCCGCTCTTTCAGGCGCGGGAAATAGGTATACACCATCTCAAGGTCGGCCTCGACCGCCGCGCGCCCGTCGCGCCGGGTGTAAGACCCGGTCATCAAGTTTTCCTCGACCGTCAGGTGTTCGAAACAATGCCGCCCTTCCATCACCTGGATAACGCCGCGCTGCACCAGATCGGCAGGGTTCATCGCCGCGATGGAACCCCCGCGATAGGTGATCGTGCCCTTGGTGATATGCCCGCGTTCCGACGCCAACAGGCCAGAGATCGCCTTCAGCGTGGTGGATTTGCCCGCGCCGTTGCCGCCCAGCAAGGCGGTGATGCCGCCCTTTGGCACCTTCAGGCTGACGCCTTTCAGCACGAGGATGACGTGATTATAGATCACCTCGATATTGTTGACTTCCAGCAAGGTCTCTTGCGTCGTCGGACCGGCATCCAGCATCGTTCGCACCCTCTTGTCAGGATGCGGGCCGCCCGCGACAGGCGGCCCGCGGTCGTGTTACTTGCAGGCGGGGGTGATCCCGGCCTCTTTGGCATATGCAGCGGCATCTTCGGCCACCAATGGGTTCAGCACGTCATTGTCGGGCGCGATGAAGTCGGTAATCTTGTTCCACTTCTTGCCCGCCGCATCCCATTGCAGCACGGCCGTCAGACCGTCGCCGCCGTGGTTCTGGCACGACACCTTGAACGACGGACCAAAGCCCGGCAGACCCAGCGCGGTCATCTTGGCCTCGGTGATGTCAAGGTTTTCCATGCCGTCGCGCATCATCGCGGGGGTGATGGCGGCGGTCTTGTGGATCTCCTGCGCGGTCTTGGCAGCCTCAGCCGCCAGCATCGCGGCATAAAGCCCACGGTTATACAGAGCGGTGCCGATCTGGTCGCCCGCACCGGCGGCCTTGCCTGCGCCCTTCACGTATTTCTCGATGTCGGCGAACAACGGGAAATCCGATCCGGTGTTGTGGAACGTCAGCGATTTATAGCCATTCGCGCCGTCGCCCGCAGGCAGCACGTCGTTTTCCGACCCCGACCACCAGATGCCGATGAAGTTTTCCATCGGATAGCGGATGTTGACGGCTTCCTGAATGGCGACCTGGTTCATCACGCCCCAGCCCCACATCAGCACATGGTCGGGCTTGTCGCGGCGGATCTGCAGCCACTGCGATTTCTGTTCCTGGCCGGGGTGATCCACGGGAAGCAGCGTCAGTTCATAGCCATGCTTTTTCGCCAGCTCTTCCAGCGTGCGGATCGGTTCCTTGCCATAGGCCGAGTTGTGATAGACCAGCGCGATCTTCTTGCCCTTCAGGTCGCCGCCATTCACATCCAGCAGATGCTTGATCGCGACCGACGCGCCATCCCAATAGTTGGCGGGATAGTTGAAGATATGGCTGAACACTTCGCCATTCTTGGCCGAGGTGCGGCCATAGCCCATCGAATGCACCGGGATGCCGTCGGCGGTGGCCTTGGGGATCAGCTGATAGGTGATGCCGGTGGACAGCGGCTGATACACCAGCGCGCCCGAGCCCTTGGTGGACTCATAGCATTCCACGCCCTTTTCGGTGTTATAGGCGGTTTCACATTCGATCAGGTTGATCTTTTCGCCGCCGATGCCGCCATCGCGTTCATTCAGCAGGGTGAAATAGTCGGCATAGCCATCGGCAAAGGGGATGCCGTTGGCGGCATAGGGCCCGGTGCGATAGCTGAGTGCGGAAAAGGTCAGGTCTGCCATCGCCGGTGCGCCAGCGACAATGGCCGCCACAACGGCCGAGATCAGTTTCAGTTTCATCGGGGTATTCCTCCCATGGTTGGTCCGATGTCGGGTCGCCGGGGTGCTTCCCCGGTCAGTCCCCGCGCCCTCCTCCGGGTGCGGGTATGTCGTAGGGCGGGTGATTTCACCCGCCCCTGATTCAATGCGGGAACGGCCAGAGCCGCAGTTTTTCCTTGGCCACGCGCCACAACTGCGCCAGACCATGCGGCTCGGCGATCAGGAACACGATGATCAACAGGCCGACGATCATGAATTCCACATGCGCCGCCAGATCGGTGGGCCATCCCAGCCCCCCCACAAGCACGTTCTTCAGCAACACCGGCAGCAGCACCAGAAACGCCGCTCCCGCGAAAGAACCAAAGATCGACCCCAGACCGCCGATGATGATCATGAACAGCACAAGGAAGGATTTGTTGATGCCGAACACCTCGCCGACCTCGACCGCGCCCAGATAGACCGCGAAAAACAGCGCCCCCGCGATGCCGATGAAAAACGACGACACCGCAAAGGCCATCAGCTTTGCCCGCAACGGGTTCACACCGATGATTTCCGCCGCGATATCCATGTCGCGGATCGCCATCCATTGCCGCCCTTGCATCCCGCGCGTCAGGTTGCGCGCCAGAAACGCCACGCCCACCGTGAACACCAGGCAGAACATGTATTTCGCCCAAGCCTCGGCATTCGGTCCCGACACCAGCATACCGAACACGGTGCGGTCCGGCGCGGAAATCTGCCCCGAGGCGGAATAGTTGTAGAACCACGGCACGCGGTTGAACAACCAGACCAGAAAGAACTGCGCCGCCAGCGTCGCCACCGCAAGGTAAAACCCCTTGATCCGCAGCGATGGCAGACCGAACATCACCCCCACAAAGGCCGTGATCCCACCCGCCAGCAGCACGTGAAAGAACAGGTTCACCTCGGGAAACGCCGTCATCAGCTTGTAGACCGCATAGGCCCCCACCGCCATGAACGCGCCGGTGCCAAGCGACACCTGCCCGCAATAGCCGACCAGAATGTTCAATCCGATGGCCGCGATCGAATAGATCAGGAACGGCAGCAGCACCGCATTGGCGTAGTAGTCATTGACGAAGAACGGGATCACCCCGAACGCAATCGCCAGCACGGCATAATACCGCATGCGGTCGAACCAGATCGGGAATGTCTGCCCATCCGCCACATAGCTCGTCTTGAAATCGCCAGCCTCGCGGTAAAGCATCAGTTTTCCCCTTCAGGCATCGTGCGCAGGTGTTCCGGCACGGCGAATTTCGGCTTTTGCGTCAGGCCCGTAGTCTCGGCATGGCGTACCAGCTTGAACCAGGCCCAAAGGCCGACAGCGCCGCCCAGCGTGGCCAGCACCAGCGCGATCATCATGCGGTGCGCTTCGGACGGGTCCGTGGTCAGCGCCAGATATCCAAAGGCCCAGAACCCGCCCCAGGCAATCACGTTCAAGATTGCGATGGTTTTCTGCATCTCACACCCTCTCGATGATCTTTTCGCCGAACAGGCCCTGCGGCCGGAACACGAGGAAAATAAGCGCCAGCACATAGGCGAACCAGTTCTCCGTCGCCCCGCCGATCATCGGTCCAACAAAGAACTCGAACAGCTTTTCGCCCACACCGATGATCAGCCCGCCCACGATGGCACCGGGGATCGAGGTGAAGCCGCCCAGCATCAACACCGGCAGCGCCTTCAGCGCGATCAGCGACAGCGAAAACTGCACGCCCGATTTCGCACCCCACATCACGCCCGCGACCAGCGCGACAAATCCGGCCACCGACCACACCATGATCCAGATGAAATTCAGCGAGATGCCGACCGACAGCGCCGCCTGATGGTCGTCCGCCACGGCGCGCATGGCGCGGCCCTGTTTGGTGTATTGGCTGAACGCCACCAGAACACCGACCAGAACCGTCGCCACCACCGCTGCCACGATATCCAGATTGTCGATGAAGAACCCATAGCCCAAGGCGTTGAACGTCGTTTCATCAATCCAGCTATTCATGCCCTGCGGCAGGCCCACGTCCAGCTTCTTGATGTCGGACCCCCACATCATGTCGCCGAAGCCCTCCATGAAATAAGCAAGCCCAATGGTCGCCATGAACAGGATGATCGGTTCCTGATTGACCAGATGGCGAAAGATGAACCGCTGCACCGCCCAAGCCAGCAGCACCATCACCCCCATGGTCAGGATGATCGACAACAGTGCGGGCAGGGTCCAGCCGAAATGATGCAGATCCGTGCCGAACACCGCGTTGATCAGATGCGCGAATGGCACTTGCCCATCCATGATCCCCACCAGCGTCAGCGCCGAAAACAGCGCCATCACGCCTTGGGCATAGTTGAAAATGCCTGACGCCTTGTAAATCAGCACGAAACCAAGTGCCACCAGCGCATACAGCACCCCGGCCATCAGCCCGTTGGTCATCACTTCGATCGCGTAAAGCAGCGTTTCGGGCATGTTAAGTCCTCCCTGCGAAGATGATCGAATCAGTCATGCGCCACCCCCAGATAGGCGTCGATCACGGCTTGATTGCTGCGCACCTCGTCGGGGGTGCCGTCGCCGATTTTCTTGCCGTAATCCATCACCACGACGCGGTCGGACAGGTCCATCACCACGCCCATGTCGTGCTCGATCAGGCAGATCGTAGTGCCAAACTCGTCGTTCACGTCCAGGATAAAGCGGGACATGTCCTCTTTTTCCTCGACGTTCATCCCCGCCATCGGTTCGTCCAGCAACAACAGCGACGGTTCCGCCGCCAGCGCGCGCGCCAGTTCGACGCGCTTTTTCAACCCATAGGGCAAGCGCGCCACCGGCGTCTTGCGGATCGCCTGGATTTCCAGAAAGTCGATGACCTTTTCGACGACTTCGCGGTTCGCCACCTCTTCGGCCTCGGCGCGGCCTTTCCAGATCGCCTGCGCGATCAGGCCCGATTTCATGTGGTTCAGACGGCCCGTCATCACGTTGTCCAGCACCGTCATGCCCTCGAACAGCGCGATGTTCTGGAACGTGCGGGCAATGCCCAGACGCGCCACCTGAAACGGTTTCATCGGCGGGCGCTTTTGGCCCTTGTACCAGACCTCGCCATCCTGCGGCACGTAGAAGCCGGAAATCACGTTCAGCATCGACGATTTGCCCGCGCCATTCGGGCCGATGATGGCGCGGATCTCACCCTCGCGGATGTCGAAACTGATGTCGGTGATCGCCTTCACCCCGCCAAAGCGCAGGGTGATGTTGCGCATCTCCATCAGCACGGGGCCGATATTGCGGCCATCAGCGGTGGTATAGCCGTCTTGTGGGTGCATCTGTGCGTTCATTCCGCCGCCACCTTCTGCGTTGTCACCGGGAACACGCGGGCATCGCGCAGTGTCAGCGTCGCGCTGATGTACCCCTTGCGGCCATCCTCGTAGGTCACTTCGGTCTTGGTCGAAATCTGCGCCGATCCGTCATACAAGGCGCCGATCAGGTCGGCATATTTGTCCTCGATGATGCGGCGGCGCACCTTGCGGGTGCGGGTCATTTCGCCGTCATCGGCATCGAGTTCCTTGTGCAGGATCAGAAAGCGGTGGATCTGGCAGCCCGACAGCATCGGGTCGGCGGCGACCGATGCGTTCACTTCCTCGACATGGGCCTGCACCATGTCCAGAACCTTGGGGTGGCCCGCCAGTTCCTGATAGCCGGAATAGGACAGGTTGTTGCGTTCGGCCCAGTTGCCCACGGCAGCAAGGTCGATGTTGATAAAGGCGCAGCAGCGGTCGCGCGCGTTGCCGAACACCACGGCCTCGAGGATGTTGGGATAAAATTTCAGCTTGTTTTCCACGTATTTCGGCGCGAACAGGCTGCCATCCGCCATCTTGCCCACGTCTTTCGCGCGGTCGATGATGCGCAGATGACCCGATCCGGGTTCGATGAAACCGGCGTCGCCGGTGGCCACCCAGCCCTCGGCATCCTTGGTGGACGCGGTGCTTTCAGCGTTCTTGTAGTAATATTCGAACACGCCGGGCGAACGATAGAACACCTCGCCCGTGTCCGCGATCCGCAGTTCCACGCCGGGCGCTGGCACGCCCACGGTATCGGCGCGCACCTCGCCATCGGGCTGGACGGTGATGAACACCGTCGCCTCGGTCTGGCCATACAACTGTTTCAGGTTGATGCCGAGCGAGCGGTAGAAGCTGAAAATTTCCGGCCCGATCGCCTCGCCCGCCGTGTATCCCACGCGGATATTGGTAAAACCCAGCGTATTCTTCAGCGGGCCATAGACCAACATATTGCCCAGCGCATACATGGCCCGGTCCATCGCACCCACCGGCTTGCCATCCAGAATTGCGGGGCCAACGCGTTTCGCCAGCGCCATAAACCGGTCGAACAGCCATTTCTTCATCGGACTGGCGTCTTCCATACGGATCATCACGGTGGTCAGCATGGTTTCAAACACGCGGGGCGGGGCAAAGAAATAGCTCGGCCCGATCTCACGCAGGTCGGTCTGCATGGTTTCCGCGCTTTCGGGGCAGTTGACGCAGAACCCTGACCAATAGGCCTGCCCGATGGAAAAGATGAAATCGCCCACCCATGCCATCGGCAGATAGGCCAGCACCTCTTCGCCGACGCGCAGATTGTCGAAATCACAGGAATTGCGCGCGCTTTCGATGATGTTGCGGTTCGACAGCACCACGCCCTTGGGCTTGCCGGTCGTGCCCGAAGTATACAGCATCACGCAGGTCGACGCATAATCCAGCTTGGCGCGCCGCGCGGCCAGATCGGGGGTGAATTCGTCGCGCGCCGCGCGCCCCTGTGCCTGCACATGGCGAAATTCATGCAGCTTGTGATGGTCGTATTTCCGCAGGCCACGGGGATCGAGATAGATCATGTGTTCGAATTGATGCAGGCGGTCCTGCACCTCGATCACCTTGTCCACCTGTTCCTGATCCTCGACGATGGCAAAGCGCGCGCCGCAATGTTCCAGCACATAGGCCATCTCTTCGGCGGCGGCGTCCTGATACAGCGGCACCGGGATCGCGCCCACCGATTGCGCGGCGACCATGGACCAATACAGATGGGGCCGGTTGTTGCCGATGATGGCGATGAAATCGCCTTCGTTCACACCCAGATTGATCAGCCCCAGCGCCAGCGCATCGACTTCGTCCTGCACCTCGGCCCAGGTCCAGGTCTGCCAGATGCCGAATTCCTTTTCGCGATAGGCCGGTTTGGCCGCGAACTGTTGCGCGTTACGCTGCAAAAGCGACGGAATGGACAAAAGCCCACCCGTCGCCAAAGACGACTTATCCACGTTTTCTCCTCCCGTTTGCCCTTGTGCCGGGCCAGGGTCCGCTTTCGGTGAGCGAATCTCCTATCATTACAAGTGCGCGTTCAGGCGGTGACGTCAATGATTTCCTGCAACATTTTGGTGACTGGCCGATGCCGGACGCGGGCAGTCCGCCGATGCAGCGCCGCCAAGCCGTCTTGCACCTGTCACATCGCCGCGCTAGCTCGCCGGAAACGGAGGCTCCGATGACCACGATTACCCTCATCCGCCACGGGCAGGCCAACACCGCCGCGCGCGATGAACACAGCTATGACCAACTGTCCGCGCTTGGCCATCAGCAGGCGCAATGGCTGGGCGAACATCTGCGCGACACGCAGGAACCCGTGATGCGGGTCTATGCCGGGTCGCTGCGGCGGCATCTGGAAACGGCGGCGGGGATGGGGCTGGTGCCCGAGGTTGACCCGCGGCTGAACGAATTGTCCTATTTCGGCATGGCGCAGATCGCCGCCGATGTGCATGGCCTGAAGCATCCCGAAGACCGCGAAGGTTTTGCCGCCCATATGCCGCGCCTGTTCGATCTATGGCAAAACGATCAGCTTCCGGGCGCGCCGGAAACATTTGCAGATTTCGAAAACCGCACGCGGGCCGCATTGGCGGATATCGCGGCGGGGCAAGGGCCTGCGTTGGTGGTCACGTCGGGCGGGGTGATCGGCATGGTGATGCAGCAGGTCATGGGCCTGTCGATGCAGACCATGGCGCATGCGTGTCTGGCGATCATGAACACCTCGCTGCATCAGGTGCATCCCGTGGCGGGCACCCCCATTCTGGTGCAGTTCAACGCGGTGCCGCATCTGGACCGGCCCGACCGGCGCTATGCCCGCACCCATCTGTGACCCCCTTTCGCCCGCCCGCGGGCGGCGCTAAGTCTGGCGCGGTGACAGGAGTGCCAACATGACCCATCTCTGGCTGCGCGCCGAACAACGCCTCAATGAGGACCGCGTCGGCCTGACCCCCGAAGGCGCGCGCGCGCTGATCGCCAGCGGCATCCGCCTGACGGTCGAAGACAGCCCCAATCGCGCCATTCCGATCGACGGCTATCGCGCGGCAGGGGCCGATATCGTGCCGATGGCGTCATGGCCCGACGCGCCGCGCGATGCGATCATCTTTGGTCTCAAGGAACTGCCCGAGGATGGCACCCCCTTGGTCCACCGCCATATCCTGTTCGGCCACGCCTATAAGGGCCAGCCTGCGGGGCGCGTGTTGTTGCAGCGGTTCAAGGCCGGGGGCGGCTCGCTGTATGATCTGGAATACCTCGTTGATCACGACGGGCGGCGCGTTGCCGCCTTTGGTTATTGGGCGGGCTATGCCGGGGCGGCGGTGACGGTTCTGGCCTGGCTGGCGCAGCAGCACGGCGAAAAATGCGGGCCAGTGGGCGTGTATGGCAGCCGCGACGCGCTGGTCAGCGCTTTGGATGACGCGCTGGACACGCTTGGCGGGCGGCGGCCAAATGCCATCGTCATCGGCGCTCTGGGCCGTGTCGGACGCGGCGCGGCGGACCTGTGCGAGGCGCTGGCGATCCCCGTCACCCGCTGGGATATGACTGAGACCGCGCATGGCGGGCCATTCCCGGAGGTGCTGGCGCATGATATCTTCATTAACAGCATCCTTGCGATGCCGGGGTGCCCGGTCTTCGTGCCCGCCGACACCGCGACCCAACCGCGCCGCCTGACCGCGATTGGCGATATCGCCTGCGATCCCACATCCCATTTCTCGCCGATCAAGGTCTATGACCGCACCACCACATGGGATGACCCGGTGATCCGGGTGCATGACTCGCCGCCGCTCGACGTGATGGCGATCGACAACCTGCCATCCATGCTGCCCCGCGAAAGTTCCGAGGATTTCGCGCGGCAACTCTTGCCGCATCTTCTGACACTGGACGCGCTGGATCAAGGCGTGTGGGGCCGCGCGTTCAAGACGTTCCAGAACCATATCGCGGGTGTCTGACGTGACCGTGACCCTGATCATCGGTTATATCGCGGCGGTGCTGGGCATGGTGGCCTGGGTGCCGCAGGCCATTCAGGTCTGGCGCACCGGCGATAGCCGGTCACTGTCCCTGCCCGCCAATCTGTTGTTTCTGGCCACTGTCATCATGTGGCTGGTCTATGGCGTTCTGGTGATGGACTGGCCTATCATTCTGGCCAATGTGGTGGCGACCGCCTGCATGATCGCCATCGTCGCGGCGAAACTGAAATTCGGCTAAGGAGAACTCCATGACGATCCATTGGTGCGGCACCGGCCTGTCGGCCATTCCCGGTCTGCGGCGGTTGCTGGAGGCGGGATACCCCGTCACCGTCTGGAACCGCACGGTGGACAAGGCCCGCGCCGAGGTCGGCGATCTGGCCCGCGATATCCGCGCCTTTGATCTGGCGGCGCTGACGGCGGCGTTGCAGGCGGGCGATGTGGTGGTGTCCATGCTGCCCGCCGACATGCATGTGGCGCTGGCCACGGCCTGTCTGGAGGCGGGGGCGGATTTCGTCTCATCCTCCTATATCTCGCCGGAAATGCGCGCGCTGGATGAGGCGGCGCGTGCCAAGGGGCTGGCTTTTGTCAACGAGGTCGGGCTGGACCCCGGTATCGACCATCTGATGGCCCATGATCTGGTCCAGGCGTATCGCGCATCCGGCGCGCATCACCCGGATAACGTGCTGACCTTTCTCAGCTATTGCGGCGGCGTGCCCAAAGTCGCCAATGATTTCAAATACAAATTCTCGTGGTCACCCTTGGGCGTGCTCAAGGCGCTGCGGTCACCGTCGCGGTCGCTGAAGGATTTCGCCGAGTTCCGTGTGGACCGGCCCTGGAACGCGATCACGACCTATGACGCGCCGCTGCCCATCCCAGAACAGTTCGAGGTGTATCCGAACCGCGACAGCTATGTGTTCATCCCGCAATACCATTTCGACCCGGACTGGCGGGTGCAGACCTTCGTGCGCGGCACCTTGCGGTTGGCGGGTTGGGCGCAGGCTTGGGCCCCGGTGTTTGCGGAAATCGAAACGCTGCAAGGCCCCGCAGGCGACGCGCGGCTGAAAGACATGTCGGACCAGTTCTGGCGCGACAACAGCTATGGCGACGGCGAGGCCGACCGCGTGGTGCTGATCGTGGACCTGAAGGCGGAACGGGATGGCAAGGCTGTCTGGCACAAGACCTGGGTGATGGATGCCTGGGGCGACGAACGCGGCACGGCAATGGGGCGGCTGGTGTCGGTGCCCGTCGCGCTGGCGGTCGCGGCGGTGCTGGAACGGCGCATTGCGCCCGGCGTGTCGGCGGCCCCGTCGGACCCGGTGCTGCTGGCCGAATGGCTGGGCGAAATCGGCACGCTGGCGCAGCATATGGACCGCGTGACGGTCGCCTGACCTTCAGGCGAAGATGCGGTAATACAGCCAGTCGGGCAGCACCTGTGCGCCCCGGAACAGCCATGAAAACGCGCCCGGAAAGCTGGATTTGAACCGGCGCGACGCCATCAGGCGCAGCATATGGTCGGCGGCCTGTTCGGGCGTCATCAGGAAGGGCATGGCAAAGTCGTTCTTGGCGGTCAGCCGCGTCTTGATAAAGCCGGGATTGGCCAGTTGCACGCGCACGCCGCTGCGGTGCAGGTCGCAATACAGGCTTTCGGCAAGAACCATCGTCCCCGCCTTCGACGCGGCATAGCCGATGGCACCGGGCAGTCCCCGGAACCCCGACAACGACCCGGTGATCACAATATGGCCCGCATCGCGCGCCACCATCTGCGGCAGCACGGCGGCCACGGCCCGGACCGCGCCGGTGAAATTCACATCCGCCATCGCCTCGGCCTGTGCGGCATCGACTTTTTGCGCCGTCATCGGCCAATAGACGCCCGCCAGCCACACCATACCGTCGATATGACCGGCCTCGGCGGCAGCAGCCGCAACGCTGTCACGGCTGGCCACGTCACAGGGCACGGCGCGCGCATGGGGCAATTCAGCGGCCAGCGCCGCCAGTTTATCGGCATTGCGCGCCGACAGGATCAGATGCGCGCCATGGGCCGCCATCTTGCGCGCAAGCGCCTCACCCAGCCCTTCGGACGCCCCGATCAGCCAATAGGTCTTGCCTGCGAAGTTCATGCTGACACCTGCGGGGTTACGGGACGCATCGTGGCGACCAGTTCGGCCACCTTGATGCCGAATTTGCGGAATTGGCTGCGGTTCATGATCGACCCGTTCGGGGCCAGATACATCCAGTCGGTGGTGTCCAACACATGCCCGCCCGCATCCTGCGGCAGGCGCAGCCGATACAGCAACTGCACCGTCGGGCCTTTCTGCCAGCCGCTGCCCGCGCCGACCACATCATCCGCCATTGCGGTGATACGCCCGTCATTGCCCAGGTCCAGCCGCCATTCGCGCCGCTGTTCCGCGCCGCTGTCATAGCGGAACACCTCGCGCATCACGCCGCGGTTGCCCTGCCATTCCGCCAGAAAATCCCCCACGAACCGCGAGGTGACGCGCCCGGTCGGGCCATAGATCACGCCCTCGCAGATCAGCGCGCCGTTCAGGTGCCGCCGCAGATCAAACGCCTCGCCTTGGTGGCTGGCGTAATCCTCGGGGCGTTGCGCGCGAAAATCCGCGAAGCGTTCCCGCGCCCAGGTTGCCCCAAGAACGGTGGCCGCTCCGGCCAAGGCATAGATGATCGGTTCCATGGCGTCAGACCTCTTTGGTTTTGGCAAGCAGCAGGATTGCGGCGATTTTCAACAGGCAGGGCAGGCCGGCATAGGCCAAAAGCAGCGCGCGCAACGCACCTGCGTCATTCGCGGCCCCCGGCGTGAACCCGGCACGGTCCAACAGCGGCAACAGCGTGATCGCCGCCAGCGCCAGCGCCAGTTTCGACACGAACGACCACAGCCCGAAGGCCGACGAGGCCCCCGGCGCAACGGTCGCCATCCGGGTGGCAAACAGTGCGGGCAACAGCGTCATGTCCGCGCCCAAGGCCGCGCCAGAGGCGACACAGATCACCGCGAAGGCAATCGTATCCCCCGGACCCAGCGTCAGCGCAAAGGCAAACGTGACAATCGACAGCGCCATCCCCGCCAGCAGCATCCGCTTTGCGCCATGCCGTTCCGCCAGCCGCGACCAAACGGGCGAGGCAATCGCCGCCGACAGGAAGAACAGCAACAACAGCGGGCCTTCCGCCCCCGGTGCCTGCAACAGGCTTTCGACAAAGAACAGGAACAGCGTGGAACTGACCGCGACGGGGGCCGCGTTCAACAACGCGGTCAGCAATAGCCGCCGCGCGACCGGATCGGCCAGCACCACGGCGAACCCGCTGTCCTCAACCTCGGCGCGCTGCCACTCGCCGCGCATCGCGACGGCGGCGACAACGGCCAGCGCGGCAAAGGCCAAGGCGAACCCACCGAACCCGCCCAGCACCAAGGGCGCCACTGACGCCGCGCAGATGCCCAACAGCGCCCCGGTTTCGCGCCAGCGCGCCAGCACGACATGGCCCTGCGGCCCCATGGCCTCGGCGCGCACCACGCCCGTTGCATAAAACAGGATCGTCAGGAACGAAAACGCGGTGAAGACCAGCGCCAGCATCACGGCAAACCACCACAACGGCGCAATCGGCGGCGTGACACCAAACAGCCCGATCATCGCCGCCGCCATCACCGCGACGGACAACGCAGCGGCCAGCCTTGGGTTCTGCAACCGTCCCGCGATCCGGCCCAGCACCGGGTCCTGCACCACATCAAACAGCCGCAACCCGAACAGCACTGCGCCCAATGCGCCCAAAGGCACATCATACAGGTCCACATAGGCCTTGGGCGCATGGATATAGATCGGCAGCCCCGCAGAGGCCAACAGCGCAGCGAACAGGGACCACGGCCAAAGGCGGTTCTGTGTCACCGGCTGACCTCGGTGTCGGGCGGCGCGGGCCGGGGGCGATACATCGCGCCTTTGATCCACAGGATCAGCGCCTGCCAATGGATCAGCGCGAGCACACGGCGCGACCCGAACGGCCGCCGTAACGCGGCCCGGATCAGCCCTGCATTGGTCGCCGCCACGCGCGGCCCGCAGAGCGTGGCGATCAACCCGCCATTCCCGGCAGTATAGTCGATCCAGATGCCGATGCGGTCATCGCGGATATCGAAACGAAACTCATAACGCCCCTCGACCGGCTGGAACGGCGAGACATGCATCAGCTTGCCCGCCAGCAGGCGGTCTTCGGGGGTGATGGGCGACAGGTCGGGCTTGTGACACAGATAGGAATGGCGGTCGCCAAAGGTATTCGTCACCTCCGAAAGCACGGCAAAGATCGCGCCGCCTGCGTCGCGGCAGAACCAGAACGACACCGGGTTGAACACATGACCCAGAATACGCGGCTGGGTCAGCAGATCGATCCGCGCAGGCTGTGGCAGGCCATTTGCCGCCAGAACCTCACGCAGCCACGCCGCCCCGCGCCCCTTGCCCGGCGCGCCACCATGATCGCGGTCCTGCACCGACACCAACGCGCCGCGCCCGCGCCCGCGCCCGAACAGACGCGGGCCACGGATCGGGCGTTCCGGGTCAAGCATCACGTAATCCACGCCATAGCGAAAGGCGTTCTGCACATCGCCCTTGCGGCCATGCCAAGTGTGGCCCGCGATGTGATCCACCTGCGTCATTGCGCCGCCACCATGCGGCGGTCGGCGCTGTGGATGCCGTCTGCTACCTCGATCGCCGAGGCCAGACCGTCCTCATGGAACCCGTTGCGCATCCACGCCCCACAGAACCATGTCGCCCGCGTGCCGTTCATCGCCCGCACCCGGCCCTGCGCCGCCAGCGCCTCCAGATCATAGACCGGATGGCGCAGCGTGGTCTGATCGTGGATCAGATCCTCGCGGATCGGGCGCGTCGTGTTCAGCGTGACGAACAGCGGATCGTCCTTGGGGATCGGTTGCAGCGAGTTCATCCAATAAGTCAGGTCGATCTTGCCATCGTCTTTCGCGGCGGTTTCGGTATAGTTCCAGCTTGACCAGACCCGGCGCGACCGGGGCATCACCGATGCATCAGCATGCAGCACCACCCTGTTGCCCTGATAGCGGATCGCGCCCAGATTGGCGCGTTCGTCGGGCGTGGCATCAGACAGCATCGCAAGGCTGTCGTCGGAATGGGTGGCCATTACCACCGCATCGAAATGTTCCCACTCCGCGCCCACCAACCGGATATCGACACCACCATCAGCCGGACGGCGCACGGCATCCACTGGCGCGCCCAGCCGGATATCCACGCCTTGCGCGCGCATCGCGGCCTCAAGACGACGGACATATTCCACTGATCCGCCTTGCACAGTATACCACTGATGCTGGCCCGAGGCGCTGAGCAGCGCGTGGTTCTTGAAAAAGCTGATCAGCGCATGGGCCGGGAAATCAAGGATTTTTTCCACCGGCGTGGACCAGATCGCCCCTGACAGCGGCAACAGGTAATAATCCCGGAACCAATCGCCCAACCGCATCCGGGTGATCAGGTCGCCAATCGTCATCGCAGGGTCCGTCGCGGCCGCCACCGCCCCCGCGTTGAACCGCATCACATCGCGCAGCATCCCAAGATAGCGCGGATTGAACAGGTTAAGCGGTTGCGCGAACACGGCGCGCGGATCGGTCAGCCCGTATTCCAGCGCCCCGCCGCGCAGCGATGCCCCGAACGACATCGACGATTTCACCACCGGCACATCCAGCGCCGCGAACAGCTTGGCCATCTGCGGATAATTGGCATAGTTGAACACGATGAACCCGGTATCCACCGGCTGATCGCCGCGCTTGCCGGCGATCTTGGTGCGGGCATGGCCGCCGAGGCGCGGCTCGGCTTCGATCAGGGTGACATGGTGATGGTCGCCCAGCATATGCGCCGCACCCATGCCGGTGATCCCGGCACCGATCACGGCGATACGTTTCGGCGGGTGCTGGCCGGATTCAAAGGGCATCTGTGCAGTCTTTCTTCAGGTTCATGTCGCGCGTTCATGCTGTTTACGGCGGCTTGGGTCAATCGGATGAGAATTTTCGCAGATCGCCCGCAAATCCGGTATGAAACGGTGATCCGATCCCGCGCGCGCCGCGTAACAGATTTAATTCGACCGGGCTGGACAAACCTGCCTGCGATGCCATCTCGCAGCCCTAAGGCGGGCATGATACGAGGCGGACGAACAGGATCGTCATCCGGAAGGCATTGAAATTGAACGCGGACCCGGCAGAGGGACAGGATATGACGGCGCTGATGCTTTCGGTGCGTGACAGGCGGGACGAGGCGGCCTTTGCCGCGTTGTTCAGCCATTTCGCGCCGCGCGTAAAGGCGTTCCTGATCCGGTCGGGCACCAACCGCGGGCTGGCAGAGGAATGTACACAGGACGTCATGGCGTCCGTCTGGACCAAGGCACATCAATTCGACCCCAGCCGCGCCTCAGTCGCGACTTGGATCTATACCATCGCGCGCAACCGCAAGATCGACATCCTGCGCCGCGAACGCCGCCCCGAACCCGAAGACCTGACCTGGGGCCCCGAGGCCGAACCGGATCAGATCGACGTATTGGCGTTGCAACAAGACCACGTCGCCTTGGGGCGTGCCTTGGAAACGCTGCCGGAAAAACAGCGTGAACTGATCGAAAAAGCCTATTTCGGCGATCTGTCCCATTCCGAGATCGCGGAAATCACCGGCCTCCCACTTGGCACGATCAAATCGCGTATCAGATTGGCCTTAGACCGCCTGCGCCATGCGCTGGCCTGACACAAAGATAATGAACACGCCCATGACCATCAAACACCACCTGAGCGACAAGCTGCTGTTGGCTTATTCGGCCGGAACCCTGCCCGAGGCGTTCAGCCTTGTGGCCGCAGCGCACCTGTCCTTGTGCGACGAATGTCGCGCGCAGGCCGCCGCCCTCGACAGTGTCGGCGGTGTAATGCTGGACCGCTGCGAGGCGGTGGCGATGGAAAACGACAGCTTTGCCGCCACCATGGCGCGGATCAAGTCATCGCTGGACATGGCCCCCGTGGCGGTCCCGCCGTCTGATGACGCTGCGATCCTGCCCAGGCCGCTGCGCGATTACATCGGTGGCGATCTGGATGCCGTCCGCTGGCGTCCGGCAGGGGGAGGGGTGCGGCAGGCGATCCTGCCGACCAGCCGCCGCGCCTCGGCCCGTTTGCTGCATATCCCGGCGGGCATGGCGGTGCCGGATCACGGCCATCGCGGCACGGAACTGACGCTGGTGCTGCATGGCGCATTCCGCGACCAGACCGACCGTTTCGGGCGCGGTGATGTCGAAGTGGCGGATCAGTCGCTGAAACACACCCCCGTGGCGGACATTGGCGAGGATTGCATCTGCCTTGCCGCCACCGACGCACCGCTGCGGTTCTCGGGCTTGTTGCCGCGCATCGCGCAGCCGTTCCTGCGGATCTGACCCCGCGCGCCGCGCGAAATCGTCATTCCTTTGTCACATGAAAGTGACAGCACAATCCCGACCCTAATGTCGGAGATGACGATGCGTTCCTTCCCCCTAATGCTGACCTCTGCGCTGGCCCTGATGGCCGGCGCCGCGACTGCCGAACAGTACTTCAACCGTATCGCGTCCTTTGCCACGCCAACGAACATGGCGGCGGGCGAAGACACCAAGCGTGTCACCTCGGCCGAAATCATCTCGGTATCCGAGGATGGCATGACGCTGATCTATACCGACAGCCCGCTGGGCGTCGTCGGCCTGATCGACATCACCGATCCCGCGAAACCCGCGCCCAAGGGCAATATCGACGTGGATGGCGAACCGACCACCGCCGTGATCCTGGGGCAGACCGCCTTTGTCGGCGTCAACACCTCGGAAAGCTATACCGCCCCGTCGGGCGCGTTGCGCACGGTTGATCTGGCCACCGCCAAGATCACCGCTTCCTGCGATCTGGGCGGTCAGCCGGATGCGGTCGCCAAAGCCCCCGATGGCAGCTTTATCGCCGTCGCCATCGAAAATGAGCGCGACGAGGACGCAGGCGATGGCCGCGTACCGCAAATGCCCGCCGGTTTCGTGGTGACGCTGCCCTTGGTCAACGGCGCGGTGGATTGCGCCGGGATGAAAAAGATCGACCTGACCGGCATCGCCGCTGTCGCGGGCGAAGACCCGGAACCCGAATTTGTGGACATCAGCGCTGCGGGCGAGATCGCCGTGACCTTGCAGGAAAACAACCACATCGTCGTGCTGTCCAAGGACGGCGCGGTGGTGTCGCATTTCTCGGCCGGCGCGGTTGATCTTGACGGTATCGACACCAAGGATGAACGCGGCGCGATCCGGTTCAAGGACGCCCAGCCGGGACGTTTGCGCGAACCCGACGCGGTGCAGTGGATCGACAACGATCACTTCGCTGTGGCCAACGAAGGCGACATGGATGGCGGTTCCCGCGGCTGGACCATCTTTGCCAAGGACGGCACCGTGGTTTACGAATCGGGCAACAGCCTTGAACTGGCCATCGCCAAGATCGGGCACTATCCGGACAAGCGGTCGGATGCCAAGGGCGTCGAACCCGAAGGGCTGGAGTTTGCCGTCATGGGCGGCACACCGATGCTGTTCGTGTTGACCGAACGCGCGTCCATCGCCGCTGTTTATGACATCACCGACCCCAAGGCCCCGGTGCTGAAGCAGTTGCTGCCGTCGGGCGTGTCGCCCGAAGGCGCAGTGGCGATCCCCGCGCGCGGTCTACTGGCCACCGCGAACGAGGTTGATTTCATCGAAGACGGCACCTCGCGCAGCCATGTCATGATCTATGCGCTGTCCGATGCGGCCCCTGCCTATCCGATGATCATGGCGGATGAGGGCGTCGCCAGCTTTGGCGCGCTGTCCGGCATGGTCGCGGGCGAAGGCAAAACGATCTATGCCGTCAACGACAGCTTCTATGGCTTTCAGCCCACCATCTTTACCATCGACGCAAGCACCAAGCCCGCCAAGATCACCAAGGCGCTGGAAGTGACCCGCGCCGGGATGCCCGCACAGAAACTGGACCTTGAAGGCATCGCGCTGGACGGTAAAGGCGGGTTCTGGGTCGCCTCCGAAGGCGATCTGGCGAAGCTGGTGCCGCATGCGATCCTGAACGTGAACGCCAAGGGCGAGATCAAGCAGGAAATCGGTGTACCTGCCGCCTATCTGGCGGGCGAAAAGCGGTTCGGCTTCGAAGGCATCACGCAGGTCGGCGGCAAGCTGTGGATGGCGGTGCAGCGCGAATGGGGTGACGACCCCAAGGGCATGGTCAAGCTGATGGCCTATGACATCGAAGCCAAGGAATGGGGCGCGGTGCATTACCCGCTGTCCAAAGTCAACGGCGGCTGGATCGGCCTGTCGGAAATCACCGCGCATGGCGATTACGTCTATATCGTGGAACGCGACAACCAGATCGGCGCGGCGGCAGTCGAGAAAAAGCTGTATCGTGTGCCGGTGGCGCAACTGGTCCCCGCCAAGGCCGGCGAGACGCTGCCGGTCGTGACCAAGGAACTGGTGCGTGACCTGCTGCCCGATCTGATGCAGTTGAACGGCTATGCGATGGACAAGATCGAGGGCTTTGCCATCACCGCCGACGGCGAAGGCTTTGCGGTCACCGACAACGACGGGGTGGATGACGCCTCGGGCGAGACGCTGTTCTGGTCCATCGGCAAGATGTGATCCGACCCGCGCGTGACGCATGAAAAAGCCCGGCAGGGAAACCTGCCGGGCTACGTCATATCCGCAGACGCGGGATCAGTTGACTGCCGTTCCCTCGACCACATCACGCGCCGGGGTCACGGCGGCGATGGCAATGCGGCGGGGCTTCAGCGCCTCGGGGACTTCGCGCATCAGGTCGATGTGCAACATGCCGTTTTCATGCACCGCACCCGTGACCTTGACGTGATCGGCCAGCGTGAACCGGCGTTCAAACGCCCGCGTGGCAATGCCGCGATGCAGATAGCTGCGGGGCGTGGCATCGTCGGGCTTGCGCGCAGCCACGATCAGCGCGTTTTCGCGGGTTTCCACCGACAATTCGTCAGAGGCAAAACCAGCCACGGCCAGCGACACGCGCCATGCGGCCTCGCCGGTCTTTTCGATGTTGTAAGGCGGATAGCTGGGCTGGGCCACGTCATTGGCAAAGACGCGGTCCATCAGGTCGGCGATCTGGTCAAAGCCGACAGTGGCGCGGTGAAGCGGCGCAAGATCGAAGGTTCGCATGTGGGTCATCCTCTGCTGAGCGATACCGAATTGCCTTCCCCAACGGGGACAGGCCGGATCGGGACCCCGTCATGGGCATCCCGATGACGATCAGATGGGAAAACCACAGGATGGTTTCAAGAGGTGGCTTCAACCACCGGGCCGCACGAACTTTGCCCCGCTGGCGCGGCGTTCCGTCATGACGCCGACACGCACGGCCCCCTGTCCGGCCTGCGGCAGGCCAATCTCGGCCCGCAAGGCGGCCTTCAGCGCGGGCAACGTATCGTCCAGATCGGTGCCCAGCGACACTTTGGCCCCATCCACCTCGGCCTTGGCCGATACCACCGAGACGATCCGCGGCCGCCCGTGGCCGAACGAGAACACCGGTGCGCCGGATGACCCGAAATCGACATCGCAGGACATCACCAACACCTCGGCCACGCGGTCGCGCACGGTGCAGGTGCGTTGCAGCGACGGCGCATCGGCGCGGTCATGGGCATAGCTGACCACCCCCACCTCTTCGCCGCGCCGGGGCTGGGCGTCAGTGGCAAACGGGTTGATCGCGCCGGTGCGGATCGGCTGGTCCAACTGGATCAGCGCGATGTCATGGCGCACCCGGTCCGAACCGGGGTGAGCCTGAAAGGCATAGTCCGGGTGAGATACCGCGCGTTTCGCGCCACGATAGGCCTCGGCCCGGCCATTGCGCCATCCCGCCAGAAACTGGATCGTGGTGGGGTCGATGGCCGCGCCGGTATGCTTGTCGAACAGGCAATGCGCGGCGGTCAGCACCAGATCCTCGGCGATCAGCGCGCCGGTGCAAAACCCCTTGCCGCCAAGGTTCAACTGCCCCACCGCCTCCCAGCCACGGGTTGCATCGCCGGTATCCAGCCGCCGCAACGACGCATCCTCGGCCAACGCGACGCCTGCCACCAGAAATACTGCCAAAAAGATCAGAACCCGCTGCATGCAGCCTCCACGCGAAACATGAGACGGGCTTAATCAACACGTTGGGCGGAAATAAGGCGCGGATCAGCGCAAACGCGGGATTTCCGGCAGCTTTGGCACGCGTTTGTCCGGGTTGATCAACGCAGGCGGCACCGGCCCGCCCGTGGCCCAATCCAGCAATTCCACCGTATGCACGATGGGAATTTGCGTACCCGACCCGATCTGCATCATACAGCCGATGTTGCCTGCGGCGATCACATCGGGCGATTTCGCCTCAAGCGTCTGGACCTTGCGCGCCTTGAGTTGCCCCGAAATTTCCGGCTGCATCAGGTTATACGTCCCCGCCGAGCCACAGCACAGATGGCTGTCCGCCGGTTCCACCACGCGGAACCCGGCGCGTTTCAGCAGTGTCTTGGGGTGATCCTTGATCTGTTGGCCGTGTTGCAGCGAACAGGCGGCGTGATAGGCAACCGTCAGCCCCTTGTCGGCCTCCGGTTCCATATCCAGCCGCACCAGCACCTCGCTGACATCGCGGGCAATGGCGGACACCCGCGCAGCGTCAGCGGCCAGCGGATCGTTGCGGAACATATGGCCGTAATCCTTGACCGTGGTGCCGCAGCCCGAGGTGTTGATCACGATGGCATCAAGGCCCCCGCCATCCATTTCCGCCACCCAAGCGCGGATATTGGCGGCGGCGCTTGCATGGGCGTCCGCCTCGCGGCCCATGTGATGGGTCAGCGCGCCGCAGCAGCCCATGCCGCGCGGGATCACCACATCACAGCCCAGACGGGTCAACAGCCGGATGGTGGCATCGTTGATGTCCGTATTCAGCGCCTTTTGCGCACAGCCCGTCATCAGCGCGACCCGCATCCGCCGGGGCGCGCGCGCGACATGCGTCTGCGGATCGTCATTGCGGCTGACCGGCGGGATACGTTTCGGCGCCATCGCCAGCATCGCGCGCAGCCGCACGTCGGGGACCAGCGGCGCGAAAGGTGACGCGATCTTGGCCGCCAGCAGGGCAAGGCGGAACCGCATCGGATAGGGGATGATCTGCGACAGTGTCCAGCGCAGGATGCGATCCATCAGCGGGCGCTTATATTTCTGTTCGATATAGGCGCGCGCGTGATCCACAAGATGCATGTAATGCACACCCGACGGGCAAGTGGTCATGCAGGCAAGGCAGGACAGGCAGCGGTCGATGTGCTTGACCGTCGCCGCGTCGGGCACGCGGTCGTTTTCCAGCATATCCTTGATCAGGTAGATCCGCCCGCGCGGGCTGTCCAATTCATCGCCCAGCACCTGATAGGTCGGGCAGGTCGCAGTGCAGAACCCGCAATGCACGCAGGCGCGCAGGATCTGATTGGCGCGCGCGGTGCCGGGGTCGCGCAGTTGCTCTGGCGTGAATGTCGTCTGCATCAGGTCATCAACCCCGGATTGAACAGGCCCTTTGGATCAAATTCGGCGCGCAACCGGGCGGACAAGGCGGCCACCGGTGCCGGTTCGGGCTGAAACACCGGCGCAGGGTCATGGCCCCTGATCCGCGTGGCATGACCGCCAAACGGGGCCAATGCGGCGCGCACATCCGCGCCCTCGGGCATGAGCAGCCAGCACAGCCCGCCGCCCCAGTCCAACACCGCTTCGGGGTCGCCAAGCGCCGCCAAAACGCGCGGCCCGTCGGTCGGCTTGACCGATACCCGCCACACCACGCCTGCCCGCCCCGCAAACGGCGTCACATCGCGCACGTCCCGCCACAGGGCGGCGCTGTCCGCGCCCTCGGCCGCGTCCCACCCTGCACCCAAAAGTCGCGCCAGCGCATCGCGGCGATAGGTGACCGACCCCGCCATCCCCTCGATCCGCAGCAACGCCGCACCGCCGCTCCACGCCGCGCCCGTCACATCATAGGGCGTGCCCAGACCCACAGTCAGCGCCGCAACCCCCTCCGCCGCCGTCACCCCGCGCCGGATCAGCGTCGCCTCTGTGGCGGGCTTGGCCAGCACCTTGAAACTGACCTCAGTCAGCACGCCCAAGGTGCCCCAAGACCCCGCCATCAGCTTGACAAGGTCATAGCCGGTGACGTTTTTCATTACCCGGCCGCCGTTCTTGATCACCCGGCCCCGTCCATCGACGAACCGCACCCCCAGCAGGAAATCCCGGCACGCCCCCACCGCCACGCGGCGCGGCCCGCTGATATTGCCCGCAACAACGCCGCCAATCGTTGGCGCGCCGCTTGTCCCCAGCAGGCCGCGCCAGTCGGCGGGTTCAAACGCCAGCCGCTGCCCCTCTGCGTCCAGCACGCGTTCCACCTCGGCCAAAGCCGTGCCCGCGCGCACCACCAATGTCATCGCGCCCGGTTCATACAGCGTGACCCCCGTCAGCCCCGCGACCGACAGCGGCTCCGCATTGCCCGCCACCATCCCGCGCGTCCCGCCACCGACGATCCGCAACGGCGCCTCCCGGCTGGCAATCAGCGCGGCCAATCCGGCCTCATCTGTGACCTGTTCCATATTCATCTTGCCAGAAATACCTCGGGGGGTTCCGGGGGGCTGGCCCCCCGGCTACGTTTCAGGCCGCGCGCCGCGCGGCCGATGACGCCAAGGGAAACACCTTGGCGGGGTTCAACAACCATGCGGGGTCGAACACATCCTTGACCGCCATCTGGATATCCAGATCATCGGGCGCGAATTGCACCCCCATCAGATCGCGCTTTTCAATGCCCACGCCATGTTCGCCCGTCAGACAGCCGCCGACCTCGACGCACAGCTTCAGGATATCCGCGCCCAGCGCCTCGCAGCGTTCCAGATCGCCGGGCGTGTTGGCATTGTACAGGATCAGCGGATGCATGTTGCCGTCGCCTGCATGGAACACGTTGCCGACATCCAGCCCGACAGCGCGGCTCATCTCGCCGATGCGCTTCAGCACATAGGACAGTTGGCTCACCGGGATCGTGCCATCCAGACACATGTAATCATTGATCTGCCCCATCGCGCCAAAGGCCGATTTGCGGCCCAGCCAGATGCGTTTTGCTTGACCCTCATCCGCCGCCTCGCGCAGTTCCACCGGATTATGCGCGCGGGCGATGGCCATGATCACGGCAAGCTGCTCGGCGATTTCCGTCTCTGATCCCTCGACCTCGACGATCAACAGCGCCTCGCAATCGGGATAGCCCGCCTTGGCAAAGGCCTCGGTGGCGCGGATGCAGGGGCGGTCCATGAATTCGATCGCGACGGGCAAGATGCCCGCCTTGATGATCGCCGACACACATTCGCCCGCGACTTCGGACCTATCGAACCCCATCAGTACCGGCCGCGCGCCTTCGGGTTTGGGCAGGATGCGCAGCGTGGCCTCGGTGACAACGCCCAACTGCCCTTCGGACCCGCAGACCACGCCCAGCAGGTCAAGCCCCCCTGCATCCAGATGCCCGCCGCCAAGGTCCACGATGGTGCCATCCATCAGCACCATCCGCACGCCCAAGAGGTTATTCGTCGTCACGCCATATTTCAGGCAATGCGCCCCGCCCGAATTCATCGCCACATTGCCCGCAATCGCGCAGGCCAATTGGCTGGACGGGTCGGGGGCATAGAAAAACCCGTCCGATTCCACGGCGCCGGTAACGCTCAGGTTGGTGCGCCCCGCCTGCACGCGGATCAGGCGGTTCGCATAATCCACCTCCAGCACCTCGGCCATGCGCGCCACGCCCAACACCACGGCATCCGCCGACGGCATCGCGCCGCCCGCCAGCGACGTGCCCGACCCGCGCGGCACCACCGGCACCCCCATCGCATGGCAGACGCGCAGCGCGGCGGCCACTTCCTCGGTCGAGGATGGCAGCACCACCGCCAGCGGCGCGCAGCGATAAGCGGCCAGCGCGTCACATTCATAGGCGCGGGTTTCGGATACCGCGTCGATCACGGCATCACCGGGCAGCACCGCCCGCAGCGCCGCCACGATCTCGGCCTTGCGGGCCAGAATGGCGGGGTTTGGCTCTGGCATCTGCATGGTGCTCTCCCGGTGTCGCGTCAGACCCTGTGTCTGGTCAAAAATTATGACCAAAACCCGCAGAATCCTAGCGGTATTTCCAAAGACCGGCGCTGCGGCCCCGCGACACCTTGCACAGCGCAGCGTTTCCCTGTCAGTTGCGGCGCATGGACTGGGTCAAGATCATACATATCCTGTGCGTGATGGGGTGGATGACATCCATCTTTGCGGTGCCGCGCGCGTTGATCTATTGGCGGCGCGAATGGGCGCGGATGCAGGCGTTCGGCCCCTTGGGTGATCTGACGATCCGGCTGTATCGGTTTTCCGCCGGGTTGGCCGTGATCGCAGTGGCGACCGGCCTGTGGCTGGGATGGAGCTGGGGCTATCCCACATGGGTCTGGGTCAAGCTGGGTCTGGTGACGCTGATCGCCGGACATTACCTGTGGACCGGGCGTCTGGTGCTGCGCGCGCGCAAGGGCATCTTCGAAGAAACCGACCTGTATCTGCGGGTGTTCAACGAGATCAGCGTTCTGGTCGTCATCGCCATCCTGTGGGTGGTGGTGGTGAAGCCGTTCTGAGGATGGCCGACCTGACCACGCTGATCTGGCTGGGGCTGACAGCATTGGATCTGGGCGCGGTGCTGGCGATCTTTGCGCTGTGGGTGCTGATCGGCTGGCACATCGAACACCCGCCGTCCGCGCGCCCATCGGTGTCAGTGCTGATGGCCGAATATCGCCGCGAATGGATGCGGCAGATGGTGGCACGCACCCCGCGCATTTTTGATTCGCAGATCCTCGCCACGCTGCGGCAAGGCGCATCGTTCTTTGCCTCGGCCAGCATGATCGCCATCGGCGGCGGGCTGGCCCTGATCGGCAATGCCGCGCCGCTGGCCCAGGTTGCGACCGACCTGAACCTGCCCACCCCCGCCGTGGTCTGGGAAGTAAAGGTGTTGCTGATCCTGTTCTTTTTATCCAATGCGTTCCTGAAATTCGTCTGGTCGCACCGTCTGTTCGGCTATTGCGCCATCGTGATGGCCGCCGTGCCGGATAATCCGACCGATCCGCATACCGCGCCGCGCGCCGCCAAGGCCGCCGAGATCAACATCACCGCCGCGAAAAGTTTCAATCGCGGCCTGCGCGCGGTGTATTTTGCGCTGGCCGCCTGTGGTTGGCTGCTGGGGCCGCTGGGGTTGTTCGCAGGGGCGGCCGTGACGACCGTGGTGCTGTGGCGGCGCGAGTTTGCCTCAAGATCGCGCGCGGTGCTGCTGGGGGCGGAAGATCATATGGGCCACACGCAGAGTTGACGCGACAGCACCCCTTCGCATTGGTATGGCATGCCCATGTCCCGCACCGCCCTCATCCTCGCCGCCATAGTGCTGGCCGCCCCGCTGGCGGCGGATCCGTCCGTGATCGAGGGCGTCGCGGTCAGCCGGTCCGGCATGGGGTGGCGGTTTGATGTCACGGTGCGGCACGGCGATACCGGTTGGGATCACTATGCCGATGCGTGGCAGGTGCTGGCCCCGGATGGCACCGTGTTGGCAACCCGCGAATTGCTGCACCCGCATGAGGACGAACAGCCCTTTACCCGGTCGCTGACCGATGTCGCGGTGCCGGATGGTCTGCGGTCGGTCATCGTGCAGGCGAAATGTTCGAACGGCGACGTCAGCGCGCCCTTTACAGTCAAGCTGTCCCGCTGATCAGGCGCTGCGCCGCCCCTCGCGCAGCCACCCGGCCAGGATCAGCCCCGCAACCAGCAACAACGCCAGCCACGCCGGCATCAGCGGCCAGCGGGTGATGTCGCGGGTCTCAAAGGCGTTGCGGGGTGTGATCCCGATCCAGCCGCGTCCGGCGGCGGGCCGACCTTCGCGCACGTCGCGCAGATCGGGCACGCCATCTGACAGGCGCAGAACGCCGCCGCGCCGCGCCTCGACCAAGGGGGCCAAAAGCGCACCATCCGCGATGGTTTCGACAAATTCGCGCGGCGCGGCGGGGCCAAGGCCCACCACCACGCTTTGATCGCCTTCGGTCAGGCGATAAAGCCCAATATCCGGCCCGGTATAGGTCGCGGTGAACCGCCCCGGCCCGTCGGGGTTCAGGGGCAGGGTCACGGCCTCGCCCGTCGGGCCCTCAATCGTCAGCGGGCCGACCGTGTCCTTCAGGCTGCGGCGGGTGATCTGCATGATCTGGCCCACGGGTTCGGCGGTGATCGCCTCTTCTTCCAGATCGGGTTCCTTCATCATCCAATGCGCCAGACGGCGCAGCAGTTCCGCCTGCGGCCCGCCGCCTTCGAACCCGCGATCCCAGAGCCAGGCCTGATCCGACGCCAACAGCGCCACGCGCCCTTCGCCGACCCGGTCCAGCACCAGCAGGGGGCGGCCCTCGGCCCCCTCCATCGCGACGACGCCGCTGGTGGGGGTCACCTCGATCTGGCGCATCCAGCGGCCCCAGTCGCCGGTTCCTTCTGGTGCAAGTCCCGCCGTCACCGGATGCCGCTGGCCGATATCGGTAATACGGGGCAAAAACCCCTCTTCGACGACGCGCGCCGTCGGGCTGGCAGGCATCACCACGCCCAAGGGCGAGCGATAGAGCGATTCCGCCTCGGCAAACTCCTTGCCAGCGGCGATCAACACGGTGCCGCCGCGCCGCACATAGTCTGCGACGTTCTCCAGATACAGGTTCGGCAGGATGCCGCGCCGCCGGTAACGGTCAAAGATGATCAGATCGAAATCGTCGATCTTTTCCATGAACAATTCGCGGGTCGGAAACGCGATCAGCGACAGTTCCGCCACCGGCACCCCATCCTGCTTTTCCGGCGGACGCAGGATGGTGAAATGCACAAGGTCCACCGAGCTGTCGGATTTCAACAGGTTGCGCCATGTACGCCCGCCGGGGTGCGGCTCGCCCGACACCAACAGCACGCGCAGCCGGTCGCGAACGCCGTTGATCTGCACGAGGGCCGCGTTATTGCGGTCGGTGATTTCACCCGACGCGGCGGGCACGGCAAAGCGGATCACGTTGCGCCCGCCATGCGGCAGGGTGATGGGCAGATCGACGGTGCGCCCGATGTCTATGGTATATTCCTGCGCCGCGCCGCCATCGACGCTGATGGTGATCGGCGCGGTGGTATCGGCGGGGCCTGCGCCGGTATCCTCGACCCGGATCGACAGAGTGACAGGCTCGCCCAGAATCGCGAATGCTGGCGCGTTTTCCACGATCAGGCGGCGGTCCCAATCGGCGGGCTGCCCCGTCAGCAGTACATGCAACGGCGCGGGCAGATCAGGCGCGCGCTCAACATCATGCACGCGGCCATCGGTCAGTGCGATCACCCCCGCGATGCGCCCCCGTGGTTCTTCCGCCAGCGCGGCGTTCATCGCGTCCAGCAACAATGTGCCCTGATCGTCGGACCCGTCGCCCACTGTGATGCGGCGCAGTTCGGTGCCGGGGCGCGCCGCGATTTCAGCGGCCAGGGCGTCTGCCGCCGTATCGCGTTGCGCGTCCCGCGCGGCCAAACGGTTCGACGCCGACTTGTCCTCGATCATCAGCACGATATCGGACAAGGGCGCGCGGTCCTCGCGTTGCAGCGACGGGTTGGCGATGGCTGTCAGGATCACCAGCCCCGCCAAGGCCCGCCACGGCCAGCCCACCAGCCCGCGCCAGATCGCCAGCGCCGCCGTCAAAGCCGCCAGCACGGCCAGACCCACCAGCACCGCCAGCGGCAACAACGGATCGAACACGATATCGCCAAACCCGGTCATTGCCCCAGCCTTTCCAGCAGCGCAGGCACATGCACCTGATCGGATTTGTAATTGCCGGTCAGCACATGCATCACGATGTTGACGCCGAACCGATAGGCCAGTTCGCGCTGCCGTTCCCCCGTCTGGCCGCGCCCCACGGGATAGATCGGGTTGCCACGTTCATCGGCAGCCCAGGCCGACGCCCAGTCATTGCCGCCGATGATCACTGGCGTCACGCCATCGTTCAGATTGCGGAACGGCATCCCCTCGATCTTTTCGGCATCCGCGGGCGCGGCTTCGACCCAGACATCGCGGCTGATGTGGCGACCGGGGAAATCCTGCAACAGATAGAAGGTGCGCGTCAGGATGTGATCTTCGGGAAGGGGTTCCAGCGCCGGGATATCCAAGGGCGCTGCCAGACTGCGCAGCTTGCGCCCCTGCGGCGATGACCCGCCAAAGCGCGCCACATCGGCGTCGCGGGTGTCGAACAGGATCATCCCGCCGCCGCGCAGATATCGGTTCAGTTTCGCATAGGCCTCGGCAGAGGGTTGCGGCTGTTGTTCGGTCACCGGCCAATAGATGAACGGGAACAGGCCCAGATCATCGGTTTCCAGATTGACCCCGATGGGGGGCGCAGGTTCGATCGAGGTGCGGAAGAACAGCACATCCGACAGCCCCTGCAACCCAAGCTGCGAGGTTTCATCAAGCGTCGCATCCCCGGTGCGGACATAGGACAGCACGGTTTCCGCCGTCGCCAGCAGGGTGAACGCGTCATCCGGTGTCGCCTGCGCATGGGCCGCATCAGCGCGTGGCATCACAAGCACGAGCACCAGCACCCCCGCGCGCGCCAGCCGCAACCGCCCCGACAAAGCCAGTGTTGCGCCCACGTCCACCGCCAAGGCCAACAATGCCAGCGCCAACAGCCACCCCGCCAGCGGCGTTTCCTTGGCACCGCCAATGCCCACCACCGGCACCCGGGCGGGCCAGATCGCAGGCGCAAGCGTGTCATCTGATCCCAGCACATTGCGCGCCATCACGCGCGCCTCGCTACGATAGAGGCCGGGGCGCAGGTCCGGCCCCAATGCCTCCACCATCAACGCCGCGCCATCCACCCCTTGCAGCGCGTCGGTGGCGCTGAGCCTGCCAAAGGCGTCCAGAACCTCGAACGGGGCCCATGTCGTGCCTGCCATATCGGCGATTGCCGGGGCCTCGGTTGCCGATGACACCGCCAGCCGTTCCAGCATCTGCACGAACAGCCCCGACAACGGCAGCGACGACCATTCCGCATTCGCCGTCACATGCACCAGCACCACCTGTCCCTGCCCGATCCGCTTGCGCGTGATCAGGGGCGTGCCATCGGTCAGTTGCGCAATCACACGGTCGGCCAGCGTCGGGTCGGGCTGCGCCATGACCTGCGACGTCACGGCCACATCATCAGGCACCGCCAGCCCGAACAGCGGCGAGGTTTCCGCAAACGGGGCCAGTGACTTGGGCGCACCCCAGCTCATCGCGCCGCCCACGGTGCGCCCGCCCGCGCGCAGGCGCACCGGCATCAGCGGGTCTTCTTCCGTGCGGCTGAGATCGGACGCGGCCAATCGTGGTCCGGCGAACCGCAACAGCAACCCACCCTTGTCGGCCCAATCCAGCAGCGCCGCCTGTTCCGCGCCCGACAGCGTGGCCACATCTGCCAACACGATCACATCCGGGTTCGCAGGCAGGATATCCAACAGCGCGCCTTCGATCAGATCGACCGACGGTTCCAGCGCGGACCGCAGGTAGTACAGCGGCGACAGCAGTTCCAGCCCCTCGCGGTCGTCACGCCCCGCGATCAGCGCCACCTCGCGCCGCCGCAGGCTGTCATCCGACAGCGTCACCGCGCCCGCGCTGCGCAGGCCCTCGATTTCGAACCGGGTCACCCGCGCGCGCAATTCGGCGGGTAGCGACAACAGCGCGGTCGCCTCGGATGCACCCGGCGCAAATGTCAGGTCGATCCGCGCCAGCGCGCGCGGCACCCCTGCCGGATCAAGCCCCATCGCGGCAACGCCAATCACGCGCGCCTCGCCCGCCAAGGCCCGCCGCGCGGTCAGCCGCAACGCCCCGTCCTCGACCAGCACCGGGGCCAGCGCAATGGCCGCGCGCCCGGTTTGATAGACCTGCACCGGGCCTTTCGCCTCGAGCGCCGCAAAAAGTTCATCCTGCATCGGCAGCGCCAGACCGTCTGACAGCCACCACGTTTCAAACGCGGACTCCGGCAGGGCGGGCATCGCGGTGGCCGTCCAGGCTTGCGGCCCCATTCCGGGCAGACGCGCGCGCCAGACCTCGGCGGGCAGAAATTCCACCGGCTCGGGCGCAGTCAACCGCAGCATCGCCACCGGTCGCCCATCGCGCCCCGCCTGCGCCAGCAACCGATCCGCCAGTTCCTGCCGCGCCGCCCAATCCTGCGCGCCGCCCCAGCCCGCGTCCAACACGATCAGAACCGGACCCGACCCTTGGGCCGTGGACCGGTCCGGGTTCAGGATCGGCCCTGCCAGCCCCAATATCACCGCCGCCACCGCCAGCATCCGCAACGCCAACAGCCACCACGGCGTGCGGTCGCTGACCTGATCATCGTCCTTCAGCCCCAACAGCAGCGCCACACCGGGGAACCGCCGCCGGATCGGCGCAGGCGGCACCGCGCGCAGGATCAGCCACAGCGCAGGCAACGCCAGCAGCGCCCACAGCAGCGACGGCACGGCAAACCCGATGGCCCCCAGCATCACGCAGCCCCCCCGGACATCGCGGCCCACAGCCACAGCAGCGCCACTTGGGCGCTGTCGCCGGTGTGGTGCGTATGGAATCGCCAGCCGGTGACGCGCGCCAGCGCCGCCAGTTCATCCTTGCGCGCCGCCAGACGGTCCAGATAGCGGGTGCGCAGATCGCCCGCCTTCAGTGTTTCATGCGCCAGCGTGCCGCCGATGGATTCGAAAATCGTGCGCCCGGTAAAGGGAAACGCTTCTTCGCTGGGGTCCAGCACCTGCAACATGACGCCGCGCACCCCGCGATCCGCCGCCTTGGTCAGCGCCAGTTTCAATTCCGCGATATCGCCCATGTAGTCAGAGATGAACAGCGCGCGCGCCTGCGGGATCATCGCGCGGTGTTCGGGGACACCGTAATCGGCGGCCTCATCGCGCGACAACATCTCGGCCAGACGCAGCACCTGCGCGCGGCCCCGCTGTGGCGGCAGGGATGTGCCGGTCAGGCCGACCCGCTCGCCGCCCCGCACCAGCAGCACGGCGGTGGCCAAGGCCAGCAGGCGCGCGCGGTCGGCCTTGGGTTCGATCTTTGCATCGGACGAAAACCGCATCGACGCCGCCTGATCGACCCACAGCATCACCGATTGCGCGATCTGCCATTCGCGTTCGCGCACGAATTGCGCATCGCCACGCGCCGACCGGCGCCAGTCGATCATCGCCGCCGAATCGCCCTGTTGCACCGGGCGATATTGCCAGAAATCATCGCCCATGCCCGCGCGCCGCCGCCCGTGTTCGCCCAACAGGACCGTGCCCGCCAGATGATCCGCCCGCGCCAGCAGGGGCGGCAGGCGCGATGCCTCGGATTCGGCCCGCGCGCGCAGCCGCGCCGACCCGTCTGGCACGGCGCGCAGGATCGCGGCATCGCTCATGCAGCGATGTCCCGGCGCGTGATGCGGGTGGCCGTATCGTCGATCAGCGTCGACAGCGTGTCACCCCGCGCCCGCGCCGCGAAATTCAACGCCATGCGGTGCGTCAGCACGGGTTTCGCCATCGCGGTCACATCGTCAATCGACGGTGCCAGCCGCCCCTGCAACAGCGCCCGCGCCCGCACGGTCAGCATCAGCGCCTGCGCCGCGCGCGGCCCCGGCCCCCAGGCGACCGTCTGGCGCACCTTGTCGGATGCGGTGTCATCGCCCGGACGGCAGGCGCGCACCAGATCAAGGATTGCCTCGACCACAGAATCGCCCACCGGCATCCGGCGCAACAGCACCTGCGCCGCCAGCAGCTCATCCGTGCTGAACACCTGATGCGCCTCGTCTTCCTGGACCCCCGTGGTGGCGATCAGGATGTCACGCTCAGTGGCACGGTTCGGATAGGCCACATCGACCTGCACCAAAAACCGGTCCAACTGCGCTTCGGGCAGGGGATAGGTGCCTTCCTGTTCGATGGGGTTCTGCGTGGCCAGCACATGGAACGGGCGGCCCAGCGCGCGGTCGGCACCGGCCACGGTGACTTTACGTTCCTGCATCGCCTGCAACAGCGCGGATTGGGTGCGCGGGCTGGCGCGGTTGATTTCGTCGGCCATCAGAAGCTGGCAAAAGATCGGCCCCGGCACGAAGCGGAACGCCCGCTTGCCGTCATCGGCGGTTTCCAGCACCTCGGACCCAAGGATATCCGCAGGCATCAGGTCGGGCGTGAACTGCACCCGGTTACCATGCAGGCCCATGACGGTGGACAGCGTTTCCACCAGCCGCGTCTTGCCCAGCCCCGGCAACCCGATCAGCAACGCATGCCCGCCGCACAGCAGCGCCGACAGCGTCAGGTCCACCACGGTTTCCTGCCCGATGAACCGCCGCGTGATCGACGCACGCGCGTCCGCCAGCCGGGTTTCCAGCGCCTCGATCCCGGACAGCAGGTCATCCGTCGCTTGGCTGTCAGGCTGGACATCGGGCATGGCGCAACTCCTTTACGCGACTATATCATCGGGTGAGTGTATCTCGCCCCGCGCGAATGGCAAAAACAATGAGCGACACATGATCGTGAAACCGCATCAGACCGCACCGAAACCCGCTCAGATGGGCGCAGAGGCCTCAACGCTGACCGCTGACAGCATCGCCACCGCTGCGCGGATGGCCGCCAAGATGGCGGCAGATGGCAAGGGGATGCCGCCGGTTCACGCCTGGAACCCGCCGTTCTGCGGCGATCTGGACATCCGCATCGCGCGGGACGGGACGTGGTTCTATCTGGGCACACCGATTGGGCGGCCGGAACTGGCGCGGCTGTTTTCCACGATCCTGAAACGCGAGGGCGATGCCTATTTTCTGGTCACCCCGGTGGAAAAGGTCGGCATCCGCGTCGATGACGCGCCGTTTCTGGCGGTGGATTTCACGGTGACAGGTGAAGGCACGGCGCAGGTGCTGACATTTGTGACCTCGATGGGCGATCACGCGGTGGCGGGCCCCGCCAATCCGATCCGCGTCGCGCGCGATGCCGACAGCGACGAACCCGCGCCCTATGTGCATATTCGCGCGGGGCTGGAAGCGCGCATCGATCGTAAATCCTTCTACCGGCTGGTGGATATCGGCGCGGATCACGACGGATGGTTCGGGCTGTGGTCGCAGGGCGCGTTCTTTCCGGTGATTCCATCTTCCGAGATGGACGCAACCCCGTAGGTCGGATGATGTCATCCGACTGCACATTGAGAAAACCCTGCTGACACCATGCTGTCAGCAGGTCTAGGGTAATCATGGGTCACGGGCATTTATCTGAAAGGACCCTGACAATGACCACACCCACCCCACCGCTGCGCACCGTCGTCTGGACCGAAATCGCCGTCACCGACCTGCCCCGCGCCACGGCCTTCTATGCCGCCGTGTTCCGCTATCCGATGATCCCGCAGGACAGCTCTGGCCAGCCCGAGGTCTATTTCGACAATGGCATGGGCGGCGCGTCGGGCCACTTGTATCAAGGCACGCCTGCGACGGGGGGCATGGTGATCCATCTGGCGGTGCCAGACCGTCTGGAGGATGCCATGGCGCGCTGCAGGGAGGCGGGCGGGCAGGTGACATCGCCCGCCATCACCATCCCGCCGGGCCGGTTCTGCTATGCGAAAGACCCCGACGGCAATGGCATCGGCCTGTTCGAACCGGCCGCGTGACGTATGAGAAGGGCCGACCGCCTGTTCCTGATCCTGCAATACCTGCGGGGCGGGCGGCTGACCACGGCGGAGGCGCTGGCTGCGCGGCTGGAAGTCAGCCGCCGCACCATCTACCGCGATGTGGCCGATCTGATGGCCTCGGGCGTGCCGATTGATGGCGCGGCCGGGGCCGGATACCTGCTGCGCGACGGCTATGACCTGCCGCCCCTGATGTTCACGCGGGCGGAAATCACCGCTTTGGTGGCCGGCGCGCGGCTGATCCGGGCCTGGGGCGGGGCCGATATGGCGCTCGCCGCCGAAGAGGCGCTGATCAAGATCACTGCCGTTCTGCCCCCCGCAGATCGCGCCCGCGCCGCGGCGGTCCCGGTCCACGCCATCCCCCGCCCCGCGATGACCGGCGCGCTGCGCGCCCTGATCGACCGGATCGAGGCGGCGGTTGACGCGCGCCTGCGCCTGACTATCGGCTATGCCGACAAGACCGGGCAGGTCACGACCCGCACCCTGCGCCCCCTGGGCCTGTGGTTCTGGGGCGAGGTCTGGACCTTGGTCGCATGGTGCGAATTGCGCGGCGATTTCCGCATGTTCCGGCTGGACCGCATCGCGGAGTGCGCGGACGCAGGTCCGTTTCGCCCCATCCCCGGCCAGACCCTGCGCGATTTCTGGGCGTCCGAGGCGTATCGCCACTAGGGCTTGGGTGCGACCTGCCGCACCAGCCCCTCTTGCGCCACCGACGCCACCAACCGCCCGTCGCGGGTAAAGATGCGCCCCCGGTTGAACCCGCGCGCACCGCCCGACCACGGGCTGTCCATCGCATACAACAGCCAGTCATCGACGCGGAAATCGTCGTGGAACCAGACCGCGTGATCCAGGCTGGCGAATTGCATATCGGCATCGCCGAACGCCTTGCCATGGCCCACCACCGATGTGCCCAACAACCCGTAATCCGACACATAGGCCAGCGCCGCGCGATGCACCGCCGGATCATCCGGCAACGGGCCCGCGACCCGCATCCACACATTCTGCGCAGGCGCGCGCGGGCGGCGGTCCAGCGGCGGGCGCGGATCGACGGGACGGAAATCGACCGGGCGCGGCGTGCGCAACCACCGCAGATACCCGTCGGGCAGTTGGTCGGCCATGCGTTCGGCCTGCACTTCCTCGGTTTCGATGGCCTCGGGGCCGGGCACATCCGGCATCGCGTCCTGATGTGCCAGGCCGGGTTCCGCGACATGGAACGACGCCGCAAGGTTCAGGATCACCGCGCCATTCTGCACCGCCACCACGCGCCGCGTGGTGAAACTGCCGCCGTCGCGGTCGCGTTCCACCTGATACAGCACCGGGGCCGTCGCATCGCCAGGCCGGATGAAATAGCCGTGCAGCGAATGCACCGCGCGGCCCGCGTCCACCGTGCGGATCGCCGCCATCAACGCCTGCCCGATCACCTGCCCGCCGAAACTGCGCCCCTTGCCATCGGGCGTCGCCGGACCGCGAAAGAAATCTCGTTCCACCGGTTCGACGTTCAAGACGCCCACCAGCCATGCCGCCAGATCGCTCATCGCCGCCCCCCTGTTTGCCGCGCGCAGGGAAAGCGAAAACGCGCGCCGCGGCAAGGGGGGGACGGCCCCGCGCGAATTTTGTTTACGCGCGCCCCCGGACCTGTCATAGCGGTGTGGCTAACGACCCCCTACTCGATCCTCTGTCTTCCTTACGGCGAGCAGTCTTTCGATCCGGTTGCGACTTCGCCAGACCGCTGCATGCTGCGAGCGGTGACTAAGACAAGGAATACACAGATGGCCAAGGGCACTGTGAAATGGTTCAACTCCACCAAGGGCTTCGGCTTTATCGCGCCTGAATCCGGCGGCAAGGACGTTTTCGTCCACATCTCCGCCGTTGAACGCGCTGGCCTGACCGGCCTGGCGGACAACCAGAAAGTGACTTTTGACGTGGAATCGGGCCGTGACGGCCGCGAAAGCGCGTCGAACCTGCAACTGGCCTAAGCCAGTCCGCACGGACGAGATTTTGCGCGGCTCCTGCAAGGGGGCCGCGTTTTTCGTTGTGTCTCATGCCCCGCGCCGCAGCAACCGCCAGACCCGCAGATCGCCCAACACTTTGAGCGTCGCCGCGATGACCAACAGGCACAGCACGGCCTTGGACATCATGCCCATCGTGCCGTCGATCAGCATCGCATGGCCGACGCTTGCAATCACCACGACCAGCACCGCCGCCCCATGCGCCACGCGGAACCGCCGCGCGCCCAGCCGCTGGCGGAATACCGCGATCATGGCCGCCGCAACCATCGCCCACATCGCGATCACGCCCCATGGCGCAAACGGCGCAGGCGAAGCGAACAGCAACGTGTCGATCACGTCCGGCGGGCTGGTGATCCACAGCCCCGCGACATGGGCCGTGACCAGCGCCACCAGCAGCACCCCCAGGCCGCGGTGCACCCGCCGCCCCTGTCGCCCCGTCAAAGGCAAGTAGCCCCCGACCAATAGCGGCTGGACCAGCAGCAGCGCCAACGCCACCACGCCCGCAAAGCCTGCGATGACGTAGACCGGATCGCGCCAGGCCAGCAGCGGGCTGGACGCGGCCACGCCAAGCGGCACCGCGATGGCAATCGCGAACCCGCTCCAGATCAGCGCAGACCGCGCCATCATGCCGGTTGCAGCACGAAGTCGACGTTCAGGGTGGTGTCACCGGCACGCCGCAACAGCGGGCGCAGGAACACGGTCTGAAATTCACCGCTGTCATAGGCCAGATGCGCATGGGCCTGCCCGAAGGCGGGGATGATCTGCGGCATTTCCAGCCGGAACGTGCCGTCGGCAGCAGTCAGCGTCGCGCCGTGGCTGTGTGCGTCGCGCTCGTGGCCCTCGGTGGTATGCGCCCACATCTGGATCCGCTGACCCGGCAGCGGCGCGCCATCGCCCGCGCGGCGCACGGTGCCCGTCATCCAGAATCCGCCGCCGCCAATGCGGTCCACAATCGGCGCGCCGGGGCGATAGTTGTTGGCACCGCCCCGCATCGTCAGCGTCGGGGCCAGACCCTGCGCGCGGGCGGGGCCGGTGATCAGGGCCGCGGTCGCGGTCGTCAGGACGGTGCGGCGGGTGAGGGTCATGGCGGGCCTCCTTCGGGGTTAGTGTATGAACGAGGATAGCAGATCGCAGCGCCCCGGCGACCTGTCCCCACAGGATCGTGAAGCCACGCAGACCCCGATTGCGCCCGAACACGCCCAGCCCACGCCCAGCCCACGTCATGATGCCGCCGCAGTTTCAGGTTGTATTTGCGGCCATGGTTGATGTTCTGATCCTTCTGTCGCCCACCATTGCGGTGTTTGTGTATCTGCTGCTGCGGCGGAGTGCGCCGCGCCGATCCGACACGCCTGCGGCCCCTGTCGTCGTGGACGGGTCCAACGTGATGTACTGGCGCGACAATACGCCCCGGATCGACACGGTTGTGGCCGTGGTCGCCGCATTGCGCCAAGCAGGATGGCAACCGGTGGTCTGGTTTGATGCCAACGCGGGCTATCATCTTGTCGGGCGTTATGCCCGCGATCACGAGCTTGCGCGCCTGTTGGGCCTGTCGTCGCGGCAGGTGATCGTGGTGCCACGCGGCACCCCCGCCGACCCGCAACTGCTGACCGGGGCGCGCGAGATGAAGGCCCCGGTGGTCAGCAACGACCGCTTTCGCGACTGGCAGGCGGACTATGCCGATGTGCTGGCAGGGCAGATGATCCGGGGACGGATGGGGGAGGATGGCGTGGTGCTGGATGTCCTCACGCCGGTCCAGATGGCGGCGTGATCAGAAAAGAGATGGTGGATGCAAGCATCCCCCCTACCTGACACGCCTAGCCTTGCCTCCGCGTTGCCCCGGACGCCCTGCCGTGCTGCGCCCTTTGCGCGAAACCGCCTCTTCGACGGCCTCTTCCACCGCCGATTGCCGCGCCAGTGGGTCATCCGCGATGGCCAGTTCCACCGCCTCCAGCCGCTTGACCTCATCTCGTAACCGCGCGGCCTCTTCAAACTCGAGGTTCTCGGCGGCCTTGCGCATTTGCAGGCGCAGCGCGTCCAGATGCGCGGCAAGGTTCGAGCCCATCATCGGCTGATCGACCTTGACCGTCACGCGCGCCTGATCGGTGTCGCCTTTCCACAGGCCCGCCAGCACATCCTCGACGTTCTTTTTCACCGTCATCGGCGTGATGCCGTGTTTCACGTTGTAGGCATGCTGTTTTTCGCGGCGGCGGTTGGTTTCGCCCATCGCGCGTTCCATGCTGCCGGTGATGCGGTCGGCATAGAGGATCACGCGGCCCTCGACGTTGCGCGCGGCGCGGCCAATGGTCTGGATCAACGAGGTTTCGGATCGCAGGAAGCCCTCTTTATCCGCGTCCAGAATGGCGACCAAGCCACATTCCGGGATATCCAGCCCCTCGCGCAGCAGGTTGATGCCCACCAGCACATCAAACGCGCCCAGCCGCAGATCGCGCAGAATCTCGATCCGTTCGATGGTGTCGATATCGCTGTGCATATAGCGGATGCGAATGCCCTGTTCGTGCAGGTATTCGGTCAAATCCTCGGCCATGCGTTTGGTCAAGACCGTCACCAGCACGCGCAGGCCCTGAGCGGCCACTTTGCGAATCTCGTCCAAGAGGTCATCGACCTGCATCGACACGGGGCGGATTTCCACCACCGGGTCCAAAAGACCCGTGGGCCGGATCACCTGTTCGGTGAATACCCCGCCCGCCTGTTCCATTTCCCATGCGGCGGGCGTCGCCGACACGAACACCGATTGCGGGCGCATCGCGTCCCATTCCTCGAATTTCAGGGGGCGGTTATCGGTGCAGGACGGCAGGCGAAACCCGTGTTCCGCCAGCGTGAATTTGCGTCGAAAGTCGCCGCGATACATGCCGCCGATCTGCGGCACAGACACGTGGGATTCGTCGGCAAACACAATCGCGTTGTCGGGGATGAATTCGAACAGCGTGGGCGGCGGTTCGCCCGGCGCGCGCCCGGTCAGATAGCGCGAATAATTCTCGATCCCGTTGCAGACGCCAGTGGCCTCCAGCATTTCCAGATCGAAATTGGTGCGCTGTTCCAGCCGCTGCGCCTCCAGCAGCTTGCCTTCTTCGGTCAGTTGTTTCAGCCGCTGCATCAGTTCCAGCCGGATGCCCTTGGTCGCCTGTTGCAGCGTCGGGCGCGGGGTGACGTAATGCGAATTGGCATAGATGCGGATCTTGTCAAAGCTGTCGGTCTTTTGCCCGGTCAGGGGATCAAATTCGGTGATCGCCTCAAGGTCATTGCCAAAGAACGAAAACCGCCAGGCGCGATCATCAAGGTGCGCAGGCCACAATTCCACCGCATCGCCGCGCACCCGGAAACTGCCGCGCTGGAACGCGGCGTCATTGCGGCGATAGGCCTGTGACACCAATTCGCCGATGACTTGCCGCAGGTCATAGGCCTGCCCCACAATCAGATCCTGCGTCATGGCGGAATAGGTTTCAACCGAGCCGATGCCATAGATGCAGGACACCGACGCCACGATGATCACATCATCGCGTTCCAACAGCGCCCGCGTCGCCGAATGGCGCATGCGGTCAATCTGTTCGTTGATCTGGGATTCCTTTTCGATATAGGTATCAGACCGCGGCACATAGGCTTCGGGCTGGTAATAGTCGTAATAGCTGACGAAGTATTCCACGGCGTTTTCCGGAAAGAATCCTTTGAATTCGCCATATAGCTGGGCCGCCAGCGTCTTGTTCGGGGCCAATATGATCGCGGGGCGTTGGGTTTCCTCGATCACGCGGGCCATGGTGAATGTCTTGCCGGTGCCGGTTGCGCCCAGCAGCACCTGGTTGCGTTCACCGGCCACGATGCCTTCGGACAACTCCGCAATCGCCGTGGGTTGATCGCCCGCTGCGGTGAAATCCGAATGCATGACGAAGCGCCGCCCGCCTTCCAGCTTTTCGCGCGCCATGCGGGAATTGGTGCTGCGCAGCGTTTCGGGCGGCAGGTCAGGCAGGTGGTCGGGGCGGTTGTTGTGCATCGGGCGGGCTCCCTTGGGCGTTCTGTCCAAGTTGACCTGTTTCACCCGTGGTTCAAGCCCGTCTGTGTCCATGCCGGCGGATGCAAACACAAAAACGATGCTTATGTGTTGGGTCGGATAGCCAGACAGGAGCGCGCCATGAAATGTCCCATCGACGGAACTTCGCTTGTGATCTCTGAACGTTCGGGGGTCGAGATCGACTTTTGCCCGCAATGCCGGGGTGTCTGGCTGGATCGGGGCGAGTTGGATAAGATCCTTGACCGCGCCGCAGCGGTAGCGCCGCAACCTGCGCGCGGCTATGACGACCGTGCAGCCGCGCAACCGCTGGATCAGGACGGCTATCGCAAGAAAAAGCGCGGCGGGTTCCTGGACGATATCTTCGATTTCTGACCTGCGACGCCCGATTGCCATGACCGCGCGAAACCCGCCCAACCCCGTTGAAATCGCGCCGGGGTTGGCGCATAACCACGGCAATCTCATGAGGGTTCCATGAACGCGCGCATCTATCGTCCGGCAAAAACCGCCATGTCATCGGGCTTGGGTAAATCGCAGGATTGGGTGCTGGAATTTGCGCCCGAAACTGCCCGTGAGGTCGACCCCCTGATGGGCTGGACGTCCAGCAGCGACACACAGGCGCAGGTGCGGCTGACCTTCGACACCCGCGACGCCGCCGAGGCCTATGCCCGCGACAAGGGTCTGGATTACGTGGTCATCGACCCCAAACCGCGCAAGCCGGTGATCCGCGCCGGCGGCTATGGCGAGAATTTCGCCACCAACCGCCGGGGCGCGTGGACGCATTAACCGCCGCTCAGGCGGGATCGTTGCCGAACATCAATGTCAACAGTGGCGCGTGTTGCTGTGCGCCGTAAACGTCGGTTTCACCGATGGCCCCCGACACCATTGGCCGCTTGATCGTCGCCTTGATCGCGTTCGCGGGCGCAAAGGCCACGATCCCCAGCACATCAGCCAGTGGCACACCATACAGCCGTGCGATCAGTGGCGCATTGATCAGGTCTTCGCGCAGCGCGCGGTCATACCAGGCGCGGTCCTTGAAAAGGATATCCAGCGTCAGCTCGTAAGGACCCGCGTTCTTGGACCGGATCACCAAGGCCACATCGACGAGACGGGTCATGCCGGGTCTTCCAGATTCGACAGGTGAAACGGAAATGGCGCGACAGGATCCGAAACCCGTAACAGGTGATACAGGCTAAAGCCGTAAACCGCGCCCGCCTTGAAATCGGACGGCGAATAGGGAAACGCGAGGTTCCCGGCGGTGGACACCCGCCCCGGATAGCCGAAATGCAACATCGTTGACCGCGCAAACGAGCAGATGGTGTTGGCGCGGTCCTGGGTGTCGGCCACGGCCTCGATCACCAGCCCCAGCTCATGGGCGACCTTGTGGCGTTCAGGTTCCAGCGCGCCCATCACCCCGTCCCGGCCATAGGCGCGGAAAATCAGCGTGGCGTTGCCCGCGCCCAAGTCGGGGAAATTGTCGAACACGCGCGCGCGGACACCGTCAAGGATGCTATCCAGTTGGGCGATGAAATCCGGCGCACGCACGCCCGCGATGGCCACCGTGCGATACCCCACGATCCGCGCCGCCTCCAGCTTGACGAAATAGCCGTCCGTGGGTTCGAACACCGTCCCCGTCACCCGCACACGGGCGGGGTCGATCTGGTCAAACGCAGTCGCCCGCAGGTTGAGCGCGCCGCCGGGGCCGGGCAGATGATAAGGGTCGGATTTTTCATACAACGTATGCGCGGCAACCGACGTCACGGTGCAGATGCGCGCCGGGTTCAGCGTTTCCAGAACGAAACCATCCGCGTGCAACGTGCCCATCATGCAATCCGACCCCGACCCCGGCAGCGCCGCAATGGCCGCACATTCCAGGATCTTGCCCATATGCAGCGCAAGACCGCGCGGATAGCCGCGCAGGATTGGCAGCGCGGCAAAGACCGACGGGTCATAACACCGCCCCGCCACCACCACATCCGCCCCGGCCCACAGCGCCGCAATCAGCGGCTCCTCGCCGATCTGGGCCACGATATGGGTAGACTCAGTGATATCCGCCGCCACCGCAGGCCCACCCGGCGGCAGCGCCACCAGATCGCCCTCGGCCAAGGCCGCCAGCAACGCGCCCTTGTCCATGTCAGACGGGATCACCGCCAGCCGCCCGGTCAGCCCATCCTCGCGCGCGATCTCTCGGATGATGTCCACCGTCCAGTCCAGATGCGGTCGCGCCCCCGCGCCACCTGCGCTGCCCACCAGCACCGGAATACCGCGCGCGCGCCCCGCGATCAGCATATGGCGCAGGTCACGCTTGACCGCCGCGCGGTCGGTGAACGACACCCCCGCACCCAGGTAATAGGGGCCGGGGTCGCTGGACCCCGCATCGACGGCAATCACATCGGGGTTCAGCGCCAGCCCTGCCGCGAAAGACGCGATGGGAAAGCCGTACCCCAGGATCGCCGTGGGCGACAGGACACGGATCGGGGGCAAATCGGTTATCATGCCGCAACAAGGCCAGTTTTTAGGCAGGTTGTGCAAGCCCCCCTTTCACGGCACACGGCAGGGCTTGCACCCGGCGCAGGGCATGGCATCAAGACCGCCAGAGGTGCCAGAATGATCACAATCGCCGAAGAACATCCCGTGCAGGACGACCTGATCCTGCTGCACCAGCGCCATACGGCGGCGATGCATGCCGATACGCCGCCAGAATCGATCCACATGTTGCCTGCAGATCGGCTGGCCGCCCCCGGCATCCGGTTTTTCGTGATGCGCGACAATGGCCGCGCCGTCGGGATGGGCGCGATCAAACAGATCGACCCCACCCATGCCGAGGTCAAATCCATGCATATCCTGGCCGAGGACCGCGGTCGCGGCCTCGCGCAGGCCATGGTGGACCACCTGATCGCGGTGGCGCGCGCCGACGGCATCACGCGCCTGTCGCTGGAAACCGGCGCACAACCCAGTTTCATCGCCGCGCGCCGCCTCTATACCAGCGCCGGGTTCACCGACTGTGGCCCGTTTCAGGGCTATGGCCCCGACCCGAATTCGGTGTTCATGACCAGAACCATCTGACCTAGAGCGACGTGAAACTTGCGCAAAACCGCCCTTTGCCGCATATCCGGTGCATGCGGTCCCGTAGCTCAGCTGGATAGAGCAGCTGCCTTCTAAGCAGCGGGTCGGGGGTTCGAGTCCTCCCGGGATCGCCATGGTTCAACGGCCCCTGCCCCCGAGAGCGGGGTGCGGCCCGCAGCGGCGCGGGTCACCCACATCAAAAAATGTCACGTCCACCCTTGTTCCCCGCACGCCACCCGATTAGACCGATACCCGGAGCTGTGGCCGAGTGGTCGAAGGCACACCCCTGCTAAGGGTGCAGGCGGGGAACCGTCTCGAGGGTTCGAATCCCTTCGGCTCCGCCACTTGCCCTTTAGAAAGCGTTCTCCCGATCCGGCTGCGGCCGGATTTTTCCGTTGTTTTCGGGGGTTATGCGGGAGAGGCTGAGCACTGGTCCTTGCTGTAAAGCGAAGGTAAGTGTGGCTGTGAAGGCCATTATCAGGGATCATGTGGGAATAGCCGGTTACGGCCGAAAGTCGTTGATCTGCCGGGGGTTAGCGTGATCTGGGCGGGTGTCGTGGGGGCTGGAGGGCTTTTGCGGTGAGTGCGAAAAGAAGTGTGGCAGTGGCCAGCCTGGCGGACCCGAAAACAGCGCTTCAACGGCCATTATCAGGGCAAAACAGGGCGAAAACGCGCTTGAGGTCGGACATCGCTTTTGCTTGGTTCACGGCGTTTGAACTGGCCTTGAACACGTCCCTAATGCCTAACGCTGGAACGAGAACCGGTGCCCGTTTCGGGGCACCGGTGGCAGAGCGTTGTCGATGTGATCAGGCGTATTCGCCTTCGTTGTGTAAAGCGAAGGTAAGTGTGGCAGTGCGGCGGCATATGCGGGATCAGCTGGGCATAAGTGGTTAAGTCCGAAGAGTGTTGATCGGCCGAGGGTTAGAGCGTTGTGGTCGGTGGCCGAAAAACGGCGGGGCCGGTGGGCGTTTCTGGCGGGTGCGAAAGTAAGTGTGGCAGTAGCCAGCGTAGCAGACCCGAAAACAGCGTTTGAACGGCTATTTTGAGGGCAAAACAGGGGTAAATCTGGCTTGAGGTCGGACCGAAACATGAGGTCGGACCGAAACTGTCCGACCTCGCGCAAACCCTGTAAAAATAGGGGTTTGGATGGCATCCGCGCTCACGCCGAGGGTCGCCAGGTCGGACATCGCTTTTGCTTGGTTTACGGCGGTTGAAATGGCCTTGAACGGGTCCGCAAAGCCGAAGACTAAAGAAAGAACCAGTCCCTTATCGGGGCACCAGTGGCAGGGCTTCGTCAATGTGATCAGGCGTATTCGCCCTCGTTGAACGCCATGCCAGTGATCTGGCGCAGCTACTCGCGGTAGTGGGCCAAGTCACCGACATCGCCCCAGTCGACAGCATCGGGGCTTTTGTCAAAGTGTTCGGCGCTGAGGGCGGCGACAGGTGGTGGAAATCCCATAAGTTTCGTGTTGGGTCAGACCAGCAGACAGCGCCCCCGTTTGCGCCATGCCGCGCTGCGAGTCGGGCGGTGGGCTGTGCTGCGGCGGACCGTGCGCACAACCGCCGGAACATGCGACACAATCGCACATCGCAGCGCAGTGAACCAGACCATGAAGACGTCGCTAAAAAGTGGCGGATTGACAACAGAAAAGACAAGCATGGCGCATGTTTTCGCCATGGCGTGAACCATTGTTTGACTGTTGACATCCGCAAAGGGCATCTCTTCACGCGACAGCTGCCATCTGTCGGAACTGAACCGTTTCATGCAGGTGATGCTGATCATGGCGTATCTAAGCTGGTTTTGGGCGGGCGTGTCGGGTGTGATTGCGGCATGGGTGCTGGGCGCAGCGCCCGTTGCGGCCGAGGTGCTGACGCTTGACCGGGCCTACCGCGAATTCCTGTCGCGCGGCGTGGAATTCGGCATTGTCGCCGACGAGGTCGCCGCGACCGCCGAGGGCGTGGAACAGGCCCGTGGTGGCCTGCGGCCGCGGGTCGAACTGGGTGCCAGCGTGACAGGGCGGAACCAGAACGTGCTGTCCTCGACCAACCCGGCCTATACCATCGGGCAGGACAGCTATGGCGAGGGCGAGGTCAACCTCAGCCTGACCTATCCGATCTGGGATCCCGAACGCACCCAGGCGCTGAGCGTGGCGCAGGCCCAACTGGTGCAGGCGCAGGTCGAGGGGCTGGTGATCCAGAACGCCACGACTCGCGAGCTGGTGGTGGCGTTCCTGTCGGTGGCGCAGGCGCAGGTGGACATCCGGCGCGCCAAGGTCGTGCAACGCGCGCGGCAGGAACTGGGGCAGGTCGTGACGGCGCAGATCGAGGCCGGGCGCGAAGATGCGTCCGCGCGCGATGTGGTGCTGGCCGATGTGGCCGCCGCCGGGGTCAATCTGGCCGAGGCGGAACAGCGTCTGGCCGAGGCGTTGGGCCAGTTGCAGCGTTTCATCACGTCGGATGTCACGGCGGTGGATGCACGGTCGATGCGGATCGGGGCCGTCAATCTGGGGCGCGGCTCGCAAAGTTTCACCAAGCCGAACCTCTTGCGCTATTCGCCCGAGGTGCAGGCGGCGCTGGCCGGGCTGACGGTGCAATCCGAACGGCAGACGCTGGCGGCGGCGGCGCGCAAGCCCAAGGTGCAGTTGTTGGCCTCGCTGGAGGCGCAGAATGCCCAAGGTTCGCTGTTTGGCGGCGGATCGAACATCCGCATGGGCGCAACCGGAGTGTCGGTGTCGGTGCCGATCTACGAAGGCGGCATCCTGAAATCGCGCGAACGCGAAGAGGCGAACCGCAGTTCGGCGCAGGCCCGCCGGGTGCAGCAGGTGCAGGACGCCCAGATTGCCAGCTTCAAGGCGCTCAGGCTGGCCCAAAACCAGTTGGCGGCACAACGCAAGGCGCTGGAACGCCAGCACGCCGCGATGTCGCGGTCGGTGCAGGCCGAACGGCAGCGGCTGGAATCCGGGCGCGGCACAGAGGCCGCGATGCTGGAACGCAGCACCCAGCGTGATCTGGTGATGATTGACCTTGAACGGGCAAGTTTGCAACAAGTGCTGTTACAGACCGAGATTTTCGCGCTGTTTGGCGCATTCGATCCCCGGGTGGTGGCGGCGGCCCGCTGACGGGGACGAGACGACGATAGATTTATGGGGTGCAAGACGTGACGCAATTGTTGATCTACAACCGCGTGGTGCCGTTGAACCGCGACGCACACCGCGACGTGTCGGTGCGGCGGATCAGCGATTTCGGCTTTGCCGCCGGGTTGAATTCCGTGCCGCTGCTGGATGTCGAATTTGCCCCGGCGGCGCTGGAATATCCGATCCTGTTCGCGCGCGGCGGCGATGGGGCGGTGACGCCCTTGGCGCTGTTGGGGGTGACGCAGGATCACAACAGTTTCGTGGGCGCGGATGGCCAATGGACCGGGCGCTATGTGCCGGCCTTCCTGCGGCGCTATCCGTTCGTGTTCGCGTCCGATGCGGACCGGTTCACGCTGTGCGTTGATGACACCTGCGCCGCGCTGAACAGCGACGGCGAGGGCGAGCGGTTGTTCGACAGCACCGGTCAGGAAACCGCCTATACCCGCACGATCCTGGGCTTTGTGCAGGAGTATCAGCAGACCTTTCTGCGCACGCAGGCTTTTGCACAGCGTCTTGATGATCTTGGCCTGCTGGAAGAGGCGCGGATCGACTTTACCATCGCCGGGACGCGGCGCGGCGAGGTCACCGGGTTTCTGCGCGTGGCGGCGGACAAGTTGCGCGCGCTGGACGATGCGGCGGTGCTCGGGTTGTTCCGGACGGGCGAGTTGGACCTGATCCAGTTGCATCTGGTGTCGTTGCAGACGATCGAACCCGTGGTGCAGAAACTTGCCAGTGCCCCGCCTGACGCGGTGACGCCCGCGCCCCTTGCCCCGGCACAACAGCCTGCCGATGTGATGATGTAGGCGCAGATGGACCTGACCTCACAGCGCAAGGCCAAACGATCCGCGCGCAACCGCGCTGCAGCGGCCTTGGCTGCGGGTGATGCGCCTGGTGCCGCGCGCAGCTAGGATACGCTGCCCTGGCCACGCTGGTTGTGGCCCTTTGCGCCCGCCGCGCGGCGGTCTGGTCTGCGCAAGCGCGAGGCGGCCATTGACCTGCTGGAGCCGCGCATCCTGCTGAGCGCGGACCCGCTGGCGGTGCTGGCCCCCAATGACGCGGGCTACAGCCTGCGGGTGGTCGAGGTGGCCTTTGACAACGCCGACGGTCAGGCCGCCGGGCAGGAACATCGGCTGCAACTGATCCGCGGGCTGGACCCGGACGCCCGCGGGGCGCAGGTGGTGGCCAGCAGGTTGCTGGTATCGGATGGTAGCGAAACCGGGCTGACGCTGGCCGCGGACGCGCGGGGTGCTGATCTGGCCGATCCGGCGGCGCGGCAGGGGCTGCAAATCCTCAGCCTGACGGGCACGGCGGGCGCCGACCGGGTGCGCCTGGACGATACGCTGCTGGCGGTTGCGGGCAACGTGACCTTCGAGATTGATCTGGGCGCAGGCGCGGACAGCCTGATCGGCCCGGATACCGGGCTGGGCCTGTTGTGGTCGCTGGATGCCAGCCAGACCGGCGCGGGGTTTCTGTTGGCCGGGTCCAATCCCGACAACGATGCGATCACCCCGCCCTCGGCGGACGACAACGGCGCGCTGCCGTCGATCACCGGGCAACACCTGTTCGGCACGGATCGGCAAAGCCGCGCATTGTGGCGGTATTCCGGGGTTGAAACGCTGGACCTGCGGGCGGCGCGTGACATCGTCGCCGATACCGCAACGACCGCCTATGGCCTGACATGGGATGCGGCGACGACCCTGACGCGGACGGCCACCACGGGCGTGACGCTGATCCTAGGCGCGGAGGGTTTGGACGCACAGGCGGCAAGCCCGCTCAGCCTTGCCGCGCAGACCGGGTTCGGCGCGCGGCTTGATTTGATTGACGGCCGGATCGACCTGTTGCGCGGCGACGATGACGCTGTGCGGTTCGATATGCGCGGCCTGCGCAGCTTTGAGGCGACGCAGCAGGACGACACGCTGCGGCTGATCAATGATGTCACGGTCAGCCTCTTGGGCGGACGCGACACGGTTCTGGGCGCGGATCAGGATGCTGTCTGGAGCCTTGATGCCTTTGGCACCGGCATCTTGCCCGAGGCGACGCTGAAGGGCCGTTTCGGCGCGGCGACAGAAACGACCGTGACGGTGACCGGTGCGGATGTGCTGCGGCTGAGCGACACCCACGACCACCTGACGGTGATCAGCGATCTGGCAGTCTCGGTCACCGCGCTTGGGGTCGATGCCGAGGCCGGGCTGGACATCGTTGTGGCGGGTGGGCCCGCCTTGCAGGTCACCGCGCTGGATGCGCTGGCGATCAGCCCAAGCGCGACACAGGCCCGCGTGCTGGACCTGCGGACCTGGACCGCTGGCGTGCGCGCCGATCTGTCGCGCGGCGAGATCACCGGGTTCAGCGCGACAGACACCAGCGACGCGGCCCTGTCCAAGGCCGTGGCGGGGATCACCACGCTGTTGCTGGGAGCGGGCAACGATACCGTCACCGCAGGCGCGGACACGTCCCGCATCGACACCGGCGCGGGCAATGACCGCGTGACGCTGGTGGCGGCGACACGGTCGCTGGACCTGCTGCTGGGCGAGGGCGCGGATACGCTGGCGGGCGACGTGGGCCTGACGGTTCCCGCCGCCGATCCTGCCGCCGCCCCGACGCCCTATATCACCACATTCGAGGTGGCTGCGCTGGGACAGGCGGGGGCCAGCGGGCAGGCGCGTGTCGGCCTGACCGCCGGTGCGGGCGCGGTGGTAACATTTGCCGGGGTGGATCACCTGACCGGCAGCGGGGCCGAGGGTGACCCCGACGGGCTGACCCTGCGGCTGGCGACGGCTGCGGTGCTGCGCCCGCAGGACGTGTTCATCGGCCATATCGAACAGGGCGACCACCGGCTGGGCTATGACGGGCTGCGCACGCTGGTCAATGCCGGTGCGGGTGACCTGACGGTCAATTACAGCACCTATGTCGGGCTGGTCGAGGTTGATCTGACCTCCGATGATGACGGCTTTGCCTCTGGATTTGCCACCTGGCAGGGCGCGGTGCATGGCCTGATCGGGTCGGACCGCCGCGATGTGCTGATCGGCAACGCGACGACGCGGTTTGTCGATGGCGGGGCGGGGGATGATACCGTCGGCACCAATGTGACCACCGGCGCGGCCAACCTGATCGGCGGCACGGGGCGCAACGTGCTGTTCTATGGCGCGGTGCAGGGCGATGTGGTGGCAACCCTGCACGCGGATGGGACCGGCGACCTGCGCGACGACGACGCCAACCTGACGATCAACCTGACCGGCATCGCAACAGGCACGCTGACCGCCGCCGATGACTGGGACGACGACATCAGCATCGACGCGTCAGCCTTTCAAGGGTCGCTGACGATTTCGGGCGGCGAGGGCGACGACCTGCTGACCGGGTCGAACTTTGCCGATGTGTTCCTCAGCAGCAGCGGCAGCGATACCCTGATTGGCGGCGCGATCAGCAGCGCCGAGGACAGCTATGTCGCCGCCGGGGTTTCCGGCCATTGGGTGGTCGAAGACGGCGAGTTTGCCGGTCAGGTCGAAGTCACCCATGATGGCCAGACCGATTTTCTGGACCGGATCGCCGTGGTGCGCCTGCTGTCCGTCGGCACGCCCCCGGCGGATGGCAATCTGACCGCATTGCCGGTCAGCCATTTCGACGCCTCGGACCTGACCTTTGCGCGGGTCGAACTGGTGGGCGGGCTGGGGAATGACACGCTTTATGGCGGCAGTCAGGATGACACGCTGTCGGGCGGGTTCGGCACCGATGTGATCGAAGGTGGCGACGGCACCGACCTGTTGCGCGAGGCGGGGTTCGGGCAGGTCGATCTGAACGACGATGGCCTGCTGCATGACGGTCTGGCCGACACGCCGGTCACGGTCACGCTGCATATCCCGCGCATCGCCAATGCGGATGACTGGGTGCAGGTGTTCATCCTGAACGACAGCGGCGAACGGGTCTGGTCGCGGCGCATCTATCTGGGGGCCGATCTGGCCGCGCTGGTGACGCAATCGCGCACGGCCACCGATGACACGGCGCGTGAGGCGCTGCTGGACAGCTATCGTGACGGGTTTGCCAGCCGGATCGCGGCGGCGATGGATGACATGCACACCGTGCCAGGCGGGCTGTTCAAGGTCACGGCCGCGTTTGGAACCGAAACGCTCTCGGGCTATGGCGGGGTGCCGAACCCGGTGGCCGAGTCGGTGCTGACCCTGACCATCAGCCTTGAGGGCGCGATGACGGGGCGCAACCCCGGATATGCCCAGATCGGCATCGCGGGCCAATACTACGAAACGCAGGACTCGGCGGTCCCGGTCGCCACGCAGGCCGACAGTTTTGGCGCGAATATCTTTCAGGTGGCCACCGTGCCCGCCGCGACGCGGGGCGAAGATTGGCGCGAAGACCTTGACGGGATCGAACGCATCGACATCACGCTGGATGCAGGCGCCGATGGCTGGGCCGATCTGGCGGGCTACAGCGGCGCGGTGACGGTGCGGGGCGGCGATCTGGCGGATGTGGTCACGCTGCGGGTCGGGCAGACGGCGCTGCTGGGCGGCGGCGACGATACCGTGACGCTGGTGACGGACCAGTTGACCCATCCGGCGGTTGACGTTGTGGCGGGGCGCATTGATGGCGGTGGCGGCAATGACCTGCTGTTCCTGTCCGGCAGCCGCGTCAGCGTGACAAACAGCACGATCAGCATCGGGGCCAGCGCGTCGGTGCAGGTGACCCATGCCGGGATCGAGGATTTCGTGCTGGACGGCAGCGACGGCGATGACCGGCTGGACGCCAGCGGGCTGGACGCCGGGGTGATCGGCGCGGACACGCTGCTGACCGATCTGGCGGGCTTTGGCTGGCCGGTGTTGCCGCTGACGGTGCTGGACGTGGTGCTGCAAGGCAGCCCCGAGGTGTTCCGCGTGACCATCCCCGAGGCCGCGCGCACCGTCGCCGACCTTTTGGCCACGTTCAACGCGGCGGGCACCGGGTTGCAGGCCAGCCTGACAGCGACGGGGCTGGTGCTGCGCCGCAACGCCGCGCCAATCCCGCTGCCGGTGGCGTTTTCCGCCCCCGCGCTGACCGCGTCGCATGTGACGGTGAACACTTCCCTAACCGGGCAAATGACCATCACGCCCCCCGCCGGGACCACGGGCGATACGCTGTTGTCGGTGCTGGCAACCGCAGGCTGGCCGGTGCGCGCGGGCCCGCTGGATGTGTCCGTGCCGGGGTCATCCAAGCTGTATCGCGTGACGGTGCCCGCGACGGCGCGCACGGTCAACGACCTGCTGGCGGTGTTCAACGCACCGGGCACCGGGTTGGCGGCGGCGCTGACAACGGCTGGGCTGGTGCTGCGCGCGATCGGCGATCCGGCCTCGGTTGTCGTCGATCGCCAGCCGCAGGCGTTTTCCGATCCGGCGCTGACGGCGCTGGGTCTGGCCGTGGACAGTTCGGTCATCGGACAGATGACCGTCGCCCTGCCGGTGGTGAAAAAGCGCGTGCTGATCGACGGCAAGGCGGGGGCGGACACGCTGCTGGGCTCTGCCGGCGACGATATCCTGAAGGCCAGCGCCGGGGCCACCACAGGCAGCAGCATCGCCGGCGGCGGCGGGAACGACCGGGTGATCGTGGTCACGCCCAGCGATCCGTTCGGCCCCGCTTTCCGCCATGATCTGACGCTGAAAACCGGGCAGGCGGGCGGCACCGCGACCGATACCATCACGCTAAAGCGCACCAACTTGGCGGACAAGACCGAAACCACGCTGACGTTGGCCGCCGTGACCGGGGCCGAGACGCTGGAACTGCGCGGCACGAACGACAAGGACAACGTCGATGCCACCGATCTGGTGCGCGATTTCGTCTATCGCGGCTATCTGGGCGATGACGCGATCAAGCTGGGCAAGGCCGCCAATACCGTCATCGTGGATGACGACCGTTTTGGGTTCATCAACGCCGGTCCAACAGAGATTTCCGGCGATGGCCGGGAGGTCAACGTGCATGTGGCGTTTCAGGGCGGCACCGGGGGCACATCCGCCACGCCGCCGTCGGGCGTGCTGAAACAGGACACCATCGACCGTCTGAAGGTGGATGCCAAGGTCAAGTCTAAACTTGAAGTCGGCGCGGCCCCCGATCTGGACGAGGTCGCCTTCCGCCACCGGCTGCGCGACGATGTGCGCGGCACGCTGGATGTGCAGGGCGCGGTTGTTGCGGCGGGGTTCCAGACGCTGACGCTCAAGGCCGAACATGTGGTGCTGGAAAAGACCGCGCTGATCACCGGAGCGACGCTGAACCTGACGCTGACCGGTCCGCGCATCACGATTGCAGAAGGTGCCGAGATCAACATCGGCGGCAAGCTGACGCTGAAGGCGGATGGCACGGCGGGGCCGACCAAAGCGTCTGGCGTGTCGGTGCAGCACAGCCGGGTCTCGGTCGAGGTTGGCCTGCCCGACCCGCGCCCCGCCGCGCCGGTGGTGACACCGCCCCCGGGGACGGGCGGCACAGGAACGGGGGGCACCGGGACAGGCGGTGGCGTGCCGGGTGGCGGTGGCGTGTCAGACCCGGCACCCGCTACTCCCGCCGTGGCGACCCCGACCCCGACCAAGATCACCGCCGGGGAAATCAGCATCGCATTAAAGGGCGGCACAGCGGCCGCCGACCCGCCCAATGGCTGGGCGCGGCAGTTGGGCCTGACCTTTGGCAACGGCATCCTTGACACGTTGCAGACCATCACGACGCTGGGGGCCTTTGGCCATGCCAAGTCGCACCTGTCGTTCCAGACCGGCGACCATGTGCAATTCAAGACCGTCACCGACAATGACCAGAGCGGCGATTTCACCGTCACGCTGGAAAGCACGGTCAATTCCTCGCCCACCTACAAAACCGCGAACAGCGTGGTCGAATTCGGCGCGGCCATCGTTCTGTCGGTGGTGGATGTCACCCACAAGCTGGACCTGCGCGGCAGTTTCGACATCGCGGGCAGCCTGTCGGCCACGTCCACGGTCGATGCGCAATCCATGGCGATCATCGGCATGAAGGGCCGCAATGGGATCGGCATCGGCGTGATCGCCAACGTGGCGATGATCGACAATCAGGTGACGGTCGCAACCAACGGCACAGCATCGGTCGGCGGGCGGCTGGTGGTGGGTGCCACGACCACCGAACGGATCTATTCCGAAAACCTCGTGTCGCAGGAAAAGAACAGCCGCTTTGGCGCGGGCATCGTGGTCGAGGTGGGTAAAGGCACCACCTCGGCGCGGCTAGCAGGCAATTGGCAGGCGGGCACGGCGCTGACGGAACCGTCCAAGGATGGCGCGACGATTTCTGTCACCGCTGCCACCGACAAGGCCGGGGCCAAGAAGAACCGCCTGTTCATCCTGCCGCAGGAATTGGGCGGCGTGAACAACGGGATTTCCACCGGCAGCTCGGGCGGCAACGTCGCCGACCTGATCGAGGAACAATTGAACCCGGTCAACGCGCTGTCGAAATCCGGCATCGCGGCGGCTGCGAACAAGACCAAGGCGGTCGCGGGGGTCGGCGGGTTCTTCAAAAAGCTGGACGGCGTGGCCAATCCGACGCCCGACGCCAACGCCCCCGCCGCGCCCAGCTTGCAGGTCAGCGGCGCGGTGACGGTGATCTTTGACCGTAACCACACCAACGCCTGGCTGGGCTGGGCGGAGACGGATGCGACGCTTGCGCCCAAAGCCTCGGTCATCCTGGCCAAGACCGGCGATGTCGAGGTGACGGCCAAGACCACCGCCAATCCGACACAGGGCACCAGCGCCTCGACCGCCAATGAGGGCAAGGGCACCCCCAAGGGCGAAACCCCGTCCGAGGTGGTGCAGCCCGCCGAAACCGCCGGCTCGGTGGCGATTTCCATCAGCATCTATGACCAGAACGCGCTGGCGCGGCTGGAACGCGGCGTGAGCCTGACCGCGCCGGGTCTGGTCACGGTCTCGGCGGATGCGATCAACGAATATGACCTGACCGCGCTGCCGTTCCGCAGCATCGTGGAAACCTTTCCGACCCGCGTCGCCGAGGGCACGACCTATGACCGCACCATGGCCTGGCTGACCGTGGTCACCGACCATGTCGGCGATGATTTCGGGCTGGGCGGGTTCTTTACATCCTTCACACAGGCCTCGGCGCGCGGATCGGCGCTGGGCGTGATGTTCGCGGTGTCCTTCCTTGATCTGGGCTATCATGCGCTGACCCAGATCGCGGATGGGGTGGTGATCCAGACCGCGCCCACGACTGATCCCGCCGCCGACAATGACGGGCTGACGGTCACGGCCACGGCGCGCAACGATATCTTCGCGGTGACCGGCAATATCGAGTTCATCGGCGTCACCTACGGGTCGGATGTCGATGCCGGTCTGGGGCAGGCCAGTTCGCTGCGCGACGGGTTGCAACGGCAGGCCAAGAAGATTTCCGCCGATTTCCGCAACATGTTCCCCGGTGGTGGCCAGACGGACGGCGAAGAGGCCGGTCCAGCGGGCACCGCCGTGGGCCTGTCGCTGGCGATGTCGGAACGCGATACCAGCGCGGTGGTCGAGATCGGCGCGATCACCGTCACCAAGGCGCAGATGACGGTGGAAACCAACACCGGGGGGCTGGAGCTTAGCTATGCCGGGTCAGGCGTGGTCGATACGCCTGCCGTCAAGGACAAGAAACTGGTCGGCGGCGGCGGCGAAGAGGCCAGCGACCTCGCCATCACCGGATCGGTGCAATACTCGCGGCTGATCTCGGTGTCGGCGGTGGATATCGACGCGGGCAGCCAGATCACCCTGACCGGCGCGCTGACGCTCAAGGCGCGCGATGGGGCGGATACGTTCATCCTTGCGGGCGCGAAACCGCAATCGGAACAATCCGCCATCGGCGTCAGCGTCGCCGTGGTGCGCGCGGACCGCACCATCCGCGTCGCTTTCGACGGAACACCCACAACGGGCGGGTTTGTGCGGGCAACGGCGCTGGATGTCGCGGCGACCCTCGAGGGGTTCACTTTTGCCCTCGCCCTTGCGGGCAGTTTCGTGAACGAACCCGAGGCCGCGGCCCCCGATGTGCCGGGGGATGACGACGACGACGATGCCGGGTCCGCCGCTGCGGTCACACCGGCCACGGCGCTGTCCGGGGCCAGCAGCGGGGCAGCGCCGGGCACATCTGTGGCCGAGGCCAGCAGCGGCAGCGGCGGGCTGGCGATTTCGGGCGCGGGATCGGCGCTGATCGAGAACGTGGTGGTTGCGGCGCGGGTCGCGAACCTGACGGAAATCACCGCAGCGACCATCAGCGTCACCGCCGAGGACAAATCTTGGCGCGCCATCGTGGGCGGCGCGCTGTCGGCCAGCGAACGCGACGGGTCCAAGGCGCTGGCGGGCGGGGTGGCCATCGTCAGCGGCACCCGCAGCGTGACCGCCGAGATTGCTGCCGATACCGCGCGGCTGGTCATCTACAATGCCAAGACGATCAACGTGCTGGCCACCGATGCGGCCATACATGCGCTGGTGGCGGGCGGCGTCAGCGCCACCACCGGGCGCGGCGGCAAGGCGGTATCGGGCGCGATTGCGGTCAACGTCGCGTCCGTGACGGTGCGCGCCGCCATGACCGGGGCCAGCGCGGACCACGACATCCGGTTGCAGATCAAGGGCGACAAGACGCTCCCCAACCTTGACCTGACCGTGCAGGCCAACCAGACGGGCGCGGCCTATGCCATCGCGGGCGCGGTCGCGGTGACAACCAGCAGCGGGCCGTCTCTGGGCGCACCGCCGCCCACCGCGCCCACCGGTGCGCAGGGCAGTTTCGGGGCCGGTGTCGCCGTGCAGGCCCGCACGGCCGTGACCGAGGCCGAGGTCGCGCATGTCTCGAATGACCTGCTGGGCCCGCAGACGCTGAAGCTATTCTTCAACAAGGTGGCCGTCACCGCCACGGACAGCAGCACCCTGCGCACCATTTCGGTCGCAGCCGCCGTCGCCGCAGGCAGCCGCACCGTGACCCCCGAGGGCAAGAAGGCGACCGCCGGTGTCGGCATGGCCGCCGTGACATGGCTGCGCGGCAGCACCCGCAGCATCCTGACCGACTCTGCGCTGGACGGGGGCGGCAACGGCAGCGGCGGCGTGGTGGTCAAGGTGGACAGCGCCCGTGCGGTGGAAACGGTCGCGGGGGGGCTTGCGCTGTCGTCGGGGGGGCTGGCCTTTGGCATGGGCGCGGCGATCACCATCATCGAAAACGCACCCACGGCGGATGGGCTTGTCGGGTCGGGCGTCTTCGCGTCGGGCAACCGCCTGACCCTACAACAGACAGATGCCAGCTTTATCGCCGATATGCGCGACAGCGTGATCACCGTGGCGGTCGGGGCGGCGATCAGCCGGGGCATCAGCGGCGCAGGCAGCGCTGCCGTCACCATCGACCGCAGCGCGGTGACGGTGGATGTGTCGGGCGGCACGATCACGGCGTTCTCCAGCATCGTGGTGCCCAAAGTCACCCTGAACGCGCAGAACACGCGCAGCTATCTGACGCTTGGCGGCGGGGCGGCGCTGTCGGCCAAGACGGCGGGGGCCTCGGCCTCGGTGGGCGCAGGGGTTGCGGTGACGCTGATCGAGGGCGACACGACCGCTGTCCTTGGCGATGACACCGCCTTTGTCATGCGCAGCTCGGGCGGGTCGACCTATCGCGACAGCGCGCTGGCGATACTCGCCACCACGGCGCAATCGGTGATCACGGTCGGCGTCGCGGGCGCGGCGGGCGGGCGGTTCGCGCTGGGCGGATCGGTGGCCATCACCCGGATCAGCGGCACGACCGATGCCGAATATGGCCGGGCCACGGGCGCGCATGCCGCGACCGGCCAGTTGGGCAGCCTGACGATCGCCGCGCGCGATGGCGGGTCCATCGTCAACCTGGCAGGCGCGCTGGCGCTGACGCCGCAACAGGTCGCAATCGGGCTGGGCTGGGCCGATGTCAGCCTGTCGCGGTCGGTGCTGGCCACGCTGGACGCGCGCAGCGCGCTGACCCTGAACGGCGCGCTGTCGGTCAGCGCGACCGTGGCGCAGGCCGATACCCGGACAGCGGATGCCAAGACCTACAGCACCAGCGCGCAGGGGCGGTTGACCGCCGCCGCGGGCACCACATCGACGGGCCGCGAAACCGCGTCTGACACGCTGACCAAGGCCGTGGCTGATGGCGATACGGCGCAGCGCGACCTGATCAACCTGTCGGTGGGCATCGCCGGGGCGCGCACCGTTGGCGCGGCGCTGAACGTCGCGCGCACCACCATCGACCGCGACGTCAAGGTCAACATCGGGGCCGATACACGCGTCACGCAAACAGCGGGCGACATGACCGCCTTGGCCGAGGATCGCGGCCGCGTGCTGACGCTGGGCCTCAGCGCGGCGGCCTCGATTGCTGCGACCGATACGGTCGGGCTGGCGCTGGCGGGTGCGCTGGGCTGGGCGGATGTGCAATCGCAGGTGCTGGTCACGGTGGCCAAGGGCGCGGTGCTGACCCAGACCCATGCAGGTGCCGTGACGCTGGCGACGCGCGCCTTGGCCGATGTGCTGACGCTGGGTGTCGGTGCGGCGGTGACGGCGGGGGCGGCCAAGGTCTCGGGCGCGGTCGGCCTGTCGGCAGCGGTCAACCGCGTGGGCGCGATCAGCGACATCAGCTTTGACGGCACGCTGGTCAGCAACGGCGGCAGCGCCATGCTGGCGGCGGGATCGGCGGTGCATGTCACGGCGATGGGTGTCGCCGCGTCACTGGCGGCGGGAACGGGCAAGCTGGCGCTGGCGGGCGCAGGCGCGCTGGCGTTCAACAGCTTTGGCGGGTCGGCGGCGGTGCTGCTGGACGGGGCCAGCCTGACCGGGCTGGGCTCGGCGGCATTGACGGCGGACAGCGCGGTGCAACTCGATGCCAAGGTGCTGAGCCTTGCCGTCGCGCTGCGTGCGGGCGACAGCGGGGCCGCGGCGGCCTTGGGTGTTGGGATCGCAGTGTCGCGGCTGGGCGAGGCGGGGCTGGGCGTTGATATCCCCGGCACCCGCATTGACGTCAGGCGCTCCACCCTGACCGTCAGCGGCGCGCTGACCCTGACCGCGACGGCGGCGGATGAGATCAGGACGCGGGTGCTGGCGCTGTCGGCGGCAGCGACGGCGGGCGGGTCAACCGGCGTGGCCCTGTCAGGCGCGGGGGCCCTGGTGTTTGCCAGCGGGCGGACCGTTGTGGCGATCACGGTGGACCACAGCACGCTGACAGCGGGCGCGGGCGGGCTGCGTATCGACGCCACCGACAAGACCCGGATCGACAGCGCGGCCCTTGGTGCGGCGCTGGCGGCCTCCCTGTCGCAGACCGGGGTGGCCATTGCGCTGGCGGCGTCTGTTGCCGACAACACGCTGACCGGCGATGTGGCCGTCACGGTCACGGACAGCAGGCTGACCGACACCGCCGCCCGGATCATCGTGACCGCGCTGGACCAGCGCCAGATCACCGCGCAGGCGATCGCGGTGTCCGTGACCGCCGCCATCGGGTCGAGCCTTGGGGTGGGCATCTCGGGCGCAGGCGCATTTGCGCTGAACGACTTGCGCGGCCATATCGCGGCGGACATGACCCGCGTCACGCTGGACGCGCCGGGATTGACGCTGCGCGCGCGGTCCGAGGCCAAGATTGACGCCAGCCTGTTGGGCGTGGCGGCGGCGCTGGCGGGCGGCAGTCAATCGGCAGGCGCGTTGGCCATCGGGGCGGCCTATATCCGCAACACCCTGCGCGATCTGACCATCACCGCCACGCTGACCGATCCCTTGAACGCAGGCACGGCCAGCTTTGGCGATCTGACAGTGACGGCGGAAAACGCGGTGCAGGTCGCGGCCAAGACCGTGGCGGTTGGCGCGGCGCTGGCGCTGGCGGGCAGTGCGGCGGGCGCATTGGCAGGGGCCGGGGCCGTGATCGACACCGATGTCGATGTGCAGACCGCGGCGCTGTTGCGCTTTGGCGCGACGACACCGGTGTTCCGGGCGGGCGTCGTGACCGTCAGCGCGGAGGATACGGCCAAGGTCAGCGCAACAGCGGTTGGTGCGGCGGCGGCGCTGGCGCTGAGCGGATCGGCGGCGCTGGCGCTGGCCATCGGGGTCAGCCTTGCCGACACGGTCTATACCGGCACGGTCGAGGCGACGATTGCAGGGACCGGGGCCGACCGTCCTGCCTTGCAGGCCCGCAGTGTCGCCGTCACCTCCCGCAGCGAAGCGCAAGTGACATCCACGGTGACGGCGGCCTCGGCGGCGCTGGCGATCAGTTCGACGGGGGTGGCGCTGTCAGGCGCGGGCGCGCGCGCCGACAACCGCGTCGCGGTTGCGACGAAGGCGGCGATGACCGATGTCGGCGTGACCGCGACGGGCGGTGATATCGCGGTAACCGCGCACAGCGCCACCACATCGACCGCCGTGGTGCGCGCGATTGCGGCCAGCGTCGCGGGCGGGGCGATTGCCGTGGGCGGGTCTATCGGCGTGTCGCTGGCCAACAGCCGCATGGCCCCGATTGGCGCGCGCGCGCATGAAACCGTGGCGACCGTCACCCGGTCGCGACTGGCAACCGACCGCGACATCACCATCGCTGCCGCCGCAGCAGATCGGCACGTCATCGGCGTGACCTCGGCGGCGGCAGCCATCGCCATCGGGGTGGGCGGCGCGGCGGCGGGCGCGGGCATGCGGATCGAGGTCGGCAATGCCCATAACGTGCAGGCGCTGGTGACCGACTCGGACCTGAGCGCGCGGAACATCAGCGTGACGGCGCTTGCCGACACGGCGGTTGAGGCGGAAACGCCCGGTGCCATGATGACGGCGGCGGCGGTGTCGGTCGGCCTTGTCGGGCTGTCGGCGGCGGTGTCGGTGCTGCGCGCCGATGTGACGGACAAAGTCCAGGCGCAGATTACCGGCGGGCACAGCGCCGCGCCGATCATGGCGGACACGCTTGAGGTGACCGCCGAAGCATTGACCGGCCTGACCGGGTTCCAGGCCACCGCCGCTGCCGTCGCCGCCGGAGCGATTGGTGTGACGGCAACCGGGGTGGATGCGACGCAAACCGTGCGCAACACTGTGCTGGCCAATCTGGATGTGGGCGCGGCCCGCACCGTGATCGTGGCGGGCGACCTGACGGTCGGGGCCTATGAAACCGTCGATTTCGGCATGACGATCGACAGCGCGTCGATTGCCGCCGCCGCGTTGGGCCTGTCGGGCGGCGGCGCGTCGATGGTGCTGCGGCACGGATCGGACGTGAAGGCGCGGCTGGGTGCGGGCAGTTACCGGATCATCACCGGCTCGGTGGAATCGCTGTCCTCGCTGGCGGGCAGCGTCGCGGTGCAGGGCGTGGCGGTGGGTCGCATCGGCGGCGCGGTCATCAACCTTGCCGGGGCCCATGCCGATGCCCGCGTGGCGACCGAGGTGACGGACGCCCGGATCACCAAGTTCTATCCCACGGATGGCACGGTGCCCGCCGAATACCGTTTTGCCGCGACGTCGCAGTATGACGTGGCGATCCTGGGTGCGGCGGTCGGCACGGCAGGCGGGCTGGGCGCGCTGGGTGGCATGGCGGTCGCGCTCAGCGCGGGCGTCACGAGACATGCGGATGACGATGTGACCACACGCATCAGCGGCGCGGATATCGCCATCGACAGCGTGGCGCTGTCGGCGGATGCAACCGCGCTGCTGCTGGGCCATGCCAAGACCGGCGGCATTGGCGGGCTGACCGTGATGGGCGCGTCCACCCGGATCGACGAGGATCTGGCCGCGCTGGTGGCGATCACCGGGGCCACCACCATCAACGCCGGGCATCTGGATATCGCGGCGACGGGCGCGCGGCAGTCCGACGGGCGGTCGGACACCAAATCGGCGGGCGTGGCCAGCGGGTCGGGCGGGGTGCTGACGGTCAACAGCCTTGGCACGTCGCTGGTCCAAATCATGGGCGCCGCCACGGCAAAGCCCACCTTGGCCGCCGACCAGTTGGACATCCGCGCCACCACCACGCTGCGCAAGGATTACATCGGCAACCGGGATCAGCGCGCGCAATATGGCACGGCAGCGGGCACCGCCGACCCGGTCGCGCATCAGCGGCTGGGCGCGGCGCTGGCCGGTTTTGCGGCGCTGGGGACGCGCAACCTTGATACCGCGACCGCGTCGCTGGCCGGACTTGAGGTGCTGTCCTCCACCACCCAACTGGGCCGCGCGCCGGGGGACACGCCGGATATCGACATCGCCTTTGCCACGCTGACCACGCAGCCCACGGGCTTTGCCGCCGCGCGCCACGAAATCACCATCGCCGCCCGCCAGAACGTCATCGCCAGCGATGCGACGGCGGTCGAGGCGGTGCGGGCCGTGGGGGCCTCGGCGCTGGCATCCGCCGTGCATGTCGATGGCGAAACGCTGGTGCGGATCGCGGATGCAACGCTGCAGAACAAGCGCGGCACGCTGGCCATCACCACCCGCAGCGACACGTCGGCCAGCGCCAGTGCCAGCCTGCTGCAACTGGCGCCCTTTACCTTGGCGCTGGATGTCGAGGCGAAGTCCGACATCGACACCGCCAGCCGGATCGTGCTGGGGCAAGGTGCGGCGCTGAGCGCAGAGACTGTTGACCTGAGCGCGGGGCGTGGCACCGGGGCGGATGGGCTGGTGACGGCGGAAAACGTCAGCGCAAGTGTCGCGACCGATGGCACCATCGCCTCGCTGACCCCGCCCTTTGGCCGGACCCTGGCCGAGAACCGCATCGTCACCGCGTCGGGGATCGACATTCAGGCGGACGCCAAGGTGGTCGCGGGCGGCAATGCGACGCTGCGCGCCGACAAGGCCCGCGTGACCACCGCCAACGAAGGCGCGTTCATCGTGCTGGCGCTGATCCCGTTCGGCGTGGATCAGGACCGCGAGAACCACGTGACCCAGACCGACCGCATCACGCTGGCCACGGGTGGCAGCGTGATCGCAGGGGCGGATCACAAGGTGATCTATGAGGCGCGGTCGGCGCGCAACCTGTCGGCGGATGGCCGCACCCTGACGCTGGGCGACGGCACACAGATCGCGGCGTTGGCGGCGGGCGAGACATCGCGTGTGTTGACCCAGACCGAACGTGACGCATTGGGCCTTGGCGACAGCGTGGCCGAGATCGTGCTGGAACGCTGGGATGCAAACGGCGTGACCGTCGATCTGCGCGCCGGTGACCTGGTCAAGACGGCGGACGGCTATTTCGTCTATCGCCAAAATCAGACCGCTGCGACCGCCGATGCCGCGCTGCCGTCCTATCAGGCCCCCGACCGCGTGGCGCTGAACCAAATCGACACCGCAAATACCGCCCTGTGGACCGCGATTCCCAGCGAGGTTCCCTCCGATTTTCCCGTGGGGACCGCCGAAGAGAACGAAGGAAAAACCGCAGAGCAAATCAAACAAGAAAGATATGAAGCCTATATCGGCACCGAATATGGCACCATCTTTGATGTCGCAGAAATGGCAGGCCTCCGCGATATCCTGAACCAGCCGCAGAACGCCATCTTCGTGCTGCGCCGCGCCGACGATCCGCAACCCACGGTCAGCGTCGGCAATGTGGGGTCCATCCTCTATCAAAGCTATGACGAAATCCGTGGTTGGCTGGACAACCACGCCTCGAACGCGGCGGCGGTGCTGAAATACACAGCGCAATTGGATCAGATCAAACAGCAACTGACCGCTCTGGGCCTGCCCCTGCCCGCAAGTAGCGCAGGCGGGATCGCCGAATTGCCCGCCGGGCAGGACACGCTGTTCCTTGATATTCCGGCGCTGACGGCCTCCGCAGGGTCGATCTTTGTCACCGGGGATTTTGTCGGCAACACCGCCAACATGACCGTGCGCGGCGATGTGGAACTGACCGTGCGGTCGGACCTTTGGATGGGGCTGCGGATCGGCGATCTGGAGATTCGCGACACCACCACCACGCTGTACAACGCCGCAACGCAAACATTCGAATCCACGCGCCCCGGTCGCATCTACATCAACGACATCGAACGCGGCGGCGCGGGCGGGGACAGCGCGGTTCTGACGCTGGCGCTGTCACCGGGGGCGGCGGCGGACTATGCCTATCTGACCGCGCCCGGCACCGATTTCGCACAATCCGCGCCTGATCTTTACATCATCGGCACGGTGCGGAACGATCTGGGCCATGCGGTGATCCGCAACACCCTGGGATCGGTCAACATCAGCGGCGAGGTGCTGGCTGCCAGCGTCGATCTGACCGCAGGCAGCGACCTGAACGTGGCCGCCGATTGGTATAACCTTGGCGGCGCACCCGAAACCTATGCCAAGGGCGCACAGGTGGCCTTGATGGCCGCGCAGCGCGCGCCGCTGTTGAACGCCAATCCGGGTGAATCGAATGTGGTGCACTATCCGGGGGCGACATCGGCGAATTACGACCTGGTGCAGGCGGCGCGCGATGCGGCGGCGATCAGTTCGCGGGTGTTCGCCTATGGCAACATCAATATCGTGGCGAATTACGTCAACCTTGCGGGCTATCTGCAATCGGGGATCGAACGCATCGACCTGAAGATCACGGCCGGGTTCGACGAGCTGATGACCGACGCGCGTCTGAACACGGACCTGACGCTGGACGCGCTGGCGGCGGTCGCGCTGGATCACTGGTCCAAGAAATCCGCAGCGGACAAGGCGGCCCTTGGCGGGCCCGCGTTTGCCACCGGCGAGGTCAACGGCCTGCCCTATTTCGTCAACGGGCATTGGGATGCCGAAACCCGGTCCATCGTGCTGGATGACATGGTGTTCCGGGGCGGGCAGATCGACATCACGGGCCGCGTGTTCGCCACTGCCGCCGGTGGTCAGATCGTGGTGGCCAAGGGGCATGGCGCGGTCACCATCGAAAACGCCAGCAGCGCGAAACTGGTGATGAATGCCATCGACCTGAGTGCCGACCGCGTGGGCACCGTCACCATCACCGACCTGAATACGCTGCGCGAGGGCGGCACGCTGGTGGACCGCACCGTGTTCACCTTTGACGCGGCGGGCGAACACAAGACGGTCTATCACGACCGCATCGCGGGGCTGGACATCACGCGCGCCGCAACGGGCGTGGCGGATACCGCCAACCCGACCGTGTTCAACCCGGTCGCACATACGACATACGGCTATGTCACCGGCTTTGTGCAGGGCCAGCAGACCACCATCGTGCAATACCGCAAGGGCGGTTTCCTCGACCTGAACGTGTTCTCCAGCTATGGCCGCGAGGTCAGCCGAGTCTCGACGCCGGTGGGCGCGAACACGCCGCTGTTGGAAAGCCGGTTCCTGACCGTCGATCCGACCCGCACCAGCGAATACAGCATCGAAACATCCAAGGTCGCCGATACCGCCATGTCGCTGGTGCCTGGCATGATTATCAAGCGGGCCGGGTCCAACGATTACTGGCGCGTCACGGCGAATGTGGCGGCGGATGCCCGCGTGACGCTGTCGGCGCTGTTCGATGCTGGGGGTCAGGTGGTCGCCGCCTATCGCGACATGCTCGCGGCGGCGACCGGGTTCAGCTTTACCACTACCGATGTGGCCGCCGGGCAATTCGTGTCGGATTTCACCGGCCAGACCATCACGCGCCATACGCGCAAGGGCGGCAACTGGCTGACGGGCTATGATTACACCACCACCACGGTGATCTCGGAGACGGTCAAGTATTACAGCACCGTCAGCATGAAGGCGGATTATGCCGTCGCCGTCACTGGCGTGTCGGCAGAGACTGACGGCGATCCCCTGTCCACGGCGGGCGATGTGCGCATCGACAGCAAGACCGGCGTGACGCTGCGCGGCAACCTGCTGTTGGGCGCGGGGGGCACGGCATACCTGAACACGCCGGGGACGCCGGGTGCCCCCACGGGTGGCGATATCGTGATGGATACGGGCCGCTATGTGCATGGCTGGCTGGGCGGGATTGCCACCACCGGCAAGGTGGCGCTGGGGGTGGTTTATCAGACAGCGCCCACCGCCACCGGGCCGGGGGTTCTGGACATCACCGCGCAGGATGTGTCGCTGACCATCGGATCGGACAGCGATGCCGACGGCGTGGCCCTGATCCGCAAGATCGCGGCGACCGGCAATGTGGCTGTGCGGGCCGAGAACGGCATCATGGCTGTTCCCGGCGGGCCAGCGGTCGCGATCACGGGCGCGCGGATCGAATTGCAGACCCTGAAGGGCGGCATCGGGTCTGACGCAGCGCGGCTGGTCATCGACACCTCGGCTACGTCAGGGATCGGCGGATTTGCCGCCGGGGCGATGGGCGACATCTTTGTGACCGAGGCGACGGGCGATCTGCTGCTGGTCACGCCGCAGGCGATCTTCAATGATTTCGTCCAAGCCGATCTGTTGCCGGGTGAAACGCTGACGATTTCCGTGGGGTCGCAGACCGGGGTGGTCGATCTGACCGCCCCCGGCACCATCCGCGATGCGAATTTCGAAAACAGCGTGGCGCTGGAACAAGCCCGCCTCGACGCGCATTTCGCCACCCTTGATCTGGATGCCATCGCCGAACGGGTGTTCGAGGTCGAGAAAGAGGCCGAGTATCAGCTGTATCTGGAATACTGGAACCTGTTCCGGGCCAATTTGCCTGCGGGGGCGATAGCAGACAGCGATATCCGCAATCTGTCCTCGTTCCGCGACTATGTGCAGGCGCGCACAGGCGACGACACCGCCGCCGCCACCGCCCTGACCGCCGAATTGTATGCCACCTATCAGCAGACCCACGAAACGTATCGCGCCAGCGCCTTTGTCGATACGGCGCTGTATCAGGCCTATTACCGCGATATCGTCACAGCCTCGCAGGGACAGCCCTTGCCCGCCCTTCTGTCACAGACCCCCGCCTATCAGCGGCTGGTCGCGCAGGACTTGCAGGACCGGGTCGAGACCGCGCTGCACGCCCGTTATGGCGAAATCCATCACCACCTGATCCATCTGGACGTGGGCCGGGATTCGGTCGTGGGCAGCTATATCAGCCTGATCCACGAGGATTCCGGCATCCTGATCGACTTGGCGCTGTCAGAGAAATTCCAGGCGGCCCTGGCCCTGCAAGAGGCGCTGTATCGCCAGCAGAACGGATTGCCGCCCGATGCAGAGGTGCCCGCCAGCCTTGCGGAAGAGGCCTTGGCGGTGCTGACGCCCATACATGCCGCGCTATGGCGGTTCGATCATGCGACGCTGGTGCAATATGTCGATGTCATCCGCGCCGCCCATCCCCAAGGGCTGGCGGTCAGCGCGACCGAGGCCGATATCGCCACCTATATCGCCCAGATCCACAGCGACGGCGACGCGCATGTCTTTGTCGGCGACCTGCCGAAATTCGCGGCCTTTCTGGATGCGCAGTTCGCCGCATGGCGCGCGGATCGCGGTTTGCCTGCGACGACGCCCATGCCGGACGACTTCCGCCATGCCGAAATCGACCGCTTCATCGCCATTCACGCCGCCTTGGGGTCGCAGACACAGGCGGTGCTGACCGCGCCCGCGACCGACCTTCGCGCGCTGGCCCCGGCGCTGTTTGCATCCGAGACGTCTTTGTACGACCTTTACGCCGACCGGTTCGACTGGGTGCATGGCGTTCTGGTCGCCAGCGACGTGGGCGCGGGGTCTCGGGCCGCGACCTTTATCGCCGACTTGCACACCGACGCGTCGCATTACGTGCCGCTGCAAGAGACGGCTGCGTTCCAGGCCCTTGCCGCGCGCGTTGCGCTCAGCGACGCCGATATCGCCGCCTTCGAAGACCTGCATGACGATCTCTGGCAGGTCGATCATGCGCTGTTGGTGACCTATCAGACCAAAGTCCGCGCCACGACGCAGGCGGCGCTGGCCGATAACGATGTGCGCACCGCGCGCCAGATCCTGCTGGACAGCTATGCCGCCAGCCGCCCTGCCGCCGAGCGGTTCGACATCTTTGCGCAGGCCGATGCGTCCCTGACCGCGCTCTTGCCCGATTTCGACGCCACCGCCGCCAAGGCCGCCGCCGCCGCCGATATCGCCTATGCCTACGAAGGCCTGCACGCGCGGTTCCGCGCCCAGACGCAACAGGACAGCTATCTGCAAGCCGTCTTTGTCGAGGATGCTGCCGCCCGCGACGCCGCGATTGCCGATATCCGGCGCGGGCTGACCGCGTCGAACCTGGTGCTGTCGCAGGATCTGGCGGCGGAATACCTGCCCTTTGCCAATGGCGCGGGCGGGGTGCATGGTGGCGGGGCCGAGATCATAGAGAACGCCAATATCGTCGGCGTTCATGTCAGGCTGACCGCTGCCGCCGTGGGGGCCACTGCACAGACCCGGCTGATCCAGTGGCCCGCGTCGGGGACCGCACTGGATGCCGATACCCGCGCGCTGATGGCCTCGCTGGAGCCTGACGATATCAAGGGCGTGCTGTACAACGTCTATTACAAGGCCAGCGCCGCGCCCACCGGCGATGTGCTGACGCGTGCCGCAGCGGCGCGTGACCCGGCCCAGGCGGGATCGGGCTTGCAGGACATGGCTTGGGTCGTGCGCGCGGCGGGCGACACCAGCGCGATCACCCTGACAAATGGCCGGACCCTGATCGCGACATGGTCGGCGGACCACAGCTTTGCCGTCTATCGGCTCAAGACCGCCGATCCGAATGCACCCGTCAATCTGACCGTCACCGCCGCCGCGCTGCCCCGCGATGCGCGGTTCGAACTGTTCGACATGGGCGCGGCCAAATCCTTTGGCACCGACACCGAAAGCCTGACCCTGCAACAGGGCGATTTCTATCTCGACAAGCGCGCGATTGCCTATCTGCTGGCGGCGCGGGCCGAGGATGTGAACCTGCGCGCCGTGGTGGGCAGCGCCGACATGACGCTGACGGCTACTGTCACGGGCGATCTGGAGATCGGCCATGACGGCGCCAGCCTGACCGTGCAGCGCGCGCAGGCGGGCGGCATCGCGCGGCTGGTGTCCAGCGGCAGCATCCTTGGCGCGGCGGGTGTGACCGGGGCGCATGTCACGGCCAAGGGGCATCTGGACCTTGTATCTGACACCGGGTCGCTGGGAACCGCAGCGCAGGGTCTGCGGATCGACCTTGGCCCGGTCGGCACCACCGCGCCGCGCCTGCATGTGCTGGCGGCGACGGGCGGGCATCTGGTCAATGCGCGATCCGCTGCGCTGGATGTCACCCGCGTGGCGACGGGCGGCGATTTCCGCATCGAAAGCGGCGGCGATATCCGGCTGGGCCAGGTCGCGGTGTCGGGCCGGTTCAGCGTCAAGACCACCGGCAATCTGGATCATCTGACCCCGGATGGCCCGCAGATCGGCGCGGCCACGCTGCAATTGGATGTTGGCGGATCGGTCGGGCGGCAGGATGGGCGCACCCTCGCCGCGCTGCAATCCGCGATGGCGACCGTGACGCATGACACCGCCATCACCGGGGCCTTGCGCACCTCGGCGACCGGGATTTCCGGCAGCGTTACGGGTGCGCTGATCCTGTCAGCCGCGCATGGGCTGGCGGTGACCGGAAATCTGACGGTGGATGGCATCGCGGTCTTGCAGGCCGCAGGCGCGCTGAGCACCAGCGACACCGCCCGCCTGACGGCAAAGGGCGGCGCGGTGTTGCGCAGCACCGGCGGCGATATCGGCAGCCGCGTGGCGGGCTTTGGCCTTGGCGCGGGCAGCGGCGCGGTCTGGATGCAGGGCCTGCAACTGGCCAATCTGCGCAACGCGGGCGTGGTGGATATCGCGCGGCTGGCCGCGGCGCGCGAGGTTGTGCTGTCGGGCACCTCGGTGCGCAATGCGGCAGGCAATGCAGCGGCGATCCATGCCGCAACGCTGCGGCTGGACGGCGACGGCACCGGCACCTTCGACGGCGTGCCCGTCGCGGTCGGCAATCTGGACATCGGCGGCGGCTTTGCCACGATCACGCTGACGGCGACGCAGGCGATGACCATCTCGGGCGCAGGCCCCGCGCAGGGCGGAGCAGCCAGTGTGCGCCGCCTTGACCTGACCTTTGCCGAGGATGCGGTGATCACCGAGGATCTGGTGATCGCGGGCGCGGGTGTCGCCGGTAATGCTGTGGCGGGCCTGTTCCTCACAGGGCAAAAGGCGCTGACCCTGCGCGGCGATCTGACGGTGACCGGCGGGGATATCGGGGTGACGGCGACAGGCGCGCTGGTGCTTGGCCCTTCGGACATCACCGCGATGGCCGGAAAGGTCACGCTAAGCGGGGCAAGCCTTGACCTGCGCGATGTGCGGATCGTGCAGGCGGGCCATGCGGATGGGGTGCAGATCACCACCACAGCGGGCGATGCCGCGCTGACGCAGACCGGGATCAACGCCGATGCGGTGGCGCTGACCGGCACGGCTGCGGGCAAGCTGACGTTGTCCCAGACCCAGATCGCGGCGCAAATTGGTGCGCTGGCCACCTCCGGCTTTGGCGATGTCATTACCCGCAACGTGACCCTGAACGCCGCCGCAGAGAAATTGGCGCTGCATCAGGCGCGGCGCGATATCGCGGACGGTCTGCGGGTGATCGCGGGGCGTGGCACGGGTGTGGCCGAAGTCGCGGTCAGCGACGGCATCTTTGGCGATGGCACCCTGTTGGGGTTCGGGCATGACGGCACCGCGCTGACGCTGACGCTGTCGGGTCTGACCGGAGAGCAGGCGATCGGCCACCGCACCGCCGCCGACGATGGCACGGTCACGCTGGTCCCGGTGCGGATCACGGCAGTCGTGGGCGAGGTTGCCGTCCTGTTGCAAGGCGTGGCTGGCGGAACCGGGGCGGCAACGCTCGCCGGGTTGCAGGTGGTCAGCCACGGCGGCAACCTGACGCTGGCGGCCAAAGACCTGACCGCCCTGACGCTGGCGCAGGCGGTCACGCTGCCCGTCAATGGCCAGGACGTTGTCCACAGCGTGCCGGATGAGGCCGATCCCGTGCTGTGGGCGCGCAGCCATAAGCTTAGTGTCGATCTGGGCGCGGTCGCGTTGACCGTTGCGGATGGCACCCTTCGGGCGGGGGATGACACCACAGCCGCGACCCTGACCCTGACCGCGCGCGCGCTGACCGGCCAGAACAGCCGCATCGCCGCGCAATCCGGCAGCACGCTGTCGCTGACCACGACCGAGGCGCTGCGCCTGACCAACCCGGCGCGCGGTAGCCTCATTCAGGCCAGCAATGCCGATGTCGCGCTGCAAGGGGCCTCGGTCGCCTTGAACGGCGGCGGTCTGACCGTCACGAACAGCGTGCTGCGCCTTGGGGCCACCGGGGCGGTCGAGATGCGCGCGACGACGCAGTCCTCCATAAGCGACGTGCAGATCAGAAACAGCGCGTTGATGATCACCGCCGCCACGCTGGACATGACCGGCGTGACCCTGACCCAGTCCGGCGGGCGCTTGGCCAAGACGAACAACATCGGGCTGTCGCTGACCACGACCGGGGCGACCACGCTGGCCCGCAGCACGGTCACGGCCGCCAGCACCATAGTTGCGCTGAACATGGGCACGCTGAACCTTGACCGCACCTCGCAAGTGCGGCTGCAAAAGGACGGGGCGTCGGTCTTTGTCCTTGCGGCCAATCTTGCGATTCCGGGCAGCGATTTCGGCACCATCACGGGCTTCAATCTGACGCATGACACCACGGCCGATGCCATCGCGTTCTCGGCGAACCGGCTGATCACGCTGGCCCTGAGCACCAGTCTGGACCGCGTCACCGTGACTTCCGCCGGTGCGCTGGGTCTGAACATCGTCACGCTGACGGCGACCGGGGCGGGGCCTAGCGTGGTGGCGTTAAGTGCCGCGGGCGTCGATTTGAACGGGCTTGGCCTGAACGCAACCGGCGCGGGGCGCATGTCGGTCACGGTTGACACGCAGGCCGCCGGTCAGACGGCTGTGCTGCAGGGCGTGACCACCCGTGGCGTGGACCGTCTGGCGATCAATGCCGACATGATCACCATCACGAACAGCCAACTGAACAATCTGAAAGACGCGGTGCTGCGCGGTGCGGGTGGCGCGACGGCTGCGACAATCAGCATCACCGGCATCCCCGGCAACCAAGCCGCGATCACGGCGGATGTGCTGGACGTGGCGACAACCAACCTGACGGTGACGCAGGCCATTCTGACCGGCCGCGATACGCTGCATTTGGCGGGCGGCGCGGCGGGCAGCGTGTGGGCGGTGACTGACAGCACCTTGGCCAGCGGCGCGCAGGCGGGCGACCGGGCCGGGCAGATCACCTTGCAGACGGCGGGCGCGCTGCGGCTGTCGAACGTCACCGCCAACCTGTTCGACGGCGTCGCGGGCGACCGGCAGGCGGCGCTTGGCCTGATGGCGGCCAGTGTGGCGATCAGCAATTCCACCCTGCGCGCGCAGCGCAGCAACCAGACGTCAAACCCCGCTGTCGGGCTGGTGATCACCGCCACCGACCTGACCGGCACCAGCCCGACCCTGACCCTGGCGAACACCCGTGTCGAAGGGTGGGGCCACAGCGTGCTGCAAGCCGCCTCGGTCGCCGTCACGGCGGACAGCCTCTTGTCCGGGTCCACGTCCGCAGCGTTGCGGATCACCGGTTTGGGCGCAACGGCCGCCAGCGTGGATGTGCTGGCCCCGTTGAGCGGTTCGGCCACAGACCTGCGCGCGACCCGGATCGCGGTGCAAAATTCGCGGATCGCCGATTTCGGCACGGCGCGTCTGGTGGCCCAGACCATCGCGCTGGAAAGCACCAGCGCCACCGTAACGGGTCTAGACTTGTCCAATGGCGGGGCCACTGGCGCGATCACGCTGTCGGGCAACACCTTCCTGACCGCCCATGACCGGATGAACATCGCCGCGCATAGCCTCAGCGCTGTCGATGACGTGCATCTGATCGCCCCGGTCATGACGATCACCGCCGTCAACGTGACGCTGCGCGACACGGACCTTGAGGCGGCCACCAGCCTGTCCCTGACCGGCGGCGGCGATCAGGCCTGGACGCTGGATGACGCGCTGTTCATCGCCACCGATTCCGGCGGCGGCGGCACTCGGGCGATCCAGATCGAGACGACCGGCGCGCTGACGATCAAGGACAGCCATGTGCAGGTCAACACCCGTGGCGCGATCCTGATCGGCGCGGCGCAGGGGCTGAGCTTTACCCAAGGGCTGAAGACCGACCCGCATATCCGCACCGCCAATGGCGATATCACGCTGCATGCCGACAGCCTGTCGCTGCATGGCGCGCTGACCATCGCGGCACTGGATGGCAGCGTGACGCTGGACGCGCGCAGCATCGACCACGGCGCGGAAACGGTCGATCTGCGCGGGTCCACCAAGGTGCGGATCGAAACCGGCGCGGGGCTGACCACCGGCACCGGCGCGCTGCGGATCAACCATGACCACGCTCTGGCCGAAAGCCGGGTGGAACTGGTGCTGTTCTCGACGCGCTATGCAGGCGCGGGCGCGGCGGGGGCGGTGCTGGACATCGGGCGCGGGCTGGAAATCCGGCGCTCGCAAGTGCTGGTGCAGGGCAGCAATGGCAATGACACCGTCACCGTCTGGTTCGACGCGCTGGACGACAGCAACGTGACCGTCGAAAGCGGCGATGGCGATGACATCATCACGCTGGACGCTAGCCCGCAGGCGGGGGGTGGAACCGGCGTGATCGCAGATGGTGATATCCTGGTGCGCGCGGGTGCAGGCGACGATACGCTGAACATCCGCGCGGGCCGGATCGACCGGTCGGTGATCCGGGTCGCGCTGGACGCAGGCAGCGATACCGTTCTGCTGGCTGCCGAAACCGGCGACCGCACCACGCTGGACCTGCATGGCGGGGCCGGCGCGGACAAGTTCACCATCGTGCCGACAACCGGCTTTACCAACAGCGCCATCGACGTGGCGGGCGGCGATGGCGACGATGCCATCGAGGTCGAGAATGTCGCGGGCGCGGTCGGTGCCCTTGGGATGCAATTGTCGGGCGATGCGGGTTATGACCGGATCACGCTGGGCATCGCCGAGGCCGGTCTGACCGGCACCTTGGCGCTCGAGGCGCTGGCCGGACACGGCGCGCATGATTTCGACGAATTGCACCTGAATTTCGCGGGCACCGGCGCGCAAACGGTGACATCGCATCGCGGGCGGATCGAGATCGCGCAGGTTGCCAGCAACGGCACCCCCATCGGCCTTTTGCGCATGACGCTCTCCGCCGACGAGCTGGGGCAGTTGCGGCTGAATACCGGCGCGGGCAATGACGCGTTCTATATCGACGACAGCGCGCTGTCCTTGGTGCTGGATGGCGGCGCGGATGCAGACCTGTTCCAGATCGGGCAATTCTATGCCACCCGGCCCGACAGCACTGACCCGGACCTGCAATTCGGCCTGATCAAGACCACCGAAGGCTGGATCAGCAGCGGCCCCGCCCATGCCATCGACCTGATCGGCGGCGACGGCAACGACAGCTTTGTGGTGCTGGCCAATCAGGCCGAGATCGCCGCCAGCGGCGGCGCGGGCGACGACAGCCTGACCGTGGTGCAGTTCGAGGCGGCCCAGAACGCAGTCCAGAACGCGGGCACGGCGTCGATCCAGAAGGGCCTGATCAGCTTTGCGGGCGACGATGGCCACGAAACCCTGACCATCGTCGGTGCCCCCGGCGGCGGCGACAGCGTGCTGGTGGACAGCGCGGGCTATTTCTCGGCGTCGTTGCAGGTCCGCCATGACACGGTGGAAACCATGACCCTGTCGGGCGGCAGCCGCGATGACCGCATCCACGTTACCGGCGACGCGGCCAATGAACTGCAGCGGCTGGATATCCGGGGCGGCGGCGGGTCGGATTACATTTCGGTCGGCGGCGCGTCCGGGGAGCAGGCGGCGCGCGACCGGTTCGGCCTGCGCGAGGCGGGCAATGTGCTGGCCGCCACAGGCCGCGAAACCCGGCTTGGCCTGCAATTTGCCGCCGATGCGAAACTGGTGGCGGGGCAATCGCTGACCCATATGCTGACGGTGCCCGCGCTGGCGGATCTGTATGCCGAACATGCACTGACCAACACGCGCTTTACCCTTGAGGTCGAGGTCAGCCCGCGCGACCTGCGCGCTATCGACGCCGAACACGACCACCCCGGACAGCGCGTGACGGCCAGCATCAATGGCGGCCACGGGTCGGTTCTGGCCGGGTTTGACGCGAATGGCGCGGTGGCGCAGACCTTTACCATCACGCTGACCGCGCCTGACGGGGCGATCCTGCGCGCGGAAGATTACATCATCCGCCATTCAATTCTTCCCGATGCCGCCTTGCCAGAGGTCGCCCGCGATCTGCTGCTGCCCGCCGTGCCGTCGGCGGCGGTAGCGGCGGTGGGCGCGGCGCGGCTGTTCGATGCGGACAGCGGTCTGGCAGAGGCCGCCGCCAAGACGGGCGCGATGGATGCCGCCCGCCTGCGCGTCACGGTCGATGCCGATGCCACGCTGGACCGCACGCCCTGGCTGGCCAGCTATCATGCGATCAGCGGTGCGGTGGTGACGAATGTGCTGCCGGTGATGGCGCAACTGCCGCCCGTCGGGCCGGACGGCGACCGCGTCGCGGTGACCTATCACGACACAAGTCTGCCCGGCTTTGGCGACATTCCCTCTGACCAGCGCATCTATGTCACCGCGCAATCGGTGACGCGCGCGTGGGAATTCGGCGCCTTCAACCCGAACACCGCCACCACCGCCAACGGCATTGTCCAGCGCGGCGGGGAGCGGTTCGATGTGACCTTTGCCGATCCGCGCGGCGTCAACATCAACCTTGGGGATCAGACCGTCGATGCGTCTGCCGACAAGACCGGGTTGCTGGTGGTCACCGGCACGGACGCGGCGGATGACCTGAACCTGGTCGCCATGGGCGCGGACACCCATCTGGTGGTGCGGGGCGGCGCGGGCAACGACAACATCAAGAAATACCAGTTGGACGGCATCTTTGACGGCGGGGCGGGCGATGACACCATCACCGCCGACACCGTGCATACCCAGATCACGCGAACGATCGAGGCGAACGGGCAAGTGTTCCCGGTTTACGAGCCGGTCTACATCGGCACCGATTTCAACCGCGGCATGATCCTGGGCGGTCTGGGCAATGACAGCATCACGGGCTTTGCCCAGATCGTGCTAGGCGACAGTTCCATCGCGGTCAGCGACACGGCGCGGCGGGCAGGCGATACCGACGCGTTCCGCATCCTCAGCGGGGCCGAGATTGCATCGGGTGCGATGGCAGGCCGCGACACGATCAGCCTGACTGATGTCACTGACCCCAGCCAGTCGAATTACGACCGCCCGACGCGGCAGATCATCGCCAGCGACTGGGGCAAGGTTGCCTTCCACGATGGCGTCACCTGGACTCGCGCCAGCAGCTATGACGTAGCCCGCGTCTGGGATGCCTTTGGCTATGGCAATACCGACACCATCACCTTGGGCGCGTCGCATGTTGCAGGCAGCTATGTCGTGCTGGGCAGCGATGGGGCCGACCAGATCACCGTGTCCCAGCCCGCCCTGCCCGTGGTAACCCCGCATTCGCCCTTTGCGGCCAACCACATCATTGGCGGCTGGGGGCAGGTGACATTTGCCGATGGCACCGGCGGCACGCAGCGCGGCCTGGTCAGCAATATGACCAGCCTGACCCGTTTCACCCAAGTGACGCCGAGTGTGTTCAACATCGCCAAACCCGACATCGACGCGACGCTGACCCGCACCCTGACGCTGGGGGCGGCGAAGGATTTCGTGATCCTTGGCGGCGGCGGCAAGGTCACGGATTCCGCTGGCGCGGCGCTGTTCCTGACGGGCGGGTTCGGAAGGATGGACTTCAACGTCGCGGCCACGTCCGAGGCGGGCATGATTACAGAGTTTTCCTCGGACATTGATGGGTTCGACAGTGTCAATCTGGATGTGACCTCGCGCGCCGACCGCGCCGTCATCATCGGCGGCTATGGCAACGACACGATTTCGCTACGGGATCAGGCGCAAGGCGCATCCGCGACACTGGCCGACCGCTGGAACAGGCTGCCCAACGTGATCCTTGGCGACAACGGGTCGGTCACGTTCCACAGCGGCGAGCGGGTCCGACAAGTCTTTGCCTCTGGCTATGACGCCTATGCGCGCAATGATGTAATCACAGGGTCAGTCAATCGCGATATTCTGGTCGGCAATGCGGGGGGTGACACGATCTCTGGTCTGGGCGGCGATGACATCATCGCGCCCGACAGTCTGGTATACAATGAAACCCTGCCCGATGCAGCGGGTCGGTGGGATATCACGGCATTTGCCCCGGTCGCAACATTCACATACCCCGAAACCATCATCGGTCGGACCCCGCCTGCGACCGCCGCGCTGGGGGATTTCCTGCTGCTGACCGAGGCGCAGGTTGACCGGGCGCTGGATCAGCCGAACGGAACCGGCCTTAATCCGACGCTATGGAGCCTGCAGATCAAGCTTGATGCCACGGGGCCCATTCTGGTCACCGGGGCGCGCAGCAGCAACTTGAACCAAACGGTCGATGTACCGCCGACCGTCCAGTTCCCGCCGAACATCCGCCGTCTGGACGATGTGATCCGCGACAGGGGCCTGGCGGATGACGTCGTCAACGCGTTGTATGACGGTGGCCTGCGCCGCGGGGTCTTGTTGTCCGTGAACGAGGTCAAGAATTACTTTGTGCTGTTCAAAACCGCCGCTGCCGAGAACCGCCCCGAGGACCATTCCGATGCCCTCGCCACAGGATCGCCGCTGGCCACACCCGGCGTGATGGGCAACGCCGCCAATCTTGACAGCGTGGCCACCCCGGCCAATGCGGCGGCGAATGACGGCACGGTGCCTGAGGCCGACCAGACGGCGCAGGCGGGCGCGGGATGGCGGCTGGCGGGGTGGAAAATGGTGGGCCGTGCCTGACCTCAGCACGGCAGAGATGACCACCGCACCGCTGCAAGACGTCATGGATGCGCGGTTTGCGGGGTTGCAGGGGCTGGCCGGATGGCAGGTGTTCTGGTGCCCGGACGAGGCCGATTGGGCCGAGGCGGCGCGGCAAGGCGTTCTGGCCGATGTCGGGCTTGGCGCCATGCTGGCGGATTTCGATCCGCAGGCGGGTGGGCAGGTGACGGCCCTGGCGCAACCCGATGCCGCCTGGCTGGCCACCTATCAGACCGCCGGACCGCGCGTGGCGCTGTATCTGCTGCTGACGCTGCAAGACATGCCTGCGGCGGCGCTGCCGGTGCTGCTGGACCGGATCGCGGCGGCGGTGGGATGGGTGCTGGTCGCGGCGGAAACCACGGTTGCGGCACAGCACGGCGCGGAAACCCTGTCGCAGGACATGGGGGCGGCGCTGCTGTTGGCGGCGGCACGGGCGCGGGATCGCGACCAGTTGGCGGATCAGTGGATTGCGCGGCTGGAACAGGCGACCGGGGCCGAGGCGGTCTGTGTCTGTCGGGTCCGCGCCGATGTGCCGCGGCTGGTGCGGCTGTCGGGCGGCGGGCTGATTTCGCAGCCCAGCGATGCGCGCAGCGGTGTCGAGGCGCTGATCACCGCCGCGATTTCCCAGCGTGGTCCGGTGATTGCCCCCGGACCCGACGGTGCCCATGCCGCCGCCCTGTCCGACATGCAGGCGGGACGCGCGGTGGCGATCCCGGTCTATGACGGCGATGTCTGTGGCGCGGGTGTCGTTTTGTTGTGGCGCGCGCCGGATGCGCAGATACCGTCCGCTGCCGCGCTTGATCTGTATGGCGCGGTGCTGGGCGAAACGCTGGTGATCCAGAACCGGGCGCATCCATCGGTGTTGCGCCGTCTGGGCAACTGGGGCGGCAATCTGCTGCGCGCCCTGTTCGGGCCGCGCCGGGCCAAGACCAAGCTGGCGCTGGTCGCTTTGGTGGCTGCGGTTATTGCGGCGGCGCTGGTGCCGACACGGTTCAACCCCGGCTTTGCCGCCCGGATCGAGGCCCGTGACCGCGCCATTGCCGCCGCACCTTTTGACGGGTTCGTGCAGGTGTCGGCGGTGCAACTGGGCGATCTGGTGCAACCGGGGCAGATCCTGTTCGAGATGGACGTGACCGAACTGCGCCTTGACCTTGAAGAACAACGCGCCGAGGCGCTGCGGCTGACATCAGAGCTGAACGTGGCGCGCGCGGGGCGCGATACCGCCGCTGTGCGCCGCCTGTTGGCCGAACAGGATCAGGTGCGCATCCGCACCGACCTGTTGGCCGCCCGCATTGCGCAGGGCGTGGTGCGGGCCGCTGCCGCGGGGGTCGTGGTGGCGGGCGATGCCTGGCGGCGGCAAGGCGCGCGGGTCCGGCTGGGTGATCCGTTGGTAGAACTGGCGCGGCCCGACGGTCTGGCGGTGCTGGGCTTTGTCACCGAGGACTGGGTGGCTGACCTGGCGCCGGGGGCCAGCGCCGAACTGACCCTGACGGCCTTTCCGGATCGGGTGATCCCGGCGCGGCTGGATCAGATCACCCCCGCCAGCCGCGACGAGGACGGTCAGGTCGCCTTTCTGACCTGGTTCCAGTCCGACCTGCCCGCTGATCTGGCCATCACCGACGGTATGCGCGGGCGGCTCAAGGTCGAAGGGCCGCCCACAACTTACCTCAACCGCTATGGCCGCGACCTGTTCCGTTGGGTGCGGCGGCAGATCTGGGTCTGGGGCTGAACATGGCGAATGTGCTGCGCCATGCCGATTGGTATCTGATCGCGGGCCAGTGTTTTCGCCGTCGGGCCGGGATTTCCGAAAGCCGTCAGGTGTTTCGCGGCGAGCCAGCGCTGGTGCTGTCCGATACGCTGACCGGGCAGCACCTGCGGCTGACCCATCGCGCGGCGGCGGTGTGGCGGCGGCTGGACGGGCGGACGACGGTGCAGGACATCTGGCGCGACCTGACCGCGGATCGCGCGGATGCGCCGTCGCAGCGCGATGTCATCGACTGGATCACGCAGATGGTCACGACGGGCATGCTGTTGTCCGATCACAGCCTGTCCGCCGAGGCGCTTGGCCGCCGCACCAACACCAAGCGCGATCAACTGGTCGAAAGCCGTCTGGGCAGCCCCTTGGCGATCAAGGTGGCGCTGTTCGATCCATCATGGCTGATCCGTGTGACCTATCCGCTGGTGCGCCCGCTGTTGTCCTGCGCGGGTCTGGGCCTGTTGCTGGCGCTGTGGCTCTGGGCCGCGCTGGCCGCAGTGCTGCATTGGCCGCAGATCGTGGACAGCACCGACAACGCCGTGCTGTCGCAGGGCGGCATTGTGGCGCTGGTGCTGGGCTATCCGGTGATGAAGCTGTTGCACGAGTTATCGCATGGCTGGGTGCTGCACCATTTCGGCGGCAAAGTGCGCGAGGCAGGCGTGATGCTGCTGATCTTCTTTCCGGTGCCTTATGTCGATGCCAGCGACGCCAACCGCCTGCCGGACAAGACCGCGCGGATGCTGGTCAGTCTGGCGGGTGTGCTGGCAGAGGTGACGGTGGCAGCGGTGGCCTGCCTGATCTGGGTGCAGATGGAACCCGGCCTGCCGCGCGCCATCCTGTTTTCGCTGATGATCATGGGAACCGTGTCCACGCTGTTTTTCAACGGTAATCCGCTGTTGAAATTCGACAGCTATTTCGCGCGGGCCGATGCGCTGGAAATCCCCAATCTGGCCAAGCGGGCGGGCGATCATCTGCGTGACCGGTTCTGTGACCGGGTGCTGGGGCTGCGCGCCGAAACGCGGGTGGCCCCCGATATCGCGCCGATCCTGCACGTCTATGGGACGCTGTCGCTGCTGTATCGGCTGGGCCTCAGCCTGAGCATCGCCTTTGTGGTGGCGCAGTTGTTCTTCGGTCTGGGGGTGGCGATTGCGGTCTGGGCTTTGGTGCAGTCGACCGTGGTGCCGCTGTGGCGATTGGGGCGGCACGCCGTCCGGTTGGCCGTGGCACAGCGCCGCGAGGGGCGCGCAACGGGGCGGGCGATGGTGGCCTTGCTGCTGATCGGGGCGCTGTTGGGCGCGGTTCCCTTGCCGCAGACCGCGATTGGCCGGGGTCAGGCGGTGGCCGTGGCGCGGGCCGAATTGCGCGTGGGCGGCGCGGGTTTTGTCACAACGGCTGCGCTTTCCGAGGGCCAGATGGTTGCCGCCGATGCGCCGCTGTTGACGCTGGACAATCCCGAACAGGACGCGCGCCGCGTCACGGCCACTATCGCGCGCGACAGCCTGCGCACCCGGCTGGCCCAGGGCAACCTCAGCGTGGCCGAACGCCGCGCGGGCGAAGAACAGTTGCGGCTGGCCGAGGCCGCGCTGGCCGAAATCATCCGGCAAGGGGCCGAGCGTGTGCTGATCGCCCCGGCATCGGGACGGCTGTCGTGGGAGGGGGGACGTCCGCCGGTGCTGGGTCGTTTTCTGACCAAGGGCGATCGGGTCGGGCATGTGCTGGCGGCGGATGCGGTCGAGATCGTGGTGGCCTTTGATCCGGCGTCCTTGGGGGGTGTGTCCGATGTGGCCCCGGACATCGCGTTGTTGTGGCCGGACGGAACACAGGGCACCGGGCGCTGGACCCGGACCCGCACGCTGGACATGGGGGCGGTGGTGCCGCCCGAGTTGCGCAGCACCGGCGGCGGTCCGGTGGCGGTGCTGCCTGACGATCCCAGCCGCGCCCTGTTGCCGGTGCACCTGTTCTGGTTGACGGCAGCCCCGGCGCAGGGCCCGCTGATCGGCCAGCCGGTGGTGGCGCGGATCAGCCTGCCGCCCAGCCCGCTGGCCGCGCAACTGTTGCGGCGCGCGCAGCAGGTCTTGCCCGGATTGTTCCGGGGCTGACGCGATGCGACGGATGTCAGACCCCACGCCGCTGCACGAATTTGCCCGCTCGCGCACGCGCCCGGTCAAGCGCAGCCTGACGCCGCTCAATGGCCTGCTCCTGTGGCTGGATGCGCAGATCCTGTGGCGGTTCGCGCGCCCGCGCCGCCTGACCGCGATGGTCGCGGCGATCCAGACCGAACGCGCTGCGCTGTCCACGATATCCGATGCGGACCTTGCGCAACGGTTGCAGGCTCCGCCCGTGCGCGCGGCGGACCTGACAGCGCGGGCGTCTGCCCCCGCCCATGCCACTGTTGCCGAAATGCTGCGGCGCCATCTGGGATTTGCGTTGCGCGACAACCAGATCGCCTGCGCGCTGGCCTTGCTGTCCGGCGATTGTGTCGAATTGCGCACCGGCGAGGGCAAGACGCTGGCGGCAGGCTATGCCGCTCTGTTGGCGGCGCGCAGCGGGGTGTCGGTGCATGTGCTGACCGTGAACGATTATCTCGCCCAGCGTGACCACGACAGCCTTGCGCCCTTTGCCGCCGCCTTGGGCCTGACAAGCGCGGTGATCACGCTGGCCACCCCCGATGCCGACCGCCGCGCGGCCTATGACAGCGACATCGTCTATGGCACCAACAAGACCTTTGTGTTCGACCATCTGCGCGACCGGCGCGACCGCGCGCTGCGCCGCGCGACACAGCCACGCCAGATGGGGCAGGCGCTTGCGATCTGCGACGAGGCCGACAGCCTGTTGATCGACGAGGCGACGATCCCGATGATCCTGTCGGAGACCGGCAATGCCTTGCCCGCCGCCGATCTGCGTCTGTTCGCCGATCTGGTGGGCTTTGCCCGATCGCTGGTGTTGGGCACCGAGGCGCGGGCCGACCGGCGCGGGCAATGGCATCTGACCGGGGCCGGTCTGTCGCGGCTGGAACGCGCGGCGCAGGGCTGGCCGCATCCGGTGGCGCGATCCGAAGAGGTGATCGGGCTGGCTGAAACCGCGCTGACCGCCTGCTATCGGTTCCGTCCCGGCGAGGCCTATCTGGTGGCCGAGGACAAGGTGGTGATGATCGACCCGGCAACAGGCCGTTTCATGCCGGACCGGCGGTGGGACTATGGTCTGCACCAGATGGTGGAACTCGCCGCCGGGGTTCCCGCGACGCCCGATGCCGAGACGGTGGCGCGGATGACGCAGCAAAGCTATTTCCGGCAGTATCGCCGCCTGTCGGGCCTGACCGGCACCGCGCGCGAATGTGCCGCCGAACTGTGGTCGGTCTATGGCCTGCCGGTGCGGCGCGTCGCGGCCCATGCGCCGTCGCGGCTGGTCAATCTGGGGTTTCGGGTGTTTGGCAAGGCCGACGCGAAATGGCGCTGGATTGCCGCGCGCGCGGCGGCGGTCGCGCAGACCCGCGCGGTGCTGATCGGGGTCAACCATGTGGCCGAGGTCGAAGCCCTGCACCGCGTCTTTGTGGCGCAAGGCATCGCGGTCGCCGTGCTGGACGCGCGGTCCGAGGCGGACGAGGCGGGGCTGGTGGCCATGGCCGGACAGGTCGGGCAGATCACGCTGGCCACCCATCTGGCCGGACGTGGCACCGATATCGCGCTGGATGCAGCAGTGCGCGCGGCGGGCGGGCTGCATGTGATCATCGGCTCGGCGATGCTGTCTGCGCGGCTGGAGCGCCAGTTGTATGGCCGGGCCGGACGCGCAGGCGACCCCGGCAGCTATGAGATCGCCATCAGCCGCGCCGACCCGACCCTGACCGAAGGGCCGCGCGACCCGCTGTCACGGCTGTTGCGCGCGGGCCTGCGCCTGCCGCTGGCGGGGGTGCAACGGCGCTGTCTGGCCGCCTTTCAGGCGCGGCGTGACAAATTCGCCGTGCAGGCGCGGCGCCGTGCGCTGTTGCGGGAACAGACCTTGATCCAGCAGCTTGGCTATAGCTAGCTGATGCGCATGATCCGCCGCGTTTTGCCTTTATTGACCGCGTTGCTGCCGCTGTGCCCGGTGGCGGTGGCGGCGCAGCCGGTGACATCGCTGACCTGCCTTTTGGCCCCGCACCGCGAAAGCGCCATCGGCACCGACAGCCCCGGTGTCGTCGCACGGGTTCTGGTCGCGCGGGCCGCACAGGTGCGGCAGGGCGATCCCCTGATCGAACTGGATGACCGGCTGGAGGTTGCCGAACTGCGCCGGGCCCAGGTGGCGCGCGACAATGCGGCCGACCGGCTGGCGCGCGGCGAGGATCTGGCGCGCGGGCGCACCATTTCGCAGGAAGAACTGGGTGAGCTGCGAGCCGAATATGCGATGGCCGAGGCAGAACTGGACAAGGCCCGCCTGCGGGTGGACCGCATGCGCATCACCGCGCCGTTTGAGGCCACGGTGGCGCAGGTCGGCGTTGAGGAAGGCGAACTGATCGGGCGCGATCCGGTGATCACGCTGGTGGACCTGTCGCGCCTGAAGGTCGAGATGGCGTTTGAGGACAGCGATTTTGGCCGCTTGGCCGTTGGCGATATCGTGCAGGTCACGGCAACGCTGACGGGCCAGGTGGCGCGGGCGCGCGTGGTCACTGTGGACGCCTTCATCGACCCGGCGGCCAATGCGTTTCAGGTCGTCGCCGAAATCGACCAGCCCGACGTGGCCACCCCCGCCGGATCGAACTGCATCGCCGCGTTCTAGGCGATCTGGCAAATTGCGGTGCAGTCTAGCTGTTGGTGGATTGATTTTGACCGCCACATTTTGTAGTGTATCTGCAATGGCGCGCAGACGCCTGTTGGATTGAGGTCCGCAGTGAACAGATATTTTGGATTGTCCCTTGGGGCAGTTGCCATCATTGCGGGCTTTTCGCACCGCGTCGTTGCACGCGAAACGCTGACCGCGCTGGGTGTGCTGGAGCCGCCGCAGACGGCGCTGACCGAAACCCTGCCATCCCCGCCAGAGGATGCTGCAACGGGCCAGACCGGTCTGATCGGCGCGACCATCGGCTATGCCCAGGATGAAGGCGCGTCTGTCGCGCTGGATGGTGTGCTGGCCCCCGGCGGCCGCGATGACCGTCAACTGTCCTTTGGCCTGAAACTCAGCGAGCGGCGCGCGCTGGCCAATGCCACCTACCGGATCAAGGATGGACTGCCCGCTTGGGGCGATCTGTTCGTTGGCATCAATGGGGTGACAGGGCGACCGACAGCGGCGCATGATTTCCGCTATGCGGCGGCTTCGGTGGTGGCGGGCGTGGTGATCACCCGCCCGCTGGCGCGCACCACGCTTTACACCGGGCTTGGCTTTGACAACCTGACAGACCCCGGTCCGCGCTTTCCAGCCGTGGCCGCAGGCGATCTGGGCGACCGGCGCAAGGTGTTGTTCGGGCTGGAACATGCGATGGCGGGCGAAACTGCGACCGGGTCATGGAGCGTCGATCTGGGCACCGAACTTGCCGCGCTGACCAAGGGTGGCAGCATCGCCCGGTTTCGGGCGGGCGGCGCGCTGACCGGGGCGGTGGCGGGGGGCAAACTGGTCTGGAGCGCCGATCTGCGCGCCGGAGCGGTCACGGCGCAGGGCACCACGACATCCATCGGAGACCGGTTCTTTCTGGGCGGCACCACGCTGCGTGGGTTCGGCTTTGGCGGCTTTGGTCCCTATGATCCTGTGGCGCAGGCCCCGGTCGGAGGCACGCAATTCGCCGCGCTGCGGCTGGACCTGCGCGCGCCGGAATTGTTCGGACAGGACGCCAAGTTGATCCCCGGCGTGCATTTTGACGTCGGCGCGCTGTGGGGGCTGGATACTGCCGCGGGGCTGGATACCGCCGCCCATGCGCGCCAGTCCGTCGGCGTCACGCTGGTCTACGAAATCGGCGAGGCAGCCATCGAGGTCAGCCTGTCCAAGGCGCTGAACCCGCAGACCACCGACCGCACCGAGGAAATCCAGTTTCAGCTGCGCCACAAATTCTGATGTTGCGGGCGAAAGACGGCGATGGCGGTCATCTTGGTGGCGGGGGCATCGTTTGTGGTTTTGGGTTCTAATGCGGATGATGCCCAGATAACGTTCGCGCGCAGTCGCGCTTCCCCCGCCACTTGCTCCCGTGAAAGCGCTCTCAGGGTCCGGCTGCGGCCGGAATTTTTCCGACCTGTTAGCTGGACTGTTTTCGGTTCAGCGCCACAAATTCCTGAAAAGCCATTGAAATCCTGTTCATTCGACATGACGAGGTTCGGCTCATCCCTTCGCAAAAGGCGGCTTGCATGGGATAGGATGCTGCGGAACTATCTTGTGATGCAGTGAAAGGCCCTTTTGATGACCACTTTGCGCCTGCGGATACTGTTCGACGCTGCCATGATCGGACCGGGCAAGGCCGAGCTTCTGGAACGCATCCGCGACACCGGGTCCATCGCGGCGGCGGGGCGGCAGATGGAGATGAGCTATAAGCGGGCCTGGATGCTGGTCGAAGAGATGAACGCGGCTTTTCTGGACCCGCTTGTCGTCAGCGCGCGCGGCGGTCCGGGCGGCGGGGGGGCGCAGTTGACGGACAACGGCGCGCGCGTTCTTCTTTTATACCATGACATCGTCGCATCCGCGCAGGTTGCAGCCGCGCCCGGCATCGCGGCGCTTGAAACGTTGCTGCGTCCGGCGCGCGCGGCCGATGTTCCCGCAGGAAAATAGCGCTTGACCTTGTCGGCTCTTCCGCCTGATATGTTTGTCGAAACATATCGAAGGGATAAACCATGCCACGCTGGATCGCGGCTCTGTCCGCCCTCGCCATGTCATTGCCCGCGCCGACCCGCGCCGAGGACGTGGTGGTTTTCGCCGCCGCCTCGCTGAAGGGCGCGCTTGATCTCGTGGCTGCCGATTTCGAGGCGACAACGGGTCACAGCGTGACCATCAGCTATGCCGGGTCGAACGCGCTGGCGCAGCAGATCATCCAAGGTGCGCCCGCCGACATCTTTCTGTCTGCCGCCGTCAACTGGATGAACGAGGTCGAAAAGGCCGGGCTGGTCGTGGCTGGCACCCGGACCGACCTGCTGGGCAACACGCTGGTGCTGATCGCGCATGGCAAGGATGCCGCCCCGGTGCGGATCGCGGCAGGCATTGACCTTGGCGGGCTGCTGGGGGATGGCAAGCTGTCGATGGCGATGGTCGGCGCGGTGCCCGCGGGCCAATATGGCAAGGCCGCGCTGGAACACCTTGGGCTTTGGTCCGATGTCGAAGCCGCCGTGGCACAGTCGGAAAACGTGCGCGCGGCGCTGACGCTGGTATCCTCGGGCGAGGCACCTTACGGCATCGTCTATGCCACCGACGCGGTGGCGGGTGACAACGTGACCGTCGTGGGCACATTCCCGCCGGAAAGCCACCCCCCCATCGTCTATCCCGCCGCCCTGCTGACGGGGGCATCAGATGCCGCAGACATGGCGTTTTTCCGGGCCTTGTCGGGGGACGCGGCGGATGCGAGGTTCGTGGCGCAAGGTTTTGCCGTCCTGAACTGACGGCAACTGACGGCGGCGGCCAACCAGAGCGAGGCGGAATGACCGATTGGCTGACACCGGACGAATGGCGCGCTGTGGCCCTGTCGCTGCGTGTATCCTTCTGGGCGACGCTGTTCAGCCTGCCATTGGGGCTGGTGGTGGCCTATGCGCTGGCGCGGTGGAATTTCTGGGGCAAGCAGGTGTTGAACGGTCTGGTGCATCTGCCGCTGATCCTGCCGCCGGTGGTCACGGGATACCTGCTGTTGCTCACCTTCGGGCGGCGCGGCAGCGTGGGCCAGTATCTGGACCAGTGGTTCGGCATCGTGCTTGCGTTTCGCTGGACGGGGGCGGCCTTGGCCGCTGCGGTGATGGCTTTTCCGCTGATGGTGCGCGCCATGCGGCTGGCGATCGAGGCGGTGGACCCGAAACTGGAACAGGCGGCAGGCACACTTGGGGCGTCACGGCCATGGGTCTTTGCCACCGTGACCCTGCCCCTGATCCTGCCCGGCATTATCGCGGGGGCGATCCTTGCTTTTGCCAAGGCGATGGGCGAATTTGGCGCGACCATCACCTTTGTGTCCAACATTCCGGGCCAGACCCAGACCCTGCCCTCGGCGATCTACGCCTTTTTGCAGGTGCCGGGCGGCGAAGCCGATGCCGCGCGGCTGGTATGGATCGCCATCACCATCGCGATGGGGGCGTTGCTGCTGTCGGAATGGGTCGCGCGCGGGGTGGCGCGGCGGATTTCCGGGCAATGACGCTGCACATCGCCCTGCGACACCGCTTTGCCGGTTTCACGCTGGATGTGGCGTTTGCCGCTCCGGCCGGGGTGACCGCGCTGTTTGGCCGTTCGGGGTCGGGAAAGACCACCGTGATCAACGCCGTCGCGGGATTGCTGTGTCCCGATCAGGGTCAGGTGACGGCGGATAGCGTGACCCTGCTGGACACGGCGCGGGGCGTGAACCTGCCGCCCCATCGCCGCCGCATCGGCTATGTGTTTCAGGACGCGCGGCTGTTTCCGCATCTGACCGTGCGGCAAAACCTGCTCTATGGCCGCTGGTTCGCGCCGAAAGAACCGGGGGTCAGCCTTGACCGGATCGTTGACCTCTTGGGCATCGGCCCCGTGCTGGACCGCCGCCCCGGCGCGCTGTCGGGGGGCGAGAAACAACGCGTCGCCATCGGGCGCGCGATCCTGTCCAACCCAAGGCTTCTGGCGCTGGACGAACCGCTTGCCGCGCTGGACGAGGCGCGCAAGGCCGAAATCCTGCCCTATCTGGAACGGTTGCGTGATGAACTGCACCTGCCCATCCTTTATGTCAGCCACGCAATGGCAGAGGTCGCGCGGCTGGCCAATACCGTCGTGCTGATGGAGGCAGGCCGCGTCACTGCCACCGGCCCCACCGCCGACATCCTGTCCGACCCCGCCACAGCACCCGGCCTTGGCCTGCGCGAGGCGGGCGCGATCCTGACGGCACGGGTCGGGGCACAGGACGATGACGGGCTGACCCGGCTGGACAGCGCCATGGGCCCGCTGTGGCTGCCCCGCGTCGCCGCACCGCTGGGGGCCCGCCTGCGCATCCGGGTTCTGGCGCAGGACGTGATGCTGGCCACCGTCCGGCCCGAAGGCATCTCGGCGCTGAATATTCTGCCTGCCCGCGTGCGCGATATCCGGCTGGGCGACGGACCCGGTGCGCTGGTGCGGCTGGACGCTGGCGGCGAGGTGATCCTTGCCCGCATCACCCGCCGCTCTGCCGAGGCTCTTGCGCTTGCCCCCGGCAAGCCGGTCTTTGCCATCCTCAAGGCCGTGTCGGTGGCACAAGAGAATGTCAGCGCGGATGCTGCCACATCCCCTGCCCTGATAACGCACTGACCAAAGCTGTGTCGGCGCTGCCATCAAGCCGGTGACGGATCACGAGGCGGACACATCGCGGCAGATCATTCCGCAACCTCTACCTTCGTGCCCCATTCGGCGCATTTGCGCGTCAGGTCATCGGGCAGCGGCGCGTCGGTGAACAGCGCGTCGATTTCCGACAGGGACGCCAGCCGCGCCGGGGCCGATTGCGTCAGTTTCGAATGATCGCAGACCAGAAACCTGCAGCGCGCCTGCCGGATGATGGTCTTGGACACCCGCACTTCGGCCAGGTCAAAATCAAGGATATCACCGTCGCGGTCCAGCGCCGAGGTGCCGATGACGGCGTAATCGACCTTGAATTGTTCGAAGAACTGCGTGGTCAATTCCCCGACCAACCCGCCATCCGACCGCCGCAGCGCGCCGCCCGCCACCATGATCTCGCAGCCGGGATTGGCGGTCAGGATATTGGCCACATTCATGTTGTTGGTGATCACGGTGATGTTGCTGTGCCCCAGCAATTCCCGCGCCACGGCTTCGGTCGTGGTGCCAAGGTTCAGGATCAGCGAACAGTTGTTCGGGATCGCCGCCGCGCAGGCGCGCGCGATGGCGGTCTTTGCGCCCGCGTTCATCCGGCGGCGCTGTTCATAGCCCAGATTGGTGACCCCGGTGCGCAGCGTCGCCCCGCCATGCACGCGGTCCAGATGCCCGGCATCGGCCAGTTCGGTCAGGTCACGCCGGATGGTTTGCAGGGTCACGTCAAACCGCTGCGCCAGATCCTCGACGATCACGCGGCCCTCGCTGCGGGCCAGTTCAAGGATTTCGCTTTGCCGGAAACTCAGCGCCAAGATCGTCGTTCCCCTGCGGTTGCCCCTTACTTTTCAGGATGTCCGGCCTTGGTTCAAGCCGGAAAACCGCCGTCCCCTGCGACACGCGCGCCGCGTTGCAGCGCGGCTGTGCGCCGATGTCCGCAGTGACCCTGAAATTGCGGGGGATTCCTTCGCTGCAAGCGCGAGAATATTCGGTTTCTGAAATCTCGCGTATAAACGAAAGAATCCTTTGACCATTGCATGAAAAAGCGGCAGGTTCATATGACTTTGGGGGGCGACACGTGACGCAGGAACCAGGGTCGGGCATGACCGACCTGTTCATCATCGGCGGCGGGATCAACGGCTGCGGCATTGCCCGCGATGCTGTGGGCCGGGGGCTGACTGTTGCGCTGTCCGAACAGGGCGATCTGGCGCAGGCGACCTCGTCGGCCTCAACCAAGCTGTTCCATGGCGGCCTGCGCTATCTGGAATACTTCGAGTTTCGGCTGGTGCAGGAATCGCTGGAGGAACGCGAGACGCTGCTGGTCGCCATGCCGCATATCTCTTGGCCGATGCGGTTCGTGTTGCCCTATCACCCCGACATGCGGTTCGAAGGCGACACGCCCACGGGCCGCCTGATGGCGCGGTTGATGCCGTGGATGAAGGGACGCCGTCCGGCATGGCTGATCCGGCTGGGGCTGTTTTTGTATGACAATCTGGGCGGGCGAAAGATCCTGCCGGGCACCCGCACCTTGGACCTGACGCGCGACCCGGCGGGCGTGGCGCTGCAACCGCGATTTGCCCGCGCGTTCGAATATTCCGACTGCTGGATCGAAGATGCCAAGCTGGTATCGCTGAACGCCGCTGACGCCGCACAGCGCGGCGCGCGGATCATGACCCGCACCCGCGTGATCAGCGCGGACCGCACCGCCGATCATTGGACCATCACGACCCAAGGGGCCGATGGCATGACGACACACCGCGCCCGCGCGCTGGTGAATGCGGGCGGTCCGTGGGTCGAGGATATCATCCGCAATGTCACCCGGATCAATTCGACCGAAGGCGTGCGGCTGGTGCGCGGCAGCCATATCGTGACGCGGAAACTGTTTGACCACGACCGCTGCTATTTCTTTCAGGGCACCGATGGGCGGATCATCTTTGCCATCCCCTATGAACAGGATTTCACCCTGATCGGCACCACCGACAAGGACCACGCGGGCGATCCGAAAACCGCGCATTGCACGGATGAGGAACGCGATTACCTTTGCGCCTTTGCCAGCCAGTATTTCAAACGGCCCGTCACCGCCACTGACGTGGTCTGGAGATATGCCGGGGTGCGCCCGCTGTATAATGACGGGGCCAAATCCGCGACGGCGGCGACCCGCGATTATGTGCTGTCGCTGGATGAAAACGGCGCGCCGCTGTTGAACGTGTTCGGGGGTAAGATCACCACCTATCGCCGCTTGGCGGAATCCGCGCTGGCGCGGCTGGTGCCGTTCTTTCCGCAGGCGCGCCCGATGTGGACCGCCCGCGTGCCGCTGCCCGGCGGGAATTTCCCGCATGATGGGGTGCCCGCCCTGATTGCAACGCTGCGCGCCGGTTATCCGTTTCTGACCGACGCTTGGGCCACCCGCCTGATCCGCGCCTATGGCACCGATGCCGCCACCCTGTTGGGCTATGCCCGCACCGCCGCCGATCTGGGGCGCGATTTCGGGGCCACGCTGACCGAGGCCGAGGTGCGTTGGCTGATCACGCATGAATTTGCCACCCGCGCCGAGGATATCGTCTGGCGGCGCACCAAGCTGGGCCTGCGAATGACGGCGGATCAGATCGCCGCGCTTGATGCCTTCATGACGGCACCGGAACAGGCCGGGGCGGCACCACGGACTACAGCAGACGCAGGTGGGGCAATATCCCCCGCTGCCGAATAGGGTCAGCCATGGCGTTGGAATTGCAGGCAGTTTCACGGATGGACAAGGGGCAGGTGATCTTGCACCCCACCACCCTGCGGCTGGAACAGGGCACGATGAACGTGCTGTTGGGCCCGACATCGGCGGGCAAGACCAGCCTGATGCGCCTGATGGCGGGGCTTGATGCACCAACCGCCGGACGCCTGATCTGGAACGGACAGGACGTGACCGGGATGCGGGTGCAGGACCGCCGCGTGGCGATGGTCTATCAGCAGTTCATCAATTACCCCGGCATGACCGTTTACGACAACATCGCCTCGCCGCTGCGCCTGATGCACAAATCCACCGCCGAGATCGACCGCGCGGTCCGCGCCACCGCCGAGATGCTCAAACTGACCCCGCTGCTGATGCGCAAGCCACTGGAACTGTCGGGCGGGCAGCAACAGCGCTGTGCGCTGGCGCGCGCCTTGGTGAAAGAGGCGGGGCTGGTGTTGCTGGATGAACCGCTGGCCAACCTTGATTACAAGCTGCGCGAGGAATTGCGCGCCGAAATCCCGCGCATTTTCGCGCAATCCGGCGCGATCTTTGTCTATGCCACGACAGAGCCCGAAGAGGCGCTGCTGTTGGGCGGCAATACCGCGACGCTGTGGGAGGGCCGGGTGACCCAATTCGGGGCCACGCCTGATGTCTATCGCAATCCCGGTGATGCCGTCACCGCGCGGGTGTTCAGCGACCCGCCGATGAATTTCGTCGCTTGCGTGAAAGAGCGTGATCGCCTGACACTGGGACAAGGTGTCAGCCTGCCCGCCACGGGGCGGTTTGCGGCGCTGCGCGACGGGCGCTATCAGGCCGGGTTCCGCGCCAACCACCTGCATCTGCACCAGAAAAACGGCGACAGCCTCGCGTTTGCCTGCACCCTGGGTGCCAGCGAGATCACCGGGTCCGAGACGTTTTTGCACCTGCATCACGGCGCGGACCGTTGGACGGGGCTGGTTCACGGGGTGCAGGACCTGCCGATTGGCGGGCAGGTCAGCATCTGGCTGGACCCCGCCCATATCTATATGTTCGCCCCCGATGGCCGTCTCGCAACCCCGAAAGCGGAGGCATAGATGGCCCGGATCACGCTGTCCAACCTTGCCCACAGCTATGTGCCGCAGCCGAAATCCGAGGCGGATTACGCGCTGAAACAGATGGATCATGTCTGGGACGATGGCGGGGCCTATGCGCTGTTGGGTGCGTCGGGCTGTGGCAAGACCACGCTGTTGAACATCATCTCGGGGCTGGTGCATCCCAGTCAGGGACGGGTGTTGTTCGGGGATGCGGACGTGACCCATGCGCCCACCGCTGCGCGCAACATCGCGCAGGTGTTCCAGTTTCCCGTGGTCTACGACACGATGACGGTGCGCGAAAACCTGGCCTTCCCGCTGCGCAATCGCGGCATGGACCCGGCCTATATCGCGGCGCGAGTGTCGCAAATCGCCGCGATGATCGGGATGGAGGCGACGCTGGACCGCAAGGCGCGCGGCCTGACCGCCGACGCCAAGCAAAAGATCAGCCTTGGCCGCGGCATGGTCCGCCAAGACGTCAACGCCATCCTGTTCGATGAACCGCTGACCGTGATCGACCCCCATATGAAATGGGAATTGCGCACACAGTTGAAACTGCTGCACCGCGAATTTGGCCATACGATGATCTATGTGACCCATGACCAGACCGAGGCGCTGACCTTCGCCGACAAGGTGGTGGTGCTGCATGAGGGCCGCGTGGTGCAGATGGGCACGCCGCAATACCTGTTCGACACGCCCGAACACACGTTCGTCGGCTATTTCATCGGCTCGCCGGGGATGAACCTGCTGGACGCTGATATTCAGGGCACTGTGGCACAGACCGCCGCCGGTCCCGTGCCGCTGGGGGCGGCCTATGCCCCGCCGCAGGGCCGCACTCAGATCGGCATCCGCCCGGAATATGTCACCATGAGCGCCAGCGAAGGCCTGCCCGCCCGCGTCCTGCGGATCGAAGACGTAGGCCGCCACCGCATCATCCGCGCCGACGTGGCCGGCACCCATATCAGCGTCATCGTCCCCGAAGGCCAGCCTGTCGGTGCGCAGTTGACCCATGTCCGGTTCGACCCCGCGCATATCAACGTCTACGCCAACGACTGGCGCGTCAAAGGAACCCGGTGATGGACAAGACGCAGAACAACCGCGCGTGGTTTCTGGTGCTGCCGGTGCTGGTTCTGGTGGCGTTTTCCGCTGTGATCCCGTTGATGACGGTGGTCAATTATGCCTTCAACGACACCTTCGGGCAGAACCAGTTTTTCTGGAACGGGCTTGGCTGGTTCGAGGACATGCTGCAATCCGAACGGATGCACGGGGCCTTTGGCCGTCAGGTACTGTTTTCGGCCATCATCCTGGCCATCGAGGTGCCGCTGGGCATCTATATCGCGCTGAACATGCCGAAATCCGGGTTCTGGAGCAGTTTCTGTCTGGTGCTGATGGCGCTGCCGCTGTTGATCCCGTTCAACGTGGTCGGCACGATCTGGCAGATCTTTGGCCGGGTGGATATCGGGCTGCTGGGTCATTCGCTGGCCGCTTTGGGCATCGACTATAACTATACCAATGATCCGCTGGACGCGTGGCTGACCATCATCGCGATGGATGTCTGGCACTGGACCAGCCTTGTCGCGCTATTGTGTTATGCCGGTCTGCAATCCATCCCGCAGGCCTATTATCAGGCGGCCCGCATCGACCAAGCCAGCCGCTGGAGCATCTTCCGCTATATCGAATTGCCCAAGATGGCCGGTGTCCTGCTGATCGCGGTGCTGTTGCGGTTCATGGACAGCTTCATGATCTATACCGAACCCTTCGTGCTGACGGGGGGTGGTCCGGGCAATTCGACCACCTTCCTGTCGATTGATCTGGTGAAGATGGCGGTGGGCCAGTTCGACCTTGGCCCGGCGGCGGCGTTCAGCCTGATGTATTTCCTTGTGATCCTGTTGGTATCTTGGGTGTTCTACACCGTGATGACCACGCTGGATAAGCAGGAGGGCAAATGATGCGGGTCAAATCCTCGGCCATCGTGATGACCGTTTACCTGCTATTCCTGCTGATCCCGATCTATTGGCTGATCAACATGAGCCTGAAGACGAATACCGAGATCGTCTCGACCTTTACCCTGATCCCGCAAAACCTGACATTCCAGAATTACATCACCATCCTGACCGATCCGGCGTGGTATATGGGCTATGTCAATTCGATGATCTACGTCACGATGAATGTGGTCATCTCGCTCGCGGTGGCGCTGCCTGCGGCCTATGCGTTCTCGCGGTATAACTTCATCGGTGACAAGCATCTGTTTTTCTGGCTTTTGACCAACCGCATGGCCCCACCTGCGGTGTTCGCCCTGCCGTTCTTTCAGTTGTATTCGTCGGTTGGCCTGTTCGACACCCATATCGCGGTGGCGCTGGCGCATTGCCTGTTCAACGTGCCGCTCGCGGTATGGATCCTCGAAGGGTTCATGCGTGGCGTGCCCAAGGAAATCGACGAAACCGCCTATATCGACGGCTATTCGTTCCCGCGCTTTTTCATCCGCATTTTCCTGCCACTGATCAGCAGCGGCATCGGCGTGACGGCATTCTTCTGTTTCATGTTCAGTTGGGTCGAGTTGCTGCTGTCGCGCACGTTGACATCTGTCAACGCCAAGCCGATCGCCGCCACCATGACGCGCACCGTGTCCGCGTCCGGCATGGATTGGGGGGTGCTGGCCGCCGCAGGTGTGCTGACCATCATTCCCGGTGCTTTGGTGATCTATTTTGTCCGCAACTACATCGCCAAGGGCTTTGCCCTGGGGAGGGTGTGATGACCCGGACCCGCTGGTCCCTGATCTATGCCGCTGCCGCCGCATTTGCCGCCATCATCCTTGGGTTGCTTTTCATGGCCGCCCCGCGCGAGGATGGCGCGATTGCCTGGACCGACCCGATGGTGCCCGGCGGCTGGATGGCCTGGACCCTGCCCATCGCGCTGTTCTTCTATACCATCGGCTGCCTTCTGATCCTGTTCACCATCCTTGCCGTCCGGTTCCCCGAAACCCCGCGTGTGGGTGTGCTGCGGATCGAGACGACGCGCGGCGACCGCCTGTTCATTTCGCTTCTCGGCTCGGCCTTCATCTCTTTGGCCTGGCTTGCCGCCTTCGGCGCACCGCTGACCCCTGCGCTGATCCTGTGTCTTGTTTACGCCGCAGCGGTGTTTCGCTGGGTCTGACCAAGGCCGAAAACGACCCCCCGCAAGGGGGCAAGAACCAAGTCTCAACATTCTGGGAGGAAAACATGAGATTGCGTCACCAAACAACCGCCATGGCGCTTGCGCTGATGGCCCTGGGCGCGCCCGGTTGGGCCGATATCCAGGCCGCGAAAGCCTTTCTTGATGCCGAAATCAAGGATCAGTCCGTGCTGGACCGCGCCGGTCAGGAAGCCGAACTGCAATGGTTCATCGACGCCGCCAAACCCTTTGCGGGCATGGAAATCAAGGTGGTGTCGGAAACCATCGGCACGCATGAATACGAATCCAAGGTGCTTGCGCCCGCGTTCGAGGCCATCACCGGGATCAAGGTCACGCATGACCTGATCGGCGAAGGCGACGTGGTCGAGAAACTGCAAACCCAAATGCAGTCGGGCGAGAACATCTATGACGCCTATATCAACGACAGCGACCTGATCGGCACTCACTGGCGCTATCAGCAGGCGCGCAACCTGACCGACTGGATGGCCGGTGAAGGCGCCGCTGTCACCAACCCCGGTCTGGATTTGGCCGACTTCATCGGCACCTCGTTCACCACCGGCCCGGATGGCAAGCTGTACCAATTGCCCGACCAGCAATTCGCGAACCTTTACTGGTTCCGGTACGATTGGTTCAACGATCAGAAAACCAAGGACGATTTCAAGGCCAAGTATGGCTATGACCTTGGCGTGCCTGTGAACTGGTCGGCCTATGAGGACATCGCCGAATTCTTCACCGGGCGCGACATGTCCTATATGGGCGGGCCAAAGTCCGTCTGGGGCAACATGGACTACGGCAAGAAAGACCCCTCGCTGGGCTGGCGTTACACCGATGCGTGGATGTCGATGGCCGGTATGGGCGACAAGGGCGAACCGAACGGGTTGCCGGTTGACGAATGGGGTATCCGGGTCAACGAAAACTCGCAGCCCGTGGGCTCCTGCGTTGCGCGTGGCGGGGCCACCAATGACGCGGCCGCCGTCTATGCCGTGACCAAGGCAATCGAATGGCTGCAAAAGTACACGCCGCCCGAGGCGCAGGGCATGACCTTTGGTGAGGCTGGCCCGGTGCCTGCACAGGGCGCGATTGCCCAGCAGATGTTCTGGTACACCGCCTTTACCGCGGCGTCCGTGGTCGAAGGCACCCCGGTGATGAACGCGGACGGCACGCCGAAATGGCGCATGGCGCCGTCGCCGCATGGGGCCTATTGGTCCGAAGGCACCAAAATCGGCTATCAGGACGCCGGGTCATGGACGCTGATGAAATCCACCCCGGTGGATCGTGCCCAGGCGGCCTGGCTCTATGCCCAGTTCGTCACCTCGAAAACCGTGGACGTGAAGAAAAGCCATGTCGGCCTGACCTTCATCCGCGAATCGACGATCCAGCACCAGTCGTTCACCGACCGCGCGCCGAAACTGGGCGGTTTGGTGGAATTCTACCGGTCGCCCGCGCGTGTCCAGTGGTCGCCGACAGGAACCAACATTCCCGATTATCCGAAACTGGCACAGTTGTGGTGGCAGAACATCGGCGACGCGATGTCGGGGGCCAAAACCCCGCAGGAAGCGTTGGACAGCCTCTGTGCAGAACAGGAAAAGGTGCTGATCCGTCTGGAGAAATCCGGCGTGCAGGGCGATCTTGGCCCGAAGATGAACGAAGAGCAGGACCCGAAGGTCTGGCTTGATGCCCCCGGTGCGCCGGTTGCCAAGCTGGACAACGAAAAGCCCAAGGGCGAGACGATCGCCTATGACGAGCTGATCAAGTCCTGGAAGAACTAAGACCGGCGGGCGGGGTGAAAGCCCCGCCCGTTTTCCCACCATGTGATCGCGGTTTGCTGCGATTGCCCATCCGTGACGGCACAGAACAGGTGCGCCATGACCCATATCCTTGCCATCGACCAAGGCACCACCTCGTCGCGGGCCATCCTGTTTGATGCGGCGTTTCGCGTGGTGGCCACCGCGCAAGAGGAATTCCGCCAGATTTATCCCGCCCCCGGCTGGGTCGAACATGATCCGTCCGACCTGTGGGCCACGGTGGCGGGCACGGCGCGCGGGGCCATCGAAAAGGCCGGGGTAGATGCGCGCACCATTGCCGCCATCGGTGTGACCAATCAACGCGAGACGACCCTGATCTGGGATCGCGCCACCGGCACCCCGATCCACAACGCCATCGTCTGGCAAGACCGCCGCACCGCCGCCACCTGTGACGCGCTGGCCGCTGCGGGCCATGCCGCGATGATCACGGCGCGCACGGGGTTGTTGCTGGACCCCTATTTCTCGGCGACCAAAGTCAAATGGCTGCTGGACAACGTCGACGGCGCGCGCGCGCGCGCCGCGCGGGGCGAATTGGCCTTTGGCACGGTTGACACCTTCCTGATCTGGAAACTGACCGGCGGGCGGACCCACGCCACCGACGCCACCAACGCCGCGCGCACCATGTTGTATGACATCGGCTCCGGGCAGTGGGATGCCGAGATTTGCGGCCTGCTGGACATCCCGATGGCGCTTTTGCCCGAAGTGCGCGATTGCGCCGCGGAGTATGGCGTGACCCGCGCCGACCTGTTCGGGCGCGAAATCCCGATCCTTGGCGTGGCGGGCGACCAACAGGCGGCCACTGTGGGGCAGGCGTGCTTTTCCCCCGGCATGATGAAATCGACCTATGGCACCGGGTGTTTTGCGCTGTTGAACACCGGGGCCGACCGGGTGCCGTCCACGAACCGCCTGCTGACCACCATCGCCTATCAGTTGAACGGCACACCCACCTATGCGCTGGAAGGCTCGATATTCATTGCGGGGGCGGTGGTGCAATGGCTGCGCGACGGGCTCAAGATCATCCGCGAGGCCAAGGAAACCCAACCGCTGGCCGAACTGGCCGACGAGGCGCAGGGGGTGGTGCTGGTGCCTGCGTTTACCGGGCTGGGCGCGCCCTATTGGCGGCCCGATTGCCGGGGGGCGATTTACGGCCTGACCCGCAATTCCGGCCCCGCCGAACTGGCGCGCGCGGCGCTTGAATCCGTGGGCTATCAGACCCGCGATCTGCTGGAGGCGATGAAAAGCGATTGGGGCGCGGCAGCCGACGGTGTGCTGCGGGTGGATGGCGGCATGACCCAAAGCGATTGGGCGATGCAGTTTCTGTCCGACATTCTGGGCGCGCCGGTGGACCGCCCGGTTGTGACGGAAACCACGGCGCTTGGCGCGGCCTATCTGGCCGGGTTGCAGGCGGGCATTTACCCGGACCCGGCCGCGTTTCAGAAAACCTGGGCGCTGGAACGCCGATTTACGCCGCTGATGGACCCCGAACGGCGCGCGGCGAAATACGCGCGCTGGGGCCGCGCGGTGGCCGCGACGATGGCGGTATGACCCCGTTTGGCATCATCGGGCCGGGGCGGGTGCTGTTCGGGCGCGGCGAGGCGGCCAAGGCGGCGGGCTTGATCGCGGGCTACGGCGCGCGCGGGGTCATGGTGCATGGCGCAAACCCGGCGCGGGCCGCTTGGCTATTGGACGGATTGCGGCAGGCGGGGGCCGTTGTGCTGGCGCTGTCCTGTCCGTCCGAACCGACGCTCGCGATGCTGGAGGCGGCGCTGATCGCCACCCGCGCGCAGGGGGCGATGTGGGTTGTGGGTCTTGGCGGCGGGGCGACACTCGACCTTGCCAAGGCAGTTGCAGGGCTGGCACCGGGGGCGACTGCGCCGATGGATCATCTGGAGGTGGTGGGCCGGGGCCTGCCGCTGTCCGCCTCGCCGTTGCCGTTCATCGCGATCCCCACCACCAGCGGCACCGGGGCCGAGGCGACCAAGAACGCAGTGATCGGCGTGCCCGCCCATGGCCGCAAGGTCAGCCTGCGCGATGACCGGATGCTGGCGCGGCTGGCCATCGTTGATCCGGCGCTGACGGATGGCTGCCCGCGTGACGTCACGCTGGCCTCGGGTCTGGATGCGTTGACGCAGGTGATCGAGCCCTTTGTCAGCCCCCGTGCCACGCCCTTTACCGACGCTCTGACCCGCCCCGCCATCCCGTTGGCGATCAATGCGTTGATACGCCTGATGCAGGGCGAAGACGCAAAAGCCCGTGATGAGCTGGCCTGGGTCAGCCTGTGCGGCGGGATGGCGTTGGCGAATGCGGGTCTGGGCGCGGTGCATGGGTTGGCGGGCGTGATCGGCGGGCGCATCCCGGCGGCACATGGCGCGATCTGTGGCGTGCTGCTGGGGCCGGTTCTGGCGCTGAACCGTGATCGGGCAACCGGCATGGCGCGCGCGCGTCTGGACGAGGTTTGCGGGGTGCTGGCGACCGCATTGGGGTCAACGGCCGACGATGCCCCCAATGCGCTCGCCCGCTGGGCGGCCCTGCACGGTCTGCCGTCACTGCCCGCGCAGGGCCTTGATCCGGCGGATCACACCGGTATCGCCTCCGAGGCCGCCGCGTCGTCATCCATGAAGGCGAATCCGGTGGGTCTGACGACCGCAGATCTGGTCGCGGCGCTGCACCGGGCGGGAGCGTTGGCGTAAAGCCGTCAGCCCGCCATCCGCGCCGCCAGTGCCACGGCTGGAGGTGCCGCAGAGACCACCCCCATCTCGGCCAGCGACGCTGCTGCCGCGGCCACCACAGCCGTCATCACCGCCGCGTCCATCTGGCCGATGCAGCCGATGCGGAAACTGTCGGCCACGGTCAGCTTGCCGGGATAGATGATGAAACCGCGCGCCTTCATCGCCGCATAAAAGCGGCCAAAGACAAAGGCCGGATCGGCGGGGCAGAAGAAGGTGACGATGATCGGCGACAACCACGCATCGGGCAATAGCGTCTCGAACCCCAAGGCGCGCATCCCGGCCACCATCACATCGCGGTTGTTGGCATAGCGCGCGCCGCGCGCGGCCACGCCGCCTTCTTCGGCATGGGCGCGCAGCGCTTCGAGGAACGCGGCGACGGCGTGGGTCGGCGGGGTAAACCGCCATTGGCCGGTTTTTTCCAGCGCGGCCCATTGCGCGTGAACGTCCAGTGACAACGACGTGCTGTTGCCCGCTGCCGCCGCCAGTTCCGCCTTGCGCGCCAGCACAAACCCAAAGCCCGGCACGCCTTCGATGCATTTGTTGGCCGATGACACCATCGCCGCGAACCGGATCACGGCGGGTTCCAGCGGGATGGCGCCAAAGGCCGACATGCTGTCGATCAACAGCTTGCGCCCGGCGGCATAGGTCGCGGCGGAAATCTCGGCCAGCGGGTTCAGGATGCCCGAAGATGTCTCGCAATGGATCGCCAGCACATGGGTGATGGCGGGGTCGGCGGCTAGCGCGGCGGCCACATCGGCCCCGCGCGGCGGCAGGTAATCGCCCTTGTCGATCAGGGTACAGGCGCGCCCCATGCAGCCCAGCGTCTGCGCCGCCCGCACGCCGTAAGCGCCATTGGACAGCACCAGCACCTTGCCGTCTCGCGGCACGAACGACCCCAGCATCGCCTCGACCAGATAGCTGCCCGACCCCTGCATCGGCACACAGTCGAAATCCTCGGCCCCCGCCCCCAGAAGGGCGATCAACCCGGACCGCAGGTCGCGGGTCATGGCGCGAAAGTCATCATCCCAGCTGCCCCAGTCGCGCAGCATCGCCGCCTTGACCGCGTAAGAGGTGGTCAGCGGGCCGGGGGTCAGCAGATAGGGCTCTCCGAGATGCGGGGCTTTCATGGCATGTGTCTTTCTGTTGGGGTTTCAGGCGTCCAGCCGCGCGATCAGTGCGGGCAGATCGGCCACTGTGTCGATCACGTGATCTGCTCCGGCGGCGCGCAACAAGGCGGTGGCATGGGCGCGCACCGCGTCACGCGCGTCCGGCGTCAGCGCGGCCAGTTCTTCGATGGTCAGCCCGGCGGCATTGCCCGACAGCGCCAGCCCGACGGTGACACAGCCCGCCGCCACACCTTCGGCGATGCCGGGTTCGGTGTCATCGACCTTGATCACCGCGCTGGCCGGATGCACCGCCAGATCGACAAAGCATTTATACATCATCAGCGGGCCGGGGCGGCCTTCGGGCAGATCGTCGGCGCAGACAAGGTTGTCGGGCGCATAGCCCTGTGCGGCGGCAACCGGCACCACGCGCTCCATGATCGACCGCACATAGCCGGTGGTCGAGCCGATCTTCATCCCCCGCGCCCGGAGCCAAGCCACGGTGTCCAGCG
>CAMCVS010000001.1 GCA_945881965.1 Paracoccus haematequi | reverse complement strand
GACCGGTCAGAGGTGCTGCGTTTTCTTACCATGTGGTCAAATTCCAGCGCAGCATATCGCGCCCATCCGGTCAACGGGGATTCCCGCATCCGCGCCGCGCAGTTGCCCGGATTTCACGCAATCGCCAGCGCGATTGCCCTGCGAACAGGCAGGCCGCGCGTTGGCTTTGCATCCGGCACCGGTTTGCGACACTCTGGCGGCAGATCAGAAGAAAGTCTGCCATGTCCCGCCCGCAAACGCGCATCCAGCAAAAGAACTCGGAAACGATCCTCGAAGCCGCGCTCGAGGTGTTTTCAACCCATGGCTTTCGCGGGGCCACGCTGGACCAGATCGCCGAGGTGGCCGGGTTGTCCAAGCCCAACCTGATCTATTATTTCCCCTCGAAAGAGGCGATGCATCAGGCGCTGTTGACGCGCCTTCTGGATACGTGGCTGGACCCGCTGCGCGAGATGGACCCGGATGGCGAGCCGGTGACCGAAATCCTGCGCTACGTGCGGCGCAAGCTGGAGTTAAGCCGCGATTACCCGCGCGAAAGCCGCCTGTTCGCCAATGAAATCCTGCAAGGCGCGCCCCGGATGCAGGCGGCCATCGCGGGCGATCTGACCGCACTGGTGGCCGCGAAATCCGCCGTGCTGCGGCACTGGATGGAGGCGGGGCGCATCGCGCGCCTGCCGCCGGAACATCTGATATTCTCGATCTGGGCGCTGACGCAGCATTACGCCGATTTCGACGTGCAGGTGCGCGCCGTGCTGGGCGAGGGGCATGACCCCTTTGCCGAGGCCGGCGATTACCTTGACACCCTGTTTCGCAAGCTGCTTGCGCCCTGACCTATTCGGCAGCCTGCGCGGAGGGGTTGTTGGGATGCGTGGTCCATGTGCCGACCGGGGCCACGGGCCGCCCGGTACGCGGGTCCATGCTGCCTACCGGCAATTCCACCATCGTGATGCAATTCTCCACCGGGCAGACATTGACGCACAGGTTGCAGGCGACGCATTCGTCGTCTTTCACCGTAAACACGCGGTCGGGCGACATGGCGATGGCCTGATGGCTGGTATCCTCGCAGGCGGCATAGCAGCGACCACATTTGATGCAGTCATCCTGATTGATATGCGCCTTGGTGGTGTAATTCAGGTTCAGGTCCTGCCATTCGACGAAATTCGGCACCGCGCGGCCGCGCAATTCGTCCAGCGTCATCGCTTTCTCGTCCAGATATTGCGACAGGCCGGAAATCATTTCCTGCACGATCTTGAACCCATAGGTCATCGCCGCCGTGCAGACCTGCACATTGCCCGCGCCAAGCGCAATGAATTCCGCCGCGTCGCGCCATGTCGTCACGCCGCCGATGCCGGAAATCGGCAGGCCGCGCATGTCCGGATGCCGCGCGATTTCCGCCACCATGTTCAGCGCAATGGGTTTCACAGCCGGGCCGCAATAGCCGCCATGCGATCCCTTGCCGTCGATCATCGGGAAGGGGCTGAAATGATCCAGATCGACATTGGTGATGGATTTGACGGTGTTGATCAGGCTGACCGCATCCGCCCCGCCACGATAGGCCGCAAGCGCGGGCGGCAGGATCGACGTCACATTCGGCGTCAGTTTCACGATGCAGGGCAGTTTCGAATAATGCTTGACCCAGGCGGTCACCATTTCGATGTATTCCGGCACTTGGCCCACGGCAGACCCCATGCCGCGTTCGGCCATGCCATGCGGGCAGCCGAAATTGAGTTCCACCCCATCCGCCCCCGTATCCTCGATCCGCATGAGGATGTCCTTCCACGATTCCTCATCGCAGGGCACCATCAGGCTGATCACCATCGCGCGGTCGGGCCAGTCACGTTTCACGCGGCGGATCTCGTCAAGGTTCACCTGCAACGGGCGGTCGGTGATCAACTCGATGTTGTTCAGCCCCAACAGCCGCCGGTCCGCACCCCATACGGCACCGTATCGCGGGCCGTTGACGTTGACGATGGGCGGGCCTTCAGACCCTAACGTTTTCCACACCACGCCGCCCCAGCCCGCCTCAAAGGCGCGGCGCACGTTGACCTCTTTGTCGGTGGGTGGCGCAGAGGCCAGCCAGAACGGGTTGGGGGATGTGATCCCCACGAAAGACGATGCCAGATCAGCCATGAAACGCTCCTTCACGGTAAGAGGATGGGGCAGGATAGGCGTCAGGGGGACGCTGGCGGCCTTTGGAACGCCGCGTGCCAATAGGGGTCAGAAACCCAGCACCTGCCAGAGCCAGGCCAGGATGTCGCCGCCGACCTCGCCGGATTTCGGCACCAGAAACGCCCAGGCGACCGCGCCCACGACATTCGCAGCCAGGAACGGTATGGTCGGCATCCGCGCCGCGCCCGCCATCAGAAACACGACGGGCCGCAGGAAGGTCAGGAAATGCCCGATTGTCACGGCCAGCACCCCGCGGCGGGCAAAGATATCGCGCGCCTTTTCCACCGCTTCGGGATGTTTCGACAATGGCCAGACCCGCAGCATCCGGTCGCCATAGATCCGTCCCAGCAGATAGGAACCCGTCGAGCCGATCATCGCGCCGATGCTGGCCCCGGCCCAGATTGGCCCAAAATCCAGCGCGCCGGTGGCTACGATGGCCCCCACGCCGATCAGGATCGCGGTGGACGGGATCAGCACCGACAGAAAGGCCGTCGTTTCCGCCGCCGCGAACAGCAGCGCGATCCAAAAGGCCCAGTCGCGGTTGGTGCTGACAAAGGCGATGATCTGGTCGGCAAAGGCGTCCATTTTGGCTCCGGGTCAGGGCCGCTATCCGGCCCCTGCCACATAAGCGATGCCGGGGCGGGGCGAAAGCCATCTTAACCCCGCCGCGTCAAGCTGGCGTGGATATCCATCGCGGCATCGCGGCCTTCGGCCACCGCCGTTACGGTCAGGTCGTCGCCCCCTGCCGCGCAGTCGCCGCCGGCCCAGATGCCCGAAAGCGACGTGCGCCCCGGCCCGGTCACGAGAATCTTGCCGCCGGTCAGGGCCAGTCCTTCGGGGGCCCCGCTCAGCGTCTGGCCGATGGCCTTGAACACCTGATCCGCGCGCAGGCGGAACCTGTCATCGGTCAGGCTCAGTCCGCCCGGTCCTTCGGCGGTATAGGCGAATTCGACCTCGGTCACTGCGCCATTTCCGTGCACGGCCACCGGAGCCGCGTTGGTCACGATCCGCACACCCGCCGTCTGGGCGTGGTGCTGTTCGTAATCGGACGCGCTCATGCGGTCCTGACCACGACGATAGACGATAGTGACGTTCTGTGCCCCCAAGAGCCGGGATTGCACGGCGGCATCCACCGCCGTCATGCCGCCGCCGATCACCACCACGTCCCGCCCGATGGGCAGCGCGGATTTGTCGGGCGTCTGGCGCAGGTCGGCGATGAAATCGACCGCGTCGCGGACATTGCCGCGATCCTCGCCCGGAACGCGCAGCGCGTTGACCCCTGCCAGACCCATGCCCAGGAACACCGCGTCGTAGTCCGCCTGCAACCCGGCCAGCGTCACGTCGCGTCCCAGCGCCATACTGTTACTTATGGAAATACCGCCGATCTGCAACAGCCATTCCACCTCGGCCTGCGCGAAATCACCAACGGATTTATACTGCGCGATGCCGTATTCGTTCAGGCCGCCCGCCTTTGGCCGCGCATCGTAGATCGCCACGTCATGCCCCAGCATCGCCAGCCGATGCGCGCAGGCCAGCCCCGCAGGCCCCGCGCCCACCACCGCCACCCGCCGCCCCGTGGGGGCCGCACGGGTGAACGGATGCACGCCCTGCGTCATCAGCATATCGGTCGCGAACCGCTGCAAACGGCCGATCTCGACCGGCTTGCCCTCGGCGGCCTCTCGCACACAGGCCTGTTCGCACAGCGTTTCCGTCGGGCAGACCCGCGCGCACATGCCGCCAAGGATGTTCTGACCAAAAATCGTCCGCGCCGCCGCCTCGGGCGTTCCGGTGGCGATCTGGCGGATAAACAGCGGGATGTCGATGTCGGTGGGGCAGGCGGTGATGCAGGGCGCGTCGTGGCAGAAGTAACAGCGATCCGCCGCCACCTGCGCTTCGTGCCGGTCCAGCGGCGGTTCGGCGTCGCCAAAATTGCGCGCATAGGCATCGGCAGGCAAACGCCCTGCCACGATCCCGGCTGTGTGCGGAGTGTTGGACAAGACCCGGCCTCCCTGTTGGCGTTGATCATGGGTTCAAGGCTGCCACAGGTCTGAATTTTATCAAACGGTAAAATTCATGGTGACGCGGTATTCCACGCGGCTCTGACCGGGATTTGCATGATCCGCCTGTCTTCGCGGCAGCATGGCCACCGGGGCGGTCCCGATGCGCCCTTGCGGCGTGGTGTATCCAAATGTATTCATCTGGATGCAGCATGCGGATGCAGAAGGGCGGGCGCGCAGACCCATGATGGATGACAGCGACATATCGCAGGGGCAGGGGGCCTATCGCCGGCTGCTGGATGAAATCCGGCTGGGCACCTTGGCCCAAGGTGCGCGGCTGCGCGAGACCGAATTGGCCGAACGGCTGGGCATCAGCCGCACCCCCGTGCGCGAGGCGATCCGACAGCTTGAGGCCGATGGTCTGGTGGCGCATCTGCCCCGGTCGGGGGCCGCGATCCGCAGGCTTGATTATGCCGAGGTCATCGAGCTTTATGAAATGCGCGCCGTGCTGGAAGGCACCGCAGCACGTTTGGCCGCGCGCGCCGCGTCCGAGATCGAACTGGCCGAACTGGTGGCGCTGAACGCTGATCTGGCCGCAGCGCCTGCCGGTCTGCAAGCCCAAGAGCGGAACCGCCAGTTTCACCGGACCCTGAACGAGGCCGCGCGCAACCGGTTTCTGCTGAAATCCATCAGCGCCTTGCAGAAAACCCTGCTGATCCTGGGCCCCACCATGCTGGCGGACCCGGCCCGCGCGGCGGATGCGGTGGCAGAACATGACGTCGTGCTGGCCGCGTTGCAGCGCCGCGATGGCATTGCGGCGGAAACCGCGATGCGCGCCCATATCGAGGCGGCGCTCGCCACCCGCATCCGCAGCCTGCGCAGCCGCGATCCAGCCCCGGAGGATAACCTGTGAAGGACTGGCCACAGGTGTTCGATCTGGCCGTGGTGGGCGGCGGCAATGCAGCCCTTTGTGCCGCGATCACGGCGGCCGAGGCGGGTGCGACGGTGCTGATCCTGGAAAGCGCGCCCTTGACCTATCGTGGCGGCAATTCGCGCCACACCCGCAATTTCCGCTGCCTGCACTGCGGGCCATTGTCCGTGCTGACCGGCAGCTATGAGGAAGACGAGTACTTCAACGACCTCATGCTGGTGACCAAGGGCAACACCGACGAGGGCCTTGCGCGGTTGGTGATCCGGTCATCGGAAGAATGTCTGCATTGGATGGAGGCGCATGGCGTGCGGTTCCAGCCCTCGTTGTCAGGCACGCTGTCCTTGTCGCGCACCAATGCGTTCTTTCTGGGCGGCGGCAAGGCGCTGGTGAACGCCTATTACAACACCGCCACCGATCTGGGGGTGCGCGTCGCCTATGACGCCGAGGTGACGCATGTGCACCGCGACGCCGACCGCATCACCCATCTGGAGGTGACCATCGCAGGCGCGCCGCACCGGGTGCAGGCGCGGGCCTTTGTGTTGGCCTCGGGCGGGTTTCAGGCCGATCTGGATTGGCTAGCGCGGGCCTGGGGCCCCGCCGCGCGCAATTTCCTGATCCGGGGCACGCCTTACAATCGCGGCGTGGTGCTGCGCGACATGCTGGATCAGGGGGCCGACAGCGTGGGCGATCCGACGCAATGCCATGCGGTGGCCATCGACGGGCGCGCGCCGCAGTTCGACGGCGGCATTGTTACCCGTCTTGATTGTGTGCCGTTCTCCATCGTCGTGAACAAAGACGGCGAACGGTTCTATGACGAGGGCGAGGATGTCTGGCCGAAACGCTATGCGATCTGGGGGCGGCTGGTGGCGGCACAGCCCGATCAGGTCGGCTATGCGATCATCGACGCGAAATCCATCGACCTGTTCATGCCCTCGGTCTTTCCGCCGGTCAAAGCGGATAGCATCGAGGGACTGGCGACCCAGATGGGGCTGGACCCTGCCGCGATGCGCCGCACCGTGGATGGGTTCAACGCCGCTTGCCAGACCGGCCAGTTTCACCCGACAGAACTGGACGGGTTGCGCACCCACGGGCTGAACGTGCCGAAAACCAACTGGGCGCGGCCAATCGACACCGCGCCGTTCTATGGCTATCAGCTGCGCCCCGGCGTGACCTTCACCTATCTGGGGCTAAAGGTGGACGCCCGCGCGCAGGTCCACAGCGCCACCGGCCCCATCCGCAACCTGTGGGCAGCGGGTGAAATCATGGCCGGGTCCATTCTGGGCCAAGGCTATCTGGCCGGGTTCGGCATGACCATCGGCACCGTGTTCGGACGCATCGCAGGCAAGGAGGCCGCTGCCCATGTCGCTTGACCAACCGCTTGACCTAACCACGCTGACCGCCACCGAAGAGGCCCGTCGCCAGATCGCCATCTGCAACGCCTGCCGCTATTGCGAAGGATATTGCGCGGTGTTCCCGGCGATGACCCGGCAAAAGGCGTTTGCGGATGGCGACATCACGCATCTGGCGAACCTCTGCCATAACTGCCGGGGGTGTTATTATGCCTGCCAATACACGGCCCCGCATGAATTTGCCCTGAACCTGCCCGCAGCACTGGCCGAGGTGCGGGTGGACAGCTGGGAACGGCTGATCCGCCCGCAAGGGCTTTCGCGGCTGTTCCAGAGCCACGGCGTGGCGATCGCCGCGTTGGCGGTCGTGGCGCTGACCGGGTTCTTCTGGGCATTGGCCGCGCTGAAACCGCCCAGCGGCGCAGGGTTCTATGCCTACCTGGCGCATGACGCGCTGGTCGCGATTTTCGTGCCCGCCTTTGTCGCGCCGCTGGCGGTGATCGCCGTCGCGCTGCGGGATTACTGGCGCGAGGTCGGCGGAGCACCGGTGCGGCTGGCGCATCTTGTCAGCGCGCTGCGCGACGCGGCGCGGCTGAAGAACCTGTCGGGCGGGCAGGGGCAGGGCTGCAATTTCGAACAGGGCGACCGGTATTCCAACCGCCGCCGCGTGCAGCATCACCTCATGATGTACGGATTCCTGTTGTGCTTTGCCGCCACGTCCAGCGCCACCGTGCTGCATTACGGCTTTGGCTGGCAGGCGCCCTATCCGATCTGGGCCCCGCCGAAATTGCTGGGGATACCCGGTGGGGTGATGATGGTGGTGGGCGGTGCCGGTCTGGCATGGCTCAAGACCAAGGCCGATCCCACCTTGGGCGCGGCGCGGGTCTGGGGTGGCGAGATGGCGTTCATCCTGCTGTTGGTCGTGGTCGCGGCGACGGGGCTGGTGCTTTATGCCGCGACGGGCACCGCCGCTGTTCCCGCGCTGTTGGCGCTGCATCTGGCCAGCGTGATGACCCTGTTCCTGCTGATGCCGTTTTCCAAGATGGTCCACGGGTTCTTTCGTTTCGCGGCCTTGGTCGCAGAGGCCGGAAAACCCGCGCCACAAGGGGGCGGGGCCTAGTGCGGAAGAACCGCGCCCGCCGTCAGCATCGCGTGGATCAGGTCATCGCGCGGCGCGGGCGAGGTGGGATAGGCCATGCGGCTATGCGTCAGGCCCAGCCCCAGCACCGCCTCTGCCAGCTTATAGGTCAGTGGGCCGGGGTTGATCACCGGCACTGGCAACCGCGCGGCCAGATAGCCATGCGCCTGATGCATCGTCGTTGACCCCAACAGGATCACGTCCGCGCCGTCATCCAAGATGCAGCGCCGCGCGACGGCCTCCAGCGCCGGGAAAATCTCGGCCTCTTTGCCGGCCATCAGCGCCTGATTGTCGGGCGTCGCATCAATCCATCGGATCGAGGCGCAATGCTGTGTCACCCCCAGTTCGGTCAGCGTCTTGGTATACAGGTGTTTCCAATGCGGCCACATCGCGAGGATGGAAAACCGGTGGCCCAGCATCATGGCCGTCAGCACCGACGCGCGCCCCGGCCCGATGACGGGGATCGTCAGCGCAGATCGCAACGCGGCCACGCCGCTGTCGCTCATGGTATCGACGCAGACGGCATCGAACCCGCGCGCCTCTGCCGTCAATCCAGCCTCCAGCACGCCGATTTCGGCCAGGGCCATGTCAGCGGCGCTGACATAATTGCGCGGCGCAGCGCGGACGGATTCAAAGGTGAAACTGATATCGGGGCCCAGCGTGACCGCCTCCATCTGCGCGCGCCGCTGGTCGCGGTTGGCGTCCGACATGGGAAACGGCACGATCACCAGAACACGTTTCATGCGGGCGGACCTTTTGCAGCGGGTGTAGACTGTTGACAGGATGCCCAGCCTGCGGGACGGATGCAAGCCAAGCGATAGCACAGGGGGAACAGCGCGATGGATTATCTGGACCACGTGGCCGCCTTTGCGGCGGATACCCGCAGCGACGATATCTCCGATGCGGTGATCGCGCGCACGGCGCTGATCCTTGCGGATTGCATCGGCGCGATCGCGGGCGGGGCGGCGGAACCCGACATGCAGGCGCTGCGCCAAGGGGCGGGTGATATGGGCGCGCTGGTCATCGGCACGGCGCGGCGTAGCGACAAGGGCCGCGCCGCGTTCTTGAACGGCACCGCCGGGACAGTGCTGGAAATGGACGAGGGCAACCAGTTCTGCAAAGGCCATCCGGGGATGCACACCGTGCCCGCCGCGCTGGCCTTTGCCGACGGGTTGCCGGTGTCGGGCCGCGATCTGCTGGCCGCCATCGCGATTGGATACGAGGTCGGCGCGCGCGTCGGCATCGCCACGCGGCTGCGCCCGGCGATGCACCCGCATGGCACCTGGGGCACTATCGCGGCGGCGGTTGCGGTGGCGCGGCTGGCAGGGCGGGATGCGGCGGGGATGCGGCAAGCGATGAATATCGCGGCCAGTTTCTGCCTCGCCACCTCGCGCCGCACCATGCTGGAAGGCGGCACGGTGCGTAACGCCTATGCCGGGATCAGCGGCCAGATGGGCCTGACCACGCATGATCTGCTGACCGCAGGCTTTGAAGGCGATCGCGACGGCGTGGGCCAGGTGTTCGGGCGCGTGGTGTCCGACAGTTTCGATACAGTGGCAATGACCGACGGTCTTGGCACGCGGTGGGAGGTCTCGCGCAACTATTTCAAGATGCATTCCTGCTGCCGCTATAACCATGCCACACTGGATGCGCTGGACATGATCGTGGCCCGCGATGGTGCCCCCGATCTGGCCCGAATTGCGCGGATCGAGGTCGATACCTATGCGCTGGCCGTCGAACTGGACGACCCCGCGCCGCGCAACGTGTTGGCGGCAAAGTTTTCGGTGCCCTTTGCGGTGGCGACGGCGCTGGTCAACGGGTCAACAGGGGTGGCCAGTTTCACCGCGCCGAACCTTGGCAATCCGGCGATCCGCGCGCTAGCCGCCAAGGTGTTGCTGCGCCAGGATGCGGCCATGTCGGCGGCCTTGCCGCACAACCGTCCGGCGCGGGTGACGCTGGTGTTTGACGATGGGCACAGCGCCACGGCTGAAACCCGGACGAACCGGGGCGATTGGGCCGACCCCTATCCGGCGGCGGAAATCCGGGGCAAATACCTGTCGCTGGCAACCCGTGTCTGGCGCGACGACGCGGCGGCAGCGATCTGGGACAGGACACTGGCATTGGCGGATGCGCCAACGGCGGCGACCCTGCTGGACCAGATGGCGGCAGCGGGTCACGACGTGCGGTAACGATCCTCCAGCACGTCATAGGCGTGTTTCGCCACCAGCCGCTGGCGTTCCTCGAACCCCGCCAGCCGGTCTGCGACCGCGTCCAGATCACCATCGCGGTGCAGCGCCGACAACACATCGTGCATCGCCCGCATCGCGGCCTGCAACGGTGCGTTGGCATAGAGCACCAGCGCAAATCCCATTTCTGCCAACCGCGCCTGCGGCAGCAACGGTGTCTTGCCACCCACCACCATATTGGCGATTTGCGGCACCGCCAGACGGGCGGGGATCATCGCCAGTTCGGCATCAGACCGGGGTGCCTCGACAAAGGTCATGTCCGCGCCTGCGGCCACAAATTCCGCCGCCCGGTCCAATGCCGCCTGAAACCCGTCCACCGCCGCCGCATCGGTGCGCGCGATGATCATCAGGTTCGCATCGTTGCGCGCATCGACGGCGGCGCGGATTTTCGCGGTCATTTCATCGACCGGGATCACCGCCTTGCCCGAAAAATGCCCGCATTTCTTGGGAAAAACCTGATCTTCTAACTGTAACGCCGCGGCACCTGCGCGTTCCAGCACCCGCACCGTGCGATAGGTGTTCACCGCGTTGCCGAACCCGGTGTCGATATCGACCACCAGCGGCAGCGACGAGATTTCGGCAATCGCCTCGACCGTCCCGGCCAGTTCCGACATGGTGACCAGCCCGACATCCGGCACCCCCAGCAGCGTGTTGGCGATACCCGCGCCGGTGACGTAGCAGATGTCGAACCCGCAATCCTCGATGATGCGGGCCGTCAGCGCATTGGCCGCCCCCGGTGCCAGCAGGGCCGCGCGCCGCCCCATCGCCGCCCGCAGGGCGACGCGGCGCAAGGCGACCGTATCCTGGCGCAATGCCAAATCCGTCATGTCCAACTCCTGTGGTGGTCCCCGGTGCGCGTTTTAGTCAACATTCGCGGCGGCCTCTTCGGTGGCCAACACTTCGGCCACGGCGGAACTGCTGTTGCGGATATGCGCGCGCATCGCGGCTTCGGCCTGGTCCGGGTCGCGGGTGCGCATGGCGGCAAGGATCACGCGGTGCTCGTCCAGTGCGTCTTGTGGCCGACCGGGGCGCATCGACAGCCGGTGGCGATAGAGCCGGATCAGCGAATACAATTCGCCCTCCAGCATGGTGATCAGGCGCGGATTGCCGCTGGCGCGCGCGATGCGACCGTGAAAATCCTTGTCGCCCGCGCCTTGGAAATACCCCCGCCCCGCGACAAGCGTGCTGTCAGCGGCGTGGTGTTCCAGCATGGTATCCAACTGGTCCAGATCGTCATCCGTCATCCGCTGCGTGGCCAGACGGCAGGCCATGCCTTCAAGGCTTTCGCGGATCACCAAGAGGTCGATCAGCTCTGCAGGCGACAGCCAGACCACGCGCGCGCCCTGATTGGTGATGCGTTCCACAAGCTTGCGGCCTTCAAGTTGCCCGATCGCCTCGCGCAGCGGCCCACGGCTGATCCCGAACCGCCGCGCCAGTTCGGTTTCCGACAGGCGCTGGCCGGGTTTCAGATCACCCTCCAGAATGGCGCGTTCCAGCCTTTCCAGCGCAAGGCTGACAAGGTTGGTGGCGACCAGGGGGCGGGCAAAATCGTCGATGCTCATGCCGGGCGTCCTTTGTCAAATGCGCTGAAAACATGGTCCGCGACACGCGCGAGCGGGGCTTGCCATATCCCTGCGGCCTGCGCCAGACGCGCAAGGGTTGCATCCAGATAGTGGATGCGGTGCGGCATCCCGAACAGCCACGGGTGCAGTCCCAGCACCAGTGACCGCCCGCCTTCGGACAGCAGCACATCGGCCGCCGCCATGACCAGATCGGGATAGCGCGGGGTCAGCACCCGGCGATGCCACAGCAGTTGCACGTCATCCAGTTCCGCCTGCACCGGGATCGACAGGATCGGCGGCGTGGTCGTCATCAGATAGGGCTGATCATCATTGGGCCAGTCGGACAGATACCGGAATCCGGCCTGCGCCAAAAGGGCGGGGGTGCGGGTGCTTTGGCCGTAATCCTGCCCGATCCATCCCGTCGGGCGCTGCCCGGTGGCGGCAGTGATCACTTGGACAGAATGGTCGATCAGCTCTGCCTCAGCCACCTCAGACATCGCGGACGAGATCATCCGCGTCGCGTAATCGCCATGCGCCGCCACTTCCCAGCCGCGCGACAGCGCCGCCTCGATCACCTGTGGTGCGCGCGCAATCGCGGCGGTTCCTGCGGCCAGTGTGGCCGTCATGCCATGGCGGTCCAGCACCTCCATCAGGCGGAAGATGCCGATCCGGTTGCCATATTCGCGCCAGGCATAGCTGCGCTGGTCGGGCCGGAACGCGCCAAAGGTATCGCGGAACCGCGGGTCGGTGACGGCGTCGTCGGGCGGGTCAATCTCCCAATAATCGAAATGCACCACCAGCCCCAGCGCCAGCCGCGCACCATCGGGCCACGTCAGCGCAGGCCGCGCGGGCAGCATCGAGAACGGATAAAGCGCGTGATCCATGCCGGGGTTGCGCTGCGTCATGGCTGGCCCCCCGGGGCCTGCGGGCGCTGCGCAAGATACCAGTCGGCAATTTGCGCGCCCGTGGCGAACCAGACCCCATCATGCGCCCGCATATGGGCAAACACCCGTTCCAGCGCGCGGATGCGCTGTGGCTGACCCATCAGGAACGGGTGCAGCGCGATACAGACCACGCGGCCCTGATCCGCGCCTTCGCGCCACAGGGTATCGAAGTGGTCGATGGCCATCTGTGCGAAATCATCCGCCTCGACATGGTGCCGCCACACCATCGCGTCATTGATATCCATCTGATAGGGCACGGAAATCAGCCGCCCCTGCCGCACGGTGATATCGCAGGGCTGGTCATCGTGATACCAGTCGCCGGAATAGGTGATGCCCGCTTCGGCGACCAGATCGCTGCTGGCCCAGGTGAACGTGGCGGCAGGCGCGAACCACCCCCGCAGCATCTGTCCGGTGTGGCGGCGATAGATGTCCAGCGCGGCAGCGATCTCGGCGCGTTCCGCGTCCTCGGACATGCCCAGATGATAGCGTGTGTTGTATATCCCATGCGCCATCACGTCCCAGCCGCGTGTCATGCCGGCCTCGAGGATCTCGGGGTAATGGTCCCACACCGCCATGTTCAGCGACAACGTGGCCGGGATGGCATAAGCGTCCATCAGATCGGCCATGCGCCACAGCCCGACCCGGTTGCCGTAATCGCGCAAGCCATAGCCCAGCACATCGGGATGCGGCATGCGGGGCCAGGGGTTGCGATGTGCGACATGGGCTGGCAAGTATTCATAGTGTTCGACATTCGGCACCACCCAGACGGCCACCCGCGCCCCGCCGGGCCAGACCAGACGCGGGCGGGCGTGGATCGGGGAATAGGGGATGCGGTCGCGGATCATGCGCGCGCGCCCCGCAACGCAAGGAACAGGCGATGGATCAGGCAGATACCCGGTTTTCCAATGGCACGGTGCTGTTGCCCGACGGGCTGGCGCAGGCCGATGTGCTGGTGACGGGCGGGCGCATCGCGGCCATCACCGCCCCCGGCGCGGGCGGGTCTGCGGCGCAGGTGATCGACTGCACCGGCCTGACCGTCGTGCCCGGTGCCATCGACGCCCATATCCATCTGGGCCACGGGTCCGACATTGCCCGCCCCCGTGTGCCCGGTGATGCCGCCAGTGAAACCGGCGCTGCGGCCACGGGCGGGGTGACCTGCATCCTGTCCTATGTCATGAGCGCCGACCCCCATGGCCCCGCCTTTGACGATCTGATCGCCGTCACAAGGGCGGGTGCGCGCGTCGATTTCGGCTTTCATTTCGTGATCGCGACCGAGGCGCAGTTGGCCGAACTGCCCGACCTGATGGCGCGCGGCGCGCCAAGTGCCAAGCTGTTCATGAACATTCGCGGCAACGAAGGCGCGCGGCTGGGTCTGCCCGGCACCGATGACGGGTTCATGTATCGCCTGCTGGAGGTGATCGCGGCCCATGGTGGTGTGCTGTGTCCGCACCCCGAGAATATCGAGATCGCATGGGTGTTGCGCGACCGTATGCTGGCCACTGATCCCGATGGCCTGGGCGGTCTGGCAACATGGAACGCGACCCGCCCGCCGCTGGTCGAGGCCGAGGCGCTGCAACGCATCCTGATGCTGTCGCGCGCCACCGGAACGCGGGTGCATGCGGTGCATACATCTTCTGGCGCGGCGCTGACCGAGGCGGTGCGGCAACGGCAGGCGGGCGCAGAGGTCAGCATCGAAACCTGCATCCATTACCTGACCCATGACGTGACCAGCCCCATCGGCACCCAAGGCAAGGTCAACCCGCCGCTGCGCGACCCCGCCGACCGCGAGGCGCTGTGGCAGGGCATCCGCGACGGCCAAGTCGATACCATTGCCACGGATCACATCCACCGCCCCGCCACGTCCAAAGACGGCGGCATCTGGAAGGCGCAGCCGGGGTTCCCCGGTCTGGACACCTTTCTGCCCGCGCTGTTGACCGAAGGCCATGTGCAGCGCGGTATCCCGCTGCCCCGGCTGATCGACATGGTCAGCCGCGCGCCCGCACGGGCCATGGGTCTGGCCACCAAAGGCGCGATCCGTCCCGGCGCGGATGCCGATCTGGCGGTGATCGATCTGAACGCGCGCTGGACCGTGGGCAAAGAGCATCTGGCGACGGATGCCGCCTGTTCGATCTATGAGGGCCACGAGATGCGGGTGCGCGTGGTGCACACCGTCGCTGGCGGCCGGATCGTGCTGCGCGACGGCAGATTGCAACCCGACGCCGTGGGCACCGGGCGCTATGTCGCGCGGAAACTGGCCTAGAGCGCGGCTAGCCAAGACGGCACCGCGCCGCATAGAGGCGTGACAGGGTCTTGTGGGGACCGGTGGACGGCGTGGCGTCACCGGACGCGCCCCGGCCAATGCCGGTGTCCGCCTCGATCGTGAACCGCGCCGCCAGCCAGCCGCGCAGGCGCGGGGCCGGGATCGGACGGAACGGGCCCTGATTGGGCACCGGCGCGCGGCTTTCGCGCGTCGCCCAGACCCAGCCATAAGCCGACCACAGGTTACGCGCGCTGACCACCAGCAATCCCCCGGGTTTCAGCACGCGCGCAATCTCGTCCAGCATCGCCTGCGGATCGGGCAGATGTTCAAGAACCTGCGGCGCGATCACGGCGTCAAGGCTGGCGTTGTCATGTGGCAGGCGGCCCGCGTCGATGCGGGCAAAACGGGTCAGGTCGGATGCCAGCCCCTCTTGGCGCAGCCGTTCGCGGACAAAGGACAGGTTGTTGTCAGACAGATCGTCCACATGCAGCGTCACCCCCGGTCCAAGGCGGCGGCGCAATTCTACGGTATAGGTGCCGCCCCAGGGCAGCAATTCGGCCACCGCTGCGCCTGCGGGCAGATCAGGCAACAGCGCCAGTTCCGCCTGCGTCGCAGCCCCCTGGCGGCGCGAAACATAGACGCCGGACAGGGGCGATTTCGCCCAGACCGAATAGCCCCGGAAATCGGCCAGTTGCGCCAGCGACCAGCGCGCCGGGTTCCATTCTGCCCAAGGGTTATTGTCATTGCGGATGCGGAAAAACGGATAGCTGGCCGCAGGTTTCGCCGGATAGACCGCGTTGGCAGGGCGCGCGAACTGGCCAAAGGAATACACCTCTTGGGTCGGGCGGCGCGGCGCCTTCATCGCAGGCGCATCGGGCCGCGCACGCCCGATGGCCAGCGCACCGATCACGTCGAATGTCTGCGGCAAGGCCAGCATATGCCGCAACCGCACCTGATCGCCAATGCCTGCATTCCAGATCGACTGGAACCCGCGCAGATGCGCCGAGATCATCATGTGATAGGCCGCCGCCGCCACGGATTGCACCACCGAGAAATTGCCATGCGTCCAGCCCTTCTGGAAACACAGGTAAATCAGCGCTGAACAGTCGGAAAAATGCGCGTTGCCGCCGGAAATGTCATGCGCCAGCCGCTTGGCGTCACCATCCGTGACCACGATGAAATGCCAGTTCTGCTGATTGCACGAGGATGGCGCTTCGGTGCCGTCGCGCACGATGTCCGCCAGCGTTGCGTCATCTATCACCGACCCGTCAAACGCCCGCGTCGAGTGGCGCGTTGCCATCACATCCAGCATCGCGCGCCAATCGGGCATGGCATCCGCGCGGCTTTCATTGCGCGACAGGTCGGCGCGTGCTCCTATGGTCATGCGGTCCTCACCACCGGTTTGCTGCTTTGGCAGGCACCCGGTTCCTTCACCTCACCATTACATTGACAAACCAAGGCTGGGAAGCGAAACTGTCAACAGTTGACGAAGTTGCGGGGGTGCAGTCCCCCTTGCAGGTTCCGATGTTCAAGAAAAATCCGGGCAGACACGGAATCGTGTGCCAGAACATACAATGATACCACCAACGGGAGACGAACAATGAAAATGAACATCAGCTACATGCTGGGCGCCGTGACCGCGCTGGGCGTAATGGGGGCGGCCTCTGCCGTCACCGCGCAGGAATTCAAGCTGCGCTATGCGCATTACCTGGCCGATACGCCGTTCCTTCAGGTCGAGCGTGACTTTGCCGCCGCTGTGGCCGCGCGCACCAATGGCCGGGTGTCGATCGAGATCACCTATTCGGGCGGTCTGGGCGCGGGTCCGGAACTGCTGCAATTGGCAGGTCGCGGGGCTGTGGACATGGCCGCGCTGGTGCCCGGCTATTTCGCCGACCAGTTGCTGTTCTGGCGCACATTCCAGATCCCCTTCGTGTTCAAGTCGCCCAAGCAGGCGCTGGAAATCTCGTTCGACGCGGTGGAAGACCTGCCCGTGCTGTCCGAAGAACTGGCGACCTATGGCGTGAAATACATGTTCCACCAGCCGCTGGGTGATTATTATTTCACCGGCAAAGACCCGAATTGCGACACGGTCGATGCGCTGAAGGGCAAGAAACTGCGCAGCTTTGGCGCGGATATCCCCAAGCTGATGACCGGGATTGGTGCGGTTCCGGTGACGGTTCCGGTCCCCGAAGTCTATGAGGCGCTCCAGCGCGACGCCATCGACTATTCGACGATCAACCGCGGCAACGTGCTGGCGAACAAGTTCTACGAAGTCGCCCCCAACAACTGCGGCCCGGTGTTCGCCATCGCAGGCCACATCATCGTCGTGGGCGAACGGACCTGGGCGCGTCTGCCTGCCGATATCCAGGCCATCATGATCGAAGAGGCCCGTAAGGCCGGTGAGGCCTATATGGCCGCCATCGACACCGCCGAAAACGACGCCCAAGCCAAGATCGAAGCGCTGGGCGGCAAGTTCAAGCCGATTTCGCAGGCCGAGCTGGACAAGTGGCGCGCGATGGCCCCCGACGTGTTGCAGGAATGGGTCGTCGGCATGGAAGCCAAGGGCAAGGGTGCCGAGGCCGCCGAGGTTGCCAAGTATCTGCGCGCCAAGGCCGCCGAGTAATCCATCAGATCATCTTGACGGGCTGCGGCATCCGTGGCCCGTCTTTTTCTTGTCGTTCAGATAGGAGCGCCCTGTGGAAACCATGTCCCGGTTGACCGAGCGTGTTGCGATTGCCGTGCTTTTGCTGGGCGGGATCGGCATGTTGATGTCGATGTTTTTGGGCGTGGCCGACATTCTGGGCACGCAGGTGCTGTCGATGCCGGTCGCGGGGCCACGCGAGATCACTGAAAGCACGATGGTGCTGATCGTGTTTGGCGCGCTGGCCTATACGCAGGTGCGGCGCGCGCATATCCGGGTTGAACTGCTGTATTACAGCCGTGGTCCGCATACGCAGGCCGCGATGGATGTGGTGACGGATATCGCCGCCATAGCGTTCTACGGCCTGATGTTCTGGCAGGCGGTCGTCGAGGCGCAGTTTTCCTATCGCATCGGCGAGGCCACCTTTGGCGCGGTTCGCTTTCCGCTGCTGCCCGCGCGCATTTTCCTGGCCTTTGGGGTCGGGCTGATGATCGTGCGGCTGGTGCTGGACCTGATCATCGACATCGGCCGGGTCAAGTCCGGTGCCCCGCCCCCCGTGTCCGGCCCGGAAATCACCGCGCCCGAATTGCGCAACTGAACGTCAGGACTCTGAACATGCTCGATCCCGCAATCGCCGGTGCCATTGTTGTTGTGTTGTTGGCGATCATGCTGACGGTCGGCGTCCATATCGGTGTGGCGCTGGGCCTTGGCGGGTTCATCGGCATGTATCTGGCCATCGGGCCGGATGCCGCATTGGCGCAGATGGCGACGATCCCGTTTGGGACCACCAATTCCTTCACGCTGGCGGTTATCCCGCTGTTCATCCTGATGGGGTCGCTGGCGACCCAGGCCGGGTTGACGACGGATTTGTATCGCGCCGCCTATGCCTGGCTGGGCGGGTTCCGGGGCGGGTTGGCGATGGCCACCACCATGGCATCAGCCGCCTTTGGCGCGGCCAGCGGATCGACCTTGGTCAATGCTGCCGTGTTCACCAAACTGGCCATGCCGGAAATGACCCGTTTCGGTTATGACAAGCGGCTGAGTGCGGGGTGCATCGCCGCATCAGGCACATTGGCCTCGCTTATCCCGCCGTCGATCCTGATGGTGGTCTATGCCATCATCACCGAACAATCGGTGGCGCGCCTGCTGATCGCGGGCCTGATCCCCGGCCTGTTTTCGGCGCTGGTGTTCCTGATCGGCATCTATGTTCTGGTGACGCTGCGCCCGGAACTGGCCCCACGGCAGACAATAAAGATATCGCTGCGCGAGAAATTTGCCTCGCTGAAAGGCGTCTGGGGCATCGGGTTCCTGTTCACGCTGGTGATTGGCGGCATTTACCTGGGGTTCTTCGTGCCCACCTATGCCGGGGCCGTCGGAGCCTTTGGCGCGTTCATGATCGTGTTCTTCAAGGGGGGCATCAACCGCCGCATGTTGACCGACACCTTCAAGGAGGCCGGCCTGACCACCTCGACCATCTTCATCATCGTGATCGGCGGTATCCTGTTTGCGCGGTTCCTGACCTATACCGGGCTGGTGACAGAGATTTCGAATGGCCTGCTGGCGCTGGAATTGCCGCGCTATTATTACCTGCTGGCCTTCGTCGGGCTGTTCCTGTTCTTGGGCATGTTCCTTGACGCCATCGCTATCATGGTGATGACGCTGCCGGTGATGTTCCCGATCCTTGTCGGCGTCGGCTATGATCCGATCTGGCTGGGTGTGATTTCCATCAAGCTGGCCGAGATTTCGCTGATCACGCCGCCGGTGGGCCTGAACGTCTATGTGGTGCGCAGTGCGTCCCCGGTGCCGATCACGCTGAACGAGGCGTTTGCCGGGGTGATGCCGTTTGTCCTGATGGACATGTGCACGCTGATCATCCTGATCATGATCCCCGAGATCACCCTTTTCCTGCCCAACCTGATGATGGGAACCTGAGGGCTGTCGCCGCAGCGTTCACCCTGCCAAGGCGCGGCGCAACGCGGTCAGTGACCCCGCGCTGTCCAGCGTCAGGATCGCGGTTTCGGCGTCTGCCACGGACGGCGCGGACAGCGCCTGCGCCGCGTTGGCGCGGAACTTGGCCTGCACCTCGGCGGCGGTGATGGGGCGGTCGGGCGCGCCGCGCACATTGGCCACCTCGGCCAGCAATATGCCCCCATCACGGGTCACGACCTGCAACCGGGCGGCAAACCGCGCCGGAAACCCGTGGTCCGCCATCGGCTGCCAGTCGATCCTGCGGGCCAACGCGATGGCCGCAGGATCGGGATCGCGGGTGAAATCCGCGACGCCCAGCGGGCCTTTCACCAGCCGCGCGGCGAGGCAATACCCCAAGGCCCATTTCGCGTCATAGCCGCTGGCCGGGGCCTGCCGCCGCGCCCAGGGTTCGCAGATCAGCGGCGCTTCGGGGGGCGGCACAAAGGCAGTGGCGCTGGCCAGATCATCCGCCGACAGGCCGCCCGCGATCAGGGTTTCCAGCGCCTCCAGGAAGGGGTGAATATAGTGGCAGCAGGGATAGGCCTTGAACGCCGCATCGGACAGGTGCCAGACCGACCCCAGCGTGGCCATCTGCGCCGCCAACCCCGCCGCCGCGTCCGTCTGACCGGCAAAACCCGCCATGACGCCAAACCGGCCTTCAAGGATCGACGCGGGTCCGGTCATGCCGCCTTGCGCCAATGCGACGGCCAACACCCCGGTATGCGCCGCCCAGCCGGGATGCAGCGCCTTGACGCTGGCCCCTTCGGCCAGAAACTCCATCAACCCCGACGCCTGCGATCCGGCAATCCCCAGAGCGGCCATCGTGCGATCCGTGTCCAGCCCGCCGATCAGCGCCGCTGCCGCCGCTGCGCCGATGGCCCCCGCGACGGCTGTGACCTGAAACCCGCGTGCCTGCATCGCGCCGGGGGCGGCCAGACCAAGACGGATCATCACCTCCCACGCCAGCACGTAGCCTTTGAGCAACGTGACCCCATCGGCCCCCGCCGCTTCTGCCGCCGCCAAGGCCGCAGGGGCGGCAACCGCCGACCCATGCACCACGGATGCGATATGCGTATCGTCATATTCCAGCGCATGGATGCGCGCGCCGTTCAACAGCGCGGCCATTGCAGGCGCGGCCCCGGTTGACTGACCCAGCACGGTGGCCGTCCCCGACCCGCCAACCGATACGACTGACTCAGCCCAGCCCACGTTCTGCGGCACCCGCGACGCGGCAAGGCCGACGCCCACGGCATCCAGAAAATGCAACCGCGCGGCCTGCGTCGCCTGCGGCGGCAGATCAGAATGCCGCAGCGCCTGCACTGCCTCGGCGATGACCCGCGCGGCGGGGATCATGCCAGTTCCGCCGCAGCGCGCAGGCCCGCAAGTCGCCCCAGCACCAGCGCCGTGATCAATCCGTTGCCGGACGCATAGCCGCCCGCGCCGCTGCGCCCGCTGATCCCTGCGGCGGCCCCACCCCCGGCGAACAGGTTGCCGATCACGCCGCCCGCGGCACTGCGCACCCGCGCATGGGCATCGACCAACAGCCCGCCCTGAGTGTGGAACAGCCCCGGCTTGACCGCCGCAATCGCCAGCGGCGGCACCAGAGGAGCCAGACCAAAGTTGCGCCGCCCCAGCGGATCAGGCCGCAGACCGGCAGCAGCGGCGTTGTAGTCGGTAACCGCCTGCGCCAACCCTGCCGGGTCCAGCCCCACCGCCTCGGCCAGCGCTTCGGGCGTATCGGCCCAGCGTAAGGCCCCCATCGCCGACATCTCGGCGTATTCTTCCTCGGCCATCGCGATGGCGTGCAGGCGGGTGTCATAGACGGCCCAGGCCATGTCGCCCTGCGCCATCACCGCTGGCGTGAACCCGGAATAGCCCGCATCCTCGGGGCCAAAGCGGCGACCATCGCGGCCCACAAGGATGCCGCCCTTCTCGATCGTGGTCCAGGACAGCAATTGCCCCTGCGGATAGGCGACGGCGGCATAACCCTGATAGGCCGCCATATTTCCCAGCGCCGCGCCCAAGCTGCGGCCCCAGCGCACCGCGTCGCCAGTGCTGCCCGGTGCGCCATAATAATCGGCCCCGGCGATTTCGGGGCAGTATTCCGCCACCAGCGCCCGGTCGGCGGCAAAGCCGTTGGTGGCAAGCAGCACCTTGCGCGCGGCCACCGCCTCGCCCGCGATCATCGCGCCCGTCACGCCATCCGCGCCGATGATCAAGTCATCGACCGGATTGCCCAGTGCCAGCGGGATGCCGCGATCCGCCACCATGCGCAGCAGATCATCGACCAGATCGCCACCGCGCCGGGACCGGGGCGCGTGCAGCCGTTCGACCGAATGGCCGATGTGGCGATAGGCGGTGATCAGTTCCATCCGCGCGCCCAGATCCTCGATCAGCCATTCGCACAGCGGCGCGCAGTGATGGGCGATCAAGGCGGTCAGGTCATCGGCGTCGTGATGTCCGGCGACCGCCAGTTGATCGGCGATCATGCGCTCGGGGCTGTCCTCGATGCCTGCCTGCGCCTGATACCGGCTGCCCGCGCCGGGGATCGACCCGGTGGACAGCGCCGAATTGCCCCCCGGTCGGTCGCGTTTTTCCACGATGGCGACGCTCAGCCCCGCGTCATGCGCGGCAATCGCGCCCGCCAGCCCGCAAGCCCCGGCCCCAACGACCAGCAGATCAATTGCATCGCTCATGATGCCACCATTTCAGACACGCAATCGGCCCAAGGGCGCGCAAGGGTGGCCTGATCCAATGTCAGGATCCGGTCCAAAAGCGGCAACATGGCCGGATAGGGCGCAGACACGATGCCTGCGATCTTGGTGCGGATTTCATCGGGGCTGAACGGCAGGTCAGGCCCGCCGCGCGCGCTCATCACCTCTTCGGACAAGGTGCTGCCATCAGCCAGCGTCCATGTCACCCGTGACGGGCGGTCATTCGGCCATGCCGGTTCGGGCATATAGGGGGACATCGTTACCTTGTGGCGCAGGGCGGCCACCTCGGGCTTGTTCAGCACCGCCGCCGAAAACGCTGCGGCACCGCCGTCGCCATGCACAGCAGCCGTCGCCGCGATATGCTGGATCGAGAATTTGCCCGCAATCGTGGTGTCCGGGTCGGTGTTGTCCATCACGCGCGCCTTGTAATGCGTGTCCAGATGGATTCCCGTAACCGCGCGCCAATCGGCCCGGTCGCGCAGGCGCAGCGTGGCTTCGATGGTGGCGTGGCCATACTGACAGCAGGCGAACACCTTGTGATAGCCATCGCTCAGCGCAAACGCCTCGCCCAAACCGTCGGTCAATTCGCTGGTATGCGCGACAGCGCCAAAGGCATCGACATAGACATCGTTGAGCGCCGACGGCAGGCCACGGATGCCCGCCAAGGCCCAGTCAGTGGCGCGCATCCCGGTCCATGCGGCCACGCCGGGCCAGACGTTGCGCACCAGCGACCCGTTGATGGGATGCGTATAGGGGCCGGGCAAGACCATCGTGGCCGCCGATGAAATCGCTGCCGCCGCATCGCTGGCCGACAGGCGGCGGATCGCAGCGGTGCCTGCGGCGGCCCCGATAGCCGCAAGGCTGCCATGCGGGTGCAGCACCAGATTGGGGAATATGAAACACCGCGCCACGCGGGCCGCCGTTTCATATCCGATCACTAGCGCGCGCAGCACGTCTTGGGTGCTGTGGCCGTCCGCCTCGGCCTCGGCCAGAATGGCGGGCAGGGCATAGATCCCGGCATGACAGATCACCCGGCGATAACCGCCGTCCAACTCGCACCAATCCGCCGCACAGCCATTGGCCGTTGCTGCCGAATAGCGGTCGGCCCGGTCACCGCGCGCGTTGAACAGCGTGGCCTCGGCGCGTCCGGCAGACCGCATCAGGCCAGCCTGCGCCGCCGCCAGTTCCGGCTCGTCGCGCGCGGCCACGATTGCGGCGATGTCATCCGACATCACCAAGGCCGCGCGCAACCGCACCGGCCCCGGCACATCGACCCATTCCAGCGCTGCCGACCATTCCGTCAGGCGCTTCAGCCCTGCTGCGACCTGTTCTACGCTCATCTTGGTTCTCCTGTGGGCAGCATGGCCAAGGCGTCTGCGGTCGAGACGACGTCGGCATATTTCGCGTTCATGTCGAACAGATTGGCGGCATGGGACGTGGGCGAGCGGTCATAGACCGCCTCATGCGGCACGATCACCTTGAAATTATAGGCAAACGCATCGCTGACCGACGACCTGACACAGCCGCTTGTCGTGCAGCCGGTGACATAGAGCGTATCGACCCGCAGATCGATCAGATGGCTGACCAGAGGCGTGCCAAAGAAGGCGCTCGGATGCTTTTTGGGCAGCAGCACGTCACCGGGCACGGGCGCCACCTCCGCCACGAAATCATAGCCGTTCGCGGCGATGCCCATGATGGCGGGCACCTTTTGCGCCAGCCGACCCGAATCCGTCGCCGCATTTTTGGGCGCGACATGCGGATACAGCACCGGAAACCCGCGCGCGCGGAACGCCGCCAACAGCGGGGCGATATGATCCACCGCGCGCCAGCCGTCTTCGCCACACGAGGTGGGAAATTCCTTGATCGCCTCCCAATAAGGCCGCCGCACCGTGCCGACCGTGCGATATTGCACGTCGATGATCAGAAGGGCAGGCCGTTCACCCACCCCGCCGGACCGCCCAAAGCCCGCCGCATCATAGCGCCGTTCTTCTTCCTCGGTGATTATTCCGGTCCACGGCCTCATGTGCCACTCCCTGCGCTCTGGATTGTTGACAGTTGACGGTGGGGCCCCCGCGTTGTCAAGTTGACGCAGACCTGCCCTAGATGAAAGGCACCCCTGATGGATCTGCCCGGCCATGACCGCTATGACTATTCCGCACTGCCGACCCGCCCGGTCTATGATTGGCCGGGGGGCAAGCGGTTGGCTGTTTGCGTCTGCAACAACGTCGAACAGTTCGCCTTTCTGTCGGGGCTTGGCAGCGACAGCGCCGCCATCGGCGGGCCGCAGACCACCCGCAATTTCGCCTGGCGCGATTACGGCAACCGGGTCGGCATCTGGTACATGTTCGACCTGCTGGACGAATTGGGCCTGCCCGCCTCGCATAACGTCAACGCGCTGTCGCTGGCGGCCTGTCCCGATATCGTCGAACGGATCAAGGCGCGCGGCGACGAGGTGATCGGCCACGGCCGCACCAATGCCGAACGTCAGGACGGCATGGCCGAGGACGAGGAAACCCGCCTGATCCATGAGACGACCGCCGAAATCACACGCGTGTTCGGGGCACCGCCCGCTGGTTGGCTGGGCCCCTATATCGTGCAAAGCCGCGTCACCGCCGATCTGCTGCAAGAGGCGGGCTATCGCTATCTGCTGGACTGGCCCGCCGATGACCAGCCGTTCTGGATGCGCACCCGCAAGGGCCGTATCCTGTCTGTGCCCTATGCGATCGAGGTCAACGACAGCCCCGCAATGGTGTTCCGCCAGCATGACGCGCGCACCTTCGAGGGCATGATCATCGACCAGTTCGACGAAATGCTGCTGCAATCGGTGCGGCGGCCTTTGGTGTTCACCGTGGTGCTGCATCCTTTCGTGATCGGCCAGCCGTTCCGCCTGCGCGCCTTCCGCCGCGCAATGGACCATATCCTTGCGCACCGCGATCAGGTCTGGATCACCACACCGGGCGAAATTGCCCGCTATTGCGAAACCCTGCCAGAAGGCGTTGTGACATGACCGATATTGCTATGGCCGCGATGGTCGAGACGTATTTTCGCGGTGTCGATCTGCGCGACGGGGCGATGATCCTGTCGGTGATGACGCCCGATTGCCGGTTTCACGTCGAAACCCACGGCGATGCGGTCGTGGGCCATGCGGCCATCGCCGCGATGTTTGCCCATATCTGGCAGAGCCCCGGATCGGTGGTGCATGACAACTTCATCCACACGGTTGACCCGATGGCCGGACGCATCGCCTCGCAGTTCCGCGTCACCTATAACCGCGCCGACGGCAGCGTCATGGTCAAATCTAACGCCAACGTGTTCACCCTGCGCGGGGCGCTGTTCGCGGATGTCGCGGTTTACATGGCGGGCGAGAACCGGCTGAAACCCGCGCCGCGCGGTTAGCGGCCCGCAAGTTCCGCCAGCACATCTTCCGTACTGCGCACCCGGCCAAAGAACCGCTGGAAATTGCGCAGCGCGGCGTTGTGCAGGTCTTCATGCGTGGTCGCACAGGCATCGCCGATCATGGTGACGGCATAGCCGCGATCTGCCGCCTCGCGCGCGGTGGTATCGACGCACATGTTGGTGGAGACCCCGCTGAAATACAGGTCATGCCGCCCCAACGTGCGCAGCAGGTGGTCGATGTTGGTCGAGGCAAAGGCCCCGATGCTGGTCTTGCGTACGATATGGTCCTGCGGTTCGGGGGCCAGTTCATCGACGATCTGATGCGCGCGCGATCCCAGGTGATTGCCGCAATCGGCAAAGAATTTGCGCATATGCAGCGGGGCATCCGGCGCACCGGGTTTCTCGGCGCCGATGGTGACATAAATCACCTGCCCGCCCGCCTTGCGCATGGCGTCGATCAGGCGACGGGTGTTCGGGATCACCAGATCGGTGATGCGCGCAAACCGCCACGCGGTGGTGGCCGCCGTGCCCTCTGCCGCCATCTTCTGCGCCAACGGGCCGGTGGGGTGCCCGGTGGCATACTGCATATCCACGATGACCAGCGCCGCGCGGGCCGGATCGACCACATGATCGGACATGAAGGCCTTGACATAGTCGGCGGGGGCATCGGCCATCGCGGGCTCCTTGGGTGCAACTGTTGACAGTTGACGCTATCGCGGCGGATGCATGGCGGCAAGGGTGTGGTGGGTGCGAGAGAACTTATCCCGGATCGACCGACAGCACGCGCTGAATTTCGGTGCCCTTCAGGCCGATGGCGGATGGATTGCGGATGCCGGGCAGGGCGGCGACGTCGAACAATTCGTCGATCACGCCCTCGATCCGGACCCAATCGCTGATCGCGCCGCTGGTCAGGTCGATCACCAGCAAGCCCGTGCGCGCCTCGGCGTCATGGGCGCGCAGCGCGTCTTCCAACGGCAGACCGGAAAACGTGCGGTTTTCCCGCGCGCGCGACAGGCCGACCACGGCGGAATTGCCGACAAAGGTCAGGCCGCGCGCATAGCCGGGGCAGAACACCACAGGGGTAAAGCGTCCATCGGCGGGGTCGATCCAGCCAAGTTCGCCGGTGCCGGAATTGACCAGCCACAGCCGCCCGTTGTGGAGGCGCGGCGAATGGGGCATCGACAGGCCGCTGGCCACGATTTCCGACGTGCCCACATCGACGACCACGCCGCCATCCGCCCGCCGGTCGCGCCAGCCGTCCGACACATCGGAGCGTGACACACAGGTGACATACCGCGCCACGCCATGCTCCATCGCCAGTCCGTTCAAGTGACAGCGGTCCTCGGCGACAAGGCGGGTGATGAAGGGCGGCTGCCAGAGCGGGCGAAAGCTGTGGCCATCCGACGTCGTCGCAAGGCAATTGAACAAGGTATTGGCGAATACCGGGCTGCCATCCGCGCCAATTCCGATATCATGAATGTCGATATCGCCGGTAATCCAGGTCTGGTGCGGCGCATAAATTGCGTCAAACGCGTCCTGCATTTCGCCTTTGGGCAGGATATTGTCGAACCGGTAAAGCTGCACCTGCGTCGCCATCAGGATCGTTCGGGCATCGGGTGTCACCGCCAACCCCATGCAGCGCGGAAAGCTGCGGTCGAATACCGCCAGCTTGCCATCCGGTTTTGTGCCCAGAAAGAATACCTTACCGCCCTGATAGGTGGTGAAGGCCAGCGACCCGCCGGTGCCCGCCAGCCATCCGGCAAAGCCGCGCGAGGTGGTCAGGGTGAAGAGCGGCTGTTCTGCCATGGTTGTTTTCCCGTCGGGGGCATTTATCACACCGTGAAATGCGGCGGATTGGGTTGCGCTAGACATACTTCAAAAATGCAACAAACTGCAAATGCGGACTATTTTGTCAAATGGTGGCGAAATTCCAGTTGCAGCCTTGCGATCAGCCCTGCGACCAGAATGGCGCCGTCTGGTCTGTTGGCCTGCTGCGGTCACGCCTGCCAGCCCCTCACCCAAACATGCGCGCAAACCTTTCCCGCAGCACGTTTTTCTGCACCTTGCCCATGGTGTTGCGCGGCAGGGCGTCCACCACCACCAGCGCGCGGGGCTGTTTATAGCGCGCCAGAACGGCCCCCAGACCCGCCAGCACGGCATCGGTATCGACCACCATCCCTGGACGGGCGACCAGCACACCCACCGGCGTTTCGCCGAAATCGGGGTGCGGCACGCCGATCACCGCGCTTTCCAGCACGCCGGTGGCCTCGTCCAGCGCCAGTTCCAACTCCTTGGGATAGATGTTGAACCCGCCCGAGATGATCAGGTCCTTGTTGCGGCCCACGATGGTGACATAGCCATCCGCGTCCTGCACCCCCAGATCGCCGGTGATAAAGAAACCATCCGCCCGCAACTCCTCGGCCGTTTTTTCGGGCATCTGCCAATAGCCTTTGAACACGTTCGGTCCGCGCACCTCGATCTGGCCGATCTCGCCACGGGGCAGTTCCACGCCATTGGCATCGGTGATCTTCAACTCCACCCCCGGCAGGGGCAGGCCGACGGTGCCCGCGCGCCGGTCGCCGTCATAGGGGTTTGACGTGTTCATGTTGGTTTCCGTCATCCCGTAGCGTTCCAGGATACGGTGGCCCGTCCGGGCCTCGAAACTCACATGGGTTTCAGCGAGCAGCGGCGCGGAACCAGAGATGAACAGGCGCATCCCCTCTGTCAGATCGCGGGTAAAGCGCGGGTCATCCAAGAGGCGCGTGTAGAAGGTGGGCACCCCCATCAGCGCGGTGGCCTGCGGCATGTCGCGGATCAGGGCGTTCACGTCAAAGCCGGGGTAGAACCGCATGGCACAGCCCGCGATCAGGCAGACATTGGTCGCGACGAACAGGCCATGGGTGTGAAAGATCGGCAGTTGGTGCAGCAGCACGTCATCGCGGGTGAACCGCCAATGCGTTGTCAGCACCTCGGCGTTGGACAGAAGGTTGCCTTGGGTCAGCATCGCGCCCTTGGACCGGCCCGTGGTGCCCGAGGTATAAAGGAACGCGGCCAAGTCGTCGGCGCTGCGGGAGACGGTCGCGAATATGTCGGGCTGACCGGCGGCCATGTCGGCGAAGGACCCGGTGCCGTCGCCGTTCAGCACCTCCAGCCGCGCCCCAAGACGCCCGGCGATGGGGGTCAGGTCGGTGTGGCGGGTGGCATCGCATAGCACCAGTTTGGCGCCGGAATTCTCGATGAAATAGGCGATTTCCGCCCCGGTGTAGGCGGTGTTCAGCGGCAGAAAGATCACGCCGGTCTGCGCGCAGGCGGCATAGACGGCCAGTGCCTGTGGCGATTTTGCAATCTGCGCCGCCAGCCGGTCGCCCGGAACTAGCCCCGCCCCGGTGATCGCATGGGCCATGCGCGCCGCCATGCGCAGGAAGGCGTCATGGGTGATCACCTGACCGTCTGGCAGGATCAGGAATGGGGTTTGCGCACCTGCATTTGCGCCGAACAGGCGGTCGTAAAGCGGGTTGATCATGGCATCCTCCGTCCCATCGTTTTCCGACAGGACGAAGGGGCGCGCAAGCGTTTTAGGCGGCGTAGGCGGCCATGACGCGGGACAGGTGGTAATCGGTATCGCCCAGTTGCGCGTCCAGCATCACCAGCCGCTTGGCATAGTGACTGATCGGATATTCCCATGTCATCGCGATGCCGCCATGCATCTGCACCGCCTCTTCGGCGATCATGCGGCCCGCGCGCCCAATCAGGTGTTTCGCCATCGCGCAGGACCGATCCGCCAGCGGCCCGCCCAGTTCGGCGGCGGCCTTGATGGTGATCGACCGGGCCTGTTCGATTTCGGTCAGCATATCGACCGCGCGGTGTTGCAGCACCTGAAACTTGCCGATCGCCACGCCGAATTGCTTGCGGGTTTTCAGGTAATCGACAGTGGTGGCCAAGGTAACCTCCATCGCGCCGACGGCCTCGGCACACAGGGCGACGATCCCAGCGTTGGTGGCATCCATGATCGCCGCATTGGCATCGGCCATCAGCAGTATTGCGGGGGTGTCGTCCAGCAGCACTTCCGCCGCGCCGCCGCCATCCATCATCGGATAGGCGACGGTGCGCGCGTCACTGGTGTTCACGGCAAACAGCGCGAGCCGCCCGTCCAGTTTCGCGGCCACCAGCACGGTGTCTGCCGCCTGCCCGCCATAGACCGCACCCTTGCGACCCGACAGCACATGCGCGCCGCCCTTGGCGGTGGCGGTGCAGGTGATGTCGGTCAGGTCCCAAGGGCTTTCGGGTTCGCCCAAGGCGACGGCATAACGCGTAGTCCCGGCGATCAGGGCATCACATTCCGCTCCGGCCGCGATCAGCAGCCGTGCGGCCATTGCCGCGCCCAGCATGGGTTCGGGGCACAGGACACGCCCCAGCGCCTCGAACACCACGGCCAGATCCGCGCCCGCGCCGCCGAACCCGCCAGCGGATTCGGGCACCAGCGCGCCCAGAACACCCAGTTCGGCCAGTTCGCCCCATTTCGCCGCGTCATGGCAGGGCAGGGTATAGGCGATCTTCATCCGATGCGTGACGGGGTATTGATCGGCCAGATAGCGCGTCAGGCTGTCCGCCATCATGCGGCGGTCTTGGGTCAGGTTAAAGTCCATGATTACAGGTCCAATGCCGCTTTGGTCAGGATGTTGCGCTGAATTTCGTTCGAGCCGCCAAAGATCGACGTCTTGCGGTTGTTGAAATATTTCGCTGCGTTCATTTCAGTGTCGGACGGGCCGAACATGATGTTGCCCTCGGTGACATGACCGGGGAACGGGGCCGCCATCGGACCCAAGGCGCGGCGCGCAATATCCTTCAACTCCTGATGGATCACCGTGCCCTTGATTTTCAGGATCGAGGTTTCGGGGCCGGGCGCGCCCTGTTCCTGCGCCTTGAACAGCATGCGCAGGTTGGTGATTTTCATCGCTTCCAGGTCGATCTCGGCCCGCGCGATGCGGGCGGCGAACAGCGGGTCTTCGGCCAAGGGACGCCCGTTGCGGCGGACCTTGCGGGCCAGCGCCTTGACCTCTTCGAGGCTTTGCATCGAGAACCCCACGCCCGCGATGCCGGTGCGTTCGTGGCTCAGCAGGTATTTCGCGATGGTCCAGCCCTTGTCCACCTCGCCCACCAGATTGCCATAAGGCACCCGGACATCAGTGAAAAACACCTCGTTCACCTCGTGGCCGCCTTCGATCAGGCGGATCGGGCGCATCTCAATCCCGGGGGTGTCAAGGTCGACGAGGATGAAGGAAATGCCTTCCTGCTGCTTGGCCTCGGGGTTGGTGCGGCACAGGCAGAAGATTTTATTCGCGTGCTGGCCCAGCGTCGTCCAAGTTTTCTGGCCGTTGATCACCCAATGGTCGCCATCGCGCACCGCGCGGGTTTTCAGCGAGGCAAGGTCCGACCCGGCCCCCGGTTCGGAATAGCCCTGACACCACCAATCCTCGCCCGACAGGATGCGCGGCAGGATGCTGTCCTGCTGTTCCTTGGTGCCGAATTTCTGCAACACCGGCCCCAGCATGTTCAGCCCGAAAGGCACGATGCGCGGCGCATAGGCGCGGCAACATTCTTCTTCAAAGATGTGCTTTTCCACTGGCGTCCAGCCTGGCCCGCCAAATTCGACCGGCCAAGTCGCCGCCAGCCAGCCCTTGGCGGACAGGATCGCGTGCCAGCGTTCGGACATTTCCTTGCCCACCTCATCGCCATGGCGGACGGCATCGCTGATATCGCGGGGCAGGTTGTCGGCCAGAAAGCCGCGCACCTCGGCCTGAAAGGCCAGTTCTGACGGGGAATAGTTCAGGTCCATGTCATGCGTCCTTGTTGAGATCGGCGAAGGTGCCGCCAGTTTCGGCCATACGGGCCAGAATGGGCGGCACCTGCCAATATTGCGGGTCATCTTTGGCGTATGCGGTGATGCGGGCGACCAAGGCCTGCGCGCCGATGGTATCGGCATAATGCAGCGGCCCGCCGCGATGGCGCGGGAAACCGTAGCCGAACAGGAAAACCATATCGACGTCCAGCGGGCGGCGGGCGGTGCCGTCGGCGACCACGCGCGCGGCCTCGGAAATCATCGCTGTCATGTAGCGGTCGACGATGTCCTGATCGGTAAAGGCGCGCGGCGTGATGCCGTGATCGGCGCGCACTTGGGTGATGATCGCGTCGGCGTCAGGGTTGGGCAGGGTCGCGCCGCCGTCGTAAAGGTAATACCCCTTGCCGGTTTTGCGCCCGAACCAGCCCTGTTCGCAGATGCGGTCGGCGACATCACCGGCATAGCGTTCTGCCGGGTCACGGTCGGCCGCCTTGCGCTTGCGGGTCATCCAGCCGATGTCTAGCCCGGCCAGATCGCCCACCTTGTGCGGGCCCATCGCAAAGCCGAAGGATTCCAGCGCGCTATCCACCTGTTGCGGGCTGGCCCCGTCCAGCACCAGATAGGCGGCACAGCGCGAATAATGCGCGAGGATGCGGTTGCCGATAAAGCCGTCGCAGACCTGCGCCAGCACGCCCACCTTGCCCAACCGTTTCGCCAAGGCAAAGCCGGTCGCCAGCACATCGGGCAGGGTCGCGGCGCCGCGCACGATTTCCAATAGGCGCATGACATGGGCGGGGGAAAAGAAATGCAGGCCCAGCACGTCGCCGGGGCGGCTGGTGCAATCCGCAATCAGATTGATATCCAGATAGGATGTATTCGATGCCAGAATGGCCCCGGGTTTGCAGATCGCATCCAGCTTGCCAAAGATGTCTTTCTTGACCGCCATATCCTCGAACACCGCCTCAATCACCAGATCGGCATCGGCCAGCGTGCCCATGTCGGTCGACGGGTGCAGGCGGGCCAGCGTGGCGTCACGCGCGTCACCGGCCAACTTGCCACGCGATACCGCGCCATCAAGGTTCTTGGTGATCGTCGCCACGCCGCGCGCCAGCGCGTCATCCTTCACCTCTATCAGCCGCACAGACAGACCCGCCAGCAGGCAGGCGGTGGCGATGCCTGACCCCATGGTGCCGCCGCCGATGACGCCGACGATATCGACGGCGCGCACCGGCCCCTTGGCCTCGGGGATATTCGACACGGCGCGTTCACCGAAAAACGCGTGGATCATGCCCGAGCGCTGCGTCGTGTTCATGCTGTCGATGAAGGCCTGCCGTTCAATGGCCAGCCCCTGTTCGCGCGGCAGATAGGACGCGCGCACGGCCTCGACGATCTTGTGGGGCGAGAACATGTGCGCCTGCGTCTTCACCAGCATCGCGGCGGTGTCATCTAGCGCCTTGTCGTCGCGGGGCGTGGCCAGATCGCAGGTGCGGCGGGTGGGCAGCGTGCCAGCCAACACATCCTGCGCGGCGGCAAGTGCCACATCGCGCGGATCGCCGTTGACCAGACGGTCGATCAGCCCCTTGGCCAGCGCCTCCTCCGCGCCGACCTGACGGCCCGACAGCGCCATGTCCAGCGCCATCGGGATGCCCGCCAGACGCGGCACCCGCTGCGTGCCGCCCGCGCCGGGCAAAAGGCCAAGATTAATCTCGGGCAGACCGACCTTCAGCCCCGCAAGGCCCACGCGCGCGTGACAGGCCAGCCCCAGTTCCAGCCCGCCGCCCAGGGCCGTGCCATGCATCACGGCGATCACGGGGATGCGGCTGTCCTCGATCACATTGAACACATCGGGCAAGGCGGGGGGCGCGGGCGGTTTGCCAAATTCGCGGATATCAGCCCCCGCGACAAAAGTGCGGCCAGCGGCGTAGATGGCGATGACTTTCGCGCGGGCCTCGGCGTTCAGGGTCTCGATCGCCTGTTGCAGCCCCGTGCGGACCGCCTGCCCGGTGGCGTTCACGGGGGGATTGTCGATGCAGATCAGGGCTATATTGCCGATATCCTCGATGCTCACCGGATCGGTGATCTGTCTGCGCGCGGTCATGGCATCCTCCCTGATTGTGCGAACGGTATCGCCGGCCCGCTGACCCGTCAATCAGACCGCAGCGCACGTGGCGCAACGGAACGCAGCGCAAATTCCGCCGCATGACGTCCCGCCCACAGCCCGGTCGCCATGCAGGCGGTCAGCAGATAGCCGCCCGTGGGGGCCTCCCAGTCCAGCATTTCTCCGGCGGCAAACACGCCGGGACGGTCACGCAGCATCAGGCCGTCGTTCAGCGCATCGAACCGCAGCCCCCCCGCGGTCGAAATCGCCTCATCCATCGGGCGCAGCCCGCGATGCGGCACCGGCAGCGATTTCAGCAACACCGCCAGATCGGCGGGCAAGGGCCGCGCACATTCCAGCACCAACGCGACCTTGACCGCGTCCAGCCCCGCCTTGCGCAACCGGTTGGCGGTGCTGTCGCCGGGGCGGGCGCGATCCAGCCGGGTGCGCAGCGCGTCAAGCGTCAGATCAGGGGCAAGGTCCAGATACAGCCGCGCATCGGCGCGCAGCGCAGGCGTCAGCGGGTAAAGCCCGCCCCCCTCCAGCCCGCGCGCCGAAATCACCGCCTCGCCGCGCGACGACAACCCGCCCGCGCGCAGTGTGACCGCCTTGACCGGCTGGCCGAACAGCGGCGTCATATGCGCCGACCACGCGATATCCAGCCCGACATTCGCGGGCGCAAACGGGGCCACCGGCCCGACCCATCCGGCCCAGGCCCCGTCCGACCCCAGCCGCGCCCAGCTTGCCCCGCCACAGGCAAGGACCGCGACATCCGGCGTCAGCACCTGCGCACCCTCGGGCGTGGCAAAGGTCATGCCGTTGTCCCATCCCGTCCACCGCCAGCGGGTGCGGAACGTGACGCCTTGTCCCGCCAACCGCTGCACCCAGGCGCGCAACAGCGGCGACGCCTTCATCGCCACCGGGAACACCCGCCCCGAAGTGCCGGTGAACAGCGCCTGTCCCAGATCGGTGGCCCAATCCTGCATTTCTGCCGGGCCGAAATTTTCCAGCGCGGCGCGCAGCTTTGGCGCGCGGTCACCATAAGCGGTCAGAAACACCGCATCCTTTTCGTCCTTGGTCAGGTTCAGCCCCGATTTCCCCGCCATCAGAAACTTGCGCCCGACGGTCGGTTTGCTGTCCGCGACAGTGACTGTCAGCCCTGCGGCGGCGAGCGCTTCGGCGGCCATCAACCCGGCCGGTCCGCCGCCGATCACCAGCGCCGTTTTTCCCGCTTGTCCGATCATGCGACGCTCCTAGGATTCCAAAAGGCAGTAGGCCGGGGTCAGCGGGCAGGGCAAGAGGCGATGCGGGTCAAGCCATGGGTGGAACCGCCGGACGACGCGGCAGAGGGGCATCCCATCTGCCCGCTGTGTGACCGCCCCATGCCGCCCTGGGTGAAAACATCGCTGCATCACCTGATTCCCAAGCTGAAGGGCGGCAAGGGCGGCCCAACCGTGCGCCTGCATCACCTGTGCCACCGCGAAATCCACGCTGCGCTGTCGGAAACCGATCTGGCGCGGCATTTCAACACCATCGCCGCGCTGCGCGACCATCCGCGATTGGCGAAATTCGTGCTTTGGGTGGCGGGACGCCCGCCGGAATTTACCTCGCGCGTGCCGGGATCGCGGCGCGGCGCGGGCAAGAGTTAGCGAATCATGCAGGCGCGGCGGGTGCAAACATGAGGTGCGCCCTGTCGCGCAATCCTGCAAACTTGTGCCCGCTTCTGCCGAAAAGCGGTAAAAGCGCCGCAATTCGCAGCGAAATTCTGCCGTTGTGGTCTGTATGGACCAGCAGAGTTGTTGTATCCGCTGCAATCTGGTATTTCATCATGCACGTGCACAACATCCTAGGAGTATTTCATATGAAGCGTATCGCTGTTCTCGCGCTGGTTGCGGCACTGGGTGCCTCGACCGCAACCGCCCAAGAAATCGCGCCCGTCACCTCGTCGCAGGCCTCGCTGGCCCTGCTGGGTGGTCTGGGTGCCGGTGCCGCAGTGTTCACCGTGGTTATCGTTGCCACGATCGCCGGCGCTGTGGCTGCTGCCAACGACTCTGCGTCGGGCACCTGATCGCCTGACGACAGTCTGAACAATCGAAACAGGGCTGGCGGACGCGCCGGTCCTGTTTTGTTGTGTGTGATCGCGCGTTGATCAGTCGACGCGCGACCCATCAGGGCTATGCAAATGCGCCACGACTGGACGCTTCGTGACGAAACAGTTACCCGCAGGCTTGATCCGCGCGCCGGATTGCGAAACAAGCAAGCAAATGATCCCAGCTTGAGCCGAGGCGACATGATCCCGATCTTCCGCATTATCCTCGTGACATCGGTGATGGCGCTGTCCGGCTGCGGTGCGGTTTATATAGCCCCACAGGTTTCCGAAGCCGACAGCAATGTGCGGATCGTTCCGGTGACGGCTGATACTGTTCTTGCCGCAAACCGGTCGGCCTATGCGCCGAAATCCTTGCCGGACGTGTTCTTTGCATCCGCAGGCACCGGCGGATCACTGCGCGGTGCGGGCGATCTGCCTGATGGGTCGCTGGATGTGCAGCCGCAACCGGAAGTTCAGGCGCTGTCCGCGCCGCCCCCCGTTGACCCCGGCCCCTACCGGATCGGCACCGGCGACGTGCTGCTGATCGCCACGCGCGGCAACGGATCCACGGTCGAACAACTGACTGGCCTCTTGGCCGCGCAGAGCCGCCGCCAAGGATATACCGTGCAGGATGACGGCGCGATTGCCATTCCGGATGTCGGGCGCATTGTTCTCGCCGGTCTGACGCTTGAAGAGGCTGAGGCAAAGGTGTTCCAGACACTGGTGGAAAACCGGATTGACCCGTCGTTTTCGCTGGAAGTGGCCGAATTCAATTCGTCGCGCGTCACCATTGGCGGGGCTGTCGGGCAGCCATCGGTCGCGCCGGTCGGGCTGACGCCCTTGCGTCTCGACGAGGCGTTGGCGGCGGCTGGCGGCATCGCAACCCGCGATCTGGATTTCGCCACCATCCGGATTTACCGCGACGCGCGGCTCTATCAGATCCCGGTGCAGACCTATCTGGAACGCCCCGACCTGCAAAAGACCCGGCTGATCGCGGGTGACAGCGTGTTCGTGGACACATCTTATGAACTGGATCAGGCGCAGGCCTATTTTACCGAACAGATCACCCTGCAAACCCTGCGCAACACGGCCCGTCAGCAGGCGCTGAACGAGCTGGATCAGGCCGTCACGCTGCGCCGTGCCGAACTGAACGAGCAGCGCAGCAATTTCGATGCGCGATTGGACTTGGGTGCCGTGGACCGCGACTATGTCTATCTGTCAGGCGAGGTGCTGAAGCGCGGTCGCGTTGCGCTGCCGTTCGGGCGCACCGCGACGCTGGCCGATACATTGCTGGGCGAGGGCGGGTTCTCGACCGAAAAGGCCAACCCGGCGCAAATCTATGTGCTGCGCGCGTCCAGCAATCCGCGCGATGCGGGCACTGTGACCGCCTGGCATCTGGATGCGCGTAACGCCGTGAACCTGATCCTTGCGACCAAATTCGAGATGCGCCCGAACGACATCATCTTTGTCGAAGAGCAGCCGATCACGAAATGGAACCGCACCTTGCAGCAGATCATCCCGTCGCTGATCACCAACGCGGCGCAGCTGGCGAACTGATTGCCGCTGCGCCCCGTCTGCCTTGGTATGCGGCTTAGTGATCGCCGGGGGCGGTCACAAACCCCTGCCGCCCGATCGACGCATAGGCGGTGAACCCGGCGCGCTTGGCATCCTTGGCGGTATAGATGTTGCGCAGGTCGGCCATCGATGCATGGGCCATCTTGCGCGCCAGTTGCTTTAGGTCCAGCGCGCGGAATTCGTTCCATTCGGTCAGGATGACCACCAGATCGGCATTATGCGCTGCCTTGTAGGCGTCATCGACCCAGGTCACACCGGGCAACAGCGCCTCACCTTCGCGTTTGCCCTGCGGATCGGTGACGCGCACCTTGGCCCCGCCGCCGACCAGCGCCGGGATGATCGTCAGCGACGGCGCATCGCGCATGTCATCGGTGTTGGGTTTGAACGTGACGCCGAGGATCGCGATGGTCTTGCCGTTGAACGACCCGGCACACAGGTCTTTCAGCTTGTCGATCATGCGGCGCTTGGTTTCCTCGTTGACCTTGATCACCGTCTCGATGATCTGGATCGGCGCAGCATGTTCCTGACCGATACGCGCCAAGGCCATGGTATCCTTGGGGAAACATGAGCCGCCATAGCCCGGTCCGGCATGCAGGAACTTGTTGCCGATGCGCCCGTCAAGGCCGATGCCCTTGGCGACTTCCTTGACGTCCGCGCCGACCCGTTCGCACAGCGCGGCGATTTCGTTGATGAAGGTGATCTTGGTCGCCAGAAACGCGTTGGCGGCGTATTTGATCATCTCGGCGGATTCCAGATCGGTGGTCACGATGGGAAATTCGCGCAGGAACAGCGGGCGATAGATGTCCTGCATCACCTGCGCGGCGCGGTCAGACTGCACGCCCACCACCACGCGGTCGGGTTTCATGAAATCATCGATGGCCGCACCTTCGCGCAGAAATTCGGGGTTCGAGGCCACGTCGAAATCAAGGCCAGGGTTGGCGCGATGCACAGCCTTTTTCACCCGGCGATTCGTGCCGACGGGAACGGTGGACTTGGTGACGATCACCACATAGTCGCTGGCGGCGGCGGCGATTTCCTCGGCGGCGGCCATCACATAGGTCAGATCGGCGTGCCCGTCGCCGCGCCGTGTCGGCGTGCCCACCGCGATGAAGACCGCATCCGCGCCAGTCACCGCCGCCTTCAGGTCCAGCGTGAACGACAACCGCCCTGCGGCGACGTTCTTGGCCATCATCTGGTCCAGACCCGGCTCGTAAATCGGCACCTCGCCTTTGTTCAGGCGGTCGATCTTGCCGGGATCCTTGTCCACGCAGACAACATCATGGCCGAAATCCGAAAAACACACCCCCGAGACCAGCCCGACATACCCTGTCCCGATCATTGCAATTTTCATGAAAACGCCCCTTTCCCGTCGCGCCCGCGAACCTGCCACCTGCTCTATACAGGCAGCAATTGCGGGGCGGAGGAAAGGAAAAATAGTGGCAAATCCTCGGTGTTTTGCGGGCGCGGGCCGCGAGATATTGCCTTGCAGCATTGGCTCGGCCAAGGTGCCGCCAAACAACACGGGACTGTGACATGCAGATCGAAGAAACCGCCCTGCCCGGGGTAATGATCCTGACACCGCGGCGATTTGCCGATGATCGGGGCTATTTTTCCGAATGTTGGAACGCGCGGACGTTGGCAAATGCCGGGTTGCACCGCGACTGGGTACAGGACAACCATTCGGTGTCCCATCCCGTCAACACCATTCGCGGGCTGCATTTTCAGGCTCCGCCGCATGCGCAGGCCAAACTGGTGCGCTGTGGACAGGGCGCGGTGTTTGATGTGGCGGTTGATATCCGGCGCGGGTCGCCGACCTATGGCAGATGGGTCGGCGTGGACCTGACAGCAGACAATGGCCGTCAGCTGTTCATCCCCGAGGGGTTCGCGCATGGCTTTGTCACCCGGATGCCGGGGTCTGAAATCCTGTATAAATGTTCAGACTTCTACGATGGCCCATCGGATGGCGCGCTGCGCTGGGATTGCCCGGTGATCGGCATCGACTGGGGCCTGACGGGCGATCCGGTCTTGTCAGCCAAGGACGCGGCGGCCCCGACACTCGCCGGGTTTGACAGCCCTTTTCAATGGGAACAGCCATGAAGATCCTTGTGACGGGTGGTGCGGGGTTCATCGGGTCCGCCGTGGTGCGTCAGGCGGTGGCGATGGGTCATGCGGTGGTCAATGTCGATTGCCTGACCTATGCGGCGTGTCTGGCCAATGTGGCCTCTGTGGCGGACAGCCCTCTGTATGCCTTTGAACAGGCCGATATCCGCGATGCGGCGGCGATGGCGCGGGTGTTCGCGGATCACCGCCCCGATGCGGTGATGCATCTGGCGGCCGAGTCCCACGTGGACCGGTCCATCGACGGGCCGGGTGCGTTCATCGACACCAATATTCGCGGCACGTTTACGCTGTTGGAGGCTGCGCGCAGCTATTGGCTGGGGCGCGGGCGTCCGGACGATTTCCGCTTTCACCACATCTCGACCGATGAGGTATTCGGGTCGCTCGGCCCCACGGGGCTGTTCACGGAAGATACCCCCTATGATCCGCGCAGCCCCTATTCCGCGTCCAAGGCGGGCAGCGATCATCTGGTGCGCGCTTGGCACGAAACCTACGGCCTGCCGGTGGTGCTGACGAATTGTTCCAACAATTATGGCCCCTACCATTTCCCGGAAAAGCTGATCCCGGTTGCGATCCTCAAGGCGATTTCGGGCCAACCGATCCCGGTCTATGGCGCGGGTCTGAACATCCGCGACTGGCTGTTTGTCGAAGATCACGCGGCGGCGCTGCTGCTGGTTCTGCAACAGGGCGCGGTCGGGCGCAGCTATAACATCGGCGGCAATGCCGAGGCACGGAATATTGATCTGGTGACGATGCTCTGTGCTGTGCTGGATCAGTTGCGCCCTGCGGCGCGGCCCTATGCGGACCAAATCACCTTTGTGACCGACCGTCCGGGCCATGACATGCGCTATGCCATCGACGCCAGCCGTATCCGCGCCGAACTGGGCTGGCAGCCCTCGGTGACGCTGCAACAGGGGCTGGAACGCACCGCGCGCTGGTATCTGGACAACGAGGCGTGGTGGCGGCCCCTGCTGGCACGGCCCGGTGTCGGCGACCGGCTGGGGGTCACGTCTTGAATTCGGGCATGATCCTGGTATTCGGCCAGACCGGCCAAGTGGCGCGCGAACTGGCGCGGCTGGCGCCTGATGCGATCTATCTGGGCCGTGACCGCGCCGACCTGTCCGATCCCGCCGCCTGCGCGACGGCGATCCGTGCGGCGCAGCCCCGCGCGGTGATCAACGCCGCCGCCTATACCGCCGTGGACCGCGCCGAATCTGAAGAGTCGCAGGCCACCGTGATCAACGGCGACGCGCCGGGGGCGATGGCGCGGGAATGTGCGGCGCTGGACATTCCGTTCGTGCATATCTCGACCGATTACGTGTTCGACGGGTCGGGCGATCAGTCGCGCGGGCCAACAGACCCCGTGGCCCCGATCAACGCCTATGGCCGGTCGAAACTGGCGGGCGAACAGGCGGTGATCGCATCCGGCGCGCGCGCGGTCGTGCTGCGCACATCCTGGGTATTTTCGGCGCATGGCGCGAATTTCGTCAAGACGATGCTGCGGCTGGGGGCAACGCGCGACGTGCTGAACGTGGTCGCGGATCAGATGGGCGGCCCGACGCCTGCGGCGGATATCGCGCGCGCTTGCCTGACCATCTCTCAGGCGCTGATCGCCGGGGCCCCCGGCAGCATCCAGCATTTCGCGGGCGCCCCCGATGTCAGTTGGGCCGATTTCGCCACCGAGATATTCGCGCAGGCCAGCCTGCCCACCCGCGTCACACCGATCCCGTCGTCGGATTATCCCACACCTGCGCAACGGCCGCTGAATTCGCGACTTGATTGTGCCGCGTTGGCCGATTACGCGCTGGCGCGGCCCGACTGGCGCGCGGGATTGCGGGCGGTATTGCAGGAACTGGAGCAGACGACATGACACGCAAGGGGATCATTCTGGCAGGCGGCACCGGGTCGCGGTTGTGGCCGATCACGCTGGGCCTGTCCAAGCAACTGCTGCCGATCTATGACAAGCCGATGATCTATTACCCGCTGTCGGTGCTGATGCTGGGCGGTATCCGCGAGGTGGCCCTGATCACCACCCCCGAGGATCAGGCGCAATTTCAGCGCCTGCTGGGCGATGGCCACCAATGGGGCATGGAATTTACCTATGTCGTGCAACCTTCGCCGGATGGTCTGGCACAGGCCTATATCCTGACCGAGACATTCCTGAACGGCGCGCCGTCGGCGCTGGTGCTGGGCGACAACATCTTCTTCGGCCACGGCCTGCCCGAATTGTTGAAATCGGCGGATGCCCGCACCACGGGCGGCACCGTGTTCGGCTATCGCGTGTCTGATCCCGAACGGTATGGCGTTGTGCGGTTCGGCGCAGATGGGCGCGCGGCAGAGATCATCGAAAAACCCGCTGTGCCGCCGTCAAACTATGCGGTCACGGGGCTGTATTATCTGGATGGCACCGCGCCGGAACGTGCCCATGCCGTCAAACCCTCGGCACGCGGCGAGTTGGAAATTGCGGACCTGTTGCAGATGTATCTGACCGAAGGCGCGTTGAGCGTGGAAACCATGGGGCGCGGCTATGCGTGGCTGGATACCGGCACCCATGGCAGTTTGCTGGACGCCGGGAATTTTGTCCGCACGCTGGAAAACCGGCAGGGCTTGCAGACCGGATCGCCCGAGGAAATCGCCTGGAACCAGGGCTGGATCAGCGATGACGATCTGGCCGCGATCGCCGCGCGGTACAAAAAGAACGATTACGGCACCTATCTGGCTGGTTTGCTGGACCGCTGAGACCGCAGTTAACGCCCCTGTTCAAGGCCGTGATCGCGGGCTAGCCTGCAGATATGGAAACCGTTCTGGACAGCCGCTATTCTTGGGGTCGCCTTGGCCTGTCGCTGGCGATTGCCTGCGTCGGCAATGTGGCGATGTGGGCGATCATCGTGGTGATGCCCGCGATGCAGGCCGAATTTGGCGTGGATCGCGCGGCGGCCTCGCTGCCCTATACCGCCACCATGCTGGGCTTTGCCTTGGGCAATTTCGTCATCGGGCGGCTGGTGGACCGGTTCGGCATCACCGTGGCGCTGTGGGTCGCGGCCTGTCTGGTGGCGGCGGGGTTCGCGGGATCGGCGCTTGCCCCCGGTGCGGGCTGGGTCGCGGTGGCGCAATTCGTGGCGGGTTTCGGGTCGGCGGCGACGTTCGGCCCGCTGATCGCGGATATCTCGCAGTGGTTCCTAAAGCGGCGCGGCATTGCGGTGGGCATCGCGGCCTGCGGCAATTACCTGTCAGGCGCGATCTGGCCCATGGCGTTGAAACCGATGATCGCGGCGGGCGACTGGCGCGGGGCCTACTGGGTGCTGGTGGTCGTGGTGCTGGTGACGATGCTGCCGCTGGCATGGTTGCTGCGGCGGCGGGTGCCGCTGTTGGCCTTGGCACAGTCCGATGCAGCCTCCGCGCTGCGGGTGCGGGCGTCGGGGTTCACGCCGGCGCAACTGGCGTGGTTGCTGGGCTTTGCAGGCATCGGCTGTTGTGTGGCGATGTCGATGCCGCAGGTGCATATCGTGGCCTATTGCGCCGACTTGGGTTACGGCCCCGCCGTGGGCGCGGAAATGCTGTCGCTGATGCTGCTGGGCGGCGTGGTGTCGCGGCTGATATCGGGGTTGGTGGCGGACCGGATCGGCGGGGTGATGACGCTGTTGATCGGATCGGCGCTGCAAACGCTGGGTTTGATCCTGTATCTGCCGTTTGACGCGCTGGTGCCATTGTATGTGGTATCGGCCATTTTCGGGCTGTCACAGGGCGGCATCGTGCCAAGTTACGCGGTTATTGTCCGCGAATACATGCCCGCGCGCGAGGCGGGCGCGCGGGTCGGTTTCGTGATGATGGCGACCATTCTGGGCATGGCGTTGGGCGGGTGGATGTCGGGGTGGATCTATGATCAGACCGGCAGCTATGCCTTGGCGTTCCTGAACGGGATCGGGTGGAATCTGCTTAATCTGGTGATTGTCGGTCTGTTGATCATTCGGTCGCGGGGCGCGCAGGCCGCGCATGATCGCGCCGTGGCTTGAGGTCGGCGGGCACGTCGACATCCGCCAGCGTATCGACCTGTGCAATCCGCATACGCGGCAGGGACGCGATGCTATCCGCCAGCGCATGTGCGCTGGACCAGCGCACCCCGTGAAACAACGTCGCGGGAATACGCGTGGTTCGCCGCATCCCGACCAGCCAATAGCCGCCATCGGGCGCAGGACCAAACACCACATCGGCGCGGCCCAACGCGCCAAAGGCGCGCGCCACATGCGCGCACGTTATGTCCGGAATATCCGCGCCGATGATGCACACCGGCCCCGGCGGCAGGCTGCGCAGCAGCCTGCCCATCCGGTCGCCAAGATCGCCCTGACCCTGCGCCAGCAGGGGCAGCCCGCGCGGCCAATCTGCGGCGCACAGTGCCGCGTCTGGTGCCACCGCCAACACCATGTCCCAGCGCGGATCGGCCAAGCGCCGCCAAAGGCGGCGCAACTGGTGCCGCATCCACCATGCCGCAGGCACCGCGCCGATGCCGCGCGCCAGCCGCGTTTTGACCCTGCCGGGGCGCGGCAGTTTCACCATCACCACCAGACGCGGGCGATAGGCAGGATCAGGCGAAATAGTCACGCAGCATCCGGCCATAGATCGCTTTCAGGGCATGCACCTCGGCCACAGGGACGCGTTCATCGACCTGATGCATGAAATTGCCGACAAGGCCAAACTCCACCACCGGGCAGTGATCCTTGATGAACCGCGCATCCGAAGTGCCGCCCGTGGTGGACATCACCGGCACAAGCCCGGTTTCCGCCGCGACCGCACGCGCCACCAGATCGGACAACGGACCGGGGGGCGTCAGGAACGGCTCGCCGGATACCTTGACGGTCATCTCGACTGTCACGCCGGTTTCGGCCTCTATCCGGTCGCATTCCCTGCGCAGCCAGTCGGTCAGTGTCGCGCTAGTGTGGATGTCGTTGAACCGCAGGTTCACCGTCGCGCGGCCCGCAGCCGGGATCACATTCGCCGCCGGATTGCCGGTGTCGATGGTGACGATGGCCAGCGTCGAGGGGTCGAAATGGTCGGTGCCCTTGTCGAGTTCATGCGTGGCCAGCCGATCCAGCAGCCGCACCAAGGCCGTCAGCGGGTTGTTGGCGCGATGCGGATAGGCGGAATGGCCCTGCACGCCGCGCACAGTGACATAGGCCGTCATCGCGCCGCGCCGCCCGATTTTCATCATGTCGCCCAGTGTCTTGGGGCAGGTCGGTTCGCCCACGATGCAGGCGGTCATCGCCTCGCCCTCTGCCGCCATCCAGTCCAGAAGCGCGATGGTGCCATCGGTGGACGCGCCTTCCTCGTCGCCGGTGATCGCCAGCACGACGGCGCCATCCGGGGGCGTATCCTGCACGAAATCAATCGCAGCCGCCGCAAACGCGGCAACGGCAGATTTCATGTCGGTGGCCCCGCGCCCCCAGATCATCCCGTCGCGGACCTCGCCACCAAACGGGTCCGCCGTCCAGGCCGCGGCATCGCCAACAGGCACCACATCGGTGTGCCCGTTGAACCCAAAGGTGCGGGCATGCCCCCGCGCGCCCCAGCGGGCATAAAGATTAGGTGTGCCATTGCGATCCACCCGCGTGCAGGCGAACCCCGCCGCGCCCAGCACATCCGCCAACAGCACCAGCGCGCCGCCCTCGGCGGGCGTCACCGTGGGGCAGCGGATCAGGGCGCGGGTCAGTTCGGCGGCATCAGTCATGGGCATCTCCTGTTCGTCAGCTATGGCTAACCCGGTTTGATCTGTGACGCAAATGTGGCCGAAAGGACGCAATTTTGCCGCGTATCCGCATACGGCCCGATACAGAGATGACCGGCGCGCCGCAGTCATGTTAACCATTTAGACAATAATATGACCCGTGGCAGGGTTCGAGCAGCCGGGCCGCAATGTCGGCCAAAGACACAGATGACGTGACCGTCGGCACGGACGCAGGTTTTCCTGCGCCGATAGGATTCCGGCTGCTGCAACCCATGCCATGGGCCCAAAAAGGGCAGAGCAGGCATGGTTACGGCAACACGGTTGAACGTTACAACGATTGCGGGGTCGACGACCGCGACGACATTGGCCAACGAGATTTTCGGCGCCGGTGTCACGGTCAACAGCGCGACCTATACCGGGGATCGCCTGTCGGCGGGGGTCTATACCAACGGCAATGTGTCGCCTGGCGTGGTGCCGGGGGATCGCGGCGTCATTCTGTCGACGGGGCGCGCGGTAGATTTCACCAACGCCACCAGCGGGTCGCAGGCCAACCAGTCTACCGGGCGGTCCACCGATACCTCCGGCACCAACAACGCGGCAGATTTCAATGCCGCCGCCGGGGCCGCCACCTTTGACGCCTCCTATCTGACGGTGAATTTCACCCCGACCTCGTCGATGCTGTCGATGCGGTTCGTCTTCGCGTCCGAGGAATACCCGGAATACACCTATGGCATCTATCAGGATTTCGTCGGCGTCTGGATCAACGGCACCCAGGTGAACCTGACAGTGGGCGATGGCGATGTCGATCCGAACAACCTGAACAACACATCGAACCAGAACCTGTTCGTTGACAACACGTCCAGCCAGTTCAACACCGAAATGGATGGCTTTACCGTCACCATGACGTTGAAGATGAACGTCAATGTCGGCGTGGTGAACACCATCCGCATCGGGATCGCCGATGTGAACGATACGCAATACGACAGTTCGCTGCTCATCGCGGGCGATTCGCTGCAAACCAGCTTTATTGCGAACGATGACACCACCTCGGTGATGGCCAACAGCACGGCCACGCTGGATGTGCTGGGCAATGACGGCACGGGATCGTCGCTGACCATCACGCATATCAACGGGCGCGCGGTGGTCGCGGGCAGCACTGTCACACTACCCACCGGGCAGACGGTCACCTTGAACGCGAACGGCACTCTGACCATTCTGGGCGATGCCGATGAAGAGGTTTACAATTTCTCCTACACCGCGCGCAACAGCGCCGGGGTGTCGGACAGCGCCTTTGTCACCGTGGATCAGGTGCCGTGTTTCGTGGCAGGCACCCTTATCCTGACGCCCGACGGTGAACGCGCGGTGGAAACGCTGGTGCCCGGTGATCTGGTCATCACGCAGGACGAGGGCGCGCAGCCCTTGCGCTGGATCGGGCGGCGGCGGGTGGCGGCGCAGGGCGATCTGGCCCCGATCCGCATCGCGGCGGACACGTTCGGGGCGCATCGCGCGCTGGTGGTGTCGCCCCTGCACCGTATCCTGATCCGCGACGCGCTGGCGGAACTGCTGTTCGGCGAGGGCGAGGTGCTGGTCGCCGCCAAGGATCTGGTCAACGACCGGTCGGTGCGGCGGATCGAGGGCGGGATGGTAGAATACGTCCATATCCTGTTCGACCGCCATCAGGTCGTGCTGTCCGAAGGGCTGGCGAGCGAAAGCTTCCTGCCCGGCCCGCAGATCACCCGCAGCTTCGAGGCCGAGGCCGTCGCGGAAATCTGCCGCATTTTCCCGGAACTGAACCCGCTGACTGGCGACGGCTATAGCCCCGCCGCGCGGCGGATGTTGAAATCTTATGAGGCGCGCGTCCTCAACGGCACAAAGGTAGCGTAAACAATGGCCTGGATCGGTATTTCCACCCGCGACGAGTTTCGGTTTTCCCTGGGCGGGCTGGGCCGCGATGCGGGGCTGTCACCCTTGGCGCGCGGGGCCGGACCGGGCGACGCGATGATGGCGCAGGGCACGATCATGGTCGAGGCGCAGATGCCGCTGGAGGATCGCCCGATAACGCTATTGGCGTGGCGGCGGAAATCGCCGTGGCCCACGACATTCGCGCTGCGCGCGCTGCCCGGCAAGGGAATCGTGATGGTGCTGACCCAAGGCGACCGGGTGCTGCATGCCACGCTGCCGCATGTGGTCGAAACGCAGGATGAACGTATCCGCGTCAGTTATGCGTGGGATGCGCCCGCGCGCAAAGGACGGCTGGCGTTGAAACTGGCGGGCAGCCTGCGGATCAGCATGGTGGACGTGCCCGCGCCGCCGCCGATCCCGCTGGCCGATCTGCGCGCGATTGTCGCCAGCCCGCATGAACGCGAGATTGACGCCGAGACGGTGTTCATTGCCGTGTCCGACCGGGTCGAACCGGTAGGGCCGCAGACCACGCTGTCGCTGCATGCGCCGGTGCTGACGGTGGATGGCTATCGTCCGGCGGGCAAGATCAAGGCGGGCGACGTGATCCGCAGCATCGACGGGCGGCTGGCCCCGGTGCTGGCCACGGTGCGCCAAACCGTGCCCGCCTATGGCTCTTTCGCGCCGGTGATCCTGCGCGCGCCTTACTTTGGCCTGCGCGAGGATGTGCTGGTCGCCCCCGACCAGCGGCTGGTCATCGGCGGATCCGAGGTGGAATACCTGTTCGGGCAGGAACATGTGCTGGTGCCCGCGCGCCATCTGGTCAACGGCACGGCGGCAATGCGCGGCACCGGCAGCCCGACGGTGACATGGACGCAGATCATCCTGCCGCAGCATGAGGCGCTGATCGTCGCGGGCACCCCGATGGAAAGCCTGTTTTTGGGCCGCGTCCGCCGCAAACCCGAGGTGCTGGCGAACAGCCTGCTGGCCAGCCTGGACCGCGCCACCCTGCCGGAACACGCGCAATCCAGCTATCAGGTGCTGCGTCAGGTCGAGGCGATCACGCTGGCACACAGACGCGCCGCCTGACCACGTCACGCCTCGGTGGGGCGTGAACCGTAGCCGCGCTGCTATTGCAGCGCGGCCCCCGCGCGGATCATGCCCGTCTCGATTCCGTTGCAATTGCGGATGGGCGCGTTCAGGCGTTTCAGCGTGGCCGGGTGGTTGGGGTCCAGCAAGCCCAGCTTGACCAGAATCGCGGCAATCGCGGCCTCGGACCCGCGCGGCGCACCGTCTGTGACCTTCAGTGCGATACCCAGTTTGCGTTCCGGCACGATGGCGATGAAAAACGCCTCGGCCCCGGTTTTCAGCGTCACGCGCCCGTCCATCGCGCGCATCAACTCGGTGCAGGCGCGCCCCTCGCCTGCCACCAGATCGGGATGCGCCGCCATCGCCTGCCGCAGCGCCACGGCGGCATCCGCGCGCGCGCCCTGACCCTGTTCCGCCCCGGCAAAGAACGCCATCGCGCGCGCCATCCCCACCAGCGAGGTGGCGAAATTCGGCGCGGAACAGCCGTCGATGCCATAGGCGGGGTTGATCGTGCCGGTCAGTTCCTCATGCGCGGCCAGAATGGCGCGTTGCAGCGGGTGATCCAGATCGACATATTCCGACCCCGCGCCAAGATGCTTGGTGGTGGTCAGAAAGCCGGAATGTTTGCCGGAACAGTTGTTGTGATACTGGCACGGGCTGGCGCCGTCGCGGATCAGGGCCTGCGCGGCGTCGGTGTCATAGGGCATATGCGCGCCGCAGCGGAAATCGTCGTCCGCCTTGCCGATATGGTCCAGCCAGGCGCGTACGCGGCTGGTGTGGATCGCGGCCCCCTGATGGCTGGCGCAAGCCAGCGCCAGATGTTCGGACCCCAGCCCGAACGCCGCCGCCGCGCCCGATTCCACCAATGGCAGCGCCTGGATCATCTTGGACGATGACCGTGGCAGCACGATCGCCTCCGGGTCGCCCCAGGTCTGCACCACCTCACCGCCCGGCCCGCAGATCACCGCATGCCCCAGATGCACGCTTTCCAGGATCGGGCCACGCCAGACTTCGGCCATTGCAACGGGTGCGGTCATCGGATTGTCCTCTCGGTCATGTGAGCCTGCGCCCTGTGCGAAATTCCGCCAACGGGACTTTCGCCCGTGGCAGATTTCAGGCTAGTATAGCATCGTCGAGAAGAAAATGGCCCAAGCGCACATGATTGCCGGACGAACGGCAGCCCGCGACGGCCTTGAGGCAACCTCAGCGCGGAGGCTGAAACGATGACATCACGCACTAAGGGCGTCCTGTGCGGCGCGGTTCTGGTCATGGCGAATATCGCCGCGATGGCCCCGATCGCCATGGCGCAACAGACCAGCGCCAATCAGGTGGCCGAAAAATCCGACTGGTCGGTGTTCGAGGACAAGGATCCGCGCGAATGTTGGGCGGTGTCGTCGCCCACGGAAACGATCAACTCCAAGGATGGCCGCGTCGTGGCGGTGAACCGGGGTGAAATCCTGTTCATGACCTTTTACCGCCCCGCCGCGAATGTGCAGGGGCAGGTGGCGTTCACCGGCGGCTATCCCTTTGCACCGGGGTCCACGGTATCGCTGGATGTGAACGGCACCAAGTTTGACCTGCTGGCCGAGGGCGAATGGGCCTGGCCATCGGCGGGGGCCGAGGATGCCAAGATCATCGCGGCAATGAAACGCGGGTCATCTGCCGTGCTGACCGCCCGGTCGGCGCGCGGCACCCAGACCAAGGACAGCTTTTCCCTCAAGGGCTATACAGCCGCTGTCGAAGAGGCCGAAAAGCGCTGCAAATAAGCGCGGGCCGGCATGCGCCGCTTGCAGTCTCCGTCTGCGGTTTTCTTTCGTGCGCCGATTGCCTATATGACCTCTCTATCCAGACAGGTTGACCGCAATGCCCGCCAATGCCCCTCTCGTGCAAGACCTGCACACCATCCCGCGCAAGCTGCCTGATACAGGCCGCATCAACCTGATCGGGTTGACGCGAGACGGCATGCGCGCGGCGCTGATCGCGGCGGGCACACCGGAACGTCAGGCAAAGATGCGGGTCGGGCAGATCTGGCAGTGGATCTATCACTGGGGCGTGCGCGATTTCGCGGTGATGACCAACCTCGCCAAGGACTATCGCGCGTTTCTGGCGCAGCATTTCAACATTGATCTGCCCGAGGTGGTGACCCGGCAAGTCTCCAGCGATGGCACGCGGAAATACCTCGTGCGGATCGCGGGCGGCCATGAGGTCGAGGTGGTCTATATCCCCGAAGAGGATCGCGGCACGCTGTGTATCTCGTCACAGGTCGGTTGCACGCTGACCTGTTCGTTCTGCCATACCGGAACGCAGAAACTGGTCCGCAACCTGACCGCAGGCGAAATAATCGGTCAGGTCATGCTGGCGCGCGACGATCTGGGCGAGTGGCCCGAACCGGGGCAGGGCACCGGCGAGAACGGCCCGCGCCTGTTGTCGAACATCGTGCTGATGGGCATGGGCGAGCCGCTGTATAACTTCGACAACGTGCGCGACGCGATGAAGATCGCGATGGACGGCGAAGGCATCGCCCTGTCGCGCCGCCGTATCACGCTGTCCACCTCCGGCGTGGTGCCGGAAATCGCGCGTGCGGCGACCGAAATCGGCTGTTTGCTGGCCGTGTCGTTTCACGCCACGACGGATGACGTGCGCGACACGCTGGTGCCGATCAACAAACGCTGGAACATCGCTACGCTGCTGGACGCGCTGCGCGAATACCCCAATGCGTCCAACAGCGAGCGCATTACCTTCGAATATGTCATGCTGAAGGGCGTCAACGATACTGACGCCGACGCCCGCCGTCTGGTGCAACTGATCGCGGGCATCCCGGCCAAGATCAACCTGATCCCGTTCAACGAATGGCCCGGTGCGCCCTATCAGCGGTCGGATCGTGCGCGGATCGAACGATTCGCCGACATCATCTATCACGCAGGCTATGCCAGCCCGATCCGCACCCCGCGCGGCGAGGATATCATGGCCGCTTGTGGCCAGTTGAAATCCGCCACCGAACGCGAACGCAAATCCCGCGCCCAGATCGCTGCCGAGGCGGGATTGACCGACTAAGGCGGGCTGTTGCGGGCGTGTCCCGCGATTGTTGACGCTCCGCGCCACAATTCGCCCAAAACTGCCGCAATGATACCCTGACCGCGCAGAATTTCTGCCATCTGCGGCTGTGAACCTGCCCCTATCGGAAACAATCCCTTAGGAGCCAGCGAAATGGCCACGATCCAACCCAATGATGCGGCGCGCAAGGCGCTGCAAGTGCTGCGCGAAACCCGTGCCAAGGTGCTGTCCACCCGCGAATGGCAGCATGTGCTGCGCGGCTATGGCTATGCCTTGCGCAAGACCGACACCGGCATGACGGTGCTGCGCCTGCCGCACAACCATGAAATCTGCGATCTGCCCGCCGATCTTTGCGCATGATCGCGGGCGGTCTTTACCGGATCTGAACGATTGATCCGGCACGATGCGGCATGTTCATCCCCCGGTTCAGAGGCTGACAATGCAACATTTCAACAAGAACGCGTTCCTGACGGTCGAAATCCTTGACCTGATCCACGACGATGTGACCTGCGCCTGCGACGATGCCGATCTGCGGCAGCGACTGGCGCGCAATGGCTATGGCTTTCGCGATACCGCGCGGGGCCGGGTTCTGGTGACGCTGCCGCATCAGATCGAGGTGTGCCCGCTGGTATAACGTGGCGTGCCTTTGGTTGCCCTGAACCTGCGGTTCGGTTTAGAACCGGATCAGACCGGGATTTTCCCGCCTGACCGGAGACGTGCCATGACCCCCGCCGCGACCAATGCCGCCCTCGAAACTGCCATCGACGCCGCATGGGAGGCGCGCGATACCCTGACCCCCGCCACCCGCGGCGAGGCGCGTGACGCCGTCGAGGCGACGCTGGCCGCATTGGGTGCGGGCACATTGCGGGTGGCGGAAAAGCACGGGACCGACTGGCACGTCAATCAATGGGCGAAAAAGGCGGTGCTGCTGGGGTTCCGCCTGCAGGACATGGGCCTGCAATCCGGCGGGCCGCAGGGGTCAAGCTGGTGGGACAAGGTCGACAGCAAATTCGCGGGCTGGGGCGAGGATGCGTTTCGCAACGCCGGTTTCCGCGCAGTGCCCAACTGCATCGTGCGCAAATCGGCGCATATCGCGCGCGGCGTGGTGCTGATGCCGTCCTTCGTCAATCTGGGCGCCTATGTTGACGAAGGCACGATGGTCGATACCTGGGCCACGGTAGGGTCGTGCGCCCAGATCGGCAAGAATGTGCACCTGTCGGGCGGCGTCGGCATCGGCGGCGTCCTGGAACCGATGCAGGCGGGCCCCACGATCATCGAAGACAACTGTTTCATCGGCGCGCGGTCCGAAGTCGTCGAAGGCTGCATCATCCGCGAAGGGTCGGTGCTGGGCATGGGCGTGTTTATCGGCAAATCGACCAAGATCGTGGACCGCGAAACGGGGGCCGTGATGTATGGCGAGGTGCCCGCCGGGTCGGTCGTCGTCGCCGGTTCCATGCCGTCGAAGAACGGGATCAACCTTTATTGCGCGGTGATCGTGAAACGGGTGGATGCCCAGACCCGGTCCAAGACGTCGATCAATGAATTGCTGCGGGACTGATCTGCGCCACGGGGCGTGACGGGCGCGGTGCGATTTCGGTCGTGCACAGCGCCCAGCCCGCCGCGCGCCGCCGTTCCAGCAGTGCCACCGCATCGCGCCTCCGCAACAGCCGTCCGCAGGGCCGTGCGGCGGGATGATCGCGCAACGCCGCCTCGGACATGCGCATCACGCTGGCCAGATCGGCGCGGCGTTCTGCCCCCATCGTCTGCAACACCTTGGGCGTCAACAACAGGCTTTCGCACCCCACGCCTTCGGCCAGCACCGCAAAATGCCGGTCCATCAGGAAATGCACATAGGTCACCTGTGCCGGGGCCTGTTCCTGCGCGATGCCCGGTTGCCCGACAAAGGCCAGCGCCGGGGCCAGCCGCAGCGCCTCGCCCGGTGATTTCGGCGGCAGCACAACGCGATGCTGCGGTGACAGCCGCAACGCACCATAGGGCCGCCCGCGCGCCAGTGATCCGGGCGCAAACACGATGGGCCAGCGTGTGTCGCCGGGGGCGCGATGCGTCGACGACATGATCCAGCGGATGGGCCGCGCCTTGCCGTCCAGCGTCATCACCCGGTCGCCGATCCGCAGCCGTTCCACCATGCACAACCCGTCCGGCGTGGCGATGCGGGTGCCTGCCGCGAAACACACGGGGTTCAGCGAGTTGGCGTTATAGCCGACCTCATCCACCGATACGACCAGCGCCAGCGCGCTTAGGATATTCGGCTCGCCGTCCGGAAAGGCAAAGACGAGGTTCCCGGTCGCATTGTCCTGCATCAGGATCAGGTCGCGCGGCGTGCCCAACGGCACGATCAGCCCCAGAACACTGACGCCGGGGATGGCAAAGCCGGACCCGATCATGGTCATCTCGCGCCCGCCGACGGGCACCTGTTCGCCGACATAGAGGATGCCGCTGTCGCTGGTGATATCGACGTTGCTCACGGCACTACTGAAGTTGTTCAGCAACAACGTCGTGTTGTTGCCAAACAGCGATCCCAAGGGGATGCCGAAATTGTAAAAGCGATAGCTGACCGGGATATCCATCCGTTGCGCCCAAAGCCTGCCAAGCCATGGCCGATGCTGACCATGGGCAAGCCTTAGCGCGAAATCTGGTCACCATTGCGGCAGGGGCCGTGCTGCATGATGGCGGTGCGGTGGTTTCTTTCCGCGCCGCTTCCGCAGGTCAGCCCGCCTGCTTCATCAGCCGGGCCTTTTCGCGCGACCAGTCGCGCTTGGCCTCGGTTTCGCGCTTGTCGTGGGCCTTCTTGCCCTTGGCGATGCCGATCTTCAGCTTCACCATGCCGCGTTCGTTGAAATACAATGACAGCGGCACCAGTGTCATGCCCTGCCGCTGGGTTTCCTTCCACAGCCGCGCCAGATCCTTGCGCGACACCAACAGCTTGCGCTTGCGGCGTTCCTCGTGGCCCCAGGTTTTCGCCTGAGCATAGGGCGCGATATAGCCGTTGATCAACCACAGCTCGCTCTGTTCGACCGACGCGTAACTGTCGGTGATGTTGGCGGCGGTGGTGCGCAGGGATTTCACCTCGGACCCTTGCAGGATGATGCCGCATTCGATGTCATCCTCGATGGCATAATCATACCGCGCGCGACGGTTTTCCGCGATCAGTTTCGAGTTCGGGTCTTTTTTCACCTGGTTCATGACAGACCAGATAGTGATTGTGCCCGGTGCTGTCCATGAGGCGGGATTGGTAGGGCGGGTGATATCACCCGCCCTACGCGATCAACTGCCGCGATAGGTGGAATAGCCATAGGGCGACAGCAACAGCGGCACATGATAGTGCGCGCCCGCGTCCGACAGCCCGAACCGGATCGGCACCTGATCCAGAAACAGCGGGTCATCGCCCGCCTGACCCGTCGCGCGCAGATAATCGCCTGCGTGGAACAGCAATTCATAGGTGCCGGGGTCCATTTTGCCCTTGGGCAGGATCGGCGCGTCGGTGCGGCCATCGGCATTGGTCACGGCTTCGGCGATCTTGTCGCGGCCTGCATCGGTGACGCGGTAAAGCCAGATCACCAGCCCCGCCGCAGGCCGCCCCCGCGCGGTGTCCAGCACATGGGTGGTCAGATATCCGTCCATCATCGTCGCTCTCCTGTCACATCTCGCGGGGATTGCAGCACATTCCGCGCCGCGCCGCAAATGGCCTGCCGGATTGACTTGATAATCGCCGCGCGCTGCGGGAACACTCGGGCGAAACGGACGGAGGCCCAGATGCACCGCTATCCCCGCGACATGATCGGTTATGGCCCGCGCGCGCCGTGTGTGGACTGGCCCGGCGGGGCCTATGTCGCGGTGCAATTCGTGCTGAATTATGAAGAGGGTGGCGAAAATTCGGTCCTGCACGGCGATGCCGCGTCAGAGGCGTTCCTCTCTGACATCGCAGGCGCGCAACCCTGGCCGGGGCAGCGGCACTGGAACATGGAATCGCTTTATGATTACGGCGCGCGCGCCGGGTTCTGGCGGCTGCATCGGCTGTTCACCGGCGCGGGCATCCCCGTGACGATCTATGGCGTGGCGAGCGCGCTGGCGCGCAGCCCGGAACAGGTGGCGGCCATGCAGGCGGCGGGCTGGGAAATCGCCTCGCACGGGTTGAAATGGGTCGATCACCGCGACATGCCCGAGGATGCCGAACGCGCCGCGATTGCCGAGGCCATCCGCCTGCACACCGAAGTCACCGGCGAACGCCCGCGCGGCTGGTACACCGGGCGCTGTTCCGTCAACACCGTGCGGCTGGTCACCGAGGAAGCTGGGTTCGATTACATCTCGGACACCTATGACGATGACCTGCCCTATTGGGCCGAAATCGGCGACCGCGACCAGCTGATCATCCCCTACACGCTCGAAGCGAACGACATGCGTTTCGCCACCGCACCGGGGTATATCACCGGCGAACAGTTCTATCAGTATCTGAAGGACAGCTTTGACACGCTCTATGCCGAGGGGCGCGCCGGACGGCCCGCGATGATGTCGGTGGGCCTGCATTGCCGCCTGATCGGGCGTCCGGGGAAAATCGCGGGGCTGAAACGGTTCCTCGATTACATCCGCATGCACAGCCATGTCTGGACCCCGCGCCGGATCGAGATTGCCCGGCATTGGGCCGCGCATCACCCCCATACCCGCCGCGACCGACCCCACCAGATGTCGCGTGACGCCTTCGTGGCGCGCTTTGGCGGCATCTTTGAACATTCACCCTGGATCGCGGAACGGGCCTGGGCGCTGGAACTGGGCCCCGCGCATGACACGGCCTTGGGGCTGGCCAACGCACTGGCGCGAATCTTCCGCAGCGCCACGCCCGACGAACGGCTAGGCGTGTTGCGCGCACACCCCGATCTGGCGGGCAAGCTGGCGCAGGCGCAACGGCTGACCGCAGACAGCACGCAGGAACAATCCAGCGCGGGTCTGGACGCACTGTCTGATGCCGAACGCGCGCGGTTCACCGATCTGAACGCGGCCTATATGGCGAAACATGGCTTTCCCTTCATCATCGCGGTGCGAGATCACGACAAGGCAGGCATTCTTGCCGCCTTCGAGGCCCGCATCGCCCATGACACCGCGACCGAATTCACCACGGCCTGCGCCCAGGTCGAACGCATCGCCACCCTGCGCCTGAAAGCCATCCTGCCATGACCCTGCCCGTGCCCCGCACCTATGCCTTCCCGCCCGGTGGCTTGCCGCCGATGGACGCCGACGCCGCTCTGAACCGCGCCGTGTTCACTACCGCCTATGCCTTCATCCCCGCCGTCACCATGCGCGACATCACCACCAGCTATTTCCCCGACTGGCACCGCACCCGCGCCTGGATCATCGCGCGCCCGCTGTCGGGCTTTGCCGAGACCTTCGCCCAATACGCGGTCGAGGTCGCGCCCGGTGGCGGATCGGACCGCCCCGAGCCTGACACCGGGGCCGAAGGCGTGCTCCTGATTGCCAGCGGGGCCGCGCATCTGACGCTGAACGGGGCGGCCCATCTCATGCAATCGGGCGGCTATGCGTTCCTGCCGCCGGGGTGCGCCTGGACACTGCACAATCGCGGCACCACCCCGCTGCAATTTCACTGGATTCGCCGCCGCTATCAGCCCGCCACAGGCCTGCCCACGCCCGCGCCGTTTGTGACCAGCGATGAGGCCAATCCGATCCGTTGGATGCCCGGAACCGACACATGGGGCACCACCCGCTTTGCCGATCCCGCTGACCTCAGCCATGACATGCATGTCAACATCGTCACCTTCCACCCCGGCGGGCTGATCCCCTTTGCCGAAACCCATGTGATGGAACACGGGCTTTACGTGCTGCAAGGCACCGCGCGCTACCTGCTGAATACCGATTGGGTGGACGTTGCCCCCGGTGATTTCATGTGGCTGCGCGCCTTTTGTCCGCAGGCCTGCGTGGCCACCGGCACGGAACCCTTCCGCTACCTGCTCTACAAAGACGTCAATCGCCATCCGTCCCTGACGCTTTGATCTTCTTCGGTTTCCAACTATCCTCGGGGGGTCCGGGGGGCAGACAGCCCCCCGGCCTCTCGGCCTGACCAAAGGCCCGCCCATGCACACCATCCGCACCGAACCGCTAACCCCCGCCGCCTTTGCCCCCTTCGGCGATGTGCTGGATACCTCCGGCCCCCCTGACCGCCTGATCAATCGCGGCCTTTGCGGACGCTGGCATGACCGGGCGCGGCTGGATTTCGGTGCGGATGGCCGCGCGGGGCTCTCGATCTTTGATGCCGAACCGCGCAGCCTGCCCTATGCGCTGGACCTGCTGGAGCGGCACCCCGATGGGTCACAGGCCTTCATCCCGATGGCGCAGGTGGAGTGGCTGGTGATTGTGGCCCCCGATCTGGGCGACCACCCCGGCACCCCGCGCGCCTTTCTGGCCGCACCGGGGCAGGGCATCAACCTGCATCGCGGCACGTGGCATGGCGTGCTGACGCCCTTGCACACGCCGGGCCTGTTCGCGGTGATTGACCGCATCGGGGCAACACCCAATTTGCAGGAATACTCGCTAAATCCGGCCTATCTGATCCACGCGGCGTGACGATATTGTAACGGCCATGTCGCAAAGGATGTCGCACACGGGGTTTCGCGGCGGGCGCAGATACGCTAGATTTTGATCAAATAAACTCCGGAGCGCGCCATGAAAGACGACAACTTCCTCAAGGAAAACAACGCCCGCCACCTGTGGCACCCGATGGGCGCGCCCGGTGATTTGCAGGCCAACCCGCCAAAGATCATCAAATCCGCGCAGGGCGTGCATATCACCGATATCGACGGGCATTCGGTTGTCGATGCCGTCGGGGGCCTCTGGTGCGTCAACCTTGGCTATTCCAACGACGCCATCAAGGAGGCGATTGCCAAGCAACTCTATGATCTGCCGTATTATTCCGCCTTTGCCGGGGCCACCAACCCGCCCGCCATCGAGGCCAGCCTGATGGTGCGCGAATTTTTCGCCGACGACGGCATGGCGCGGGTGTTCTTTACCTCGGGCGGGTCGGATTCGGTGGAAACCTGCCTGCGGCTGGCGCGGCAATATCACCGGCTGCGGGGCGAGCCGACGCGGACCAAGTTCCTCAGCCTGAAAAAAGGCTATCATGGCACCCATTTCGGCGGCGCGAGCGTGAACGGCAACAACCGCTTCCGCATCGCTTATGAACCCTTGCTGCCGGGCTGCTATCACCTGCCCTCGCCCTATACCTATCGCAACCCGTTCAATGAAACCGATCCCGCCCGTCTGGCGCAACTGATCGCGCAGGCCGCCGAGGATGAAATCGCATTTCAGGGCGCGAACACCATTGCGGCCTTCATCATGGAACCCATTCAGGGCGCGGGCGGCGTGATCGTGCCGCCGGAAACCTTCATGCCGCTGATGCGAGCGATCTGTGACAAGCACGGCATCCTGATGATCTCGGACGAGGTGATCACCGGCTTTTGCCGCACCGGGCATTGGTCGGGCGCGCGGCATTGGGGCGTCAAGCCTGACATGATGTGCACCGCCAAGGGCATCACGTCCGGGTATTTCCCTGTCGGTGCCGCGCTGATGTCGGACAAGGTCGCCGCCGTGTTCGAGGATGACAAGACCGGCGAGGGCGCGATCTGGCACGGCTATACCTATTCCGCGCATCCTGTGGGCGCTGCGGCGGTCATCGCCTGCCTGAGCGAAACCCTGCGACTGAACACCGCCGCCAATGCCGGACCGCGCGGGGCGCAACTGTATCAGGGCGTGCTGCAACTGGCCGAAAAGCATGACATCATCGGTGATGTGCGCGGCGGCCACGGCTTGATGACCGGGATCGAAATCGTGTCGGATCGGGCCGCCAAGACCATGATGGACACGGCCACGATGAAACGCATCCACCAGACCGCCTATGAAGCGGGCGCGATGGTGCGGCTTAGCGGGCATAACATCCTGATGTCGCCGCCCCTGACCATCACGGCGGATGAGGTCGATGTAATCCTGAACGCCTTGGACAAGGGCTTTGCCGCTGCCTGATGGCCGTGATCTGGGGGCTGGTGAACATATTCGCCAGCCCCTATATGTTTGCGCATACCACTTCGGAAAGGTCACACCATGGATGCCCGCACCCTGACGCCGATGCTATCGGTCGCCCCGCAGATCACTGTCGAAGATGTGGCCGCCGCCCATGCCGCAGGCTTTCGGTCGATCATGTGCAACCGTCCCGACAACGAAGATCCGGGTCAGCCTGATTTCGCCACCATCGCCGCCGCGGCCGCCGCGCTGAACATGCCGGTGCGTCATGTGCCGATCGTGACAGCGATGTTGACCGAAGACGATCTGGCCGATTTCGCCCGCGCGCTCGAGGAACTGCCCGGCCCGATGTTGGCCTATTGCCGGTCCGGCACCCGCAGCGCGAATGTCTATGCCATGGTGACGGCCAAGGAATGATCTGTCGGCAAAGCTGCAATGAAGTGGGCGGTTGCCCCTTCACATATCGCAGGTTTTGAATATATAGGGGCGGCAACGACCCCGTCAAAACGCACCCGAAAGACCTGCCATGCCTTTGCCTCTGATCACCCGCGCCGCGCTTGAACGGCATCTGCCGATATTGACCTGGGCGCAGAGCTATGACCGCGACACCCTGACATCGGATGGGGTGGCGGCGGTGATCGTGACGATCATGCTGATCCCGCAATCGCTGGCCTATGCGCTGTTGGCCGGATTGCCGCCCGAGATGGGGCTGTATGCGTCGATCCTGCCGCTGTTCGCTTATGCGATATTCGGCACGTCGCGCGCGCTGGCGGTGGGACCGGTGGCGGTGATTTCGCTGATGACGGCGTCGTCCATCGGTGCGCTGGGCCTGTCCAGCCCCGCCGAATATGCCGCCGCCGCGATCACCCTTGCGTTCCTGTCGGGCGCAATCCTGACGCTGATGGGGGTGCTGCGTCTGGGATTTCTGGCGAATTTCCTGTCGCATCCGGTGATTGCAGGGTTCATCACCGCGTCGGGCATCCTGATTGCAGCGGGGCAACTCAGCGCCATCATGGGTATTCAGGGCGGCGGTCATACCCTGATCGAGATCGCCGAGCGGCTGATCGCCAATCAGCATCTGACCAACCCGATCACGCTGTTCATCGGGCTGTCGGCGGTGGCGTTCCTGTTCTGGGTGCGCAAGGGGCTGAAGCCGCTGCTGATTGCGGCGGGGCTGCGTCCGCGTCTGGCCGATATCATCGCCAAGGCCGGTCCGGTTGCGGCGGTTGCCGTGACCACGCTGGCGACCGTGATCTTTGGCCTGCATGAACAGGGCGTCGCGATTGTCGGCACCGTGCCGATGGGAATCCCGCCGCTGACATGGCCCGATCTGTCGCCGACTTTGGTCGGGCAGTTGTTCGTGCCTGCGTTGCTGATTTCCATCATCGGCTTCGTGGAATCCGTGTCGGTGGCGCAGACACTGGCGGCCAAGAAGCGGCAAAAGATCGTCCCGGATCAGGAACTTGTGGGCCTTGGCACGTCGAACATCGCCGCAGCCCTGACAGGCGGGTTCCCGGTCACGGGCGGCTTTGCGCGGTCAGTGGTCAACTTTGACGCCGGGGCCGAAACCCCCGCCGCCGGGGCCTTTACCGCCATCGGCATCCTGATGGCTGCGATGTTCCTGACGCCCGCGCTGTATTTCCTGCCCAAGGCGACGCTGGCCGCGACAATCATCGTCGCGGTGATCAGTCTGGTGGATTTCTCGATCCTGAAGCGCGCTTGGGTCTATTCGACCGTCGATTTCGCCGCTGTGTCCGCCACGATCCTCTTGACGCTCGCTTTTGGCGTCGAGGCGGGGGTGTCGGCGGGGGTGCTGATTTCGGTGCTGCTGCACCTGTATAAAACCTCGCGCCCGCATGTGGCCGAAGTGGGGCTGGTCCCCGGCACCCAGCATTTCCGCAACATCAACCGCCATGCGGTCGAAACCCACCCGTCTCTGGTGACGCTGCGCATCGACGAAAGCCTGTATTTCGCCAATGCCCGGTTCCTTGAGGATATGGTTTTGGCGCGCGTTGCGGGGGATAGTGCGCTGCGCCATGTCGTGCTGATGTGTTCGGCGGTCAACGAGATCGACCTGTCGGCGCTGGAAAGCCTCGAAGAATTGAACCATCGGCTCAAGGACGCGGGCATCACCCTGCACCTGTCCGAGGTGAAGGGCCCGGTGATGGACCGGCTGAAACGCGCGCATTTCCTTGATGATTTGACGGGGCAGGTGTTCCTGTCGCAATATGACGCGCAGCGCGCCCTGGTGCCTGCGGCCTGATTGATCGCTGCCTGATTGATCGCAGCCTGAGCGTCCGGCTGGACAAGACCCCGCGCGCCGTGCCACCCTTGGCATAGAGGCGGAGGGGCCAATGGAAAAGCTGCTTGATCACAAGGCCTTGCTGCCGATGGCGGCGGATATGCGCAATCCCGGCATGGACCTTGACCTTGATTGGGTGATGCAGGCTGCGGCCAATACATCCGCGATCGAACGGCGCTGCGCCACGCTGCCGGGGCGGCGGTCGGTGAAAAAGGATTATCAGGCGGCGTGGCTGTGTCGGGCGGTATCCGTGATCGACCTGACCACCTTGTCGGGCGATGACACGGCGGGGCGCGTGGCGCGGTTGTGCGCCAAGGCAAAAGCCCCGGTGCGGGCCGACATGCTGGACGCGCTGGGGATGACCGGCCTGACGGTAGGCGCGGTCTGCGTTTACCACGACATGGTGGCCCCGGCGGTCGCTGCGCTGGCGGGGTCGAGCATTCCGGTGGCGGCGGTGTCCACCGGCTTTCCTGCGGGGCTGTCGCCCCTGCATCTGCGGCTGGCGGAAATCGGCGAAAGCGTGGCGGCGGGGGCGACGGAAATCGACATCGTCATCTCGCGCCGCCATGTGCTGACCGGCAACTGGCAGGCCTTGTATGACGAGATGCGCGCGATGCGGGCGGCCTGTGGCGCGGCGCATGTGAAAGCGATTCTGGCTACCGGCGAGTTGGGCACGCTGCGCAATGTGGCGCGCGCGAGCCTCGTCTGCATGATGGCCGGGGCGGATTTCATCAAGACATCCACGGGCAAAGAGGGCGTCAATGCCACGCTGCCCGTGTCACTGGTGATGCTGCGCGCGATCCGCGATTATCACGACCGCACCGGCGTGCGCGTGGGATACAAACCGGCAGGCGGGATATCCAAGGCCAAGGATGCGTTGGTTTATCTGAGCCTGATCAAGGAAGAACTGGGCGACCGCTGGCTGCGGCCCGACCTGTTCCGGTTCGGCGCGTCGTCGCTGCTGGGTGATATCGAACGGCAATTGGAACACCACCTGACCGGACGCTATTCGGCGGGCTGGCGGCATGGCATGGCATAAGGGGTGATGGGTGCAAAGCACCCATCCTACGGGTCGGGGGAATGGCGGCGATGACCGTGAAAGAGATATTCGAGACGATGGACTATGGCCCCGCCCCCGAATCCGCCACCGAGGCGATGGCCTGGCTGGAATGCCACGGCGGTCGGTTCGGGCATCATATGGACGGCGCGTTCACGGCGCCCGGTGCGACATTCGCCACGATCAACCCGGCGAACGGCGCGGTGTTGGCGGAGGTCAGCCAAGGCATGCAGGCCGATGTCGATGCAGCGGTCGCAGCGGCGCGGCGCGCGCAAGGGCCATGGGCGGCGCTGGATGGCCACGCCCGCGCGCGGCATCTGTATGCGCTGGCGCGGATGGTGCAGAAACATGCGCGGCTGTTCGCGGTGCTGGAAACCGTGGACAATGGCAAACCCATCCGCGAAACACGCGATATCGACGTGCCATTGGTGGCGCGGCATCTCTATCACCACGCCGGGCTGGCGCAGTTGCTAGACACCGAACGCCCCGGCATGGCCCCGCATGGCGTCTGCGGCGCGGTGATCCCGTGGAATTTCCCGCTGTTGATGCTGGCGTGGAAAGTCGCGCCCGCCTTGGCCGCCGGCAATACCGTGGTGCTGAAACCGGCGGAACAGACCCCGCTGACGGCATTGCTGTTTGCCGAACTGGCGCAGCGGGCGGGCTTGCCCAAGGGTGTGCTGAACATTGTCACCGGCGATGGGGCGACGGGTGCGGCGCTGGTCGCGCATCCCGGCGTGGACAAGGTGGCGTTCACTGGATCGACCGAGGTGGGCCGCGCCATCCGCCGCGCCACGGCGGGGCAGGGCAAGGCGCTGACGTTGGAATTGGGCGGCAAATCGCCCTATATCGTTTTTGACGACGCCGATCTGGACAGCGCAATCGAGGGGCTGGTGGACGCGATCTGGTTCAATCAGGGGCAAGTCTGCTGCGCCGGATCGCGCCTGATCGTGCAGGAGGGCATCGCGGACCGGTTCCATGCCAAGCTGCGGGCGCGGATGGGCACGCTGCGCGTCGGCGATCCGCTGGACAAGTGCATTGATATCGGCGCGATGGTGGATGTGGCGCAGCGTGATCGCGTGGCGGCGATGGTCGCGGGGGTAGGCGGGGTGTGTTTCCAGCCCGCGCTGCAAATGCCTGCGATGGGCGCATTCTATCCCCCCACGCTGATCACCGGCCTGCACCCCGCCGATCCGCTGATGCAGGAGGAAATCTTTGGTCCCGTGCTGGTATCGACCACCTTCCGCACACCGTCCGAGGCGGTGGAACTGGCCAACAACACCCGCTATGGGTTGGCCGCGACCGTCTGGACCGAAAACCTGAACCTTGCGCTGGACATCGCTCCCAAGCTGGTCGCGGGTGTGGTCTGGGTCAATGCCACCAACCTGTTCGACGCCGCCGCTCCCTTTGGCGGGGTGCGCGAAAGCGGGTTCGGGCGCGAAGGCGGGTCAGAGGGGTTGGGGGCCTATCTGCGGCCCATTGCGCCGTCCACGCCGCTGGAGCCCATCAAACCGCACGCGGGCGATGCCCCCGCCACCGGGCTGAACCGCACCCCGAAGCTGTTCATCGGCGGCAAGCAGGCGCGGCCCGACGGTGGCTATACCCGGCCCGTCTATGGCCCCACAGGCGCGCATCTGGGCGAGGTGCCGATCGCCAACCGCAAGGATATCCGCAACGCGGTCGAGGCCGCGCGGGGCGCGGGCGCTTGGGCCAAGACCACCGGTCATGCCCGCGCGCAGATCCTGTATTTCATCGCCGAGAATCTATCGGCGCGGGCGGCGGATTTCGCCCGCCTGCTGGACGCGACGGGCGGCAATGATGCCGAGGTGGACGCCAGCATCCGTGCCCTGTTCACCTATGCGGCCTGGGCCGATAAATTCGCGGGCGAGGTCAAGGGCGTGCCGCTGCGCGGTGTCGCCTTGGCGATGCGCGAACCCGTCGGCGTGATCGGCGCGCTGGCCCCGGATGAGGCGCCGCTCTTGGGGCTGGTCACGGTCATGGCGGCGGCGATGGCGATGGGCAACCGGGTGGTTCTGGTGGCATCCGAACCCGCGCCGCTGGTGGCGACCGACCTGTATCAGGTTCTGGAAACCTCGGACGTGCCGGATGGCGTGGTCAATATCCTGACGGGTTCCCACGCCGAATTGGCCCCGCAACTGGCGGGCCATGCCGATGTCGATGCGGTGTGGTCGTTCTCGTCCACCGACCTGTCAGCGGTCATCGAACGCGAATCGGCTGGCAACCTGAAACGCACTTGGGTCAACAACGCCCGCAGCCGCGACTGGTTCGCGGATGACGCCCGCGCCTTTCTGGATCAGGCGACCGAGGTCAAGACGATCTGGGTTCCCTATGGGGAATGACTACACGATCAACCGAGTCTGATAGCGGATGCGGGGCGCGATCCATGTCAGGTCGCGGGGCGACAGGCCGATGCAGCCCGCCGTCGGAGCACCCGGTCGCCGCCACTGGTGAATGAAGATCGCCGACCCGCGCCCGCGCACAGCATAGGGCCAGTTCCAGTCGGTCAGGATCACGATGTCATACATCCGATCGGCGCGGCTCAGGCGTTCGTGGCTGTGGGGATAGGGTGCGCGGACGTGCAGGTTGTAATCCTCGTGGCGGGGATCATCGGACCACAGATCGCCCGGCCCGATGGGCAGCGCCCAATCGGCGGGGCGGGGGATGCGGTCGGCGCGATACAGCATGCCAACCAGCCGATGCACCCCGCGCGGGGTGCAGCCGTCGCCTTCGCGTTTGCGGTCGGTCACGCCGCCACGCCCGATGGTGCAGGGAAACATCCGGTTCATGAACCGCAGGCCTGTGGGCGTGACCACCATGTCGAAACGTGTCACAGCATATGCCCCGATTTCGCGGCTTTCGTCGCCAGATAAGCACGGTTGGCATCACCGATACCCACATGCAGCGGCACGCGTTCGGTCACCGTGATGCCCGCCTTTTCCATCATCGCGATCTTTTTCGGGTTGTTCGTCAACAGCCGCACCGCGCGGAACCCCATCTGGGTCAGGATATGCGCGCCAAGGGTGAAATCGCGCTCGTCATCCTCGAACCCCAGACGGTGGTTGGCCTCGACGGTGTCAAACCCCTGATCCTGCAGGTCATAGGCGCGCATCTTGTTGGCAAGCCCGATGCCGCGCCCCTCCTGGTTCAGATACAACAAAACGCCCGCGCCCTCGGTTCCCATCTGGTGCAGGGCGGCATGCAGTTGCGGGCCGCAGTCGCATTTCAGCGACCCCAGCACATCGCCGGTGAAACACGCCGAATGCAGCCGCGCCAGCACCGGGGTATCGCGGGGCGGGGTGCCAATTTCAAAAGCGTAATGTTCCTCGCCGCCATCAGCCGGGCGAAAGATATGCAGCCGTCCGGCCCCGGCATCGGCCACCGGCAGGCGCGCCGTCACCAGCGGCAGCGGATGCGCGGACGCGGCCAATATCGGGCCGGCCTGCGTGGCGTCGATCTGCGTCAGACCTTCGGCGCGGGCAAAGGCAGCGGCATCCGGCAACGGCGCGACCAGCGCGGCAGGCAGCAGATGCGCCGATTTGGCCAGCAACAGCGCCAGCCGGGGCAGGGCGGCGGACCCGTCGCGCCGCGTCACCAGCGGGCCTTTCATCGGCATCCGCAGATCATCCGCCGGATCGGCAATGGCGCGCAGCCAGCGCAGATCGGCGTCCTGCGGCAGCACCACGCGCGCCAGATCATCGTCATAGGCCCGCGCCTTCAGCGTATCCGCCCGCCGCGCCGTGATCGCCAGCACCGGGTCCATCGCGCGCAGCGCCGCAAAGCGGTGGGGCGTCGCGGTTTCCGTGGCCAGCATCAGCGCGCCCGCATCGCCCAGTGACAGCACCACGGGCACCCCCATGCGCAGGTCGGCGCGGGCACGGGACAAGCGTTCGGTGATCGTCAGGGCAAGGGTCATGGCGGGGCCTCCTGCCGCGGTGGTAACAGCCTGCACGACGAAATGTAACATTCGGCATGTGCAATACACGTCCCTGTGAGAGGTTGCAGCAAAGGTTGTCAGCCCGCCCCCGGACCGCCACGTATGGGTCAACTATCCACAGGAGGCCCCGATGCCGCAGCTCAAGAAGATATTGCTTGTCGATGACGACGAAGACCTGCGCGAGGCCCTAAGCGAGCAGTTGGTGATGACCGAGGATTTCGATGTGTTCGAGGCCGGGTCGGGCAGCGACGCGATGAAACGCGCCAAGGAAGGCATTTATGATCTGGTGATCCTGGATGTCGGTCTGCCGGATATGGATGGCCGTGAACTGTGCCGCCTGATGCGCAAGCAGAGTGTGAAAAGCCCGATCCTGATGCTGACCGGGCATGATTCGGATTCGGACACCATTCTGGGGCTGGACGCGGGCGCGAATGATTACGTCACCAAGCCATTCAAGTTTCCCGTGCTGCTGGCGCGGATCCGCGCGCAATTGCGCACGCATGAACAATCCGAGGATGCGGTGTTCCAGTTGGGCCCGTATAGCTTCCGCCCGTCGATGAAGATGCTGATCACCGAGGACGACAAGAAAATCCGCCTGACGGAAAAGGAAACCAACATTCTGAAATACCTGTATCGCGCGCCCGATGGCGTCGTGGCACGGGATGTGCTGTTGCACGAGGTCTGGGGATACAATGCGGGCGTCACCACCCATACGCTGGAAACCCATATCTACCGGTTGCGGCAGAAAATCGAACCCGATCCGTCCAATGCCCGCCTGCTGGTTACGGAATCGGGCGGTTACCGCTTGGTGGCGTGAAAACAACCTCTGGTATTTTCGCGCGGAATTTGACACAGATCAAAGTCACATTTCGCGCGCATGTCTAAATCAAACCCATCCCGGCGCATCTGCGGGTCATCAGATGCACCTCCCTGTTGGACTGACCCCGGCCCCGCGCCGGGGTTTTTTTCGCAATGCGCCGGAATAGCGCGCTATCTTTTCGCATCTGTCGCCAAACAGGATTTGTCTTGTCGCAGGGGGCGTGTAAGGCGACGCTGTGATTGTCGTGGCACGCGCCATGGCCCCCGCGCCGAAAAATGGCCCCCGCGCCGAAAAGGAAGCGCCCGATGGACGGTTTTGACGCCTTGCTGACCGAGGCGCGCGGGTTTTTCCGTGACCTGTCGGCGCATAACACGCGCGACTGGTTCGCGGCGCACAAGGATCAGTATGACAGCGCGATTCGCCGCCCCGCCGAACTGTTGTCGCATGGCATGGCCGACGAGATTACCCGCCTGACCGGCACCCCGCACCGCGCCAAGCTGTTCCGCGTCACCCGCGACGTGCGGTTTTCCAAGGATAAATCGCCCTATAACGCATGGTTGCAGATGGTCTGGTCGCCGTTCGATCCCGGCCCGCTGTCGCCGGTGCTGTTTTTCAGCGTCGAACCCGATGATACCGTGCTGGGCTGCGGGATTCTGGGGCTGAAGGGCGAGGAACTGACCCGCTATCGCGCCTTTGTGGCCGCGCACGGAGCCGCGGTGCAGGACGCGATAGCAGCCGCAGGCGCAGTGCTGTCCGACCATATGGCCGAACCCTTGGCGCGGGTGCCGAAACCCTTTGTGGCGGATCACCCGCAGGGCGAATTGCTGCGCCGCAAGAGCCTGATCGCGATGCGGTCGCTGGGGCGCTATTGGATGCCGGGGCCACAGGGCGTGATTGCGGCGCTGACCGATGAAATCCGGCCTTTCCTGCCGCTGCACACGCTGTTGGTCGGCGCGGAATAGCGGCACGGGTTTTCCCCGCCCGCGCGCCATGTTAGGCCGCTCCAAGCAGAAAAGGAGCCGCGCATGGCATTTACCCTGGCCACCTGGAACATCAATTCGGTTCGCCTCCGCAAGGGGCTGGTGGAACGCCTGTTGACCGAATCCGCGCCCGACGTTCTGTGCTTGCAGGAATGTAAATGCCCGGTCGATCTGATCCCGGATTTCAGCGCCCTAGGATACGGCCATGTCGTGGCGCGCGGGCAAAAGGGTTACAACGGTGTGGCGATCCTGTCGAAACTGCCGCTGACCGAGGTGGGCGGGCATGATTTCGCGGCCTTAGGTCATGCGCGCCATGTGTCCGCGCGGCTGGCGAATGGTGTCGTCATCCACAACGTCTATGTGCCTGCGGGCGGCGATATCCCGGACCGCGCACAGAATGACAAATTCGGGCAGAAACTCGATTTCCTGACCGAAATGCGCGATCATTTCCACGCAGAGCCCCCGGAACGGGCCATTCTGGTGGGCGATCTGAACATCGCGCCGCGCCCGGATGATGTGTGGGATCACAAGGCGCTCTTGAAAATCGTGTCGCACACACCGATCGAGGTGGACCACCTGACCGCCGCCCAAGACGCCGGGCGTTGGGTGGACGTGACGCGGGCGGATATCCCTGATGGGCGGCTGTATTCGTGGTGGTCCTACCGCGCAAAGGATTGGGATGCCGCCGATAAAGGCCGCCGTCTGGATCACATCTGGGCCACGTCAGACATCGCCGCTTCTGCCCATTCCAGCCGCATCCTGCGCGATGTGCGCGGCTGGGACCAGCCGTCCGATCACGTTCCGGTGCTGGCAACCTTCGATCTCTGACGCGCTGCCCCTTGGACAACGCGCCGTCCACACGCATATATGGCGCAACAGTTCATTCGGAGGCAGAGATGCTGGAATTTGGCAAGACCGCAGGGGCCGCCACCGCCGCCCCGATCAAGGACATTACCGAGATGGAGTTCATGGCCGAGGTCATCGAGGCCAGCCGTGACGTGCCCGTGATCGTCGATTTCTGGGCCCCGTGGTGCGGGCCCTGCAAGACGCTTGGCCCACAGCTTGAGGCCGCCGTGACCGCCGCCAAGGGCAAGGTCAAGATGGTCAAGGTCGATGTGGACAAGAACCAGCGCATCGCAGCGCAGTTGCGGGTGCAGTCGATCCCGACCGTCTATGCGTTTTTCAACGGCCAGCCGGTTGACGGCTTTCAGGGCGCGGTGCCGAAATCCGAGGTGGACGCCTTCGTGAAACGTGTCGCGGATATGGGCGGCGACGGCGGTCTGGCCGAGGCGGTGGCGATGGCCGAAGAGATGCTGGCCAACGGTGAAATCCCGGACGCACTGCAAACCTTTCTGGCGATACTGGGTGAAGAGCCGGAAAATGCCGACGCCTTCAGCGGCGTGGTGCGCAGTCATATCGCCGCCGGTGATCTGGATCAGGCCGACGCCGTGCTGGCGGCAGCACCCGCAAAGATCGCCCATGCCGCCCCGGTCGAGGCCGCACGCGCGCAACTGGCCCTCGCCCGTCAGGCTGCCGAGGCCGGTCCGGTGACCGACCTGCTGGCCGCTGTGACCGCCGACCCCGCCAATCACCAGGCGCGGTTCGATCTGGCGACCGCCTTGCACGCCAAGGGCGATGTGGAGGGTGCCGTGGATCACCTGCTGGACCTGTTCCGCCGCGATCGCGACTGGAACGACGGCGCGGCCAAGGCGCAACTCTTGACGATCTTCGACGCGCTGAAACCGAATGACCCGCTGGTGTTGAAAGGTCGGCGCAGATTGTCGGCGATGATATTTGCCTGATGATGTTTGCCTGACGGGGTTCGCGACTTAGGTTGGTGATTATGAAACAGCTTCATTTGCCCGACGTGATCCCCGTCTTTCCGCTGCCCGGTGCGCTGTTGCTGCCGCGCGCGCGGTTGCCGCTGCACCTGTTCGAACCGCGCTATCTGGCGATGTTCGACGATTGCCTGAAAACCTCTGAACGGGTGATCGGCATGATCCAGCCGTCGCGCGGGGACGGGCCTTCGGGGCCGTCATTGTATCGCATTGGCTGCGCCGGGCGGGTCACGCAGTTTTCCGAAACCGAGGATGGCCGCTATATGGTCACGCTTGCGGGCATCTCGCGGTTCCGCATCAAGCGCGAGGTCGAGGGGTTCACCCCCTATCGCCGCTGTGAAGTCAGTTGGGACGGGTTCGAGGCGGATCGTGGCCCCGAAGAACGCGATGCGGGCTTTAAGCGCGGCCCGTTCATGGAACTCTTGTCGCGGTATTTCGCGGCGCGCGGGCTGTCCACCGATTGGGACAGCCTGAAAGAAGCGGATGACGAGTTGCTGATCAACGCGCTGTCGATGATGCTGGACCTTGACCCCGAGGACAAGCAGGCCCTGCTGGAGGCCCCCAGCCTGTCCACCCGCCGCGAAACGCTGGTGACGCTGATGGAATTTGCCATGCGTGCGGGCGGCGGCATGGGCGGCGAGGACAAGCTGCAATGAGTGAGCCGTTGTTCGACCGCCGGATGCTGGAGGCGCTGGTTTGCCCCAAGTCCGGCGGGCGGTTGGATTACGACGCGGCGGCGGATGAACTGATCTCGCGCGCGGCGCATCTGGCCTATCCGATCCGCAATGGCATCCCGGTGATGCTGGTGGACGAGGCGCGGCAGATCGACGACGCGGTCGCGCGTTAGGCGGGCATTAACCGTGATCGGGCAAGGTGCGGGCGACCTGATACGGAGCCTCCGATGCGCAACCTGCCTCCGGCCGATGAAATGGCCCAGATCCGCGATGACATCCGCCGCCTGAAAATCCGCGAAGCGGTGTTGCGGCGGATTGTGCTGGACGATCCCGCGTTGCGCGACGGCCTTGAGTCCCGCGTTGTGGTGAGGGTGCAGAAACGGCGCAGTCTGGACATGGCGCAACTGCCCGCCTTCATCAAGAACGACGCGCGGTTCTGGGTTGTGACGGAAACACAAACCGTGCTGATCGAAAGCCGCGGCAAGGTCGCGCACTGCCGGCCCCTGCGCGCCGAAGGCGCGCCTCTGAACCCGCGCGCCGAAGGCGCGCCACCGGACGCGCGAGCCGCAGGCGAGCCCGTACTGGGGCGAAAGCGGCCTTCGGCCGCTTTCGATTGGCCGGTCCCCGATGATGCCGAGGTGATCGAGCCGTTCTGACCGCCTAGCCGCGCATCAGGCGCGGCAGGTCGCCGCGCACGCCTGCCGCTTCGCGCTGCAAGGCGCGCTTCAGCGGACCGGTGGCATTGACCACGCCCATGCCGATGTCCCGCACGGCGCGCAGCAACGGGTTATCGTTGGAAAACAGCCGGTTGGTCAGGTCGGTTGTGACCGCCAGCGCCGTCGTTTCAAACCGCCGCCACTGCTGATAGCGGGCCAGCACATCGGCAGCGCCGATATCTTCGCCGCGCGCGCGGGCCTGCTCCAGCACGTCGGCCAAGGCCGCCACATCGCGCAGGCCGGCGTTCAGACCCTGTCCCGCGATGGGGTGGATACCATGGGCTGCATCCCCCACCAGCGCCAGCCGCGCCGCCACAAAGCTGTTCGCCAAGGTCAGCGTCAGCGGATAGGTATAGCGCGCGCCCGCCAGCCGGATTTCGCCCAGAAAATCGCCGAAACGCGGGCGCAGCATCGCCAGATACGCATCCTCGGGCAGGGCGTTGAACGCCGCCGCATTGGCATGGGTTTCGGACCAGACGATGGACGACCGGTTACCCGTCAAGGGCAGAATCGCCAGCGGCCCCGGCGGCATGAAGAACTGATGCGCGATGCCGTTGTGCGCTCGATCATGACCGATGGCGCAGACCATAGCGGTCTGGCCGTAATCCCAGCCCGTCCGCTTGATGCCCGCGCGGTCCGCCGTGCCGGATCGTCGCCCGTCCGCGCCCACCAGCAGCCGCGCGGTGATCACGTGGCCATCCGTCAGTGTCACTTGCGCGCTGTGCGCGTCGCCCGATTGCGCGGCGACCACGGCGTCAAACCGCGCGTTGATGCGGGGGTCGGCGGCGACGGCCTCCATCAGTGCTGCGCGCAGGTGGCGGTCCTCGACCATCTGGCCCATCGCGCCGTCGGCGGCGCTTTCGTCTATCGCAGCGCTGTCGAATTGCAGGAAAAACGGCGACAGCGGCCCTTCGCCCGCGCGGCCATCCGATACGCGGATCTCGCGGATCGGTTGCGCGTCGCGCGCCAGCCGCGACCACAGGCCCAGATTGCGCAGCAACCGCACCGACGACAGCGCCAGCGCATAGCTGCGCCCGTCAAAGCCCGGTGTGGTCATCGCGACGCGGGGGGCGGCGTCCAGCAGCACAGAGGTCAACCCGGTCTGTGACAGGGCCAAGGCAAGCGCGGCCCCGTTCAGGCCGCCGCCCACGATCAGGATATCGGTGTGATGTGTCATGACCGCGAATATGCGCCGCGACGCGGGATTGTCCATGCGCCGCAGTGCCGCTAGCGTTGGGGAAACATCTTTGGGGGGACGATGATGGACGCGGTGAACCTGACGGCGGCGGAACTGGGGCGGCGGATTGGCGCGGGGACGGTCGATCCCATGGATCTGACCGAGGCGTTTCTGGAACGGGCCGCAGCATCGGCGGATATCTATGCGCGCCTGACGCCCGACCGCGCGCGCACCGAGGCGATGGCGGCGCGCGACCGCGCCCGCGCGGGTCTGCGCAAGGGGCCGCTGGACGGGGTGCCGGTGTCGTGGAAAGACCTTTTCGACACCGCAGGCACGGTGACCGAGGCCGGATCGCGCCTGCTGGCAGGCCGGGTGCCCGACCGTGATGCCCGCGTGTTGCAGACGGCCACCGCGCAGGGGCTGGTCTGTCTGGGCAAGACGCATATGACCGAACTGGCGTTTTCGGGCCTTGGCTATAACCCGATGACGGCCACCCCGCCCAACCGGCATGATCCGGCGCGGGTGCCGGGCGGGTCGTCCAGCGGGGCGGCGTCCAGTGTTGCCTATCGTCTGGCGGCGGCGGGGGTGGGGTCGGATACCGGCGGATCGGTGCGGGTGCCGTCGGCCTGGAACGATCTGGTCGGGCTGAAAACCACGCATGGCCGCCTGAGCCTGGAAGGGGTCGTGCCGCTCTGCGAGATGTTCGACACCGTAGGCCCGCTGTGCCACACGGTCGAAGATGCGGCGCTGATGTTTGCCGCGCTGGAGGGTGCGCCTGCGGCGGACCTGACGGGGGCCTCGCTGGCAGGGATGCGGTTTGCGGTGCTGCGCGATATCGTGCTGACCGATCTGGAAAACCCCGCCGATATCGGGTTCGAACGCGCGCTGTCGGTGTTCGGTGCGGCGGGCGCGACCCTGACCGACATCCACGCTCCCGAAGTGGTGGCCGCGATGGGCAATGCCAGCCCGCTGTTCACCGCCGAGGCCTATGGCATCTGGAAGGACGTGATCGAGGCCGCACCCGACCTGATGTTCGTGGAAATCCTGAAACGGTTCCGCATCGGCGCCGAGGTGCGCGCGGCGGATTATGTAGCGCTTTGGCGCGCGCTGCGAATGCAGCGTGTGGCATGGGAAGGCCGGATCGCCGGGTTTGATGCCGTGCTGATGCCGACCGTGGCGATTGCTCCGCCCACGGTGGCGGAACTGGCGGATGGCGCGCATTTCTCGGCGCGGAACCTGAAGGCGCTGCGCAACACCCGCGTTGGCAATTTGATGGGATCGGCGGCGGTGACGCTGCCCACGGGGGTGCAATGGGCGGGTGTCACCATCCTGGGCGCGGCCGGGTCCGAGGCGCGGCTGTTGCGGATCGCGGCGGCCGCCGAGCGCGCGTTGGGATGAGAGGGCGCAGGGGGGCGCTGCCCCCCCGCCTGCGGCGCCCCCCCCCCCCGCCTGCGGCGCCCCCCGGAGTATTTCCAGCAAGATGAAGCGGGTTTTGTCGCAAATGCCACAATGCGTGGCAGTCGCGCGGCATGACACTGGACGCAACCCGCGCGCTTGCGCTATCGTGATCGAAACGGGGCGTTCCAGACCCCGGCGATGAGGCAGTCAGTCATGTTTCCCGAGCGGTTTTCCAACCTGCCCGCTTATGCTTTTCCGCGCCTGCGCGCGCTGTTGGACCCGCATCCGGCGGGCGGCCCGGTCGTGCATATGACCATCGGCGAGCCGAAACATGCGTTTCCGGCGTGGATTGCCGAAATCTTGCAGCGCGAGATGGCAGGGTTCGGGGTTTATCCACCGAACGAGGGCACGCCGGAACTGCGCGCGGCGTCTGCGGCGTGGGTGCAGCGGCGCTATGGCGTGACGCTGGATCCCGAGACGCAGGTGATGGTGGCCAATGGCACGCGCGAGGCGTTGTATAACGCCTGCATGGCGCTGGTGCCGGACCGGATCAAGGGGCTGCGCCCCGTCGTGCTGATGCCGAACCCATTCTATCAGGTGTATATGATCGGGGCGATTTCGGTCGCCGCCGAGCCGGTGTTCGTGCCTGCCGTGCGGGCGGGCGGGTATCTGCCGGATTATGCTGCGCTGCCGCCTGCGGTGCTGAACCGGGTCGCTGCCGCCTATATCTGTTCGCCCGCCAATCCGCAGGGTGCCGTCGCCTCGCGCGATTATTGGCGCGAACTGATCGGGCTGGCCGAGCGCTATGGCTTTCGTATCCTTGCCGACGAATGTTACGCCGAGATCTATCGTGGCGACGTGCCGCCCCCTGGCGCGCTGGAAGTTGCCGCCGAGATGGGAGCAGACCCGGAACGGTTGACGGTGTTTCATTCGCTGTCGAAACGGTCGAACCTGCCGGGGCTGCGGGCCGGGTTCATCGCGGGCGGGCCCCGGTCCATCGCGGCGGCGAAACAGTTGCGCGCCTATGCCGGTGCCCCCGTGCCGCTACCGTTGCAGCGCGTGGCCGAGGCGCTGTGGGCCGACGAGGCGCATGTGGTGGAAAACCGCCGCTTGTATCAGGAAAAATACACGGTCGCCGATGCGGTGTTTCGCGGCGTGAACAGCTATCAGGGCCCCGAGGCCGGGTTTTTCTTGTGGCTGCCGGTCGAAGATGGCGAGGCGGCGGCGCTGAAGGTCTGGCGTGACACCGGGGTGCGGGTGCTGCCGGGGGCTTATCTGAGCCAGCCGGACGCGCAGGGCGACAGTCCGGGCAAGGGTTACGTGCGGGTCGCCATGGTGGCCCCGAAAGACGAGATGGAAGCCGGGCTGATCCGCCTGCGCGACTGTCTGTACCGATAACAGGAAACGAGGACAGGCATGGCATACCAGACCCGGGGGCGCGATCCGCTGTTCGACACCGACATGGCGCAGGCCATCGAAAAGCGTGGCCGCGAGGTGATCGGGCTGGCGCTGATACTGGCCGGGCTGCTGATTGCGCTGCTGCTGTACAGCTATTCGCCGGATGATCCGTCGTTCCTGACCGCGACGGACCGCCCGGTGAACAACTGGCTGGGGCGCAGCGGGGCGGCGGTGGCGGCGCTGGTGGTGATCCTGATCGGGGTGGCGGGATGGTCGCTGGCATTGGTGCTGGGGGTCTGGGGGCTGCGGTTTGCGCTGCATCGCGGGGCGGGGCGCGCATTGGAACGGCTGATTCTGGCGCCGATCTGGATCGCGCTGGTCGCGGTGCACGCGGCAACCCTGCTGCCCGGCGCGGGTTGGGTGCAATCCTTTGGCCTCGGCGGATATTTCGGCGACATGGTCTTGGGGATGTTGCTGAGCCTCTTGCCGATGGGCGCGGCGGTGGCGCTGAAGCTGGTGTCACTGCTGAGCGCGGCGGCGGTGCTGGTGTTCGGGGCCTATGTGCTGGGGTTTGACCGGGTCGAATTGGGGCGGTTGCGGCGGTTTTTGTGGCTGGGGCTGATCGCGGGCTATGACGCGCTGCGCAATCTGCTGGATCGTGGCGCGGGGCAGGCGATGGATGCGGCGGTCGCATTGCGGGCCCGGCGCGCGGAACAGGCGGCGCTGCGGCCCGCGATGCCGCAGGCGGAACCGGTCATGGCAAAACCCGCGCTGCTGGCGCGGGTGCCTGCGATGGTGCGGCGATCGTCCGCGCCATTGGCCGCGCCGGTCCCCGACCCGATGCCCGAGGCGGAACTGGTTGAAACCTGGTCCGAAACCGGCGTTCCCGCGCCCGGTGATGACCGGATCCGGTCGCGGATTGCCGATGCGATCAAGGCGCGGGCGGCGGCACCAGCGCCAGTTGCGCCCCCCGCAGCGCCTATGGTGTCGCCGGTGATCGCCGCTATTCAGCAGGCCGCGCAGGGCCGCATCAAGGGGCCGCGCCCGTTGGTGCTGGAACAGCCCCGCGTTGAACCCGTGTTGCGCGCGGAACCCGTGCTGCGGCGGCCGCCCGCGCCAGAGGCGCGGCAGATGCCCGATCATACTGATTTCGTCGATGTGCCCGCGATCCGCGCGCGCGATGCGTTTCACCCCGAAGACGACGCCCTGATCGACGATGACGCAGGGCTGGCCGACAGCTTTGCCGATGATCTGGACCGTTATGACGATGTGCCGGTCGCGCCGGTCCGGCCCGCCCCGCGCGTGGCCATCCCGGTGGCAGAGCCGCGCCGCGCCATCGTGCAGCATGGCATGAAGAAACCCGTGCAACCTTCGGCCCGCGCCAAGGCCGAAGTGCAGCCGTCGCTGTTTGACGGGGCGAAATTCGACGGCGGCGCGCCGGAATATGAACTGCCGCCGCTGTCGTTGTTGTCCAGCCCTGCCGTGGTGCACCGGCATACCCTGTCCGACGAGGCGCTGGAAGAAAACGCGCGGATGCTGGAAACCGTGCTGGATGACTATGGCGTCAAGGGCGATATCGTGTCGGTCCGCCCCGGCCCGGTCGTCACCATGTACGAACTGGAACCCGCACCGGGGCTGAAGGCCAGCCGCGTCATCGGATTGGCCGATGATATCGCGCGGTCGATGTCGGCCTTGTCGGCGCGCGTGTCCACCGTGCCGGGGCGGTCGGTGATCGGCATCGAATTGCCCAATGAACACCGCGAAAAGGTGGTGCTGCGCGAAATCCTCGCCGCGCGCGAATTTGGCGACACCAACATGAAACTGCCGCTGGCGCTGGGCAAGGATATCGGCGGAACGCCGATTGTCGCCAACCTCGCCAAGATGCCGCACCTCTTGATCGCGGGCACCACGGGGTCGGGCAAATCGGTGGCGATCAACACCATGATCCTGTCGCTCTTGTACAAACTGCCACCCGAGGATTGCCGGTTGATCATGATCGACCCCAAGATGCTGGAACTGTCGGTGTATGACGGCATCCCGCATCTCTTGTCCCCCGTGGTGACCGATCCGAAAAAGGCGGTTGTCGCGCTGAAATGGGTCGTGGGCGAGATGGAAGAACGCTATCGCAAGATGTCCAAGATGGGCGTGCGCAACATCGACGGATATAACAGCCGCGTGGCCGATGCGCTGGCCCGGTCCGAGATGTTTTCGCGCACCGTGCAGACCGGGTTCGACGAGGATACCGGCGAGCCGATGTTCGAGACCGAGGAATTCCAGCCGGTCAAGATGCCCTATATCGTTGTGATCGTTGACGAAATGGCCGACCTGATGATGGTCGCGGGCAAAGAGATCGAGGCCTGCATCCAGCGTCTGGCGCAGATGGCGCGCGCCTCGGGCATCCACCTGATCATGGCCACGCAGCGCCCGTCGGTCGATGTGATCACCGGCACGATCAAGGCGAACTTCCCGACCCGGATTTCGTTTCAGGTTACGTCGAAAATCGACAGCCGCACCATCCTGGGCGAGATGGGGGCGGAACAACTGCTTGGCATGGGCGACATGCTGTATATGGCGGGTGGCGCCAAGATCATCCGCTGCCACGGGCCGTTTGTGTCGGATGAAGAGGTCGAGGAAATCGTCAACCACCTCAAGGCGTTCGGCCCGCCCGCCTATATGAATGCGGTGGTCGAAGGCCCGGACGAAGACCGCGAGGCCGATATTGACGCGGTATTGGGCCTGTCCTCGGGCGGCAATACCGACATGGAAGACGCGCTCTATGACACCGCCGTCGCCATCGTGGTCAAGGATCGCAAATGTTCCACCAGCTATATCCAGCGCAAGCTGGGCATCGGCTATAACAAGGCCGCGAAACTCGTTGAACAGATGGAAGAACAGGGCGTCGTCACGCCCGCCAACCATGTCGGCAAGCGCGAAATTCTGGTGCCCGAACAGAATTGAGGCGCACAGGATTGGCCCGCTGCGCCTGGAACAGAAACGTGATGCCGGGGCCGCTGGTATGCTGCCCCGATGCTGCTTAGGTCTTAACGATGAAAAACGCGCTCCTTGCCCTTGTGCTGACCCTGTCGCCCGCGCTTGCCGCCGCCGAAAAGCTGTCGCTGGCCGAGGTATCCGCCTATCTGACCGCGATGCAGACGGCGCAGGCGACATTCACCCAGATCAACGGTGATGGCACCAAATCCACCGGGACGCTGTTCATCAAACGCCCCGGACGGATGCGGATCGAATATGATCCGCCGGAAAAGGCACTGGTGTTGGCCAGCGCGGGGGCCGTCGCAATCTATGATCCCAAATCGGGGCCGACGCCCGAAACCTATCCGCTGCGCAAGACGCCGCTGTCTATCATCCTCGCGCAACAGGTCGATCTGGCGCAGGCCCGGATGGTGGTCGGCCACGATTACAACGGCACCGCCACCACGATCACCGCCCAAGACCCGGAACACCCGGAATATGGCAATATTCAACTGATGTTCACCGATGCCCCGGTCGCGCTGCGGCAATGGGTTCTGAACGACGATGGCGGCAATAGCACGACCGTGGTGCTGGGCGCGATGACCGTGGGCGAGACTTTGCGCGATTCGATCTTTGCGATTGAGGGTGCTGATAGCCAGCGGTAGGGGCTTTAGGTTTGTGCTGGGTCGCTGCGTGGCCTCTGTTCGTTCGCTATCGGCTATCGGAACGGTTCAGAAGCGTGGCTTTGCGGACAAAGCGGAAATTGGGCTAGTCATCGGCCAAGCGAAGCTTATCCAACGCAGAAAGCGTTTCTAAAGGTGTAGCTATGTGGCGCATTCCGAGCGCTGAGAGCTTTGCAAACTTTTTCTGAAAATCTCGGGTATTGTTGGTTACGAAAATGTCTCTGCGTTCGTGAATGTGAGAATATGCTGAAATGACGTCACACCATGTGTTTCGCCACTTCCAAAGATGTTCTGACTGAATCGTGCCATCATGCAACGACATCCCCGATGGCAAGTGATCGGATGGTTTTCGGGGAATATTCGGGGCAATAGCTTGCCATAACGCATCCATGTCTTGCTGAAATATTTCACCATCTGCAACATAGTAACAGAAGTCCCAGTAACTTAAATCGAAAACCGCGGGCATAGGAACCAGCGGCAAGTCTTGCCAGCCGAGCGCTGAAACCCTCTTTTTAAATATATTAGCGTTGCCAGGAAAGCGCTTTGATCTTGAGTTTTCGGACGCAGATGCAGCAAGAAGTGCTACCTCAAACTGTCCTTTCCTATGGCGGTCGACCAGATCACAAACAAAAGCGGCTTGAGAACGGTTCTCCTCAACTTCAATTACACAATTCCAGTCGAGGGTAAGCTTCATCCACAAACCAATATTGATAATGTTCAATCGGGCGTAGCATACACATGCCCATGAGGTCCAGCCTTGCACTGATAGTACGTTAAGGGCTCAGAACTGCCCTTCGATTCTGTCGCAGCATAGGTTGAAAAAACGTCTCAAAATTTCAGCCAGGGGTTGACTGAAGCGTTGTGTGTCTTGTGCGTATGATATGTTTGATCGCATATCAGATGCTTCGCCCTACGGAATAATCTCGAACTTCACCACATCCACCATCCCCCGATCCGTGATCTTTAGCGCCGGGATCACCGGCAGGCACAGGAACGCCAGTTGAAGGAACGGCTCGCGCAGGGTCACCCCTAATGACCGCGCAGCGGCGCGCAAGTCATGCAGGCGGTCGCGGACATGTTCGAACGGTTGGTCGCTCATCAATCCCGCGATGGGCAGGGGCAGGTCGGCCAGCACGCGGCCATCCGCCACCACCACGAAACCGCCATCAATCCGGGTCAGATGGTTTACAGCCAGCGCCATGTCGGCGTTATCAGCCCCCACGCAGGCGATGTTGTGGTGGTCGTGGCAGACGGTGGCGGCAATCGCGCCGTGGTGCAGGCCGAACCCCTGCACGAACCCCGTGGCGATATTGCCGTTCACCCCGTGGCGTTCGATCACCGCGATGCGGATCAGGTCGCGGGCCACGTCGGGGCGTTTGTCGCCATCGGCCACGGGAATGTCATGGTGCAGGTGTTCCGTGATGATGCGGCCCTCGACGATGCCGATGACGTCGGTCGCGGTGCGGTTGGCCGGGCTGCGGAAATCGGCGGGCGTGACATGCGGCGCGCGCACCGATCCGCGCCCGATATCGGGCATGGGCGCGCGGGCGGCAAAGGCTGCACTGTCCGCCAGCACCCCGCGCGCCCAGACCATGCGCACATCGCAGGCGGCAAGGCTGCCCACCGCGACGATATCCGCCCGCTTGCCCGGCGCGATCTGGCCACGATCTTTCAGCCCAAACGCCTCGGCCCCCGACAGGCTGGCGGCGCGATAGGCGGCGAGGGGCGGCACACCAAGCGCGATCAGGCTGCGGATCATGTGATCCAGATGGCCTTCCTCGGCAATATCCAGCGGGTTCCGGTCATCGGTGCAGAGCGCCATATAGGCGCTGGTCCGTTCGGTCAGCAGGGGGGCCAGGGCGTGCAGATCCTTGGACACCGACCCCTCGCGGATCAGCACGCGCAGGCCCTTTTGCAGTTTCTCGCGGGCTTCCGCGACCGTCGTCGCCTCGTGTTCCGTGCGGATACCGGCAGCGATGTAACCGTTCAGCGCGCGGCCCGTCAGTTGCGGACAGTGCCCGTCGATATGGCCACCCGCGAATAGCGCCAGTTTCGCCATCAGCCCCGCGTCACGCGCCAGCACGCCGGGGTAATTCATCATCTCGGCCAACCCAATCCCCGACGGATGCCCCATCAGCGGCGCCAGATCGGTGGCCTCGATCCGGGCGCCTGCGGTTTCCATATGCGATGACGGCACACAGGACGATAGTTGCACGCGGATATCCATCAGGGTGCGCTCGGACGCCTGCTGGAACCAGCGGATGCCGTCGGTGCCCAGCACATTGGCGATTTCATGCGGATCGCAGATGGCGGTGGTCACGCCATGCGGGGTCACGCAGCGGTCGAATTCCAGCGGCGTCACCAAAGAGCTCTCGATATGCAGATGGGTGTCGATGAACCCCGGCACCAATATCAGGCCCGTCACATCCACCACGCGCGCCGCGTCATATTCTGCGCCGATGCCGACGATGGTATCGCCGCTGATCGCCACATCGCCCGCGATCATGTCACCGGTGACGGTGCAGAACACCCGGCCCCCGCGCAAGACCAGATCGGCAGGGTCGGAGCCTGCGCCTTGGGCGATGTGACGTTCTAGCATGGCAACCCTCCGTTTCGCACCAGCCTGCCACGGAAATGCGACAATCGGAATGCGCAAGGATCGGGTTTCGCGCGGGCGATGGCCGGGTGATGGTTCCCTGAGCAAAACAGGAGCCACAGATGATCCGCTTTCACCCGATGCCGACCGACCACGCCGCTGCCTTTCGCGCCGGTGCCCCCGACGCGCATGGCCTGCCGCCCGAGCACCACATCTCGGATGGTGCGGGCAATCCCTGCCGCCATTGCCTATGCAATATCCCGGAAGGTGCGGGGATGCTGATCCTCGCCTATCGCCCGTTTGCCACCCTGCACCCCTATGCCGAGGTCGGGCCGGTGTTCCTGTGCGCTGACGCCTGCGCCGCGTTTGTCGGCGACGGGGTGCCCGAGATTTTCACCACCAGCCCCGATTACCTGCTGAAAGGGCACGGGCCGGATGAACGCATCGTCTATGGCACCGGTCGCGTCACGCCTGCCACTGAGATCACCGCGCAGGCGCAAAAGGTGCTCGCCGATCCGCGGATTGCCTTTGTCGATGTGCGGTCGGCCCGGAACAACTGCTGGCAGGCGCGGATTCGGCCCGCCTGACCGACCTCCGAATAGTCTTCTGCACTCGAACAGAAATACTATTGTTCCTCACTAAGAAATTCCATCTCGATTTGAGACCCAGGCTTTGGGAAAGCTTCATCGAATGCACGCTTGAAACTATCCCAGTTTCGAGAAACTCGCATCACGGCGATCACTTGTAGCAAATGATCCCGTAGATCGGGTTGACCAAAATCTTGGGATAGAAACTGGTGGTGCTTCCATTGTCTGCGCTTAGTTTCTTCATTCGTGGGGTTTCTCTTTTGCAGTTCAGTAAGAACTCCGGGTGGAAGGCGATCATATACCACGTCGTTCGTGATATGTCCAAGAACCCCGGGTTTTGCTCGACCCATAGGTGGCCATTTCCAATTTCTCAATCGATAAATCTGCTTATAAAACTCATCAGGGAAACGTTTTGCCCACGCAAGGCGTTCTTCCGACAAATACGCCTCCAGAATCCTGTGGAGTTCGTCTCTGTCCCTTTCAGCTTGATACCCGGTTGCTTCATCTACCAACGCAACAATGCCAAGTTTTGCAAAACTTCTGACAAGCGCCTCGCACTGCTGAGCAATATGGAGTTGTTGTTTCTGGAGCACACCTGCATGGCGGGCCGAAAGAACGGCGTCACATATCTCTGGAAGAATCTCAGCTTCATAACCCGTCGCAAGAACACCGCCAGTAGGCGCTCTAAAACGAATGGGGTTAGCGATTCTGTCGTTCAAGTCGCTAGAAACAAATTGAGAAATGCTCTTTCCGTCCATAAATTTGAAGAGGCGATCACCCTCCCCGCTACCTGCCCCCCCGCCAGACATCGCCAACGCTCGGATCATGCCGCCCAAGGAAAGAACGCGCCTGCCATCTTCGAGTACGTAGCAGGGAATTTCTGCATCCCCAATTCGCAGTGGACGATCTGCGGAGCCATGCGTTGCTTTTGGTAACTCTCTTACCTTGTCCCAGCGCTCCTGTGCCCCTCGTCTAGCAATAGTTGAACGCTCGAGCTTTGTGAGTTTGTCGGCGCGCGCCTTGCCGCCTTTACTTTGTGGAGAATCATCCATGACACCGCCTCATGCTTGCTGATGTTAGGAAAGCATGCTTGCAAAAAAAATGCAAGCACAGATCAAGTACTTCTCAAGTATGCTTGCAGTGCGAACACGCTAGCGGAGAGCAGAGGAGGATGGACCCTAAAGTCCGGACCTTTCTGAAAACACACCGCATGACGACCTGAACGCTTGCCCCCTTGCGGCAACGCGGCATTTGCGGCGATAAGGCGGGCGTGACAGCGGAGCCCATGACATGACCCCAGATACCCCCGAAACCAAGGTTGTGGACCAATGGCGCGTCGCCTGTGATGGCGGCGAAGGCGCGTTGGGTCATCCGCGCGTCTGGCTATCCCTGCCGCATGAGACCGGGATGGTCGAATGTCCCTATTGCGATTGCCGGTTCGTCCACCGGGACTTTGTCGCCACGCATTAGGGCCGTTCCAGCACCGACAGCGCAAGGGTCAGCATCACGCGGATTCGGGCCGCGTCTTCGCCCGCCGCGCGCCGGGTGATGGCCAGCGCGATCTGTTCGCCCAGATACTCCGCCGCAACGTCCACCGGCAGCCCGCCGATGCCTTCGCCCGCATCACGTCGGGATTGCAGGAACGCGGCATAGGCGGCCTGCCCCGCTGCGTCGATCTGTTCGACGCGCGCGCGGGTCAGTGGCCCCAGCCGGTGCTTGCCCGCGCGCATCTTGTAGAACAGGCACCCGGTTTCCATCCGGGGATCGTCGCTGGCGAAGTCGATCATCGCGTCCAGTGTCGCGCGCAGGCCATGCCCGCCTTGCAGGATGACGAACATCTCTGACAGCACCTGCGCAGCATAGCGGTCCAGCACCGCAAGCTTCAGCCCGTCCTCGCTGCCAAACTCGCGGTAGAGTGAGGGTTTCGAGATCCCCGCCATCTGGGTGATCGCGTTCACCGACACATCCGCCGGATCGCCCTGCCAATAGGCGGCCATGGCGACGCCCAGGACGTCGTCGTTTTTCATCGTGCGAGGCCGCCCGCGGATTGGCTTCGGATCGGGGTCTGACATTTTGTTACCGAATGGTATTTAATTATTGACGGCGCGTCCCTCGTTTTTGTACCACTCAGTAGCGGCGATCACAACCCGCCCAAAGGCCGCCCGACCCACCGACCCACAACGCGAAGGACTTGACCCATGACATCGACCCTGATTGCCGCCACTGCGGCCACTTTATTGGCGACCACCGCCTTTGCCCAAGAGGCCGCGTCCATCAAGCCCATCGTCGGCGCCTTCTTGGGTGCTGTCATGCAAGGCGATGTCGAAAAGATGCGCGAAATGGCCAACGCCGATTACATCCAGCACAACCCCTTTGTGCCCACCGGGCTTGAGCCCTTCATCGGGCTGCTGCCGGTGCTGAAAGAGGCCGGAACCACGGCCGAAAACGTCCGGATGTTCGAGGACGGCAACTATGTCTTCATGCACAACATCTGGCGCAATGCGGCCCCGTTCGGCGCTGATGAGATGGTGGCATTTGACATCATCCGGGTCGACGAGAATGGCAAGGTGGCCGAGCATTGGGATGCGATGACGGTGTTGGTGAGCGAAACCGCCAGCGGCAGAACGCAAACCGACGGCCCGACCGAAGTGACCGATCTGGACAAGACCGCCGCGAACAAGGCGCTGGCCGTGGCGCTGATCGAGGACGTGCTGATGGGCAAGAACCCGGCCAAGATCACCGATTACATAAGCGCGGACAGCTATGCCCAGCACAACCCGATGATCGCCGACGGGCTGAGCGGCATCGTCGCGGCGGTCGAGGCGCTGACGGCCGCGAACAATATGTTCGTCTACAAGGAAATCCATGCTGTGCTGGGCGAGGGCAACTTCGTCCTGACCGTCAGCGAAGGCCAGTGGAACGGCACCACCAACGCCTTCTACGACCTGTTCCGCATGGACGGCGGCAAGATCGTCGAACATTGGGACGTGATCCAGCCGGTTCCGACGGCAGGATTGGCAAATACCAATGGCATGTTTGGCGGTTTTGACGCCAAATAAGGGCGAATGATCCCGACATGGATCGCAGGCGGTGCCATGGCCGCCTGCGATTCCCGCGCATGACAGGAGACACCATGCAGACCCCCATCCCCGATTTCACCCATGCCTTGCGCTGTCTGGCCGCGATCCTGACCAAGGCCGAGGCGCATTGCGCCGCGCACAAGATCGACCCCGAGGCGCTGCTGAAAGCGCGGCTTTACCCCGACATGTTCCACCTGATCCGCAACGTGCAAACCGCCTGCGATGCCGCCAAATTCACCGGGGCCCGCCTGTCGCAGACCCCCGCGCCGCGTAACGAGGATAGCGAAACGACATTTGCTGATCTGCAAGCGCGCATCGCGGCGACCATCGCCTTTCTGGACACCATCCCCGAGGCCGCGTTCGAAGGGGCCGAGGCGCGCGACCTGCCCATGCCCGGCCGGTCTGACGGGCCGATGATGACCGGCGCGGCCTATTTGGCGCGCTTTGCCCGGCCGCATTTCTATTTCCACGTGACCACCAGCTATAACATCTTGCGCCACAACGGCGTCCCCCTGAGCAAGCTGGATTTCCTGCAAGGCGCGTCGTGACGAACAGGCCCTATGCCCGTCGATACCGTCGCGGTTTCGCCGGGTTTGTCATGAACTGTACAGAAACCGTCGCAGCATCGGTATAAGCCTGCCGCGCAAGAACGACCGCCCGCCGCGAAAGGATGACGCATGTTCAAACGATCAAACCCCCGGCTTTGCGGGCTGCTGCTGGCCCTTGGCCTGACCCTGATCGCGCTGTTACCTGCGACCGGCGTGCAGGCCCAAACCGCACAGGCCCCTGGTTCCACTGTCACTTTGCCCGCAACATTGACCGAGGCCGAATTTCAGGTCCTGCTGGCGCGGCTGAGCGATGAACAGGTGCGCGACATCCTGATCACCGAATTTGCCACCCGCCGGGCCGCCGAGGCCGCGTCCAGTGCGGGGATGGCGGGCATGATGTCCAGCACCCGCGACATCGGCGATACCCTGACCGCGAATGCCGCCGCGCTGCTGGCCAAGCTGCCCGAACTGGGGGCGGGGATCGGCGCAATTCCGGCGCGATTGGCGGCGGCGGGCGGGGTCGGGCTGGGGCTTTTGGCACTGATGGTCAGCGTGGTCGCCGGGGGCGCGGTGCGATACTTTTGGCGGCAGCGCATCAGCACGCAGCAAGCCGTCGTGGCGCAGCGCAATATCGACAAGGGGTCCTATGGGTCGGTGCGCACCATTCTGGATGCCGGGTTCTTCCTGCTGCTGGAATTGTCCGGCGTGCTGGCCTTTGCCGTCACCGCGATGGCCACGTTGTATCTGCTGTTTCACCACCCCGATATCCGGCTGTTCGCGTCGGGCTATATCGCGGTGGTCACGGTTGTCATGATCGTGCGGGCGGCGGCGGAATTCATGTTCCCGCGTGACTGGCCGATATACCGGCTGGTCGCGCTCAGCGACACCGCGACGGCCCGGGTGCATGGTGTGCTGGCCGCGCTGGCCGGGCTGTGGATGTTCGAAACCGTGACCGCCGACCTGATGGCGCAATTCGGCGCGCCTGAGGGCACGCCGAACCTGTGGACCCTGCTGTTGGGCGTGGTCTGGATCACTCTGGCGCTGGCGGGCACCTGGTGGGTGTACCGCGCGACGGTCGATCTGCTGCCCCCGCCCGATGATCGGTCGGTGATGGCGGCGCTGACCCGCAACTGGGCGGCCATCACATCGGTGCTGTTCCTGTGCGTCTGGGCGGTGTTCACGCTGGGCGGGCTGATCAATGGCAATGTCGATGTAGTGGCGGGCAAGATATTCGTCACCTACCTGACAGTGGTGGGGTTCTGGATCGGCTACCGCATCCTGGTGCATTACCTGCGCGCGCAAGACATGGACGACCGGGTGCGCGCCGCCATCGGCACCTCGGCGCGCGGGCTGATTATTGCCGCCGGGCTGATCAGCGTGCTGGCCATCTGGCGGCTGGACCCGGAAACGCTGGCGGCCAGCGGCCCCGCAGGGCGCAATCTGCGCACCGTCATCAGCGTGGTGTTGACCGCGATTGTCGGCTGGGCGATCTGGGATTTCATCCGCACCATCATCGACGTGCGCGTGGCATCCGAAACCCGCCCCGGCATGCCCGAAGGCGACCGCGACGAGGTGATCGGCGGCGAAGCGGCGACGCGCACCGCCACGCTTCTGCCGTTGCTGCGGGCGACCGCGCTGGTGGTCATTGCCATGACCTGTCTGTTCGCCATTCTGACCAGCCTTGGTGTGAACGTCGGGCCATTGATCGCGGGCGCGGGCGTGGTTGGTCTTGCCGTCGGGTTCGGCGCGCAGACGCTGGTCAAGGATGTGGTGTCGGGCATCTTCTTCCTGTTCGACGACGCGTTCCGGCTGAACGAATACATTGACGTCGGCGGGGCCAGCGGCGCGGTAGAACGCATTTCCCTGCGGTCGATCACCTTGCGCGACAGCAAGGGCCCGGTTCTGATCATCCCTTACGGCGAGATCAAGAACGTCACCAATTTCGGCCGCGACTGGGGGATCATGAAGCTGAAGTTCACGCTGCCGTTCGACACCGACATCGAACAGGTGCGCAAGATCTTCAAGCGGATCGGGCAGGAAATGCTGGTTGACCCGGAATTGGGGCCGTATTTCATCGAACCGTTCAAAAGCCAGGGCGTGGCCGAATTCAACGATTACGGCGTCGTGGTGCGGGCCAAGTTCACCCACAAGCCCGGCAAGCAATTCGAAATCCGCAAGCGCGCCTTTACCCGCGTCAAAGAGGAATTCGACAAGGCCGGCATCCAGTTCGCCCGTCGCGAGGTCAAGGTCAACCTTGGCGAGGGCGGCGCGTCACTGACCGACGATCAGGCGCGGCGCGTGGCCGCCGCCGCCGCTGAAACCGTGGCACAGGCCGATGCGGATATGGCCGCCAAGGCGGCGGGGGCCGCTGTCTGACCGAAACAGCGGCTGGCAGCGTCGGGCGGAACATGGCAAAACGCGCGGGTGACCAAGGGGGAACGCGATGACCGCCACATTCGGCAAGGGATGCCACCTGCACCTGATCGACGGCTCTGCCTATATCTTTCGCGCCTATCACGCGCTGCCGCCCCTGACGCGGAAATCCGATGGCCTGCCGATTGGCGCGGTCAGCGGGTTTTGCAACATGCTGCAACGTTATGTCGAGGGCAACGCGGGCGGCGATGTCACCCATGTGGCCGTGGTGTTCGACAAGGGCAGCCACACCTTCCGCAATGACATGTATGACCTGTATAAGGCCAACCGCGAGGAGATGCCCGCAGACCTGCGCCCGCAAATCCCGCTGACGCGCACCGCCACGCTGGCCTTCAACATCGCCTGTCTGGAACAAGAGGGGTTCGAGGCCGACGACATCATCGCCACCTTGGCCTGCCGTGCCCGCGATGCGGGGGGGCGGGTCACCATCCTGTCCTCGGACAAGGACCTGATGCAGTTGGTGGGCGACGGCGTGGAAATGCTGGACCCGATGAAGGCCAAGATCATCGACCGCGACGGCGTGTTCGAGAAATTCGGCGTTTACCCCGACCGCGTGGTGGATGTGCAGGCGCTGGCGGGCGATTCGGTTGACAACGTGCCGGGCGCGCCGGGGATCGGGATCAAGACGGCGGCGCTGTTGATCACTGAATTCGGCAGTCTTGAGGAACTGTTGGACCGCGCCCATGAAATCCCGCAGCCGAAACGCCGCGAAACACTGGTGAACCACCGCGCGCAGATCGAATTGTCAAAGCGGCTGGTGCAACTGGATTGCGCGATGCCGCTGGATGTGGGCCTCGAAGATCTGGAGGTGCGCGAGCCGGACGCCGATAAACTGCTGGGTTTCCTGACCGAGATGGAATTCCGCACCCTGACCAAACGCATTGCCGATGCGCTGAAGGTGGCCCCGCCCGCGATCCCTGAGGCCGCGATGGCCGCGCGGCCTGCGGCGGATGCGCCCGCCGCGCTACCGTTTGACCACGCCGGCTACGCCTGTGTGACCGACATGGACGCCTTGCAGGGCTGGATCAACGCGATCCGCGAAAAGGGCTATGTGGCGTTTGATACCGAAACCACCGCGCTGGACGAAATGGTGGCGGAACTGGTCGGTATTTCGCTGTCGGTCGAACCGGGGCGGGCCTGCTACATCCCGGTGGGCCATACCACCGGCGGCGGTGACCTGTTCGGCGCATCGGCGCGCGCAGCCGGACAGTTGGACCGCGACGCGGTGCTGGCGGCGCTTGCCCCCGTTCTGTCCGACCCCGCGATCCTGAAAATCGGGCAGAACATCAAATACGACGCCAAGGTGCTGGCGAATTACGATGTCACCATCGCACCCATCGACGACACCATGCTGATGTCCTATGCGCTGCATGCCGGGTTGCACGGGCATGGCATGGATGCGCTGGCCGAGCGCTATCTGGGCCACAACCCGATCCCAATCAAGGATTTGATCGGCTCTGGCAAATCCGCCGTCACCTTTGACCGCGTAGCGATTGCGGATGCGACGCGTTACGCCGCCGAGGATGCCGACGTCACGCTGCGCCTGTGGCAGGCGTTCAAACCCGCGCTGCACCGCACGCAGGTGACGACCGTCTATGAAACGCTGGAACGCCCGCTGGTGCCGGTGCTGGCCGCGATGGAACGCGCGGGCATCAAGGTGGACCGCGAAACCCTGTCGCGGATGTCGAACACATTCGCGCAGCAGATGGCGGGGCTGGAGGCGGATATCCACGCCCTTGCCGGACAGCCGTTCAACGTAGGTTCGCCCAAACAACTGGGCGAAATCCTGTTCGACAAGATGGGGCTGGCGGGCGGCAAGACCGGCAAGACCGGCGCCTACGCGACGGGTGCCGATGTGCTGGAGGATCTGGCGACCGAACATGAATTGCCCCGCCGCGTGCTGGATTGGCGGCAGTTGGCCAAGCTGAAATCCACCTATACCGACGCGCTGCAGGACCATATCAACCGCGATACGGGCCGCGTGCATACGTCCTACCTGCAGACCGGGGCCAATACCGGGCGGCTGTCGTCGTCCGACCCCAACCTGCAAAACATCCCTGTGCGATCCGAAGAAGGCCGCCGCATCCGCGAGGCGTTCATTGCAGAACCTGGCAAGGTGCTGGTATCGCTGGACTATAGCCAGATCGAACTGCGCATTCTGGCCCATATCGCCGACCTGCCCGCCCTGAAAGAGGCGTTCCGGCAGGGGCAGGACATCCACGCCGCCACCGCGTCGGAAATGTTCAACGTGCCCTTGGACCAGATGACGCCCGATATCCGCCGTCAGGCCAAGGCGATCAATTTCGGCGTGATCTATGGCATTTCGGGCTTTGGCCTTGCGCGCAACCTGCGGATTCCGCGCGCGGATGCCCAAGGCTTCATCGACCGCTATTTCGAACGCTTTCCGGGGATCAAGGATTACATGGAGGCGACCAAGGCCTTTGCCCGTCAACATGGCTATGTCCAGACCCTGTTTGGGCGCAAGATCCACACGCCGGAAATCAACGCCAAGGGGCCAACAGCCGGTTTCGCCCAACGCGCCGCGATCAACGCGCCGATCCAAGGCACCGCCGCCGACGTGATCCGCCGCGCGATGATCCGCATGCCTGCGGCGATTGCGGGGATGCCCGCGAAGATGCTGTTGCAGGTCCACGACGAACTGCTGTTCGAAGTCGATGCAGACGCCGCCGAAGCCCTGATCACCATCGCCCGCGACGTGATGCAAGAGGCGGCAGAGCCTGCGGTGCGCATGGCCGTGCCCTTGGTGGTGGATGCCGGGCAGGGCCCGAACTGGGCGGCGGCGCATTGATTGCACCCCGTATGGCGTCCGACTGCCCGCCGCAAAGGGATGCCCCGACACAAGCCAAGCCACACCTTTGAATGGTGGCGCAATGTCCGGCTGGCCCAAGTCATACAGACGCATGATCCCAGCGCCCGGACGATGCAAATCGCCGGGCGCTGGCCGGGTCACACAGGCTGTTTCACATCAGGACAAGCGCCAGATGCACCAACGCGGTCACCACCGCGCACAGGACCGGCCAGCGTCCGGTCACCGCCCACAGGCACAGGATGGCAAAGACCAGATTGCTCCCGTCCGCGCCCAACAGGTAGTTCAGATAGTCTTGCAGTTGCCACATCATAAGGTATCCTTCTTATGGTTGCGGCGGGCCCGCCTTGGTTAAGACGTTGTCGACATTGACATAATCGCAGGTCTGGCCGGATTTCGCAGTCACACAGAGTTTCCGGGGCTTGTTCCGGGTGTCCTTTGGTTTCCGGAAAGTGACGGCAGTTGTCCAAAGTTTCCCCTGATGATTTGCTGGCTTTCGGCACTGCCGTGAAACGCGCGCGCGCCTTGCGCGGCTGGACGCTGGACGAACTGGGCGCGGCGGTGAAGCCGAAGATCGGCAAATCCCTGTTGTCCAAGATCGAGAATGGTCAGAAAGACACCCTGACCGCGCGCAGCGTCGGGCGTCTGATCCTTGCGCTGGACCTTGATCCAGCCTGGGTTGACCGATTTCTGGTGGCGGGCACGGCAGGGGATGACGCCCCTCCGGACACCGACGAGACGCCCGCCGAACGCGACGCCGACCGCATCTTTGACCGCATCACCCGCGACGACGCGACCGCAGGGGCCAGCGAAGATTTGCTGATCGCGCTGGCCAATGCCTATGCCGGAGGCAGCTACCGCGATTTGCAGACCGCCTATGATGCGGTGCGCATCGCGCTGGAAACTGCTGCCGCGCTGCGAGCGCGCGGCGCGATGCCGGGGGATAATGTCGGCAGCCAGTTGACCGCCGTGATGGCCGAGGTGGCCAGGCTGAACGATGCCGGCGCGCTGGATCAGGCCGACGCGGTGCTGGACGCGGCTGAACGGCGGATGCTGGCGGATCAGCAGGCGACGCAGGAACGGATGGCCGAGGCCCGCCGCCAGATGCTGAACCAACGGTTGAGCCAGGACCGGCTGCGCAACGACCCCAAAGCGGCGGCGGACCGGCTGCTGGCCGATCTGCGCCAACAGCCGGATCGCGGGAAACTGTTCCCGGCGATAAGCAGGCTTTTGGATGAATGGCTTCAGGACGGTGAACGCCGCGGCGACATCTTTGCCTTGCGCGTCGCGCTTGAATTGGCGCGCAGGAATTGGGACCGGGTCAAGGGCAAACGCGGGCTGGAGGCGATTGCGCTGCATGACCTTGGCATTTGCTATCTTCGCCTTGGCGAACGGTCGAGCCGCCCGCGCGACCTTGAACTGGCGCACAATGCGATACAGGCAGCCGTTGACCGGACATCCCCGGTCAAGGACGCCACGATCTGGGCGGCGTGCCAAGGTGGACTTGGTGGTGTGCTGATGGAAATGGGGGAACGCGCGGCTGATCCTGCCATCATGCGCCGGGCAATCGCGGCAAATCGTTCAGCGTTAGGTGTGCTTACGGCGGACGAGGATTCCAAGGATGCAAGGAACAACCTCGGCGGTGCTCTGACCAAATTGGGCGAGATCACCCGCGACGCAGCGCCACTGACCGAGGCGGTGGCGGCCCTGACCACCGCGCTGTCGCTGAAAAACCGCGCAGCAGACCCGCTGGATTGGACAACAACACGGAACAACCTCGCGCTTGCCCTGCGGTGGCAAGGCGCGCTGACCGGAGACCGCGCGCTGTTGCAACAGGCGCGCGATGCCTATGCGGCCTGTGAAACCATCCCTGACCTGCGCCAGAAGGCTGCTTTCAGATGGGCCGGGCTGCAATGGAACATCGCTGACCTGGCCCTTGCCCGCCACGATCTGGACCCCGACCCGGCGCTACTGGACGAGGCGGAACATCATGTTCGCGCCGCCCGCGCTGTGTTCGTGGACGGATCGGATTACCAGACCGAACGCTGTGACGACCTTCTGGCCCGCATCGCCGCCGCGCGCCTTCCGGCGTGATCCCGCCTCAGGTGTTGAACAGGAAATGCAGGACGTCGCCGTCTTGCACCAGATAGGTCTTGCCCTCGGCCCGCAGCTTGCCTTCGGCCCGCGCCTTGGTTTCACCGCCAAGCGCCACGTAATCCGCATAGGCCACGGTTTCCGCCCGGATGAACCCGCGCTCGAAATCGCCGTGGATCACGCCTGCGGCCTGCGGGGCCAAGGTGCCGCCGCGAATGGTCCAGGCGCGCGCCTCCTTGGGGCCGACGGTGAAATAGGTTTGCAACCCCAACAGCGCATAGCCCGCCTTGATCAGCCGGTCCAACCCGGCCTCGTCCAGCCCCATTTCCTCAAGGAACACGGCGGCATCGGCGCGGTCCATCTGCGCCAGCTCTTCTTCGATGCGGGCGGAAATCACCACATGGCTGTTGCCCTGCGCCGCCGCCATCGCCGCCACCTTGGCCGACAGGGCATTGCCGGTCGCCGCATCGGATTCCGCCACGTTGCAGACATACAGCACCGGCTTGGTCGTCAACAGTTGCAGCATCCGCCACTGCTTTTGATCATCGGCGGCCACGGCAACGGTGCGCGCCGGCTTGCCATCCGACAGCGCCGCCAGCGCCGCCTTCAGCAGGCGTTCCTGATCCAGCGCGTCCTTGTCGCCGCCCTTGACCCTGCGCGCCAGATTCGCCAGCCGCTTTTCGCAGCTGTCGATATCGGCAATCATCAATTCGGTATCAATGGTTTCGGCATCCGCAATCGGATCGACCCGCCCCTCGACATGGGTGATATCGGCGTCCTCGAAACAGCGCAGCACATGGGCAATCGCGTCCGTCTCGCGGATATTGGCCAGAAACTGGTTGCCCAGCCCCTCGCCCTTGGACGCGCCTTTCACCAGCCCAGCGATATCGACAAAGGTCATCCGCGTCGGGATGATCTGTTTCGACCCGGCAATCTCGGCCAGTCTGTCCAGCCGCGCATCGGGCACCGACACCTCGCCCACGTTCGGCTCGATGGTGCAGAACGGGAAATTCGACGCCTGCGCGGCGGCCGTCCGGGTCAGCGCATTGAAAAGCGTCGATTTGCCGACATTCGGCAGCCCGACGATACCCATCTTGAACCCCATGCGCGCCTCCACAGCATTTTCTCCGGCAATAGCGGCGCAGGCCTTGCGGTGCAAGCAGGGCGTCCCTTTCATCTTGCCCGAAATACTCCGGGGAACCCCGGACGTGTTCCGGGGGCCCGCAGGGCGGGGGCAGCGCCCCCTCTGCCCTCACCGCCCCCTCGACCGTTGCCTTTGCCGCGCCATTCGGGCAGATCAGGCGGAACCACACGCAAGGGATGACCATGACACGGATCGACGCAAAATTCGCCGCCCTGCGGGCCGAAGGCAAAAAAGGCTTTGTCGCCTACATGATGGCGGGCGATCCCGACATGGCGACCTCGCTCGCGATCATGCAGGGGATGCCGGGCGCGGGTGTGGATGTGATTGAACTGGGCATGCCCTTCACCGATCCGATGGCGGATGGCCCGACGATCCAACTGGCAGGCCAACGCGCGCTGGAAGGCGGGCAGACCCTGCAGATGACGCTGGACATGGTCGCGGCCTTTCGCGCGACGGATACCACGACCCCCATCGTGCTGATGGGCTATTACAACCCGATCTATTCGCGCGGCGTGGACCGTTTCTTGGCCGATGCCAAGGCGGCGGGCATCGACGGATTGATCGTCGTCGATCTGCCGCCCGAAGAGGATGACGAATTGTGCCTGCCCGCGCAGGCGGCGGGGCTGAATTTCATCCGGCTGGCAACGCCCACCACGGATGCCAAACGCCTGCCCACGGTGCTGCAAAACACCAGCGGGTTTGTCTATTACGTCTCGATCACCGGGATCACCGGGGCGGCAGCCGCCGAAGCGGCACATGTCGCCCCCGAAGTGGCGCGGATCAAGGCGGCCACCGACCTGCCTGTCATTGTGGGCTTTGGCATCCGCACCCCAGATAACGCCCGCGATATCGCGGGGATCGCTGATGGCTGTGTCGTCGGATCGGCCATCGTGGCCGAAATCGCGGCGGGCAAATCGGTGGATCAGGTGCTGGCCTTTGTCAAAGGGCTGGCGGACGGGGCCCATTCCGCCTGAAGGAACGCATGATGGATAACTGGGACGAGGTCCGCACCGCGTATCAGGTCGCCCGCCTTGGCACCGTGTCAGGCGCGGCCGAGGTGCTGGGCGTGCATCACGCCACAGTCATCCGCCATATCGACGCGCTGGAAACCCGGCTGGGGGTGCGCCTGTTCCAGCGCCACGCGCGCGGCTATACCCCCACCGAGGCCGGACAGGATCTGCTGCGGGTCGCTGCCACCACGGATGAACAGTTTTCCCAGTTGATCAGCCGCCTGAAAGGCCAGGGCGACCGTGTGGCGGGTGAATTGGTGGTCACGGCGCTGTCGACACTCAACGGGCTCATGATGCCGGTGATCAGCCGTTTCCGCGCCGATCATCCGCAGGTGATCCTGCGCTATCTGACCGGGAACCGGTTGTTCCGTCTGGAATATGGCGAGGCGCATGTGGCGATCCGCGCGGGCAACGTGCCCGATCAGCCCGATAATGTGGTGCAGCCGTTCCTGCGCCTGCGCAACGGGCTGTATTGCACCCAAGGTTACGCCGACCGGCATGGCCTGCCCGCCGGTCTGGACGATCTGGCGGGGCATCGGTTCGTGGGCGAGGATGACAGCACCACCCGCGCGCCGTTCTTTCGCTGGATGTGGGACAACGTGCCGCCCGAGGCCATCGTAATGCGCACCTCTGACAGCCACGCCGCGCAATCGGCGGTGCTTGCGGGTTTGGGCGTCGGGTTCCTGCCGGTGCAGGTCGCCACGGATCATCCCGATCTCTTGACCATCAGCCCGCCCTTGCCGGAATGGGATGCGCCGTTGTGGCTGGTCACGCATGTCGATCTGCACCGCACCGCCAAGGTGCAGGCGTTCCTGAAGGTGCTGAAAGACGCGGCGACAGGCTGGGCCTGAGGCGTCATGTTTCCTGAGGCTTAGGGGAAACATTCCACAAGGAATGTGATCGCGGTTGCCACCTGACCCAGCGTTGCGCCATCGAGCCTTTCCGTCGGGCCAGCAATCTGCGGCACCACGCCGTTGCGCGCCAGGAACAGCTTGGCAATCTCGCCCGCCACCGCGAAATTCACGTTCTCGGGTGCAGGACTGCCCGCCGCCTCGCGCAGCTTGGCCACGACGACGCCGGCGACCTGACCGTATTCGTTCAACAGCGGCCCGCCGGAATTGCCGGGCTGCACCGGGGCCGAAATCTGGATGTTGATGTCATCGCCCGCCAGCCCCTTGGATGATGACACCGCGCCGCGCGTGACGTTCAGCCCTTCCAGCACCCCGGCGAACGGGAACCCCGCCACCACCACATCGGCGTTCAGCGCCGCAGGCCGGTCGGCGAATATCGCCGGACGCAGGCCCGCCGGCGCCGTCAACCGGATCAGCGCCAGATCGAATGTTTCGGATTGCGCGGTGACCGTGGCCGGTTGCCCGTTCACCATCAATCGCCCGCAGCCTTCGACCACATGCTGGTTGGTCAGACCCAGGCCGTCCAGCGTGACCAGAAACCCGGACCCCGACCCGGACCGGCCCGACACTTGTGGCGCAGGTGCAGGCGCGGGGGGCTTGTCCACGGCGTTCTCGCGGTCAATCTCGGCCGACAGGCGGTTCATCACGCGCTGCAACTGGCCATTTTCTGGCAGATACAGCGGCAGCGGCGCATCGCCCGAAATGCTGGCGGCCACAGCGGCCAACAGGTTGCGATCCTGATATTCGGCGCGCAGCACCACCGTGCGCCACAGCCGCCCCACCGGATCGGACCGCATATAGACCCGTTCGCCCGACCGCAGCACGGCAGATGTCACCACCCGGTCGGCGCGGCGCACCCAATAGATCGGTTCCTGTAACGGGCCAAGGTCGGCGACAAAGCGGTGAAACCCGTCCAGCGCATCGCCCGTCGTCAGGGCAAACCCATAGCGCAGTGAGGATGTCGTATGCTGCCAGTTCTGGAACGACCCCGACGCGCGCTGTTGCACGGCGGTCTTTGTTGGAAACAGCATCGACCCGCCAAATCCGGGATGCCCGGAAAACTGCCAGCCATCATCGCGCAACCCGTTGACCAGTGACACCGCCAACACCGGCAGATGCAGGTTGCGCGGGCGGTCCTCGAATTCGCGGAAACTATAGCGTTCCAGCGCGGTCTGGCTGCGCTTGCCCCATTTGCCGTCCAGCAAGCCGTTGTAATCGCCCGACAGTGACAGCGCCCATTGCAGCAGCCGCAATTCGGAGCTGGCATAGTCGCGCGCGTCAAATTCCCGCGCCAGCAGTGGATCAATGCCTTGCGCCGCCACAGGCGGGGTCCAGAACAGCGCGAGCAGGGCGAACATAACGCTGAAGGCCGTTCTGCGCAGCATGGCGTCACCCCGTTGGATTTCGCCCAAAGGTTAATGCAGCGACGGGCGTGGCTCAAGGCTTGGCATCGTCTGCGTCCTGCAAAAACAGCCCCGACCAGGATTGGCACAGGCCGGGGCTGCCGCCGCGCCGCCGCCGATTATTTCGGCAGCAGCACGGTGTTCACGACGTGGATGACGCCGTTTGACTGGTTCACGTCGCCAATGGTGACCTGGGACGCGTTGCCGCTTTCATCCACGATGTACAGGTTGCGCCCGCGCACGGTGGCCGACAGCGCATCGCCCGACAGGGTTTGCATGTGGAAATATCCGTCGCTGCTTGCCTTGGCGCGGCGCATGATATCCGCGCCCGACAGGTTGCCCGCGACGACATGCGCGGTCAGCACCTTGGTCAGGGTCGGCTTGTTTTCCGGCATCAACAGCGTGTCCACGGTGCCGGCGGGCAGGGCGGCAAAGGCGGCATTCACCGGCGCGAACACGGTGAACGGCCCCGGCGATTGCAGCGCATCGACCAGACCGGCGGCCTTGACGGCGGCCACCAGCGTGGTGTGATCAGCGGAATTGACCGCGTTTTCAATGATGTTCTTCGATTCGAACATGGCCGCGCCGCCGACAGTCGGGTTTTCGGCATGGGCGGGCAGACCTGCGCCGATGATGGCGGCGGCAAGCAGGATATTGCGGGCGGAATGTGTCATCTGGGGTTCCTCGGGTTGGGAACGCGTCATCGCGTCCAGTGCCAAAGGAACGCCGGGGCAGGGGGCAAAGTTGCCGCCGCTCGCGATAGCGTGATGATCAGGGCGGCGGGTCGTGATCGGGCGCGCGCAGTTCCACGGCCAGAAACCGCTCGAACCCTTCCAGATCCAGCGCCCCCATCATGCCGAACCCCTGCATCCACACCGATGCCTCGCGCAGCGCGTCCGGTTCCAGCTTGCACCATTTCACCCGGCCACGCTTTTCCTGACTGATCAGGCCCGCATCGGCCAGCACACTCAGATGCTTGGAAATCGCGGCAAGGCTCATCGCGAAGGGTTCGGCCACATCGGTCACGGCCATGTCGTCTTCCAGCAGCATGGTCAGGATCGCGCGCCGTGTCGGGTCCGACAGGGCGGCGAAAACGGCATCCAGCGGCGAGAGCGGCGTATGTTCCATCCGCCAACCCTGCGCAATTGCTGGGAAACCGTCAACCGGATGGTTGAATGAGCAACAAGGCGGCATGGCGCGCGGCCAATATGACGGCGCGGTGAAAGCCGAATAAAACCAACAGCTTGCGTCAGAAATGCTGCGCTGCGGCCACGCTTGACTCCGGGCCGGTCAGCCATTAGCACCACGGCAACGAAAGGGGATCGCCCCATGCAGGACGCCAATGAACGGCGGCAGATTGCGGCGCTGGAAGCGCGGATCGCCGCCGCCAAGAAGCAGCATCTGCAAGAGGCGCCCCGGCAGGACGACCACTATTCGGCGGCCAGCGTGGCCTGGCGCATGGTGACGGAATTGGTGGCTGGTCTGGGGATCGGTTTCGGCATCGGATACGGGCTTGATGTTGCCTTTGGCACACTGCCGTTTCTGATGGTGGTGTTCACGCTGGTCGGTCTGGCGGCGGGCATCCAGACGATGATGCGCACCGCGCGCGAGATCGAAGCGGCGGCGCAGGCGGGTCACCCGCACAAGACAGAGACCGCTGGGCCGCAGGGCACGGCACGGAACGCAGACGGGGCGAGGGATCAGAATGGCGACTGAGGCAGAAAGCGGCACCGGGTTGGTGTTTCACCCGATGGACCAGTTCATCGTCAAGCCGTTGTTCGGCGATGTCATTCATTGGTACACCCCCACCAACGTCACCCTGTGGATGGGTCTGGCCGCGCTGTGCGTGATCGCGCTGATGGTGTTCGGCACCACGGGCCGCGCCACGATCCCCTCGCGGATCCAGTCGGTTGCAGAGTTGGCCTACGGGTTCATCTACAAGATGGTCGAGGATGTGGCGGGCAAGGATGCGGTGAAATTCTTTCCTTATGTGATGACGCTGTTCCTGTTCATCGTGTTCTCGAACTTCCTTGGCCTGATCCCGATGTCCTTTACCACGACCTCGCATTTCGCGGTGACCATCGTGCTGGCGCTGTTGGTATTCCTGACGGTGACCATCGTCGGTTTCATCAAGAACGGCGTGCATTTTCTGGAACTGTTCTGGGTGACCTCGGCCCCGCTGGCGCTGCGCCCGGTGCTGGCGATCATCGAACTGGTGTCTTACTTCGTGCGCCCTGTGAGCCATTCCATTCGTCTGGCCGGGAACGTGATGGCCGGTCACGCCGTGATCAAGGTGTTCGCCGGGTTCGCGGCGCTGGCCGTGGTCAGCCCGGTGTCCATCCTGGCCATCACCGCGATGTATGGCATTGAGGTGCTGGTGGCCTTCATTCAGGCCTACGTATTTACCATCCTGACCTGCGTGTATCTGAAGGATGCGCTGCACCCCGGACACTGATGACGGCGGGCGCTGTGCCCGTCTGACGACCAAACGACCTCAATCAAGCAACTTCCAATCTCAAGGAGACACCACCATGGAAGGCAATCTCGCACACATCGGCGCTGGCCTGGCTGGCATGGGCACGGGCATCGCGGCGCTCGGCGTCGGCAACGTGGCCGCCAATTTCCTGGCAGGCGCGCTGCGCAACCCGTCGGCTGCTGCATCGCAGACCGCAACCCTGTTCATCGGCATCGCATTTGCCGAAGCCCTGGGCATCTTCTCGTTCCTGGTGGCGCTGCTGCTGATGTTCGCGGTCTGATCCGCAACATCTGATCCTTACGCGCGGGTGGGCCTTTGGGTCTGCCCGCTATTCATCCCTCGGTCCCCGGAGGACAGCATGGCGACCACTTCCCCCGCTGCCGATGCCGCGCATGGCGCAGTCACAGCGCCCGGCATGCCGCAGCTTGATTTCACCACCTGGGGCAATCAGATTTTCTGGCTGATGGTCACGCTGGTCGTGATCTATGTCGTGCTGTCACGCATCGCGCTGCCGCGTATCGGGGCCGTTCTTGAAGACCGTCAGAACACCATTCTGAAGGATCTCAACACCGCAGATGATTTCAAGCAGCGCGCGCTGGAGGCGGAAAAAGCCTATGACGCCGCGCTGGCCGCCGCCCGCGCAGAGGCCGGTCGCATCGCCGCGCAAACCCGTGCCGCCATTCAGGCCGAGGTCGACGCCGCCATCGCCCGCGCCGATGTCGAGATTGCCGAACGCACTGCCGAAGGCGAGGCCGCCATTGCCGCCATCCGCCGCTCGGCCACCGACAGCATCGCGCAGGTTGCCACCGACACAACCGAAGCCCTGGTTGCCGCCTTGGGTGGCAAGGCTGATGCCACCGAAATCGCCGCCGCTGTCGCGGCCCAGATGAAAGGTTGATGCAAATGCGCCGTATCGTGACACTCGCCGCGCTGGTTGCCGCATCGCCTGCCGTTGCGGCCTCTGGCCCGTTCATCTCGTTGCGCAACACCGATTTCGTGGTGCTGCTGGGGTTCCTGCTGTTCATCGCGGTGCTGTTCTGGTTCAAGGTGCCGTCAATGATCGCGGGCATGCTGGACAAGCGCGCCGAAGGTATCCGCGCCGATCTGGCCGAGGCGCGCGCGCTGCGTGACGCGGCACAGGAATTGCTGTCCACCTACGAACGCCGCAAGCGCGAGGTGCAGGAACAGGCCGACCGCATCGTGACCGAAGCGCGCGCCGAGGCGAACAAGGCCGCCGAAAAGGCCAAGGCCGATCTGCAACTGTCCATCGCCCGCCGTCTGGCCGGGGCCGAGGAAAAGCTGGCCTCTGCCGAAGCCGCCGCTGTGCGTCAGGTGCGCGATGCGGCGATTGGCGTGGCCACTGCGGCGGCGCGCGACGTGCTGGCCCGTGGCATGACCGCCCAGAATGGCGCAGCGATGATCGACGCCTCGATTGCCGAAGTGGGCGCAAAGCTGCACTGATCCATCCTTCAAGGCCCGCGCCGTCAGCGCGGGCTTTGTCATGTTTGCCGATCAGATTTCGCGGGATTTCTCATGCGCGTGGCGCAGTTGGGCGATGTCCTCGTTGCGGTCGGCGCGGCGTTGGTCGCGCAGCGCACCTTCGACGTAGTCCATATGCGCCACAACGGCCGCCCGGGCCTGTTCCGGGTCGCGCGCCTGCAACGCGGCGTTCATCGCCCGGTGCTGGTCCAGCAGGATCGCCCGCGTCGGGCGCTGTTTGAACATCACCTGCCGGTTATAGAAAACCCCTTCGCGCAGCAGGTCATACATCGACCGCATCATGTGCAGCATGATCACATTGTGGCTTGCTTCGATGATCGCCAGATGAAAATCGGCGTCATGCTGCGCTTCGTCGGCCGGATCGCGTTTCTGGTGCGCGGCCTCCATCTTGTCGAAGATGGTCTGGATCACCTGCAAATCGGTGTCTGACGCGAACCGCGCGGCGCGTTCGGCGGCCAGCCCTTCCATGTCGCGGCGGAACGCGATGGCGTCGAACACCGCCTCGTCATGCGCTGCGAAGAGTTGGATCAGCGCGGGGGAAAACGCCGATCCCAGCACATCGGCCACGAACACGCCCGACCCGGCGCGGCTGACCAAGAGGCCGCGTTCCTGCAAATCCGCCAGCGCTTCGCGCAGCGACGGGCGTGACACCCCGAACCGGTCCGACAATTCACGCTCGGACGGCAAGCGGTCACTGGGCCGCAGGATGCCACGCAGGATCAATTGTTCGATCTGTCGGGTGACAGCCGTGCTGATCTTTTCGGGTTGGACGGGACGAAACGGCATGGCGCAGGGATCGGTCGCATTGAAGGTGACTGTAAGTCGTATCATTTGACCATGCCGCCCGCCGCGCAACAAGCCCCGCAGAAATGCAAACGGGCGGCCTGCGGATGCAGACCGCCCGTCCTGGTCGGTTCAGGTCATTCTGCCGGTTGCAGCGCAACCATGGGGGTGGCGCGGAAATGCTGCCGGTTCAACCGCCACACCAACACCACCATGGCCAACTGTGCCACAAGCGCGATGGCCGTCAGCCCCCAATAGGCGGTGCCGAACTTGGCGATTACGCCCGCCTCGACCAGCCCCTTGTTCACGAAGAACTGGATCATCACCGACAGCGCCACACCGGGGCAGACCAGCGCATAGGATCCCACCGAGGTCTTACGGCCCCAGACATAGTCCGTGAAATAGCCCTGCCGCCGCAACACCAGCACTCCCGCCGCCAACACGGCAATCTGCGCTGTCAGCAGTTTGGTCAGGAACAGCAGTGTTTCACCGGGGGTGACATGCGCGTCAAAGGTGGTGTGCAGGCCATGCGCCTGTCGCAGGCCCATGATCCCCAGCACCGTCAGCATCGGCACGATGACCATCAGGGTCGGGGCCGCTTCGCGCGCCACGCCGTTCTTGAAGATCGCAGGCAGCGCGACCATCAGCATCGCGATGCCGTACACGATCGCGATAGTGCCAAAGACGCCCGACAGGATCAGGGCCAGACCCACGGTCAGGGGCGTCACGCTCATGGACGCCGGTGCGGACAGGCCGACAGCCACCATGGCCAGCGCGAAGCTGGGCATCAGTTGCGCAAAGGAATTGTTCGCCTGGCTGTCAAAGCCGCCCTTGCCCAACACCCGGCCCAGAAACGCCCCGATCAGCATCAATGCCCAGATGCCGATCGCCACAAAGGCCACCAACGCCAGCGGGAACAGGTATTCCACCACGGTCCACAGCTTTGGCACGAACACCAGGCCCACGACGAACAACGCGTTGACCGTCATCGCGGCGGCCAGCGGCGCGGCCAGCAGCGCGGTTTCGCCGTTCCCGGCGCGCAGTTTGGCATAGGCATCAGTCTTGGCGAACCGCGTAAGCGCGCCAAGGTTCCAGATCAGGTATTGCACGTTCAGGAACGCCAGCACGGCAATGCCTGCGACGGCAATCCCGGTGGACAGTTGCAACAGCAGCGGGCCATTGGCGAACACGGCGGCGATATCCTCAAATATCGGCACCGGACGTCCGGGATGCGGCACCCAGAACATCAGATACATGAAGAACGTCACCGCCAGACCACCCGCGCCAAGCGAGGCGAGGAAATACAGCGGCGAATAGGTGTCTGCGGGACGAGAGGCGGGATAGGCCATGAGGTGACTCCTTTATATTCCAGTTATGGAATGTTTATTGCATGCCAAATTTGGAATGTGAAGCGAAAATTTTGGCAGCCTGTGGCGCAGCCCGCATCTTTACCCGATGTTAACCACGCGCGGCGCAGGCTTGGGGCATGACACGCCTGATCGCCCTTCTGTTCCTTGCCGCATGTTCCGGGCCGACACCGCATTTCTCCGGGATTGAACCAGTGACGGTGACGGTGGACGGTTCCACCTTTGTCGTGCGCCGCCGCAATGATCTGGCCGAGGCGGTGCGCACCAACACCGAATGGGCCCCCCGGCTGTATCCCGTGGCCAATCGCGCCGAACGCGCGATTGCGCAGGCGACCGGGTGCAAGGTGCGCGATATTCGGGGCGATGCGGCGGTGATCGTGGCGCGATTGGCGTGCTGACCGCAATATCTTGGGGATAACCCCTGCGGAGCCGCTATATCCCGCAGCGCCGCATTGACGCGCCCCCGCCCGTTTTGGCAACATACGCGCCACACGCACAACATGGGGGGCGATCAGATGCAATTCTCGCGCCTCCGGCTGTCGGGGTTCAAAAGCTTTGTCGATCCGACCGAACTGATCATTCAGGACGGGCTGACCGGTGTTGTCGGCCCGAACGGCTGCGGCAAATCCAACCTGCTGGAGGCGCTGCGCTGGGTCATGGGCGAAAACCGCCCCACCGCCATGCGCGGCGACGGCATGGAGGATGTGATCTTTGCCGGGGCCGCCACGCGCGGGGCGCGGCATTTTGCCGAAGTGGCCTTGGTGATCGACAATGGCGACCGGCTGGCCCCGGCGGGGTTCAACGATCAGGATCTGCTGGAAATCACCCGCCGCGTCACCCGCGATCTGGGGTCGGCCTATAAGGTCAATGGCCGCGATGTGCGCGCGCGCGATGTGCAGATGCTGTTTGCGGATGCCTCGACCGGCGCGCAATCGCCCGCCTTGGTCCGCCAAGGCCAGATTGCGGAACTGATCAACGCGCGCCCGAAAAGCCGCCGCCGGATTCTGGAAGAAGCGGCCGGCATTTCCGGCCTGTATCAGCGCCGCCACGAAGCCGAGTTGAAGCTGAACAGCACCGAACAGAACCTCGCCCGTGTGGATGATGTGCTGGACGGGATGGCGCAACAGCTCGCCGCGCTGGACCGGCAGGTGAAACAGGCCGCGCGTTATCGCATCATCGCCGCCGAATTGCGGCAGGCCGAGGGGATGGCGCTCTATCGCCGCTGGCGCGAGGCGGATGCGGCGCGGGCGGTTGCGGCTGATGATCTGCGCGCGCGGGTGGGCGCTGCTGCGCAGGCCGAATTGGCGGCGCGCACCGCGACCCGCGCCCGCGCGCAGGCCGAGGACGCGCTGCCGCCCCGTCGCGACGAAGACGTGATTGCGGCGGCGATCCTGCAACGCCTGTTGGTGCAGCGCGACGCGCTGACGCGCGAGGCCGATCAGGCGCAGGCCGAAATCACCCGTCTGACCGCGCGCGCCGCCCAGATCGCGCAGGACCGCGACCGCGAAACCGCGCTTGACCGCGACGCCCATGACATGATCGCGCGGCTGGACTGGGAGGCGCGCGAACTGGCCAAGGCGGGCGCGGGTCATCCCGAACGGCTGGCCGCAGCAACAGAGGCCGCGCGCGCGGCGGCGGCAAACCTGCAAACGGTCGAAGCGGCGCAATCGCAGGCGACCGAAGACATGGCGCGGCTGTCCGCGCGGCATCAATCGGCGCAACGGCTGCTGGATGACACCCGCAAGACGCTGGCGCGGTCAGAGGTCGAGATGCAGCGCGCGCGCGCCGCTGTTGACGCGGCTCAGGCGGCGGTGGCTACGGCAGAAACCGCGCAATCCACCGCGCGACAAACCGCCGAACGCGCGCAGGCCACCGCGCAAAGTGCCGAAGCGACGCTGGCCGAGGCCGAGGCCGCCCGCGTTGACACCCAAAGCCGCGAGGCGGTGGCCCGCGCCGAACGGTCCGAGGCCGAGGGCGAATTGAACGCGATCCGCGCCGAGGCAGGCGCGCTCGCGCGTCTGTTGCAACGCGATACCGCCGAAGGCGGGCAGATCATCGACCGGCTGCAAGTCGAACAGGGGTTTGAAAAGGCGCTTGGCGCGGCCTTGGCCGATGATCTGCGCGCGCCGCAGGTGGGGGCGGGCACGGCGTCGGGATGGGCCGAACTGCCGGATTATGATGTGGTGCAACCGCTGCCCGATGGGGTCACGCCGCTGTCGCGCCATGTCTCGGTGCCCGATGTGCTGGGGCGGCGGATGGGGCAGATCGGCCTGATCGGGCGGGCGGATGCAGCGCGGCTGCACCCGCTGTTGCGCCCCGGCCAGCGGATGGTGACGGTCGAAGGCGATCTGTGGCGATGGGACGGGTTCCGCGCCGCTGCCGAGGCCGCGCCGACCGCCGCCGCGCTGCGGCTGGAACAGTTGAACCGGCTGGAGGCCTTGAAACAGCAGATGGCACGGGCCACGGCGCGGGTTGAGGGAGCGCGCGCCGCGCATGAGGCGCTCACTGCGCGGCTGGCGCGATTGGCGCAGGCCGATCAGGCCGCCCGCAATGCCCGCCGCGAGGCCGACCGGCTGGTAACAGAGGCCGCCCGCGCCGTCAGCCGCGCGGATGCCGACCGCGATCTGGCGGGCGCGCGGCTGGAAAGCCTTGGGTTGGCCGTGACCCGCCATGCGGATGATGCGGCGGCGGCGCAGCGCGGGCTGACGGATGCCGAGGCGATGCTGGCCGCGCTCGATGATCTGGCCGCTGCGCGCGCCGCTGTCGAGGATGCCCGCCATACCGTCGAGGCCGCGCGCGCGACGATGCTGGCGGCGCGGTCGGTGCAGGACGAATTGCGCCGCGAAGGCGAGGCGCGCACCCGCCGCGCGCAAGAGGTGACCAAGGATCTGTCGGGCTGGCGGCACCGTCTAGACACCGCGCGCGCCCGCGCCGCCGAGCTGACCGAACGGCAGGCCGAGACTGCGTTGGCGCTGCAATCCGCCACCACCGCGCCGCGCGACATCGCCGCGAAACGCGCCGCCTTGGGCGAACAGATCGCGCAGGCCGAGGCGCGCAAGGCCGCCGCCGCCAATGCGCTATCCGCCACCGAGGCCGTGTTACGCGCGGCGCAGACCGCCGAACGCGATGCCGAGCGCAGCGCCTCTGATGCCCGTGAGGCCCGCGCCCGGTCCGAGGCCCGCGCCGATGCCGCCCAGATCGCCGCGACGCTGGCCGTGGAACGCATCACCGAAGACCTTGATCTGACGCCACAGGGCCTGCTAGACCAGATCGGCGGCGACCCGGACGCCATTCCGGCTCTTGATGTGATCGAGGCCGACATCACCCGCCTGAAACGCCAACGCGAGGCTTTGGGCGCGGTCAACCTGCGCGCCGAAGACGACGCGCGCGCGGTCGCCACCGAACGTGACACGCTGGCATCCGAGAAATCCGACCTCGAGGCCGCCATCCGCGCGCTGCGCGCCGGGATCGCCGGGCTGAACCGTGAGGGCCGCGAACGCCTGCTGACCGCGTTTGAAGGCGTGAACGCCAGTTTCGCGCTGCTGTTCACCCATCTGTTCGGCGGCGGCGAGGCGAGCCTTGTCTTGGTCGAATCGGACGATCCGCTGGAGGCGGGTCTTGAAATCATGTGCCAGCCGCCGGGCAAGAAACTGTCCACGCTGTCGCTGTTGTCGGGCGGCGAACAGACGCTGACGGCGCTGGCGCTGATCTTTGCGGTGTTCCTGGCCAATCCCGCGCCGATCTGTGTGCTCGACGAGGTGGATGCCCCGCTGGACGACGCCAACGTGACCCGGTTCTGCGACCTGTTGGACGAGATGACGCGGCGCACTGCCACGCGGTTTCTGGTCATCACGCATCACGCGGTGACGATGGCGCGGATGGACCGGCTGTTTGGCGTCACGATGCAGGAACAGGGCGTCAGCCAGTTGGTGTCCGTCGATCTGAAACGCGCGGCCGCGCTGGTGGCGTGAGCCTGCCAAATCGTAAAACCATTATTCAACGCCTGCGCGTTACCTCTGACCCCGTCGCGACACCTCGCGGCGAAAGGAGGTGAGGACGCTGGAAGAACGTTCCTATCGAAGATGGATGGTGGTGATCGCGGCAGCAATGCTGGTGATTGCTGTCATCCGGCTTTTCATCGGGTCTTGATCTGGTGAAAAAGGCCAGGCAGAGTCGCACCCCTGCCTGGCCACGTTTTTTTCAGTGAGGTCACTGAACGCTCCTATCGTGGGTAAAATACTGCCAATTCCCTGCCAAAAAGTAAAGCACCCTACAGCCGGTCCAACAGCGCCGCCGTGGGCCAGCCATCGGCGGGCAGACCTAGCCGCTGCTGTTCCTTTTGCACCGCTACGCGGGTGCCTGCGCCCAGAATACCGTCGATCAGGCCTACTTCATGGCCGCGCTGCGCCAGCCGTTGTTGCAGGGCCTTCATCCGGTCGCCGGACAGGCCGGCCTCTGGCGTAGTGGCGCGAAATTCCGGTGCGCCCGACAGGCGGTTGGCAAATTCAGCCGCCGTCAGCACATAGGTAAAGCTTTGGTTCCATTCAAAGAACACATCAAAGTTCGGATAGGCTAGAAAGGCCGGGCCCTTGTGGCCCTGCGGCAGGATCAGGCTGGCTGGCAAAGGCGCCAACTGTCCTGCGCGCGGCCGCACCCCCAGCCGCGCCCATTCCGCCGCCGCGCGTGGTTTGCCCACGCCCGACAGCGACCAGTCCATCGTCGCGGGCACCGTCACCTCTTGCAACCACGGTTGACCGGCCTTCCAGCCCAGACTGCGCAGCATGTTGGCCCCCGACAACAGCGCATCCGCAGGCGAGGTTTTCAGCGTGACATGGCCGTCGCCGTTGCCATCGACGCCATTTTCCAGAATATCGGCGGGCAACATCTGGACCATGCCGACCTCGCCCGCCCAAGCCCCGGTGGTGCGGACGGGATCAAAATCGCCCTGTTCGAACAGCGTCAGCGCGGCAAATATCTGTGGGCGGAACAGGTCGGGGCGGCGGCAATCATGCGACAGCGTCAACAGCGCGTTCAGCGTGTTGAAATCGCCTTGGAAATTGCCGTAGTCCGTTTCGAACGCCCAGAATGCCAACAGCACCCCGCGCGGGATGCCGTAATGCTGTTCGGCGGCCTTGAAGATGGCATCATGGCGGCGCGACCGGATTTGCCCGTCCTGTATGCGTTTCAACGACACCAGCCGCTTGGAAAAGCTGGTAAAATCCAACTGATAAACGCCCTGTTTGCGGTCCGCGGCGATCACCGCCGGGTCGCGTTTCGCCCGCGCCAGAAACCGGTCCACATCTGCCGCCGCATGGCCTTTGCCGACCGCCTCGGCCTTGATCCCGCCCAGAAACGCAGCGAAATCGCCGCCGCAAGCGGCCTGTGCGGGGGTGGACAGGGCCAGCAGGGCGGCGATCAGGATCGGGGTGCGCATCGTTTCTCCGTCATCAGATGTTCGCAAAGCCTAGCAGGCGCGGCGGATCAGGTCAGCCCGGAAATCCCTGCCGCCACCACCAACAGCACCGCCCAGACCTGCCACAGCACCCGGATGGCCGCGTCAATATCGGGCACACCCGCCGTGCGCCGCCCCAAGGGATGGACAAAGGGGAAATCCTGCAATTGGCCGTGATAGCGGCGCGGTCCCGCCAAGGCCACGTCCAACGCGCGGGCCATCGCGGCCTCGGGCCAGCCGGCATTGGGGGATTTGTGCCGCCGCGCCTCGGCCAGGATATCGCGCGCCGCGGGCCATAGCCCGTAAAGCGCCACGATGGCCAGACAGGTCAGCCGTGCGGGGATCAGGTTCAGCACGTCATCCAGCCGCGCCGCCGCCCAGCCATAGGCGGCATGGCGCGGTGTGCGGTATCCGACCATGCTGTCGGCGGTGTTGGTGATCTTGTAGATCATCAGGCCGGGCAAGCCGCCGATCAGGAACCAGAACGCAGGCGCGATCACACCATCCGACAGGTTTTCAGCGGCGCTTTCGATGGCGGCGCGGGCCACGGCAGGGGCGTCCATGTCGGCAGTATCGCGGGACACGATCATCGCCACCGCCGCGCGCCCCTGCGGCAAACCTGCGCGCAGGCCGGTTGCCACCGCCTGAACATGGTCCGACAGGCTGCGCTGCGCCAACAGGATCGCCGCTGCGATCACCTCGGCCACCGGCCCCAAACCCGTGATGGCCCAGCCCAACAGCCCCGCGCCGCAGACCAGCACCGCCTGCGCCGCCGCGCCCTTGATCCGCCGCGCCGCGCCGTGGTTCAGCCGCGCCTCCAGCCACGCCACCGCGCGCCCCATCAGCACCGCCGGATGCGGCGCGCGGTCCCACAGCCATTTCGGCTCTCCGAATATCGCGTCAAGGATCAATGCCAGCGTCAGGATCACAGCGCCGCCTCCAGCTGTGCCCAGCGGTCGGGATGCGGCAGACCCAGCCGGACCCAGTCAGTCGCATAGGGAAACACCCGCGACCAGACCCGATGCCGCGCCAGACGATCCTGAAACGCGCCTGCCTCCGCCACGCGATAAAGCCGGAACAGCGTGGTGCCGCCCACCAGCGCGCCATGCGGGGCCATCAGCGCATCCAGCCGCGCCGCATCCCGTGTCAGCCGCGCGCGCGTGGCTGTGGCCCAATCCGGGTCCGCCAGCGCCTGCGCCCCGATGTCCAGCGCCGGACCCGATACCGGCCATGGCCCCAGCGCATCGGTTAGCCGTTGCGCCAGATCGGGCGCGCAGATCGCAAAACCCAACCGCATCCCTGCCAAGCCCCAGAATTTGCCGAAACTTTTCAGGATCACCACACCGGGGCGGGCGGCCTCTGCGACCCGCGACGCCGCTGGCATCACGTCGCAGAAACTTTCGTCGATCACGGTCAATTGGGCCGTCAGCGCCGCCTGAAACAGCCTCCCATCGGGGTTGTTCGGATGCACATGCACATGCACCGGGGCGGTGTGGTCGGTGAAATCCGTCTGCCCGGTCACGCTGGCAAAGGCGGCGGCATGTTCGTTATAGGTCGGGCCGGAGATATAGGCCCGCGCGCCCGCCATCAACAACGGCACCCGCGCGATCAACGCCGAGGCACCGGGCGCGGGCACCACCACGGCCCCGTCCGGCACACCCCAGAACACCCGCGCCGCCGCGATCAGCCGGTCCGTCGCGGCGCGGTCGGGCAGGGCGGTCCAGGCATCAGACTGGGTCAGCCGGACGGGATAGGGCAGCGGGTTGATCCCGGTGGACAGGTCAAGCCAATCCGCCCGTACGCCGCCGAACCGCATTGCTGCCGCATCAATCCCGCCGCCGTGGTCGCGTACCATGTCATCCCCCGCACAGTCCCGCCGGTATCAAGCGGTTTTCCACAGCTGCTTCAAGCCCTACAGCAGAAACAGACTTGGCAGACGCCAAAGCGCGTCTATGTTCGCGTGCAAGAAATGTTAACGATTGATGGAGTCGGGGCGGTCAAACGCCTGACATTTATGGGTACAAAAGTTCTGATTGTCGCACCTGCCGTCGGCCTTTGCATGCTGTGGCGCAACCATCTGGAACGGCTGGGGCTGCATGTGACCTGCGCGCAGGGGCAATCCGATGCTGTTGCGGTTCTGAATGATCACATGATTGATGTCATCGTGATGGATCTGGTGCTGGAAGAAGGCTCTGCGCTGGCGATTGCTGACCTTGCCGCCTATCGCCAGCCCGCCGCGCGGATCGTCTTTGTCACCTCGTCCAGCTTTTTCTCGGACGGGTCGATCTTTGCCCATGTGCCCAATGCGCGGGCGTTCCTGCCCACCGGCACCGCGCCCGAAGACCTTGCCGCGATGGTCGCACATTACGCGCGGCACTAAACCGGAAGCGGGCGGTCGTCCGGCGGCGACAGGTCCAGATCAGGCCCGACCGGCAGGATGCGATGGGGGTTTATCGTGTCGTGTGACCAGTGGTAATGCCGCCGGATATGGTCGAAATGCACCGTCTCGGCCACACCCGGCCAATTATACAGCGCGCGGGTATGCGACCATAGCGCCGGGTAATCCACGATCCGCCGCCGGTTGCATTTGAAATGCCCGTGATAGACATGGTCGAACCGGATTAGCGTGGTGAACAGCCGCCAATCGGCCTCGGTTACCCGGTCGCCCATCAGCCAGGGCTGCGCGGTCAGCCGCGCCTCCAGCCAATCCAGCGTATCGAACAACGGGCCGATGGCCGCGTCATAGGCGCGCTGCGTGGTGGCAAACCCGGCCATATAGACGCCGTTGTTGACCGTGTCATAGATGCGCGCATTCACCGGCTCCATGTCCGCGCGCAGGTCCGCAGGCCAGAAATCAAGCCGGTTGCCGGTGATCCCGTCAAAGGCCGCGTTGAACATGCGGATGATTTCCGAACTTTCGTTCGACACGATGGTCGCGGTGGCGCTGTCCCACAGCACCGGCACGGTGACGCGGCCCGTGATCTGCGGGTCCGCGCGCAGATAGATGTCGCGCAGGAACGGCAGGCCGAATTGGCGATCCCCGGTAGTGCCCGCAAAATCCGTCCCAAAGGTCCAGCCATCGCCGCCCATGTCGGGATGCACCACGGACACGTCGATCAGCCCCGCCAACCCCTTCAGCGCACGAAAGATCATCGTGCGATGCGCCCAAGGGCAGGCCTGCGAGACATAGAGGTGATAGCGCCCCGCTTCGGCTCTGAACCCGCCTTTGCCGGTTGGCCCCGGCGCGCCATCGGGCGTGATCCAGTTGCGGAAGGCGGTGGTGGTGCGACGAAATTCGCCACCCGTGCTGGCGGTGTCATACCACTGGTCCTGCCATATGCCGTCGATCAAAAGTCCCATGCGCGCTCCTTGGGCTGTCATTGCAGCTAGCGGGCTGGCCCTGCCGTGCAAAGCCCGCAGCGGGCGCACCCCCTGTGCGACATCGCACATGAACACGCGTGCGACATCCTGTGGCCCGCCAGATAGCGGTCAAAATAAAACCGGATTTGTTGTCATAAGTTTGCTTGATCTTAACCGGCAATCGGCAATCCTGCATCGGCACATGCGGAGGTAACCATGACCACTTTCCTGACCCCGGAACTGCGCGAAGGGCTGGCGGCGGCGCGGCGGCTGGCGGCGCGGAAATCGGCGCGGCTGCGCGTGGTGGCGGATGGGCAGGCCTGGCCGATCCTGCGGCTGTGGGATGGCGGCTTTGCGGTCGAGGCGGCGGGTGCGCCGCACCTGCGCGGGTTGGTCGATATCCACGACGGCGCGCGGCACCTGATGCAGGCGCTGGTGATCGCGTCTGACGCGGATGGCGACGAACAGCGGTTCGATTTCAAACGCGCGACATTGGCCGAGGATCGGGCGGCACTGGATTTCGTCCGCGATGTGGATGCGCCGGTCGGCCTGCTTGCCCGCTGAGGCGGAAATGCCCCCCGTGCGACGGAACCGGGCCGGATGGCCGTATCACGTTGATGTCAGTTTTCAAAGGAACGGTCCCATGCCCACATCCTATTCCCGCGCCCATATCATCCTGCATTGGGTGACCCTGCTGCTGATCATCCAGCAATTCGTGTTCCACGATGCCATCTCAGAGGCATTCCGCGCCATGCTGCGCGGCACCGAGGTGGTGTTTGCACCCGCGATTGCCGCGCATGTGTTTGGCGGATTTCTGGTCTTTGTCTTTGCGCTGACCCGCATTGCCATGCGCCTGTCGAACGGCGTCCCGCCCGAGGCCGAGGGTCCGGCGGCGCAGAAACTGGCGGCCAAGGCGGTGCATCTGGGGCTTTTCGGCCTGATGATCGCGCTGCCGATTTCCGGGGCCGTCGCGTGGTTTCAGGGTGTCGCTGCCGCGGGCGAGGCGCATGAGGTGATGAAGGTCGCGCTCATGGCGCTGGTGGGGCTGCATGTGGTGGCCGCGCTCTGGCACCAGTTCGGGCTGAAAGATGGGCTGATGCGGCGGATGTCGCTGCGCGGGTGATCGGGATTGATCCGGATCAAGGCGGACAGGGCGATCCCGGCGCAGGCTGGCGTCACCGGGAAACGCGCCCTGATAGGGAATTTCGCCATGATGCGCCTTGCTTCGATCCTCTATTCGCTGATTTCGACCACGCTGGCCGGGTCTTTCATCATCGCCGCGCTGGTCATGGGGTATGACACGCTGCAACCGATCCTCTTGGTCGCGGCAGCTGGGTTCATCGCCGCGCTGCCGGTGACATGGTTCGTCGCCAAGGCGATGATGGAAAGCGAATAATCCGTCACGCGGTCAGAAAATGCTGCACAGCGGCCGAAAACTCCGCAGGCTTTTCTGCATGTAACCAATGCCCCGCGCCGGGGATTTTCGCGATCACCGCGCGCGGGAACAACGCCCTGATCTGCGGACGATAGGCCGGGGCCACATAGGGCGACAGCGCGCCTGCCAGAAACAGGGTGGGACCGTCGAACGCACCCGTCACCGCGGGAAAGCCCAGCAGATACGCCATGTCGCGCGCCAGCACATCAAGGTTCAGCTTCCACGCCCGCGCGGTCAGGTCCAACGATTGCACGAAAAACGCGGCCAGCGCAGGCGTGTCGATCAGGCCGCGCAGCGCGTCTTCGGCTTGGGACCGGCGCGTGATGCCGGTCAGGTCAAGGCCGCGCATCGCCTCGATATAGGGCAGGTGGCTGTGGTCATAGGCGACCGGCGCAATATCCGCGACAATCAGGCGGCGGACCAGATCGGGCCGCGCAATCGCCGTCAGCATCGCCGCCTTGCCGCCCATCGAATGGCCCAGCAGATCGACAGGGCGCCCCAGCGTGGCGGCCAGCGCGATAAGATCATCGGCCATATCGGGATACCGATGCGTGTCAAACCAAGGACTGTCGCCGTGATTGCGCATGTCCACCGCGATCACCCGCCGGGTGGCCGACAGCGCGCGCGCGATACCGCCCCAATTGCGCGCCGACCCATAGAGCCCATGCGCGATGATCAGCGGGGCCGCGTCATCCGGGCCGGGATGGTCGATGAAATGCAACATGCCCCAGCGATAGCCGCGCGCACAACGCTTGGCCAGAGGTTGAGTGCGCCGCGCACCCGGCGTATGACCATCCGCAGGAGGCGCAACACAGCCATGAACCTGCAAGATATCGACGGGCGCGTTGGCCGTCTCAACGAGATGATGGGCGAAAAGCTGGGGCTTGCCTCTGGCAATCTGGCGCGGCGCGCGCGGCGGGCGGGGCGGCGGTTGCCAGTATCGGTGCGCGCGGGGCTGATCCGGATCGCGGCGGCGCAGGAAATGGCGCGGCACCCGAAACTGGCCGCGCGGCTGGACCTGTCGGCCTTTGACCGTGATTACCGGCTGGCGATGATGGCCCTAGCGGCGATTGATCCGCGCGACCGCCGGATCGGGTTCTGGCTAGGCCTTGCGGGGGGGCTGGTGTTCAACCTTCTGGTCTTTGCCGCGCTGGCGCTGTGGGTGCTGCGGCTGCGCGGGTTCATCTGACGGGTGCCACGCGGTCGGGCGCAACGCCCCCCGCGCCACCAGCGTCACCGTGGCAAAGGCCACGAACAGCAACAGATACCACGATCCCAGCTTGGACAGGCTGACCAACTGCCACCCCGATTGTCCGGCATAGCGCCACGTGCCGGTCAGCGTGCCGATGTTTTCCGCCCCCCACAGCATCAGCGCCGCCCCAAGCGCCACCAGCGGCACCGGCACCCATAGCCACAGATCCAGCGTGCGAAACCACAGCCGGGTGCGCGCGAACAGGATCACCGTGGCCGCGAACAGCGCCATGCGCATGTCGGCCACATAATGATGCGACCAGAAATTCACGTAAATCGCCGCCGCCAGCACCGCGACGGTCCAGTATGGCGGGGCCGGGGCCAGCCGGATATCGAACAGCCGGATCGCGCGCGCGATGTAACTGCCCACGGACGCATACATGAACCCGGTGAACAGCGGCACAGAGAACAGTTTCAGCACCCCCGGTTCGGGATAGGACCATGACCCCGCGCTGACCTTTAACCATTCCATCGCAGTGCCCGTCAGGTGAAACAACAGGATCACCCGCGCCTCTTCCCAGGTTTCCAGCCGCGTCCAGATGAACAGCGCCTGCAACCCCACCGCGATCAGCACCAGCGCGTCATAACGATGGATCGGCCAGTCCGGCTGCCAGACCGCCCGCGTGATCAGGATCGCTGCCAGAAACGACAGCGCGAACAGGCAGGCCGCCGCCTGTAAGGCCAGAAACGCCGACAGCCTCACCAGCCCGCGCGGCAGATGCGCCAAAAGCCAGGTGTCAAACTTGGTCACGCCGCACCTCCCAAAAGAAAAAGGGCACCGCGATGCGATGCCCTTGTCAACGTTAAGGCGGGGTTTAAAGCCCCGGATAGATCGGGAACCGCGCGCACAGCGCCTCGACCTCGGCCTTGACGGCTGCTTCGACGGCGTCATTGGCTTCGGGGCCATGCGCGGCCAAGCCATCGACCACCTGCACGATCATGCGCCCGATGTGGCGGAATTCATCCTCGCCAAAGCCGCGCGTGGTGCCGGCGGGGGTGCCCAACCGGACGCCCGAGGTGATGGTGGGCTTTTCGGTGTCAAAAGGGATGCCGTTCTTGTTGCAGGTGATATGCGCGCGTCCAAGTGCCTTTTCGGTATCGTTGCCCTTGACGCCCTTGGGCCGCAGATCGACCAGCATCAGGTGGCAATCGGTGCCGCCGGTGACGATGTCCAGACCGCCCTTCATCAGCTCATCCGCCAGCGCCTGCGCATTGCGGATGACCTGTTCCTGATAGCCGCGAAATTCGGGCCGCAGCGCCTCGCCGAACGCCACCGCCTTGGCGGCGATCACATGCATCAGGGGGCCGCCCTGAATGCCGGGGAAGATCGCCGAATTGATCTTTTTCGCCAGAGCCTCGTCATTGGTCAGGATCATGCCACCGCGCGGGCCGCGCAGGGTCTTGTGCGTGGTGGTGGTGGCGACATGGGCATGGGGGAACGGCGACGGATAAACCCCCGCCGCGATCAGACCGGCGAAATGCGCCACATCGGCCAAAAGGATCGCGCCGACGCTGTCGGCAATCTCGCGCATTTTCGCAAAGTCGATGACGCGCGGAATGGCCGACCCGCCCGCGATCAGCATCTTGGGTTGATGTTCGGTGGCCAGTGCGGCCACCTCGTCATAGTCGATGCGCAGGTCCTGCGGGCGCACCCCATACTGGATGGCGTTGAACCACTTGCCCGACTGGTTCGGTTTCGCGCCGTGGGTCAGGTGCCCGCCGGCATCAAGGCTCATGCCCAGAATGGTGTCGCCGGGTGCCAACAGCGCGGTGAACACGCCTTGGTTCGCCTGTGACCCCGAATTGGGTTGCACGTTGGCAAAGCCGCAGCCGAACAACTGGCAGGCGCGCTCGATGGCGAGGTTCTCCGCGATATCCACATAATCGCAGCCGCCGTAATAGCGTTTGCCGGGATAGCCTTCGGCATATTTGTTGGTCATCACCGACCCCTGCGCCGCCATCACGGCCGCCGAGACGATGTTTTCCGACGCGATCAATTCGATCTCGTGGCGCTGACGGCCCAATTCGGACGTCATCGCTGCCCAGATCGCGGGATCGCGCGTGGCCAGCGTTTCGGTAAAGAACCCGGCATCGGTCATCTGATTGGCAACTTGGTCTTTCATCGCGGGACACTCCCTTGGCGCATGCGTTGTTCTCAGGTCTAGTCCAACATGCCCGGTCGGGAAAGGGTGCATTGCGCCGCGCCGCTGGGGCATCAGGGGTTTTCATCACCCGTCGCATGTGGTCCACTCTGCCGCGGCTCAAGCCGTTTGCAACCTGCGGAGACCTTGATGAAAATCGCCTTTGCCGCCAGCGAGGCCCCGGTTTCCCGCACGGCCCGCGCGGCGTTGGTCGAACGTTATGGCGCGGTGCCCGAAGCAGAGGCCGAGGTGATCGTGGCCTTGGGCGGTGACGGGTTCATGCTGCAAACGCTGCACCGCACCCAGAGCCTTGATGTGCCGGTCTATGGCATGAACCGGGGCACGGTCGGGTTCCTGATGAACGGTTATTCCGAAGGCGATCTGGTCGCCCGCCTCAGCGCCGCCGAAGAGGCGGTGATCCACCCGCTGTCCATGCAGGCCATCACGATGGACGGTGCCGCGCATCACGCGCTGGCGATCAACGAGGTGTCATTGCTGCGGCAGGGTCCGCAAGCCGCCAAGCTGAAGATCTGGGTCGATGGCCGGTTGCGGCTGGAAGAGCTGGTGTGCGACGGGGCGCTGGTCGCCACCCCCGCCGGGTCCACCGCCTATAACTATTCCGCGCATGGCCCGATCCTGCCGATCAAATCCGACGTGCTGGCCCTGACCGCCATCGCGCCGTTTCGTCCTCGCCGTTGGCGCGGTGCGCTGTTGCCCTCCGACGCGCAGGTCCGGTTCGAGGTGACAGACCCCGAAAAACGTCCCGTCATGGCGGATGCAGATTCTCGTTCCGTCCGCGACGTGGTCACCGTCGATATCCATTCCGAACCGTCCATCGCGCATCGGCTGCTGTTCGATCCGGGGCATGGGTTGGATGAACGGCTGATCCGCGAACAGTTCGCCTGAGGTTACCGCCCCAGCGCCGCCAGAATCTCGCGCGCCGTCTCCTCGCGCACCGATTTGCGCGCCACCATCTCGGCGGCGACCTGTCCGATCTGATCGCCCAAAGCCCCCGCCGACACCGCCAGATTGCGCGCATGCAGCGTCATGTGTCCGCGTTGGATGCCTTCGGTCGCAAGCGCGCGCAGCGCCGAGAAATTCTGCACCAGCCCCACAGCGGCCATCACGCGCGCCAGCCGGTCGGCTGTCGTGATGCCCATGATTTTCAGCGACGCCCGCGCCGTCGGATGTGCCCGCGTGGCCCCGCCCACGATGCCCACCGGCATCGGCACCTCGATCATGCCCACCAGATTGCCATCGCGGTCGCGTTCATAGGTCGTCAACGGGCCATAGCCACCGGGGCGCGTGGCGGCATAGGCATGCGCCCCTGCTTCCAGCGCGCGGGTATCCTGCCCGGTCGCCAGACCCACGGCGGAAATGCCGTTCATGATGCCCTTGTTATGCGTCGCCGCGCGATAGGGGTCGCAGGCGGCAAACTGATACGCTTCCAGTATCCCCTGCACCGTTTCCGCGCCCAAGTCCGCCAGTGGCCATGTCGCGCGCGCCCGCACCCGCCGCCTGTCCGCCAGATTGGACAGGATGCGCAGCCGTGCGGTGCCACCCGTCCAGCCCTCCAGATGCGGAGCGCAGGTTTCGGCCATGGTGTTCACCGCATTGGCCCCCATCGCGTCGCGCACATCGACGATCAGATGCACGATCAGGAACCCGCCCGCCACCTTTGCCTCGACGCTGCGAAACCCGCCGCCCAGCCGCACCAGCATCGGGTCCACCGCGTCGCACAGCGCCTTCAGCGCCGCTTCCTGTTCCAGCACGCGGGCACGCGCCAGATGCGGGTCGGACAGGCCGGTGATCTGCACCTGCGCGATCATGCAGGGTGCATCCGCCGAGGTATGGATGCCGCCCGCATCGCGACAGGCCCGCGCGCCGTTGTTGACGGCGGCCACGACGCTCGCCTCTTCCGTCGCCATTGCAACCAGCACATCAACGCCATCGACCGTTACATTCGTCGCCACCGCCAAGGGGATCGCCATCACGCTGATGACGTTTTCCGACAGATGGTCACACAGATCGCCCGCCGCAGCAGCCTCGCGGGTCAGATGCGCGATGTCTTCGGCTGTCAGCCCGGTGATCTCGGCCACCCGCGCCAACCGTTCCGCGCGGGGCAGGGCATGCAGCCCCGGAATCCGTGATGTCATGCCATGTTCCCCCACAAAGTATCGCAGACCGACCCCAGCCGCGTCTCTGCCGCCATCATTGCGTCAAGGATCACATCCTCGCGCCAGCGTTGCCCGATCAGTTGCACGCTCATCGGTTGCGGCCCCTGCGGCAGGGCGGCGACATGCGTGGTCAGCATCCCCGACGGCAGGCCCATGAAATTGATCGCATAGGACCACAGCGCCGCGCCCAGCACCTCGATGACTCCGTCCGCGCCTTGGGTATCGCGGTCGGGCGCAAAGAACGGCTGCGGCAGGAACGGGGTCAGCACCAGCGGGTAATCCGTCAGGAATACCGACCATTCGCGGGCGTATCTGCTGCGATCCGCCATCGCGCGCAACAGGTCCGGCGGGTCAAACGGCGGGAATTGTCGGTAATATTCCGCGAATATCGCCTGCACGGTGGGCGATCCATGCCGCGCGATGTCGGGGCCCATCAGATGCGCCACCTCGGTCAGCAGCGCGCGATATCCCGTCATCGCACACCCCGCAATGTCCGGCACCGCGACCTCGGCCACCGCATAGCCCGCGTCCGACAGTGCATCCGCCGCGCGGGTGATCGCGGCATCCACCTCGGGGTGCACCGCAAATCCGGGCACGCTGCGCGTCACCGCGACCTTGATCGGGCCCGACAGGTCCGCGCCCCGCCACGGCATCGGCACATGGAACGGATCGCGCGCATCAGGCTGGATCAGCGCGGGCATCGCCAGCGCCAGATCGCCCGCAGACCGCGCCAACAGCCCCTGCACCGACATGGATTGCGCCAGCATCCCGCGCTCGGCCCCGGCGCTGGGGTTGAACGCCGCCACGCGCCCCAGCCCCGGTTTGATCGCCACCGCGCCATTCGCCGCCGCCGGAAACCGCAGCGACCCGCCGATGTCATTGCCATGCGCCAACTGGCCAATCCCCGCCATCACCGCCGCCCCGGCGCCGCCCGATGACCCACCCGCCGACACATGGCCCCCCCAGGGATTATGCGTGCGGCCATGCAGCGGGTTGTCAGTATCGGCGCGGAACGAAAACTCGGGCGTGTTGGTCCGCCCGATCACGACCGCGCCCGCGCGTTGCAGGTGCTCGACCAGGGGCGCATCCCCGCGCGCGATCACATCCTTGAACGCGACCACGCCATTGCTGGTCGCTTGGCCCGTCTGATCAACGTTGATCTTGATCGTCACGGCGACCCCGTGCAGCGGGCCGGGGGCCGTCCCGGCCGCCACCGCATCATCCAACGCGCGGGCGCGGTCCAGCGCCTCGTTGCCCAGATCGACCACCACCGCGTTCAGGGCGGGGTTCACGGCCCGCATCCGGTCAATCGCCGCCCCGACGGCGGCCTCGGCACTTAGCGCGCCCATACGGGTCCGTTCGGAAATCTGTCTGGCGGTCAGTTGCCAAAGCGGGCGGTCGGTCATGCGCGGCTCTCCCTTGTCCGCCACCAGCCTAGACCCGCGTCCACCCCGCCGCCAAGAGGATACAGTCGCTGTGGGTCATTCCACCGTCAGGCTGCGCACCTCGACATCAGCGCGGTAATCGCGGCCATATGCCACCACGGCGACCGACCGGATATCCTGCGGGCGCGGCAGATCGCGCAACAGCGCGCCTGATGGTTTGAACGCGGTCAGCGGCACCCGCACCTCGGTCCAGTCCGCGCTGCTGGCAAAGGGTGCCTGATAATACTGCCACGGCAGCATCGACCCCCGCGTGCGCAGATGCAGGAAATAGCCCTCGCCATTGCCGCGCACCGACATCACGAACGCCGCCGTATCCGTGGCCAGCCCGTCCGGCAGATCAATCCGCGCCTGAATGAACCCGCCGCGATTCTTGGTGCTGACATCGCCGGACAACCGCAACACGCCATCCGCCACCTGCACAGTGCCGGTGGACACGCCGCCCATCACCTGATCGGTAAAGAACTGCCAACGCGCGGGATCGCGGAAAGTGTCGATCATCAGTCCCTCTGCAAATGCAAGGCCGGGCAAGAGGCAGAACAGGGCGAGCAGTCTTTTCATAGTGCAAAGATAGTCCCGCGCACCTCCAAAAGAACCCCCTGCTTTCATTTTGCCCCAAATACCTCCGGGGGGCCCCGGATGAAATCCGGGGCGGGGGCAGCGCCCCCTCTGCGCTTAGCCCTTGGCGAAGCCGATGCCTTGCAGCGCGGCCTTGATCTCGTCCAGGATCGCAGGGTCATCAATCGTCGCGGGCATCTTGAACGGCTGGCTGTCGGCGATCTTGACCATTGTGGCGCGCAGGATCTTTCCCGACCGCGTCTTGGGCAGGCGGTCCACCACCACGGCGCGCTTGAAATCGGCGACCGGGCCGATCTGGTCCCGCATCAGCGTCACACATTCCTTGACGATCACATCATGGGGGCGGTTCACGCCCTTGGTCAGGCACAGGAAACCCACGGGCACCTGCCCCTTCAATTCATCGCCTGCGCCGATCACGGCACATTCGGCGACATCGGGGTGGGATGCCAGCACCTCCTCCATCGCGCCGGTGGACAGGCGATGGCCCGCTACGTTGATCACGTCATCCGTGCGCGCCATGATATACAGATACCCGTCTTCGTCGATCATACCGGCATCGCCCGTTTCATAATAGCCGGGGAAATGCGAAAGATAGCTTTTCTTGAACCGGTCCGTCGCATTCCACAGCGTGGGCAAGGTGCCGGGCGGCAGCGGCAGTTTCACGGCAATCGCGCCCAGCGTGTTCGGGCCCACAGGGTGTCCCGCTTCGTCAAGAACCTGCACGTCATAACCGGGCATCGCCACGGTGGGCGAGCCGAGTTTCACCGGCAGTGCCTCGATCCCCGCCGGATTGCCCGCGATGGTCCAGCCGGTTTCGGTCTGCCACCAATGGTCATAGACCGGCACGCCAAGGATATTCTGCGCCCAGACGATGGTGTCGCTGTCGGCGCGTTCGCCCGCCAGATACAGCGCGCGCAGGCAGGACAGGTCATATTTCGCGCGATACACGCCCTTGGGGTCTTCGCGCTTGATGGCGCGGAACGCGGTCGGCGCGGTGAAGAACGACCGCACATTATGTTCGCTGATGACGCGCCAGAAGGTGCCCGCATCCGGCGTGCCGATAGGCTTGCCTTCGAACACCACAGTGGTGTTGCCGTGGATCAGCGGGCCATAGCAGATATAGCTGTGCCCCACGACCCAACCCACATCGGACGCCGCCCAGAACACATCGCCCGGATCGACGTTGTAGATGTTCTTCATCGACCAGTGCAGCGCCACCATATGCCCGCCGGTCGGGCGCACCACGCCCTTAGGCTGGCCCGTGGTGCCCGAGGTATACAGGATATAGGCGGGATGGTTGCCCTTGACCCAGACGCAATCGGCAGGGGTCACGCCCGCCTGAAACGCGTGCCAGTCAAGATCGCGGCCCGCAATCAGCGTGCAGGGTTCCTGTTCGCGTTGCAGGATCACAGTGAAATCGGGCTTGTGCGTCGCCTGTTCAATCGCGCTGTCCAGCAGCGGTTTGTAATGCACCACGCGGCCCGGTTCCAACCCGCAGGACGCGGCGATGATCGCGCGCGGCGTCGCATCGTCGATCCGCACCGCCAGCTCATGCGCGGCAAAGCCGCCGAACACCACCGAATGGATCGCGCCGATCCGCGCGCAGGCCAGCATCGCCTCGACCGCCTCGGGGACCATCGGCATGTAGATGATGACGCGGTCGCCCTTGGTGATGCCTTGGGCCTGCAACGCACCCGCCAGCGTGGCAACGCGGGTCAGCAGGTCGGCATAGGTGATCTTGCGGATGGTGCCGGTGATCGGGCTGTCATGGATAATCGCCACCTGATCGCCGCGCCCATCTGCGACATGGCGGTCCACCGCGTTATAACACGTGTTGGTCAGCCCGTCGGCATACCATTCATACAGGTCATTGCCGCGATCAAACAGCGCGCGCGACGGCGGCTGATGCCAGTGGATGCGCTGCGCCGCGTCCATCCAGAAGGCTTCGGGGTCGGCTTTCCAGGCGGCATATACCGCGGCATAGGTGGTCATGACTGTCTCCTCCGTCGTTCCGCTGGGATAGTCCCGCGCGCGGCCCTCGGGCAAGCACGTTACCGGCAACAGGACGGTTGCGTCATGCGGAATTTGCCCGGCAGGTCGCGCGCCATCGCATCTGTTTTGCAAACTCCGGCGCGCAGCGGGGAAAATTGCCTGCGGTCAGCATGATTTGCAAAGCGGATAGCGCCGCTTTGCATCATCCCGACTCAGCCGTATTGCGACACCGGCGTGCCAGCAATCGCTGCCATGTTCAGCAACCCGCGCGCGGTGATCGACGGGCTGACGATATGGGCGCGGTTGCCCATGCCCATCAGGATCGGGCCAACCTCCAGCCCGCCCGCCTTCATTTTCAGGATGTTGCGCACGCCCGATGCCGCATCGGCATGGGCAAAGATCAGCACATTCGCGGGGCCAGTCAGCCGGTTCTGCGGCAACAGCCGCGCCCGCAGATCGGGGTCCAGCGCCGTGTCGATGTTCATCTCGCCCTCATAGGCGAAATCGCGCGGCGCACTGTCAAGGATATCCAGCGCGGCGCGCAGCGTCTCGCCGGTGCCCCCCGCCATGTTGCCGAATTGCGATTGCGCACACAGCGCCACCTGCGGCACCAGACCGAACCGGCGGGCATGGCGCGCGGCCCCGATCGCGGTCTGGGCGATTTCGGACGGGGTGGGGGTGACGCGCACCTGCGTATCGGCGATGAACAGCGGCCCGTCTTCCAGGATCATCAGCGACAGCGCGCCATGCGGTTGCAAGGTGTCCGTGCCCAACACCTGCGTCACATAGTTCAGGTGCCAGCGGTATTCACCAAAGGTGCCGCAGATCAGGCTGTCGGCCTCGCCGCGATGCACCATGACCGCGCCAATCGCCGTGGTATTGGTGCGCATAATCGCGCGGGCCTGATCGGGCGTGACGCCGCGCCGCGCCATGATCTGCTGATAGGTGCCCCAGTAATCGCGATAGCGCGGATCGTTTTCCGGGTTCACGATCTGGAAATCCCGTCCGGGACGGATGGTCAGGCCGTGGCGGTCACACCGGGCCTCGATCACCTCCGGGCGACCGATCAGCACGGGGATATCGTTGGATTCCTCCATCATCCCATTGGCGGCGCGCAGCACGCGTTCATCCTCGCCTTCGGCAAAGACGATGGTGCGCGCGGCAAGTTTCGACGCCTCGAACACCGGACGCATCAGCAAGGCGGATTTGAACACCGACCCGGCCAGACGCTGCCGATAGCTGTCCATGTCAGAGATGGGGCGCGTGGCAACCCCCGTGTCCATCGCGGCCTGCGCCACGGCAGCGGCGACCACACCGATCAGGCGCGGATCAAACGGTTTCGGGATCAGGTATTCGGCCCCAAAGGTCAGGGTTTCACCGCGATAGGCCGCCGCCGCCTCGGCGCTGGTGGTGGCGCGGGCCAGTTGCGCAATACCGTCGATGCAGGCCAGTTGCATGGCGTCGTTGATTTCCGTCGCCCCCACATCCAGCGCGCCGCGAAAGATGAACGGGAAACACAGCACGTTGTTGACCTGATTGGGATAATCGCTGCGCCCGGTGGCGATGATCGCGTCGGGGGCGGCGGCGCGGGCGTCTTCGGGCAGGATTTCGGGCGTGGGGTTCGCCAGCGCAAAGATGATCGGGCGTTTCGCCATCCGCGCGACCATCGCGGGCGTCAGCACACGCGGCCCGGACAAGCCCAGAAACAGGTCCGCGCCGTCGATCACCTGATCCAGTGTCCGCAGGTCGGTATCCTGCGCATAGGCGGCCTTTTCCGGGTTCATGTCCATCTCGCGGCCCACATGCACCAGCCCGTGAATGTCACACAGCCAGACATTCTCGCGCCGCACCCCCAGCTTCAGCAACATGTTGAGACAGGCAATCCCCGCCGCCCCGCCGCCCGTGGACACGATCCTGATATCCTCGAACCGCTTGCCCGCGACATGCAGCGCATTGGTCGCCGCCGCGCCCACGACAATCGCCGTGCCGTGCTGGTCGTCGTGAAAAACTGGGATATTCATCCGCGCGCGGCAGATGCGTTCGACGGTGAAACAATCCGGCGCCTTGATATCTTCGAGGTTGATCGCCCCGAATGTGGGTTCCAGCGCGCAAACGATTTCTGCCAGCCGCACCGGGTCGGGTTCGTTCAATTCGATGTCGAAACAGTCGATGCCCGCGAATTTCTTGAACAGCACCGCCTTGCCTTCCATCACCGGCTTGGAGGCCAGCGCGCCGATATTGCCCAGCCCCAGAACGGCGGTGCCATTCGTGACCACCGCCACCAGATTGCCGCGTGTGGTATAGCGGGCGGCGGCGCTCGGGTCGGCCTTGATTTCAAGGCAGGCTTCGGCCACGCCGGGACTATAGGCACGGGCAAGGTCGCGGCCATTCGCCAAGGGCTTGGTGGCGCGGATTTCCAGTTTTCCGGGGCGGGGAAATTCGTGATACTCCAAGGCGGCCTGACGCAGGCTTTCTTTCTGTGTCTCGCTTTGGGGATCTGACATCGCGCGGCTCCTGATGGAATGGTTTAAGGTTAAACCATCGCTGTGACGGGCGAAAGACAGGTTTTCGTTGCACTTTCGTGGCCGGGCGGCCGCATGGCACCGCCCTTGCATTTCCGGCCCGCCCGCGCCACGCTTGTGCCCTGACCGGAGACGCCCATGACCACGATCCACCCCGCAATTCGTGCCGAAATTCATATGTCCACGCAGGACCTGCGCGCCGATATCGCGTTTTTCACCGACGTGCTGGGGATGCGGATGGATGCGATATGGCCCGCCGATGATCCGGCGGTAGCGTTATTGTCGGGGCATGGCCTGCACCTGCGGCTGGATCGCCACGCCACAACGGCCCCTGCGATGCTGCGCATCCTGACCGATGACCCCGATGGCTTTGCCGGGGGCGCGCGCAGCTTGACCGCGCCGAACGGCACGCGGGTGGACATTGACGCGCTGACCCCGCCCATGGTGATCCCGCCGACGCTGCACAGTTTCGCGGTGCGGCGGTTGAAGGATGGCGCGCCATGGGTCGTGGGCCGCGCGGGCATGATGTATCGTGATCTGGTCCCCGACCGGCTGGGCGGCGCGATGATCGCGTCGCATATCCGGATCCCGGACGGCGGCCCGGTGCCCGATTCTGTGCATTTCCACCGGATCGGGTTTCAGTTGATCTTCTGCATCGCGGGCTGGGTCGATGTGGTCTACGAGGATCAGGGTCCGCCCATGCGGCTGACGCCGGGGTCCTGTTTCATTCAGCCGCCGCAAATCCGGCACCGCGTGCTGACCGCATCTGACGGCATCGAGGTGATCGAGATCGGCGTGCCCGCCGACCACGTGACCGAAATCGACCATGCGATGACCCTGCCCACGCCGCATCTGCGCCCGGACCGGGAATGGGATGGCCAGCGGTTTGTCTGGAATACGCCCGACGGCGCCGTATGGCAGCCGCATCGCCTGACGGGCTATGTCGCCCGCGACACCACGATTGCCGCAAATACGCAGGGCGTCGCGGGGGTGCTGGTGGTGCGCCCCGATGGCGCGGCCCCGCGTTGGCATACCCACAGCGGCGATATCCTGTTCACCTATGTGATGGCAGGCGGGATGGTCTTACAGGCGGACGGCCAACCCGACATGGCCGTGGAACAAGGCGACGCCTTTGTCATCCCGCCGGGGCTGCGGATACGCTATGCCGCCCCATCCCCCGATCTGGAACTGCTGGAAGTCGCCCTGCCGGGCCGTGTCGAGACCCAAGAGGAGGCGTCATGAGTTTGCTGGAATCCGCCCGTGCGGTGCGTGAAAATGCCTATGTGCCCTATTCCCGGTTCAAGGTCGGCGCGGCGATCCGGGGGGCATCCGGCGCGGTGCATGTTGGCTGTAACGTCGAAAACGTGGCCTATCCCGAAGGCACCTGCGCCGAGGCGGGCGCGATTGCCGCGATGGTCGCCGCTGGCGAAACCGTCATCACCGAGGTCTGCGTGATCGCCGACAGCCCGGTGCCCGTCACGCCCTGCGGCGGGTGTCGGCAAAAGCTGGCGGAATTTGCCGCTGCAGATGTGCCTGTCACGCTCGCCACCACCGATGGGCTGACGCGCCGGACGACGGTGGGCGAGATGCTGCCCGGTGCCTTTGACCAAGCGCAGATGGACCGCGCCTGATGGATGCGCGCACGATCCTGACCCGGCTGCGTGACGGGCAAATGCCGTCGCGGGACGAACTCCGCTGGTTCGCGCAGGGCCTTGCCGATGGCGGTGTCAGCGCCGCGCAGGCGGGCGCCTTTGCGATGGCCGTGGTGCTGAAGGGGCTGGGCGATCAGGGCCGCGTCGCGCTGACGCTGGCGATGCGCGATTCGGGCCGGATGCTGGATTGGTCGCTGGATCGCCCGGTGTTGGACAAGCATTCGACGGGGGGCGTGGGGGATTGCGTGTCGCTGATCCTTGCGCCCGCGCTGGCGGCCTGTGGCGCGGCGGTGCCGATGATATCCGGGCGCGGGTTGGGCCATACCGGCGGCACACTGGACAAGCTGGAATCGATCCCCGGTTTCCAGACCGGGCTGGACCCGGCGCGGTTCCGCGATGTGGTGGCCTCGGTCGGCTGCGCCATTGTCTCAGCCACTGCCGACATCGCCCCCGCCGACAAGCGGCTGTATGCCATCCGCGACGTGACCGGCACGGTCGAAAGCATCGACCTGATCACCGCGTCGATCCTGTCCAAGAAACTGGCGGCGGGGCTGGACGGGCTGGTGCTGGACGTCAAAACCGGCTCAGGCGCGTTCATGGCCAGTGACGCGGACGCCCGCGCGCTGGCGGTGGCCCTCGTGGAAACCGCGCGCGCGGCGGGGTGCCGCACATCGGCCCTGATCACCGACATGAACCAGCCGCTGGCCCCGGCGGCGGGCAATGCGTTGGAGGTTGCCGCATCCATGCAGGTGCTGACAGGGGCCGCGCGTGGCCCCTTGCATGACCTGACGGCGGTGCTGGGCGGGCTGGCTCTGGCCGAGGCGGGGCTGGCCAGCGACATCGAAACCGGTGCAGCCGCGATTGCGGACGCCATCGCCGATGGTAGCGCCGCCGAAACCTTTGCCCGCATGGTCGCGGCCCAAGGTGGCCCGCTGCGGTTCGTCGAGGATTGGGCGCGCTTCCTGCCCGAGGCCAGCGTGATCCGCGAAATCGCCGCCGACCGCGCCGGATATGTGACCGCGATGGACACCCACGCGCTGGGCCTGATCGTGGTGCGTCTTGGCGGCGGGCGGCAGGTCGAAGGCGACAAGGTCAACCCGTCGGTGGGCCTGTCCGATATTGCGCCCTTGGGGACATGGGTCGAAAAGGGCCAGCCGCTGGCCCGCGTCCACGCCGCGCGCGAAGCGGCAGCGGCGGATGCAATGACCGCGCTGCGCGCCGCGATCACGTTGGCGGATGCCGCGCCGACCCTGCCGTCCCTGATCCGCGAACGGGTCGGCTGATGCCGCAAAGGGGGGGCTGATGCCGCGCGCGTTTCTGGTGGTGATGGACAGCGTCGGCATCGGCGGCGCACCCGATGCCGCGACATTCTTCAACGGCGACCGGCCCGATACCGGGGCCAACACGCTGGGCCATATCGCGCAGGCCTGCGCTGCGCGCGCCGAAGGCCCCTTGCGCCTGCCCAATCTGGCGCGGCTGGGGCTGGGCGCGGCGGTGCATCTGGCGACTGGCCTGCACCTGCCGTCGCTGGACGCGGAGCCTGAGGGCCTCTGGGGTGTCGCCACGGAAATCAGCCGGGGCAAGGACACGCCGTCCGGCCATTGGGAACTCGCCGGTGTGCCGGTGCCCTGGGACTGGCACTATTTCCCCGACACCACGCCCGCTTTCCAGCCCGCCCTGATGGCACGGGTCGCAGACATTGCGGGAACAGACGACACGCTCGGCAATTGCCACGCCAGCGGCACCGACATCATCGACCGGCTTGGGGAAGAACACATCCGGACCGGCTGGCCGATCTGCTATACCTCTGCCGACAGCGTGTTCCAGATCGCCGCGCATGAGGGCGCGTTCGGGCTGGACCGCCTGCTGGCGCTGTGTGCTGCCATCGCGCCGAGGCTGCATATGATGCGCGTGGGCCGCGTCATCGCGCGCCCTTTCACGGGCACCCCCGGCGCTTTCACCCGCACCGCGAACCGCCACGATTACGCCATCGCGCCGCCCGGCGAGACGCTCCTTGACCGCGCCCATGACATGGGCCGCGACGTGCACGCCATCGGCAAGATCGGCGACATCTTTTCCATGCGCGGCATCACCGACGTGGTAAAAGGCAGCGATGCTGCGCTGATGGACCATCTGGCCCACGCGGCGGCAAACGCCCGCGACAACAGCCTGACCTTTGCCAATTTCGTCGAATTCGACAGCCTGTATGGCCACCGCCGCGATGCGATGGGCTATGCCGCAGCACTTGAATGGTTCGACGCCGCCATCGCGCCCGTCATTGCAGCCCTTCGCCCCGGCGATCTGATGATCCTGACGGCGGATCACGGCAATGACCCGACCTGGACGGGCACCGACCACACCCGCGAATGTGTTCCCGTGCTGGGCTGGGGCGCAGGCCCCCGCGCCGTCGGGCGCATCAGTTTCGCCGACGTCGGGGCATCCATCGCCGCGCATCTGGGATTGGGCCAACGCGGCCCCGGAAGGAATTTCCTGTGACCCGCCAAGGACATGACCCCGACCGCGACCGCGACCCGGATGACAAAAGCTATTGGCAAGCCTTCCCCAAGGTCGAATTGCACCTGCACCTCGAAGGCGCGGCCCCCCCCGGCCTGATCCGCGACATGGCGCGCGCGCGCCGCATCGACATCGGCGGCATCTTCGCCCCCGACGGCGGCTATGCCTGGACCGATTTCCCGCATTTCCTGCAGGTCTATGAGGCAGCCACCTCTGTCCTGCAATCGCCCGAGGATTACGCCCGCCTGACCCGCGCCGTGCTGGAAAGCAGCGCCGAGAACGGCGTGATATACACTGAGGTTTTCCTGTGCCCGGATTTCTGCGGCGGCCGTGACCCCATCGCATGGGCCGATTACCTTGCCGCGATTCACGACGCCGCCCGACAGGCCGAACGCGATTTTGCGATTGCCGCGCGCGGCATCATCACCTGCATCCGGCATTTCGGCCCGGATGCCGCGCGTCAGACCGCCCGCTGCGCGGCGGAAACGGCGGGCGATTTCATCACCGGCTTTGGCATGGCGGGCAACGAATCGGTGCTGACGCCCGCTGATTTCGCCTGGTCCTTCGATTGCGCGCGTGAGGCAGGGCTGCGCCTGACCAGCCACGCTGCCGAATGGCAGGGGCCGGACGAGGTGCGCGCCACGCTGGACGCGCTGCGCGTCGAACGCATCGGCCATGGCGTGCGCGGCCATACTGATCCGGCACTTCTGGATCGCCTCGCCGAAACATGCGTGATGCTGGAGGTCTGCCCGATCTCGAACGTCACGCTGGGCATCTTCCCCGACATGGCCGCGCATCCGATCGCCAAATTGCGCGACCACGGCGTGCGGGTGTCGATCAGCACCGACGACCCCCCGTTCTGGCACACCACGATGACGCAGGAATTTGCCGCGCTGGAACAGGCCTTTGGCTGGGACCGTGCCACTTTTGCCGCCATCACCCGCGACAGCCTTGACGCCGCATTCTGCGACGCGGCCACCAAGGACCGGCTGCTGAAACACTTGCCCTGATCCGCTTTCATATTGCCGCAAATACTCCGGGGGGCCCGTCAGGGCGGGGGCAGCGCCCCCTCCGGCCTTGCCATCTTGCACGCGCCCGCGTTTTTGCGCCACATGGCCGCAACCCCGGAGGCTGCCATGACCGATTACCCCACCCTTACCGTCGTCACCCATCCGCTGATCCAGCACAAGCTGACCCTGATGCGCGACAAGACCGCGTCCACGTCGGATTTCCGCAAGTTGTTGCGCGAAATCAGCCAGTTGCTGGCCTATGAGATCACCCGCGATCTGGAAATGACCACCAAGCTGATCGAAACCCCGATGACCGAGATGGAGGCGCCGGTGCTCAAGGGCAAGAAACTTGCGCTGGTGTCGATCCTGCGCGCGGGCAATGGCCTCTTGGATGGGGTGCTGGAATTGGTGCCCTCGGCGCGGGTGGGCTATGTCGGGCTCTACCGCGATGAGGTCACGCTGAAACCGGTGCAGTATTACTGCAAACTGCCCGACACGCTGCATGACCGGCTGGTGATCGTGCTGGACCCGATGCTGGCCACCGGCAATTCGTCCGTGGCCGCCGTGGATCTGCTGAAAGCGGCGGGGGCCAAGCGGATCCGGTTCCTGTGCCTGTTGGCCGCCCCAGAAGGCGTGGCGCGGATGGCCGAGGCGCACCCCGATGTTCCGGTGGTCACGGCGTCCCTGGATGACCGGTTGAACGACAAGGGCTACATCCTGCCCGGTCTAGGGGATGCGGGTGACCGGATGTTCGGCACAAAATAGCCGATAAATCAGGATTTTGCCGCTGCAAGTCGCGGCATGATGGCTTGCACCGCGTCTGCGATTCTGTAACAGTCCGATTGTATTTTGTGTGGGGGCACAAAGGATGCTGCTGGTGCTGAAACCGATCCGATTGCTGTCGCTGGCCGTTCTGCTGGCGACAAGCGCCTTGTCATGGCAGGCTGCGCCCGTCTGGGCGCAATCCGGGCCCATCGGCAATGGCCCGGCGGAAATCCCGCCTGCGTCCTATACCGGGCGGCAGTATGTGGACAGCAAGGGCTGCGTCTTTATCCGCGCCGGCGTTGACGGGGCGGTGAATTGGGTGCCGCGCGTGTCGCGGTCACGCCAGCAGCTGTGCGGGGCCGCGCCGACGCAGGTTGCCGCCACCGGTGCCGCCCCCCGCGCCGCCGCACCTGCGCGCGGGCCTGCGCCGGTCGTGCTGCCGCCTGCGCGTGACGTGAACCCCGCCACCACCGAAGCAGCGATTGCCCCCCCCGGTGCCGCAACGGGTGCCACAACGGTTGCCACCGCTGCACCGCGCAACGTGGTCGTGCCAAGCGTCGCGGCCCCCGCCCGCGCGCAGCAGGTCCAGACCCGCGAACAGGCTCCGCGCGTGGCAGCCGTTGCTCCCAGAACGGTGCCCAGAACCGTGCCGCGCGCGATGGCCCCCCAGATCGTGACACAACCCGCCCCGGCCCCACGCGTGGTGGTTCCGGCGTCACGGCGTGTTGCGGCGCAGCCCTATGGCGGGCAGACCTATGGCGCGGCGCAATATCCTGCGCCGCAGATTGCCGTCCCGCGCGTTGCAGCCCCGCGTCTTGCAGCGCCCTATCAGGTGGCTGGACCCATTACCGGTGCGTCGGCCTGTAGCAACCTGTCGGCGGTCGGTCAGGCCTATGTGCAACCCGGAGCCGGGGTGCGCTGTGGCCCGCAGACCCAGCCATTGGTCGATGGCGCGGCCTATGCGCCCCGGACGCAGATCGCAGCCCCGACCTATGCCGCGCCTCCTTATTCCGCGCCTGTCTACGCGGCACCGCGCGCCCCGGTCTATGCCGCGCCGCAGCGGCAGGCGCAGACCTATGCCGCCCCCAGCTATGCCGAACCGTCCTACGCCATCACGGGCCAGACCCGTGTCGCCCCCCGCCATGTCATTGCGCAGCAGGCGCAATCCGCCGATCTGACAGGTCCGCCCAAGGGCTATCGCACCGTCTGGGAGGATGACCGCCTGAACCCGCAGCGCGCGCATCAGACCCTTGACGGGCGCGCCCAGATGTATCTGCGCTGGACCCGTGACGTGCCGCAGCGGCTTGTGGATATTCGCACCGGGGCCGATGTGACGGCGTTCAACCCGGACCTTGTCTATCCCTTCGTCAGCCTCGATGCACAGCGTGCCGCCCAGGCTGCCGCGTCCAGGGGCCAGCGCGTCGTGGTGGTGTCGTCGCAGTCGCGCCAACAGATCGCCGCAGACCAACCTTCTGCGCAACCCGCCTATCAACAGCAGGCGCATCAGCCGCGTGTCAGCACCTCCGCTCCGCAGCCGCAACGCGGGCAGGCGATGTATGTGCAGGTTGGCAGCTTTGCCAGCGCAGGCAACGCCGCCGCCGCGTCGGCACGGCTGCGCAACATCGGATTGCCGGTGGCGCAGGGGCGGTTGACACGCGGCGGACAGGCCCTGGCCGTGGTGCTGGCGGGGCCGTTCACGTCGGATGCCGCAGTCAACAGCGCCATGGCGCGGGCGCGCGCGGCGGGGTTTTCGGACGCCTTCGTCCGGCGCTAAGATAGGCGCGGACGCCTAGCCGCCGCAAATCCCTTGCAGGCGCACCCAATCCGCGTCTGACAACACCGCGCGGGGGGCCAGTTCCGGCCAGGGGTCGCGCCGGATCAACGTATCCGCCAGCGTGGCACTTGCCACCTCGTCCTCGGACAGGGACCGCGCATAGGGTGTCGCCCGGACCTCGGCGCGCTGGAATGCCGCCAACAGCGCGGGGGCCTGCGGCAAGGGCGGTGTGTCCGTCAGCAAGGTCTGCGCCTGCCGCAGCAGCACCGCATCGGTCAACGCGCCGGTGGTCAGCAGCCGCAGGGTGCCAAACGTGCCCGCCGCGCGCAGCACTGCGTCCAGCGGATCGGGCTGGGTCGCCACGCCAAGGATATGGCCTGCCAGCACATCCGGGCCTTCCTCTTCTTCGATCAGCAGGCGGTCCACGATCACGATCCGCCCCGGCAATTGCCGCGCCCCTGTCAGCCCCTGCGACAGCACCACCAGCCGGGGCGATTGCCCGTCCGCCCCCGGCAACCGATCCGCAAGACGCGCCAGCGCCGGAAGCCCGGCGATCTCGGTGCAGGGGGCGCCGGTGATCCGCTGCATCCGGGTCAGGATCGCCTCGCCGATGACACCGCGCTGCGCGGGCGGCACCACGTTCAGCGCATGGCGGATCAGCGCTTCGGGGGCCCAGAACACCGCCGCCGCCGCTACCGCCAGCGCCGTCAGACTGCCCACCACCAGCCGCACCCGGCCCTTGCGCGGACGGCGGCGGCGGATCGCGGCGCGCAGCTTTTCGATGGCCTCGATCATCTCGATCCCGTCAGGACCGATTTCCAGCACCTCGTCCGGGTCGCCATCGGGGTGAAACAGCGCGGGCACCTCGCCCGGATTGGCGCGTGCCACGGCGGCCAAAGACCAATGCGCCAGCGCCCGGTCCGACAGATCGGATATCACCAGCGTCGCCTCGCCCAGCGACACCACCACCTCGCGGCGTTGTGCATCCGGGGCCAGCCGCCACAGGCCGGGCGATTCAAGCCGTTGATACTGGTCAAGCGCGGTCATCTGGGCTGCTCTGCCTCTGGTCTGCGTCAGCCTAACAGTCCCGCCCCGCGCGGGCAATCGTTCCGCCCGTCACAGCGCCTTGGCGATCTGGCGCAGTTCGAATTTCTGGATCTTGCCGGTCGAGGTTTTCGGCAATTCCTGAAACACCACCGCCTTGGGGCATTTGAACCCCGCCAGCCGGGTGCGCGCAAAGGCGATCAGGTCAGCCGCCGTTGCGCTGTGGCCGTCCTTCAATTCGACAAAGGCACAGGGCACCTCGCCCCAGGTGTCATCGGGTTTTGCCACCACGGCGCACAGCAGCACATCGGGATGCGCCATCAACACGCCTTCGACCTCGACCGAACTGATGTTCTCGCCGCCCGATATGATGATGTCCTTGGCGCGGTCCGCGATTTGCAGAAACGTGTCAGGGAATTGCACCGCGATATCGCCGGAATGGAACCAACCGCCGCGAAACGCCTCGGCGGTGGCTTCGGGGTTTTTCAGATAGCCCTTCATCACGCCATTGCCGCGAAACATCACCTCGCCCTGCGCGCGGCCATCCATCGGGATGGGCGTCATGGTGGCGGGGTCCATCACGGCCACCCCGTCCATGAACGGCATCGCCACACCCTGCCGCGCCTTGATCGCAGCGCGGTCGTCGCCCGTCAGGTGATCCCATTGCGGCCCCCAGGTGCATTCCGTGGCGGGGCCATAGGTTTCGGTCAGCCCATAGACCTGCGTGACGTTGAACCCCATCGGCTCGATCTTGGCCAAGGTCGCGGGGGCAGGGGGCGCGCCGGCGGTAAACACCTCGACGATATGCGAAAATTCACGGCGCTGATCAGCAGGGGCGTTGATCAGCATGTTCAGCACGATGGGCGCACCGCCGAAATGCGTGGCCCCCTCATCCGCGATGGCGTCAAAGATCGCCTTCGCGGTGATGTCGCGGCAGCAGACAACGGTGCCGCCCAACAGCGGCATCATCCACGTGTGGCACCAGCCGTTGCAGTGAAACAGCGGCACAATGGTCAGGTAACGCGGCCGCAGCACCATCCGCCATGACACCACCTGTCCCATCGCGTTCAGGTAAGCGCCGCGATGATGATAGACCACGCCCTTGGGCCGCCCCGTGGTGCCCGACGTGTAATTCAGCGCGATGCTTTCCCATTCATCGGCAGGCATGATCCACTCGAAATCCGCATCGCCCGTTTCCAGCAGCGCCTCGTATCCCATGTAATGGCCATGCGCGTGAACGCCCGCATGATCATCCGCCACTTCGATCACGATGGGGCGGGGGCCGGTCATGCGGTCCATCGCGGTGGCCGCCATCGGCAGGAATTGCGGATCGACCAGCAGCACCTTGGCCCCGCCGTGATCCAGAATATACGCCACCGTATCGGCTTCCAGCCTTGTGTTGATCGCATTCAGCACCGCGCCACAGGCGGGCACGCCAAAATGCGCTTCGGCCTGTGCGGGCAGGTTCGGCAGCAGCGTTGCCACCACATCACCGCTCTGCACCCCCAGCTTGACCAGCGCGGACGCCAGCCGCGTCACCCGCGCGTGATACTGCGCATAGGTCACGCGATGCGGGCCATAGACCACGGCCAGTTCATTCGCATAGATCGTGGCGGCGCGGGCCAAAAATGACAGCGGTGTCAGCGCGGCATAATTCGCCGCCGTCTTGCCAAGCCCGGTTTCGTCTGCCATCCAGCCCATCGGTTTCTCCCTTGCGTCACGCCGTTGCCGCTTTTGGCCGAGACTAGCCCGCAGCGTCGGGCGAAGAAAGACCAAGGAGGCCCCGCGATGCAGACCAATCCTCTTGCCGCGACGCTGTGGATGCTGGGCGCGATGCTGATCATCGGGTTCATCGACAACCTGATCGGGGCGATGGCGGCGGAAATCGGGCTGTGGCAGTTTTTCGTCATGCGCACGGCGGTGGCGGTGCCGGTGATCCTTCTGATGCCGCTTGTCGGGTTGGGCGCGTTGCGGGTGGTGCGCTGGCGCTGGGTGGCGCTGCGCAGCCTGCTGTCGGCGTCGGCGATGCTGTGCTATTTCGGCGCGCTGGGTCTGATGTCGATCGCCGAGGCGCTGGCGGGGCTTTATACCGCGCCGATCTTTATCCTGTTGTTCGGGCTGGTGGCGGGGCAGGGGTTCGGGCCGTGGCGCGCATTGGCGGTGGGTATGGGGTTTGCGGGCGTGCTGTTGGTGCTGCAACTTGGGGGTGGCGGGCTGACGGGGTTGGTGCTGCTGCCGGTGCTGGGCGGGGCGCTGTATGCCTTGGGCGCGATGGTCACGCGGTCACATTGCGCAGGCGAAAGCCCGGTCGCGCTGTTGTTGGCGGTGATGGGTTTGCAGGGCGCGCTGTCGGCCTGTGTGCTGATCGCCATGGCGGTGACCGACACGGCGGGCACCGAATACCTGACGCGCGGCTGGGTCTGGCCGGTGTCGCCCGCGTCTTGGGGGGTGATCGTGGTGCAGGGGTTGGGGTCGCTGATGGCGGTTTACGGCATTGTGCGCGCCTATCAACTGGCGGAACCCAGCCTTGTGTCGGTCATCGAATATTCGGTGATGGTGTTCGGCCCGCTGTTTGCGCTGTGGCTGTTCGGCGACGTGATTTCGCCGATGCAGGGGGCGGGCATCGCCTTGATCGTGACGGCGGGGCTGGTGATCGCCTGGCGCGCCAGAGTCGCGGCGCGGGTGGCGGCGCGGGTGGCCGACTGACCCCCCGCGCAGCGGTCAGAAGCTGTAGGTCAGCTTGACCCCGAAGGCCACCGCATCATTGTCACGGAAGTTCGCGGCAGGCGACAGGATGGCATTGGTAAAGGTATCGCCAAACTGCGCATAGCGCAGGCCAAACGCCACCTTGACCGGGCCGTCGGTATATTGCGCGCCAAGTGAAATCGACCGGTTGCCGTCTGTCGGCCCAAGGATCGACGCCGCAAGCCCGCTGCCCGCCTCAAACCCAAGTGAGGCCGACGCCGACCACGCCTCGTTGAATTTCCGCGCGATGCCAAGGTTGTAGGTGATCGTGTCATTGGCATAGGACACCAGCGGAGCCGGAGAAATCGCCGCGTTGAACACCTGCGGGCTGATGGAAAAAGCGGTCCATTCCACCCAGCGGGCCGAGGCGATCAGCAGCGTGTCCGGCGCAATCCCGGTCTGCACATCCAGATTGACCGATTGCGGCGTGCTGATCGACGTCGTGGACTGAATGGCACCGGGCAGGCCGGTCAGGGTTTCGGTCGTGGCCACGTCATAGTCGATGGCCGACCGCCATGTCAGCGCGACGCGCAATCCGACCTCGGGGCGTTCATAGGCCGCCCCCGCGATCGCGCCAAAGCCGCCCGTCTGTTTGCCCACCGACGTATAGTTGACGCCTGTGCCGCCGACATTCGGCAAGGCGATCCTTGCCGACACATCCTGATAGCTCATCCCGCCATGGACGCTGAACCCATCCCCCAATGCATACCGCCCCAGCGCCGTCACCGCGCGCGACGAAAATTCAGACGTCCAACCGGCGGCGTAAAACCCTGTGGCGGTCGGATAGGCGATGTCGGCCCCGAACGGCGCATCAAGGATCACGGCCAGCGCAAGCCGGTCTGACACCTGTTGCTTGTAGCCAAGGCCAAAGGTTGTCACGGACTTGGCCATATCACCCGATGGCCGGTTCCCCAGCAACGGCACCGATACACCCTTGATGGTCGGGTCAGAGCGACCAAAGCCAAGCTCGGCCACCGTTCCCGACTCGAACAGGATGCCGACACCCTGACCGGACCGGTCGATGCCCCCGGCTGCTGCCCCGCTGCCCAGGCTGACCAGACCCGCTACCAAAACCAATGATTTGTTAAATGACATGTGAGGCTCCTCTTTAGAGGCCCTGAATAAATGGCGCAGACGGGCCGTCAAACAGGTTTCTGGCCTGCGCGCTCGCGCCGTCGTAACGTTGCCGCATCAGAGCAGCACAGCATATCCGCAATGATTGTATCCCCCCGCCGCAACTTCATCTTTGCGCATATCCCGAAAACCGGCGGCACCGCGATGGCGCTGGCGCTGGAGGCCCGCGCGATGGCCGATGACCTGATGCTGGGGGATACGCCGAAAGCGCGGCGGCGGCGGGGTCGGTGGGATGCGTTGCCACCCGCACAGGGCCGGTTGTGGAAACATTCCTCGCTCGCCGATATCGCGGGGGCGGTGCCGGATGATCTGATCGCGGCGGCGCTGCGGGTCACGCTGGTGCGCAACCCGTGGGATCGCGTTGTCAGCTATTACCACTGGCTGCGGGTGCAACGCTTTCCGCATCCGCAGGTGGACTTGGCCAAATCCACCGATTTCGCCGGTTTCGTGACCCACCCCAGCACGCGCAGCGCCCTCGCGGCCCTTCCGGCGCGGCACTATCTGACGGATGCCACCGGGTCCGAAGGCCGCGCGCTGTATATCCGGCTGGAACATTTCGCGGATGATGCCAAGCCGTTCTTTGACCATCTGGGATTCCAGTTCGACCTGCCGCGCGCCAATGCATCAGAGCGGGCGGCGGATTGGCGCGGCTATTACCATGCCGCCAGCGTTGACGCCGTCGCACAAGCTTGTGTCGAGGATATCGCGCGCTTTGGCTATCGGTTCGATCCGGACTGAGGTGACAGCTTCGCATTGCCCCTCTACCGCCGATCAGGGCGCGCCACGGAATCACCCTGATCGGGCCATTCGCGGCCCCGCCACAAACTGCCGGAATATGGCGCAGCCTGTCGAAACCCCGCCCCGCAAGCGCCAGATTGCGGCACAGATCGCGAAACAGTCGCCCCTGTGGCGGTGAATTGTCGATAAAACGGCAGTCTTGCCCAAATCAAACCATTTTCCGGACCAATCCCTGTCCGAAGAATCACGTCATTTGGTCCCAACAGAAACACACCGGGGCAAAGCTGCCGGGCCAGACCGAGGGGAAGACCAAATGTTCGGACGTGCATTCGGAAAGACGGAAATCACCACCCGCATGGCCGACGTGTCGGGCGCCACCGATGGTGCGTCGACGGTCACCACCGGCCTGATCGCCGGAACGCGCGTCGCCACCCGTCAGGGCTGGCGTCCGGTCGAAGCGGTCGCCGAGGGCGACGAGGTGCTGACCTTTGACGACGGCCTGCAGCGTGTGTCGCGCATCACCCGCACCCGCATGACCCGCTGCCTGCGCAAGCACCTGCCGCTGTGTGTGCCGGTCAACGCCCTTGGCAACCGCACCGAACTGTGGCTGATGCCCGATCAGGCCGTGGTGATCGAAAACAACGCCGCCGAAACGCTGGTGGGCGATGCCTTTGCCGCGATCCCGGCCTCGGCGCTGGAAGGCCTGCTGGGCATCGAACGCGCCATTCCGGCGGGCGAGATCGAGATCATCACGCTGTATTTCGAAGACGAGCAGATGGTGTTCACCAATTCCGGTGCGATGCTGCATTGCCCCGCGATGTCCGATCTGGTGGTCGATCTGTTCCGTGCTGTGGAACGCCGGTCGTATAACCGCGTTCCCGCGCCGGTGGCCGCCCATATCGCAGCAGCCGTTGCGACCGAATACGCAGCCGCAGGCATCGCCGCCGCCGCCTGATCCGCATCCGGCATCATATGAAACGGGCGGGGGTGACCCCGCCCGTTTTGCGTCATGCGACCTTTTTCGACCCAAACCGGCCATAGAAAGTCTGGCCCTTGTCGGCCATTTCGCGCAGCAGGGCAGGGCATTTGAACCGTGCGCCAAACGCCGCTTCCAGCTCGTCACAACGCGCGGCGGCATATTCCGCGCCCAGCATGTCCAGCCAGGCAAACGGCCCGCCCGACCACGGCGCAAAGCCCCAGCCCAGTATCGCGCCCACGTCGCCTTCGCGGATGTCCATCAACACACCGTCTTCCAGGGCGCGCACCGCCTCCAGCACCTGGGCGAACATCAGCCGGTGCTGCACGTCGATCAGCGTGGGCTGGTCGCCACGCGTGTATTTGTCTCGCAGCCCTTCCCAGATACCGACCCGCTTGCCGGCATCGTCATAAGCGTAATAGCCGGATTTCGACTTCCGCCCCATCCGCCCCTGATCGAACAACCAGAACAGCACGTCATCCGCCGCCCCCGCGTCATAGGCATTGCCAAGCGCCGCCTTGGTCGCCTTGGCGATTTTCACGCCCAGATCAATCGACGTCTCGTCGTTGAGTTGCAGCGGCCCCACCGGGAACCCCAGCATCCGCGCGGCATTTTCCACCAGCGCGGGTTCCACGCCTTCGCCCACCATCCGCACGCCTTCGTTGACATAAGGGATGATACAGCGGTTGGCATAGAAGAACCGCGCATCGTTCACCACGATGGGCGTCTTGCGGATTTGCCGGACGTAATCCAGCGCCTTGGCCACCGCGCGGTCGCCGGTTTCCGCGCCGCGGATGATTTCCACAAGGTTCATCTTTTCCACCGGGCTGAAGAAGTGGATGCCGATGAATTGCCCAGGCCGCGTTGACGCCTTGGCAAGGTCCGAAATCGGCAGGGTCGAGGTGTTCGACGCATAGATGCAGGTGTCGGGGATCACGGCTTCGGCTTTCGCGGTCACCTCGGCCTTGACGGCTGTATCCTCGAACACCGCCTCGATGATCAGGTCGCAACCGGCCAGCGCCGCGTAATCGGCGGTGGCGTGGATGCGGCCCAGCAGTTCGGCCTTCTTCTCGGGCGTGGACCGCCCCTTCTTGATGCCGTCATCGGCGTATTTCTCGGAATAGGCCTTGCCGCGATCCGCCGCCTCTTGCGTCGCATCAATCAGCACCACGTCGATGCCCGCCTGCGCCGACACCAGCGCGATGCCAGCCCCCATCATGCCCGCGCCCAGCACACCGACCTTGGCCACCCGCTGATCATCCACGTTGGCGGGGCGCACCGCGCCTTTTTCCAGCGCCTCCTTGTTCAGGAACAAGGACCGGATCATCGCCGCCGCCGACGGGTTCATCAGCACATGGGTGAACCACCGCGCCTCGATCTTCAGCGCGGTGTCAAATGGCACCATCGCGCCTTCATAGACCGCCGACAGCATCGCGCGCGGCGCGGGATAGGCCCCGGCGGTGCGGCCGTTCAGCATGGCGGACGCGCCGACAAAGGTCTGGAACCCCATCGGATGATAGGGCGTGCCGCCCGGCATCTTGTAGTCCTTCTTGTCCCACGGCTTGACGCAATCGGCATCCGTCGCCTTCAGCACCCAGTCGCGCGCGGCAGCGACCGGATCGGCCACCACCTCATCGATGATGCCCGCCGCCTTGGCCTTTTTCGGCTCCAGCATCTTGCCTTCCAAGAGCATGGGGGCGGCCATCATCGCGCCGAGTTTCCGCACCATCCGCGTGGTGCCGCCCGCGCCGGGGAAAATGCCGACCAGGATTTCCGGCAGGCCGATCTTGGCCTTGGGATTATCGGCGGCGAAAATGCGGTGACAGGCCAGCGGCAGTTCGAACCCGATGCCCGCCGCCGTGCCGGGCAGGGCCGCCGCCACAGGTTTCGCGCCCTTCAGCGTCTTGGGGTCCATCCCCGCGCGTTCGATTTTGCGCAGCAGCGCATGCATCGCCATGATGCCGTCGAACAGGCCCTTTGCGGGTTCATCGCCCGCGTCTGCCCGCATCTGCGCCAGCACGTTCAGGTCCATGCCCCCGGCGAAATCCTTCTTGCCCGAGGTAATCACGATGCCTTTCACGGCAGGGTCCGCCAGCGCCGCGTCGAAACAGTCGGACAGTTCCAGCAAAGCCGCCGCCGACATCACATTCATGGATTTACCGGGGCAGTCCCAGGTGATGGTGCCCACGCCATCGGCATCGGTCGTCAGGGTGAAATCGGTCATTTGTCTCTCCTCACACGCGCTCGATGATGGTGGCCGCGCCCATGCCGGACGCGATGCAAAGTGTGGCCAGACCCATTTCCTTGTCCTGCCGCTCCAGCTCGTCCAACAGCGTGCCGATGATGATCGCGCCAGTCGCCCCCAGCGGGTGCCCCATCGCGATCGACCCGCCGTTGACGTTGACCAAGCTAGGGTCGACATCAAACGCCTGCTGGAACAGCAGGACGACGGCGGCGAAGGCCTCGTTGACCTCGAACAGGTCGATGTCACCAATCGTGATGCCGCTATCGGCAAGGATCTTTTGCGTCGCAGGCACCGGCCCGGTCAGCATGATGGTGGGGTCGGTGCCGATCTTGGCGGTGGCGCGGATGCGGGCGCGGGGCTTGATCCCCATGCGTTCGCCAAACTCCTTGTTGCCGATCAGCACACCGGCCGCACCATCGACGATGCCCGACGAATTGCCCGCGTGGTGGATATGGTTGATGCGTTCAAACTGCGGATATTTCAGCAGCGCGACCTTGTCGAAACCGGGCATCACCTCGCCCATGTCCTTGAATGACGGCTTCAGCGCGCCCAAGGTCTGCATGTCGGTGCCGGGGCGGATAAACTCGTCATAGGACAGGATTTCCAGCCCGTTGATGTCGCGCACCGTGATGACCGATTTGCCAAAGCGCTTGTCATCCCAGGCCGCCTTGGCGCGTTTTTGGCTTTCGACGGCCAGCGCATCGGCCTGATCGCGGCTAAAGCCGTATTTGGTGGCGATAAGGTCGGCGGAAATGCCTTGCGGCACGAAATAGCGATCCATTGCCAGACTGGGATCAACGGCAATCGCCGCGCCATCCGACCCCATCGGCACGCGGCTCATCATCTCGACCCCACCCGCGATATAGGCCATGCCCGCACCGCCGCGCACCTGGTTGGCGGCCAGGTTCACCGCCTCCATGCCGCTGGCGCAAAAGCGGTTGATCGACAGGCCGGGGATGGATTCGTCAAGGTTCGACGCCAGCACGGCAGACCGCGCAAGGCAGGCGCCCTGTTCCATCACCTGCGTGGCATTGCCCCAGATCACATCCTCGACCGCGTGACCGGTCAGATTGTTGCGCTCGGCCAGCGCGTCCAACACCTGCGCGGACAGGCGCACGGCTGTCACCTCGTGCAGGCTACCGTCGGCGCGGCCCTTGCCGCGCGGGGTGCGGATGGCGTCATAGATATAGGCATCGGTCATGGGGGTCTCCTTCATTTCGCCCGGTCAGACGGGTTGCCGGGCATCAAATCATAGGGGTGTTTCCAGTGGGGCTGGGCCGCGATGCGGTCCAGCCAGCGGTCGATGTGCGGCCAATCCGCGCGCGTGAACCCAAAGGGTTCAGGGTAATACAGATAACCACAGCAAGCGATATCAGCATTGGTGATGCCGTCGCCCACCAGCCAGTCGCGCCCGTCCAGCGCCGCATTCAGCGTGGTGAACGCGGCCTTCAACCGGCCCGCAGTAAAGCCGATCACCTCTTTCGGGCGCTTGTCCTCGGGCAGGAAATTCATCAGGAACCGCTGCATGCCCGCCTGCGACGACATCTTGTGGTTGTCCCAGAACAGCCACCGCATCACCTCGCGCGCCTCCTGCGAATCGCGCCCACCAAGTTTGCCGGTTTTCTCGGTGACATACATCTGGATCACGCCCGATTGCGTCAGCACCAGATCGCCGTCTTCCAGCATCGGCGCCTCGCCCATCACGTTCTTGGAACGGTAATCCGGGCTACGCGTCGCGCCGCCAAAGAAATCCACGAACACCGGCACCCAGTCCAGCCCCGCCAGTTGCAGCGCCAGTGCCGCCTTGTAAGAATTGCCGCTTTCGCCAAAGCAATGCAGTTTCATGGTCATCGGTCGCTCCTTGTTTCAGCCGAGGCCGGGGGGCCAGCCCCCCGGACCCCCCGGGGTATTTTCAGCAAGATGAATGGGAATGTATTCTCTTCACGCGCGGTTAACCTTGTCCTGCCAAGCTTTCATCACGGTACAGGCTGGGGAGCCGATGACCGTGCAAGGTGAAGCCCCGTTCCGACATATCTGGTAGCCAATCCGGTGGAGCGGGACGGGGTGGAACATGCGCCGCGTTCCACATTCATCTTGCGCGAAATACCCCCGCCGGAGGCTCCTGCACCCGCCACCCGCGCACCGCCGCTCATTTGCGCGCCCCGCTGAACGGCCGCGCGATCAATTCCTTCATGATCTCGTTGGTGCCGCCATAAATCCGTTGCACCCGCGCATCGGCCCACATCTCGCCAATTGCGTAATCCTGCATGAAGCCGTAACCGCCGTGTAGTTGCAGGCAGGCGTCCAGCACCTCGCCCTGCGTATCCGTCGTCCAGTACTTCGCCATTGCCGCCTTCTCGACGCTGAGGCGGCCCTGCAAATGTTCGACGATGCATTCATCGAGGAAAGCGCGCGCTACCGCTGTCTTGGTCTGGCATTCCGCCAGCACAAACCGTGTGTTCTGGAATTGCGTCAGCGGCCCGCCAAAGGCGTGACGTTCCTGGCAATAGGCTGTGGTCAGCGCCACCGCGCCCTCCATCGCGCCAACCGCGCCGCAGGCGATGATCAGGCGTTCCTGCGGCAGTTGGCTCATCATCTGGGCAAAGCCCTTGCCTTCGTCCAGCCCCAGGATGTTTTCGGGCGGCACCGGGACATTGTCGAAGAACAGCTCCGACGTGTCCGCCGCATGCATCCCGATCTTGTCAAGGTTGCGCCCGCGCGCAAATCCCGGCGCGTTGGCGGTTTCCACCACCACCAATGAGATACCGCGCGCGCCCTGTGTCGGGTCGGTCTTGGCCGCGACGATGACCAGATCGGCATGCTGGCCGTTGGAAATGAACGTCTTTTGCCCCGTCAGGCGATAGACATTGCCATCGCGCACTGCCCGCGTCGTGATCGCCTGTACATCGGACCCGGTGCCGGGTTCAGTCATCGCCAGCGCGCCGACCATCGCGCCTGACGCCATCTGCGGCAGCCAGCGGCGTTTCTGATCCTCGGTGCCATAGGCCAGAATGTAATGCGCAACGATGCCGGAATGGATCGGCACGCCCCAGCTGGCAAGGTTCTGGCGCGGGTGTTCCATATAGATCACCGCCTCATGGCCGAAATCCCCGCCCGCGCCGCCGTATTCCTCGGGGATGGACGGGCACAACAGCCCCTGCGTGCCCGCCTGGGTCCAGGCCGCGCGGTCCATGATGCCCGCCTTGCGCCAGCGGGGGATGTGCTGCACCCATTCCGTGGCAATAAAGCGGGCGGTCATCTCGGCCAGCATGACGTGGTCGTCGGTCATCCAGGTTGATCGGTGGATCGTCATCGCCGGGCCTCCCCTCCTGGCTGTCGCGGTGCCGTAGGATGGGTGCTGTGCACCCATCTTTCCCATCAGAAATTCGCCGCTTCCAGCGTCATCACCGGGGCCGCCCCCGAATTGATGCGCGCCAGATGCAGCGCCGTCGCGGGCAAGCGGCGTGTCATGTAATAGCGCCCGGTCGCAAGCTTCGTCTCGTAGAACGCCACGTCGGGCTTGCCCGCGTCCAGTGCCGCCAGCGCCGCCTTGGCCATCCGTGCCCACATCAGCCCCAGACAGACATGCCCGAACAGGTGCATGAAATCATAGGACCCCGACAGGGCCGCATTGGGGTTCTTCATCCCGTTCTGCATGAAGAACATGCCAGCCGTTTGCAGGTCTTTCGAGGCGGCCTTTAGCGGGTCCAGGAAATCCTTTTTCAGCCGCGCGTCGTCTTCGTTGTCCTTGATAAAGGTCTTCACCATCTCGAAGAACGCCATCACATGCCGCCCGCCGTCTTGCGCCAGCTTGCGGCCCACCAGATCGAGCGCCTGCACGCCATTCGCGCCTTCGTAGATCATCGCGATACGGGCATCGCGGGTGAACTGCGACATGCCCCATTCCTCGATATAGCCATGCCCGCCATAGACCTGCTGGGCGCGCACGGTCATGTCATAGCCTTCGTCGGTCAGGAAGCCCTTGATCACCGGCGTCATCAACGAGATCAGGCCATCGGCGGCCGCATCATCGTTGCGCTGCGCGCGGTCGATCAGCGACGCGCCCCACAGCATGAAGGCGCGCGCGCCCTCGACGAAACTTTTCTGATCCAAGAGCGCGCGGCGGATATCGGGGTGCACGATCAGCGGGTCGGCGGGGCCGTTGGGGTTCTTGGTGCCGGTCACATCGCGGCCCTGCAGGCGGTCCTTGGCATAGGCGACCGCGTTCTGATAGGCGACATCGGCCTGCGCCAGACCCTGCATGCCGACGCCCAGACGGGCCTCGTTCATCATGGTGAACATGGCGCGCATGCCCTTGTGTTCTTCGCCCAGCAGATACCCCACGGCGTCGTCATAATTCATGACGCAGGTGGAATTGCCGTGGATGCCCATCTTTTCTTCGATCTTGCCGCAGGACACGCCGTTGCGCGCGCCCAAAGATCCATCCGCATTCACGATGAACTTGGGCACGATGAACAGCGACACGCCCTTGATGCCTTCGGGTCCGCCGGGGATCTTGGCCAGCACCAGATGGATGATGTTGTCGGCCATGTCGTGCTCACCGGCCGAGATGAAAATCTTCTGCCCGGTCACATGATAGCTGCCGTCGCCCTGCGGCACCGCGCGGGTGCGCATCAGGCCCAGATCGGTGCCGCAATGCGGCTCGGTCAGGTTCATCGTGCCGGTCCAGTCGCAGGACGTCATCTTGGGCAGATAGGTGTCTTTCTGCGCCTGCGTGCCATGCGCCAGAATGGCCGAGGCCGCACCATGGGTCAGGCCCTGATACATGGTGAACGCCTGATTGGCGGCCGAGAAATATTCGCCAACAGCCGTGCCCATCACATGCGGCAGACCCTGGCCGCCGAATTCCTCGGGCATGTCCAGCGCGGTCCAGCCGCCATCGCGGACGCGGTCGAACGCGTCCTTGAACCCCGTGGGCGTGCGCACCACGCCGTTTTCCAACCGGCAGCCCTCGCGGTCGCCGACGGGGTTCAGCGGCGACAGCACTTCGGAACAGATCTTGCCGGCTTCTTCCAGAACCGGGCCGGTAAAATCAGCTTCAAGGTCGGCATAGCCCGGAATGTCGGATGCGGTCACGGCCAGCACGTCATGCAGCACGAACTGGGTATCTTTGACGGGGGCGGTATAGCTGGGCATTTCTGTCTCCCTCAGGGTCGTTGCGGCAGCGCTTATTCGGCGGCGTTGCGGGCGGTTTTCATCGAGGCGATCATGCGTTCGCCCCATTTCATCTGTTCGGCCAGATCGGCGATGGCCAAATTCAATTCGTCGCGTTGGCGCACCAGATCATCCATCCGGCCCTGAGCCAGTTCGTAGGTCTTTTCCAGTTGCAGCACCTGTTCGTCGCCGCGTTTGTACAGGTCCAGCAATTGCCGGATTTCTTCCAGCGTGAACCCGAACCGCTTGCCGCGCAGGATCAGTTTCAGCCGCGCGCGGTCGCGCTGGGTGAACAGCCGCTTCTGGCCATCGCGGATCGGGAACAGCAGCTCCTTTGCCTCGTAGAACCGCAAGGTGCGCGGCGTCACATCGAACGCTTCGCAGGTTTCGCGGATCGTCATCAATTTCTCGGACATGTCTTTACCCTCGGCATCACAACCAAAGCGCCAAATGACCGCCGCTGACCGACGATACAACGGGCTTTGCGATTGACGTTAGCGATACGTCACGTCACTTTAATGTTGACGTAAGATCACGTCGCGTCAACTGAATGTCGCGCAATTTTCGATCTTGCGCAAGGCGCGATCAGGGCGCGATCAGGGCGCGATCAGGCCCCCGCGACGTCCGGTTGCGCGGCCAGTTCGGCCGCCGTGCGGTCGCGCAGCGCCTGCAATTCGACCAGCGCTTCGGTGATCTGACGCTGTTGTTCGGTCAATTCGCGCAACTGCCGGTCCGCCATCGCGATCCAGGCGCGATTCTGCGCATCGGTGCCCTCGCGTTCATAGATCAGCAGCCATTGCCGGATATCCTCCAGCGCAAAGCCGAATTTGCGCCCGCGCAGGATCAACGTCATTCGCGCGGTTTCGCGCGGACCATACCAGCGCAGCCGCCCGTCGCGTTCAGGCGACAACAGTTCGATGTATTCGTAATACCGCAGCGTGCGCGGTGTGACGTCGAACCTGGCGCACATGTCCTTGAAGGACAGCTTCCTGTCGGTCATCGGTTCCGCCTCCCTGCGTTGCGCACAGTGTGACGCAAGCGGGCGGCGGTGGCCAGAGCCGAATGGGCACCTTTCAGACTGGTCAGTTCAGGAAACCGGGCACCAGCAGATAGAACCCATAGGCCACGATCACCGCAGGCACCGCTGACACCAGCGTTGCCAGCAGGGCCGCACGCGGATTGACTGCCAGCGCCGGAAACAGCGCGTCGCCATCATTGGAAATCGCGTTGCCTACCAGCGCGGCGAAAGGCACCGTGCCATTGATGAACAATGTGGTGACCAGAATCTGCGGGCCACATCCGGGGATCAGCCCGACCAGCACCCCCATCAGCGGCAGCAGCACCGCGATGGACCCGAACAGCCCCGCCAGATCAAGCCCAAGATATTCCACGGCATATTCATAACCAAGAAAGGCCCCCAGCACCCAGATTGTGATGAATGCGGTTTCTTCGGCGGCACGGGTAGCGGGAGGGTCTGTGGGGTTGGTCATGGTCGATACGGGCGAGGTGGCCCAGATTGCCGCCATCAACGCCACACCCGCCAACCCCAGCGTTGCAGCCAGTCCTGACGGCAGACGGTCCAGCAGGTCGGGCGCGATCAGATCGGTCAGACCGATGGCCAGCCCCGGCAGCGCCAGTGCGACAAAGGCGCGATCCTGCCGGCGCAGCGCGCCGATGCGCGGCGTATCCGTGCCGCAGTTGCTGCCATCGCGCGCCGGGGCATAGCGCAGCGCGTCCACCACCCACCCCGACAAGGTGCCCACCGCAAAGCACAGCGGCAGCAGCACGACGGCCGCATCGGGCCGCGTCGCAATCAATAGAAACGCCGCGTCGCCCATTGTTGCGGTCAGCGTTGCCACAACCGCACCGAACCCGACCCGCCCGCTTGCATAGGCCGCGACCACGATCACCGCCCCGCCGCAGCCTGGCGTCGCGCCGAGCAACGCCGCGACCGGCACCTGCCAGCCGCGCGCGCGCGACAACATCGCCCCGATATCGGCTTTGAACAGCCGTTCGCCGCCGTAAAACAGCAGCAGCGTTGCAGCGACAAAGGCCGAAACCGCGAACCACGCATCCAGCATCAATTCCCGCGTGAGCGCGCCCAGCCCGTTCGGCGCGATGGCCAACGCCAGCAGAACCAGTGCCACGACCAGGCGGCGCGGGCGCAGCGGGCCGATCTGTTGCTGTTCCAGGACGGACGCGGACTCTGCGGGCATGTGTCTACCTGATATTGAGAACCATTCGCATATCAACGTAAGCCTTGGCAAAGCCTTTGCAAGAGCAAATAACAACATCACGCAAATGACAGGAGCCGCCATGGCCATCGACAAGGTGAAACTGGCGCGGCAGTTCATCGCCGCCATCCCGCATGCCCGCATGTTGGGGATGCAGGTGGATGGGTTGACCGATGGGGTGGCGTCGATGTCGATGCCCTATGACACGCGGATGATCGGCGACCCGGAAACCGGCGTGATCCATGGCGGGGCGGTGTCGGCTTTGCTGGACACCTGTTGCGGGGCGGCGGTGATGAGCCATCCCAGAAACCCCGGCGGCACCGCGACCATCGACCTGCGCATTGATTACATGCGCGCCGCCACCCCCGGTCAGGCGATCCGCGCGCGTGCCGAATGTTACCACGTCACCCGCAACGTGGCCTTTGTGCGCGCGACTGCCAGCGATGATGATGACGGCTTGCCCGTGGCCACCGCGACGGGCAGTTTCACCGTTGAAGGCGTGGCCGAGGGGTCGTCATGACGCTGCGCAAACGCCCCGAACCCGTGCAGGTGGTGAAACAGCGCCGCGATGCCGCCTTGGCCGCGCTGGTGCAGGGCGTGCCTTACATCCAGTTTCTGGGGGCGCAGTTCGATCGGCGCGGCGACGAACTGACCGCGCTGCTGCCCTTTGACGACAAGCTCATCGGGAACCCGATGTTGCCCGCGATCCACGGCGGCGTGACGGCGGCGTTTCTAGAGATTACCGCCGTGATCTGCCTGTCATGGGCAACCCTGTGGGAAGAAATCGAACAGGGCGCGTTCAACCCCGATGCGCTGGTGACCGGGCAGATGCCGCGCCTGCCGAAAACCATCACCTTCACAGTGGATTACCTGCGCACCGGCCTGCCGCGCGATGCCTATGCCCGCGCGCAGGTGAACCGGTCCGGGCGGCGCTATGCGTCGGTGCATGTCGAGGCGTGGCAGGACAATCACGCCCGCCCCTTTGCGCAGGCGACCGGGCATTTCCTGATGCCCCGCCGCGATGGCTGACACAGACCTGACCCAAGCCCCCCTGACACATGCGCGCGTGTTGCGCATCGCGCTGCCCATCGTGCTGTCGAATGCGACCGTGCCCATCATCGGCGCGGTCGATACCGGCGTGATCGGGCAGATGGGATCGGCGGCGGCCATCGGCGCGGTGGGGCTGGGCGCGGTCATCCTTGCCACGATCTATTGGGTGTTCGGCTTTCTGCGCATGGGGACGACCGGGCTGACCGGGCAGGCCATCGGCGCGGGGGACCAGGCCGAAATGGTGGCGCATCTGACGCGCGCGGTCATGATCGGGCTGGCGGCGGGCGCGCTGATCATCGCAGTGCAGGCCCCGCTGATCTGGGCCGCCTTCCGCACTGCGCCTGCCAGCGCCGAAGTCGAGGCACTGGCGCGGCAATACCTGTCTATCCGCATCTGGGGCGCGCCCGCAACGATTGCGGTGTTCGGCCTGAACGGCTGGCTGATCGCGCGGGAACGCACGCGGGCGGTGTTCGTCATTCAGGTCTGGATCACCGGGGTGAACGCGGCGCTGGATCTGTGGTTCGTGCTTGGCCTTGGCTGGGGCATCCCTGGCGTCGCGGTAGCCTCGCTGATCGCCGAGGTGTCGGGGCTGGGCCTTGCGCTGTGGTTCTGCCGCGATGCGCTAATCACGCCGGCATGGCGCGATTGGGCGCGGGTCACGAACCGTGCCATGCTGGGTCGGATGGTGGCGGTGAATGGCAACATCGCGCTGCGCACCATCTGCCTGATGGCGGTGTTTGTGTCCTTCCTGTTCCTTGGCGCGGGGTTCGGCGATGTCACGCTGGCGGCCAATCACATCTTGCTGCAATTCATCGACATCACCGCCTATGCGTTGGACGGTTTCGCCTTTGCCGCCGAGGCGCTGGTGGCGCAGGCCGTGGGGGCGCGCAATATCGCGGCGCTGCGGCGGTCGATCTGGTTGGCGGCGGTCTGGTCCGGGGTGGGGGCGATGCTGCTGGCGCTGACATTTGCGGTGCTGGGCGGACCCTTGGTCGATGTGATGGCCAAGGTGCCCGCCGTCCAGGCCGAGGTGCGCGCCTTTCTGCCCTACATGGTGGCGGTGCCGCTGTTGGGCGTGGCGGCCTGGGTGCTGGATGGCGTGTTCATCGGCGCAACGCGCGGGGCCGACATGCGCAACATGACGGCGCTGTCGGCAGCGCTGTATTTCGCCAGCCTGCCGATCCTGCTGCCCGCCTTTGGCAATCACGGCCTCTGGATCGCGCTGGTCGGCAGTTTCGTCCTGCGCGGGATCACGCTTGGCCTGCGCTATCCTGCCTTGGAACGCAGCCTAGCGGCGGCGTAGCACGGCCCGGAACTCGGACAGCCGGAACGCGCCGATGGCCTGCCCGATCAGCCCATAGGCCACCATCCCCGCCGCGACCAGCACCGTCAGTGCAATATAACGCACCCCGCCGGTGTAAAGCCAATCGCCCAGCCCCAGGTTGACCGCCGCCAACACCGCGCCCATCAGCGCCGACGCCAGCACGATCCGGGGCAGGCGATAGGTGCAGCGCGCATCAAGCCGCACCGCATCGCCCATTTTGCGAGACCCGACATACAGCAACCCCACCATGCCCCAGGCCGCGACCGTGGTGGCAATCGCGCAGGCGATCCAGCCAATGACGGGGGCCAGCCCGATGGCCAGCACCGCATTGACCACCATGGCGGCGACCGCGTAACGGAACGGCGCGCGGGTATCCTCGCGGGCATAAAACAGCGGCTGATACAGTTTCTGCAACACGAACGCCGGCAGGCCGAGGCCATAGACCAGCACCGCCATAGCAATCGCCGCACTGTCGGTTGCGGTGGTCGCGCCGCGCTCGAACATGACAGACACCAAGGGCAGCGGGATCACCACCAGCGCCACGGCGGCAGGAATTGTCAGCGCAAGGCTGACCTCGGTGCCGCGCGACAGCGCATCGCGCGCGCCTGCCGGGTCATTCGCCTGCAACCGCCGCGCCAGTTCGGGCAACAACACGACGCCCACCGCAATCGCGACCACCCCCAGCGGCAGTTGATACAGCCGGTCGGCGGCATAAAGCCAGCCCACCGCGCGGTCAAAGTAACTGGCGACCTGCTGGCCCACCAACAGGTTCACCTGCACCACGCCCCCCGCCAAGGCCGCAGGCACCGCCACAGACACCAGATGGCGCATCTCGGGCGTCCAGCGCGGCCGCCCGGGGATCAGCCGGAACCCCGCCCGCTGTGCCGCCACCCAAACCAGCGCCATCTGCGCCACCCCCGCCACCGGGATGCCCCAGACCAGCGCGCGGGCCACATCGCCGCCCAGCCAGGCCACCACCCCCATGCTGCCAACCAGAACAACGTTCAGCAGGATCGGCGCGGCCGCGGCCGCCGCAAAATGCCCCAGCGCATTCAGCACCCCCGACAACAGCGCCGCCAATGAGATGAACAGGATATAGGGAAAGGCGATCCGCCCGAATTCGACCGACAGGTCGAACTTCTCCTGCCCCGCAAACCCCGACGCCAACCCCCAGATCAGCCAGGGCATCGCCGCCTGCGCCAGCAGCGTCAGCGCGATCAGCACCGCGACCAGACCGGAAAACGCTTCGGATGCAAAGCCCTGCGCATCCTGACCGCCTTGCAGCTTCTTGGCGAATATCGGCACAAACGACGTGTTGAACGCGCCTTCGGCAAAAAACCGGCGAAACATGTTGGGCAGCCGGAACGCCACGACAAAGGCCTCATAGGCAGGCCCCGTGCCCAACCAGCCCAGGATCATGGCATCGCGGACAAAGCCAAGGATACGGGACGCCAGCGTCCAGAACCCCACCGTCAGAAAACCGGACATCAGGCGAATGGGTTTCATGATGCTTCCTCTCAGAACCGCCGCAGCCCTAGCGCAAGCGGATGCGGCGCGAAAGGGGGCTCTGCCCCCTCGGCCTGCGGCCTGACCCCCGGGATAGTTAGAAACCAGAGAAGCAGGGACGCGGCGCTTCGGGCTTCTCTGGTTTCCAAATATCCCCGCCGGAGGCACCCCGAGGCGGCGGCATGGCCGCCAACGAGATATGAAAGCGCGGCGCAGCCGCTCCGCTGGATCAGCAGTAACGCGCGATGCCGCCCCATTGTGCCTCGCTATAGCGGTCGCCATGGGCCCAGCCGACCGGCAATACCGCGTCGATGCGGGCCAGATCGTCCGCCCCCAGCCGCACCTCGCAGCCGCGCAGCAATTCGCGGAAATGCGCCACCGACCGCGTGCCGGGGATCGGCAGCACATGTGCCCCGCGCTGTAACACCCAGGCGATGGCCAGGCTCGCGGCGGGCAGGCCCATCTCGGCGGCCAGCCTCCGGAAGCGGTCGGTGATGGTGCGGTTGGCGTGATAGGCGTCGGCCTGAAACCGCGGATTCTGGCCCAGGAATTGCAGCGTTGCCGCTACCGCCTGCGGGATCGGATGATCTGTCAGCAGCGACCGGCCCAAAGGCGAGAACGCGACCAGCGCCGCGCCAAGATCGGCCGTGGCCTGCACCATGCCCAGATCGGGCGCGCGGCTGGCCAGCGAATATTCCGATTGCACGGCGGCAACCGGCGCAATCGCCATGGCGCGGTGCAGCTCTGCGGGCGCGATTTCCGAGAACCCGATAGCACGCGTCTTGCCCTTGGCAACCAGACGCGTGAGCGTGTCCGTCACCTCTTCGATCGGGCGGGCAAAGTCGCGGCGGTGGACATAATACAGGTCGACGCAGTCGATCCCCAGCCGGGTCAGGGACGCGTCCAGCGCCGTTTCCAGATAGTCGGGCGCATTGTCAAAGCGGCGCGGTGGGCCGGGGATGATGCCGCCCTTGGTGCAGATCACCAGATCGTCGCGCACACCGGGCCGGTCGCGCAGAAACGCCCCGATGGCCAGTTCCGACCGCCCCATGCCATAGATATCCGCCGTGTCGATCAGCGTCACGCCGGTTTCAAGCGCCAGATCAAGGATGGCACGGCTGTTGTCCTCGGTCGTGGGGCCGTAGACATCGGAAAACGACATCGCCCCCACGCCAATGGGCGAAACGGAGGGTCCGGCGCGGCCAAGCTGGCGCAGGGTCAGGGTCTGGTTCACAGGCGTTTCTCCACTTCGCGGATAGCGGCGCTGATCGCGGCGGCGATGGTCATGGCCGAGGTGTCGATCTGCACTGCGTCATCGGCGGCGCGCAGCGGGGCGTCCGTGCGACCCATGTCGCGGGCATCGCGGGCCTGCACGTCGCACAGCACGTCTTCCAGGGTCTGCGCCTGTCCGTCTTCGCGCCAGCGGCGTTCGGCGCGGATTGCGGCGCTGGCGGTGATATACAGCTTTACCTCGGCCTCGGGGCAGATCACCGTGCCGATATCGCGCCCGTCCAGCACCGCGCCACCGGCGCGGCGGGCGAAATCGCGTTGAAACGCGGTCAGCGCCGCGCGCACCTCTGGAATCGCGGCAACGCGGCTGGCGGCTTGGGCGGCTTCGGGGCTGCGCAAGTCGGGGCGGGACAGGTCGTCGGGGGTCAGTGTGGCGGCGGCCGTAACCGGATCGCCGCCTTTTGCACCGACCGCGCGATACAAGAGCCCGGTGTCCAGATGCGCGAACCCAAAGCGCGCGGCCACCGCGCGGCTGATCGTGCCCTTGCCCGCTGCCGCGGGGCCGTCGATGGCGACGGTGAACGGGGCGGAGTCAGGCATGGCTGATATCGGCACCCAAGCCGGTCATCAGCGCGCCGAAAATCGGGAAGGATGTGGCAATCGCGCCGCCGTCGTCGATCCGCATCGGCGCGCGGGTGGCCAGCCCCATGACAAGGAAAGACATTGCGATGCGGTGGTCCAGATGGGTGGCCGCCATTGCCCCGCCCGGAACATTGCCATGGCCCAAGCCGTGCACGATCATCCAGTCCGGGCCGTCTTCGACGCTGACGCCCGCCGCCTGCAAACCGGCCACCATCGCGGCGATACGGTCGCTTTCCTTGACGCGCAGTTCGCGGACGCCCCGCATCACGGTCTGCCCTTCGGCAAAGGCCGCGACGACCGACAGGATCGGGTATTCGTCGATCATGCTGGCGGCGCGGTCGGGGGGCACGGTCACGCCGCGCAGATCGGGCGAGAACCGCGCGCGCAGGTCTGCCGCCGGTTCGCCGCCCTCGTCGCGCAGGTTTTCGAATGTCAGGTCCGCGCCCATCTCTTGCAGCGTTGTGAACAGGCCGGCGCGCGTCGGGTTCAGGCCAATATTCGGCACCAGCACATCTGATCCCGGCACGATCAGCGCCGCACAGACCGGGAAGGCGGCAGAGGACGGATCGCGCGGCACGGCAATGACTTGCGGGCGCAATTCGGGCCGCCCGGTCAGGGTAATCTCGCGGCCCTCAGGGGTGTGGCGCGTCACGATTTCCGCGCCAAACCCCGCCAGCATCCGTTCCGAATGATCGCGCGTCGGTTCGCGTTCGATCACCACGGTCTGCCCTGGCGCGTTCAGCCCGGCCAGCAGCACGGCCGATTTCACCTGCGCGGACGGCACCGGCACCGTGTAACGCACCGGCACCGGATCGGCGGCCCCCACCACGGTCATCGGCAGCCGCCCACCGTCCCGCCCGTAAGACCGCGCGCCGAACAGCGCCAGCGGATCGTTCACCCGCGCCATCGGGCGTTTGCGCAAGCTGGCGTCGCCGGTAAACGTCGCCGTGATGGGCGAGGTCGCCATTGCCCCCATGATCAGCCGCACCCCGGTGCCGGAATTGCCGCAATCAATCACCTGTTCGGGTTCGCCAAATCCGCCGACGCCCACGCCGTGGACATGCCATGTGCCGTCCCGCTGTTCCACGGTCGCGCCAAAGGCCCGCATCGCGGTGGCGGTGTCCAGCACATCCTGCCCTTCCAACAGGCCGGTGATCCGCGTCTCTCCGACAGCCATCGCGCCAAGGATCAGCGACCGGTGGCTGATCGACTTGTCGCCGGGCACATCGGCGCGGCCCGTCAGGGCCCCCCCGGCGCGGGCGATCATCGGACGGGCGGCACCATGGGCGGACATGCGGATACTCCTGTTGGGTGGCCCCGGATTAGCCCAAGCCGTTTGGCCCGTCTACCGGGTTCCCCGCGGCTTTCCGCGACGAATGGCTTCCCAAGCCGGCGAAACGCTGCTACCCTGACGCGCATTAGAGTCGAATAATTTTCTCCGAGGTGTTGCGATGTCCATGATTGCCGATGCGTTTGCCAAAGGCACCACTCACTACTTTCAGCCCCCGGCGTCGATCAAGGCGTTCGGGGCTGATAATGAACCCGAAACCGGCATGGATGCGCGGCTGGCCACATTGGTCGGGCTGGTCGCATTGGGCCTGCCGGTGGCGCTGCTGCTCACGCCCTATTTCGGCGGCTGTTTCCGCGATTCGATCAGCCACCATTACTATGAGCCGCTGTTCGGCCCGGTCTTTGTCGGGATGCTGAGCTTTATCGGCGGGTTCCTGATCGCCTATCGCGGCGACCATTGGGCCGAGAATTTCGGCGCCTCGCTGGCGGGGCTGGGGGCCTTTGGCGTGGCGGTGCTGCCGACGACCGGGGCGGGGTGCGAAAAGATCGCAGGAATAACCTCGCGGGTGTTCGTGGCGGCCCAGCCGGATGGCACATTGATGCCCGACCCCAACGCCTTCACGCTGTTTGCTGGGGTCGAGAACCTGCACGGGATTTCGGCGGCCATCGTGTTCGGGTTTCTGGCGCTGTTCGTGGGGGTCGTGCTGCGCCGCGTGGTGCCTGCGCGGCACATGGTCGACGGGCAGATCATCCCGACCAAGCGCAAGCGCAACATCCTGTATTCGATTTGCAGCCTGACCATCGCGCTGTGCATTGCGGCCCTGGGGCTGAAAACGCTGGGCGGGGCGGATTTTCTGGCGGGCTGGAACCTGTGGAACCTGACGTTCTGGGTGGAAACGCTGGCGCTTTGGGCATTTGCGGTGGCGTGGCTGGCCAAGGGGCGGCAGTTTCCGGCGCTGAACGACCCAGAGTGAACGCGTCCCAGTCGCGCCCGTTCAATCGCGCCTGAACCGCATGTAATGCGGGCGGCGGCCTTCGCGCAGGGCCTTTTTCTCATAGCGGGTGCTGTGCCAGCCATCCCACGGCGTATGGATATCGCCCGCCAGCCGCGTGAACCCGGCGCGCGGCACCTCGTCCAGCGTCTGGCGCACATAATCCGGGATGTCTGTGGCCACATGCAGCACCGCCCCCGGCTGCATCGCGCCATGCAGCGGCACCAGATGTTCGGGCGTGACAAAGCGGCGGCGATGGTGGCGCGATTTCGGCCAGGGATCGGGATACAACAGATAGGCGCGGGCAAAGACCGGGGCGGGCATCACCTCGAACAATTCGCGCGCGTCCCAGGGGTGGATACGAAAGCGGTCGATCAAGCCGCCGTCCTCGATCTTGGCCAGCGCCATTGCGACCGCATTCAGGAACGGCTCGCAACCCACAATCGCCACGTCAGGGTTCGCTTGGGCCAGATGCACCATATGCTCGCCGCCGCCAAAGCCAACCTCCAGCCAGACGGGGCGCCCCGGAAACAGGGCGGTCAGATCGACGGGCATGCGGTCGGGATTGTCAAAGACCGACACCGCCCCCGGCGACAGGCGCGGCAACAGGTCGGCCAGCAGTTGTTTCTGGCGCGGGCGCAGCGTTTTGCCGTGGATGCGGCCATAGAAATTGCGCCGTTCAGTTTCAGAGGCCGGATCAAGCGTGGGGTCTGCGGGGTCATCGGTCATCGGACAGCCTTTTTGCCCCGCGCGTAACCAGCCACCCGGCAGCCGTCAAGAGCGGCGCGTCGGGGCCTCAGGGCAGCCGCGTCAGCACGGCCTGACCCATCGACCGCAATCCATCCTGATCCAGAAACTGCGGCCCCGCCAGCAGGCGCACCGATTGACGCGGCTGCATGTCCACCCGGTCGGCGGTGTAACTTTCGCCGCCCGCGCTGCCCGCATCCCAGGCCCAAAGCGGCACGGTGATCCGGTCGCGCCAGACGGCCCCATCGCGCAGGGCCACGCTGGCCGCGCCGGTGAACCAGTCCGGGCTTGGCGCGATCATCGCGGCAAATGACACAAAGGGAAATTCCGGCAGAGCGTCAAATTCGACAACCACGCTACCGGGCTGCGTAGAGGTGCCGGGGGCCTCGAACACCACGCCCACGCGCTTGCGCCGTGCCGCCTCGGACCATTCGGCCAGCAACACCGTGTTGCGCCCGTTTTCCGCCATCAGGATGACGCCGCTCGACGCTGTGTTCCCGTCCCGAAACAGCACGTAACGGGCATCATGCGTGACCCCGAACAGCCCCGCCATATGCGCATCCGCCGGGAAATCCACCGGATGCGAGGCCGCGCTCCACGCATAGTGCAGCGTGAGCCGGTAGCGTTGCGCGCCCTCTGCGGCGACACTCAGGGCTGATCCCAGCATGAGGATGAGGGCGAAAATTGGTCTATTCAACATGGTGTGCTCCGGGGGACGTGAAGATTGCAGGGCAGGGCAACAGTCACCCGGCCCGCCGGCAAGACCAGATCACGGGGTTTGCACCGCACCCGACCCGCCGCTGGAACCGCCGGGTTTGCCCTTGGTCGGGTCGGTCACCTCGCCCGGATCCGGGGGCGTATTGGGATCGGTGACAACGCCGGTATCGGGCACCTCGGTTTTCGGCGGGCTGACGGGTGCCTCGGTCGCAATTGCCCCCTGGGTGACGGCGGGACCGATATTAATCGGCACGACCTCGGGGGATGGCGCGGTGATGGCAGTCACGTTTCCCTGTAGCGCACCCACCCCTGCGGCACCGCCATCGACCTGCAACGCCTGCAAGGCCAGCTTGCGCAGGCGCTGTTCCTCGATCTGGTCCAGACGGGCGATCAGATCATCCAACGACGGATTTTCCCGTTCGATCATGGTCTTGACCGACGCGAACGTGGCGTAAAGCGCGTTGTCCGGCACATGTTCCAGACTGCGGTCATGGTCATCCCAGCGTGGCCCGCCCAGCCAGACCGCGGCAAACATCACCTTCGCCTTCACCTCGGGCGTCCCGGCCACGACCAGCGCATCAAAGAACATCACATGCACGTTCTGCCAGGTGTCGGCGTGCCAGCGCGGGCCGCCTTCATTGCCGATGCCGCAATACGCGTCATGCAGCACGCCTGCGTTCAGAAACAGCGGGTCGCGCGGATTGCCCAAGAGCGGCTGGAACAGGATCGGGATCGACGCCCCATCGGTCAGCGTGCCGCGCGGGGCCTCGAACTGCCGCCTTGCGCCATCGACAAAGGACAGCGGTTCAATGGTGGTGAAATAGGGTAACAGCCGCTGCGGCAGGCGTTGGCTGTCCGCGCTGAGGCGCACCGGGGCATTGCGAAAGAAACACGCCGCCGACCCGCCGCCTGCGCAAGGCACACCGGGCGGCAAGGGCGCGGATTTCGACAAGGTGTCAGGGGCGACCACACAACCCGACAGCGCCAGCATCAGGGCTGCAATACGAAAACCAGGGAAAACCATGACCAATCCGAATCTCTGCAATAGTGGAAGAATACCCTGCAATACCCCGTCCGGCCAAACGGTTTATCAGGCCACAGGCGGGCGATCCCGCCCCAATTGCGCGGCGCGGCGCAGCATGTCGGGCGTGATGAACGGCACAAACCCCGCCGCCGCGCCCTGTGCGGCGTATTGGTCCAGCCGCGCCTGATCGCCGCGCAGCACAAGGGCCGCCAGATGCACCAGACCCGCCGATCCGGGCCGCGACGGCGCCCATCCCGCCGCCTGATCCAGATACATGGCGAAGTCAGTGCCCGCCAGTTTCGCCTCGGCCTCGGATGCGGCGCTGTCCAGATCGGCGCGGGTCAGCACAAAGCCTTGCCGTTTCACGGTGATGCGATGCACCAAAGGCGGGGGCTCATGCGGGGATGCGAGTGCGCTGGCCACGGCCAGATAGTCGTGCGGCGACAAAAAGCACGACATCGTCAGCCGTTGATCCGGCGCGTTCAACGCCGTGCCGGGAAAGGTTTTCAACTGAAACGAAATTGACGCCGCGCCCCGGTCATCGTTACGCAGGAACAGCGTTTCGCCATCCTGAATAATCCGATCCCAGCCGCGCGCCCGCAGCACTGCCGTCAGATCGCCGCGTGTGACGGGTTTAGGGGCGACGCCGCCCAACCGCGCCAGTTCGGCCTGCCAGTCGCGCAGCGCGGCCAGACGGATGTTTTTGGTGTCGTCCGGCAGCGGCGTCGGTGCGGTTGACAGATTGCGCGTCAGCACAGGTTCGGAGATGCGCGGCGGAACAAGGGCGGGTCGGGGTTTCCCCCGCCCGCCCGCGTCACGTCCTGCGCCAAACAACCAGCGCAGCACCCCCATCACAGCGCCTTTTTCAGCGCCTCGATCAGGTCGGTGCGTTCCCACGAGAACCCGCCATCCGCCTCGGGCGCGCGCCCGAAATGGCCGTAGGCCGAGGTGCGAGCATAGATCGGCTTGTTCAGGTCCAGATGCGTGCGGATACCGCGCGGCGTCAGGTCCATCACATGCGGGATCGCGGCTTCGATGGCCGAAGCCTCGACCGTGCCGGTGCCGTGGGTATCGACATAGATCGACAAGGGCTTGGCCACGCCGATGGCATAGCTGACCTGGATGGTGCAACGCCCGGCCAGACCGGCCGCAACGATGTTCTTGGCCAGATAGCGCGCGGCATAGGCGGCCGAACGGTCAACCTTTGTTGGATCCTTGCCCGAGAACGCGCCGCCGCCATGCGGGGCCGCACCACCATAGGTGTCCACGATGATCTTGCGGCCCGTCAGGCCCGCGTCCCCATCCGGTCCGCCGATCACGAAAGTGCCGGTCGGGTTCACCCACCATTCGGTGGCGTCCGTCAGCCATTCGGCGGGGATGATCTCGCGGATATAGGGTTCCACGATGTCGCGGATGTGCTTGGAGGTTTGCTTTTTCGAGGTGTGCTGTGTGGACAGCACGATCGAGGTCACTTCGACCGGCTTGCCATCCGCATAGCGCAGGCTGATCTGCGACTTGGCGTCGGGACCAAGTGTCGGTTCCTTGCCGGATTTCCGCACCTCGGCCAGACGGCGCAGGATGGCGTGGGAAAACTGGATCGGGGCGGGCATCAATTCGGGCGTTTCGGTCGTGGCATAGCCAAACATGATACCCTGATCACCCGCACCGTCACGATCCACGCCCTGCGCTATATGCGCGGACTGTTCATGCAGATAGTTGTGAACCCGGATGTTTTCCCAGTGAAATTTCTTTTGCTCATAGCCGATGTCGCGCACGCAGTCGCGCACGATGGCTTCGACCTTGGCAACCATGGCCTTGGTTTTTTCCTTGGACGACAGGCCGACCTCGCCGCCGACAACCACGCGGTTGGTGGTGGCAAAGGTTTCGCAAGCGACGCGGGCGTTGGGTTCTTCGGACAGGAAGGCGTCAAGAACGGCATCCGAAACGCGGTCGCAGACCTTGTCGGGATGTCCCTCGGACACGGATTCCGAGGTAAAGACATAATTCATTCGGGACATGGGGAAGTGCTCCATTGGGTTACCCCGCCACGCCAGGAAGCCGTTGTGACAGGTCTGGACCGGCCTATGCCTCTGCCGCGCTTACGTCAATCGCCGCCGTGTTACAATCAGCCCCGCTAGCAGCAAAAGCGCCACAATCGCCGCAGGCCCGTCGCCAAAACGGGCATAGGGCGTGATCGCGCGCGCAGGCGGCAGCGGCGCATCCACCCAGCCAGCAGTATTCAGCGCCACGCTTGCCGTCACCCGCCCCTCGGCGTCGATCATCGCAGACACCCCGGTATTGGCCACGCGCACCATCGGCAGGCCCTGTTCGATGGCGCGGAACCGGGCCTGCACCAGATGCTGATAGGGGCCGGAAATCTCGCCGAACCAGGCGTCATTCGTCAGCGCGATCAGAAGGTTGGGCCGTTCGGGCGCGCCGTTCACATCCTGTGGGAACACCGCCTCATAGCAGATCAGCGGCAGGGCGCGGCCCAAACCCGGCCCAAGGTCGATCAGCGCCGGACCGGGGCCCGCCGAAAAGCCCTGCCCGTCATTGGCAGCAAAACCATAGATGCCAAAGCGCGCCATCAGGTTGCCGAACGGAACATATTCGCCGAACGGCACCAGATGATGCTTGTCATACAGCGCGCGCTGCGCACCGTCGGGGCCGATCAGCACGGCGGAATTATAGATTTTCTCGCCCGCATAGCGTTGGATGCCCAGCAACACGGGGGCGGCGGCGGCGCTGCCGATCTGCGCCAACAGATCGCCCGCATCGTCCAACCAGACCGGGATCGCGGTTTCCGGCCAGACCACAAGCGCAGGGCGCGCGTCCCCTGTCGCAGTTCCCGCGGCGGTTCCGGCGGCGGAAAAACTGATCTGGCGCTGATAGAACACGCGGGCCATTTCCGGATCCCATTTCAACGCCTGCGTCGCGTTGGGCTGCACCAGCCGGATCAACGGCGCATCGGGAGCAGGGGCCACCCCCTGCGGCGACAGCGGCCAGATCACCAGCGCCAGCGGCAGGATCAGCCCCACAGGGCGGCGCAGCAACACCGGAACCGCCACCAGCAGGACAAGGCCCAAGGTCAGGCCATGCGGGCCGATCACCGCCGCGCTTTGCGCCGCGCGGCCCTCAATCAGGCCATGCACCAGCATCGCCCAAGGAAACCCGGTGAACACATAGGCGCGCAGCAGTTCCACGGCGGCATAAGCCCCCACCAGCGCCAGCGCAGCGCGCGCACCCGTCAGCGCCAGCCACCGCGCCACGCCAAACGCCAGCGCCCAGAACAACGCCAACCCGCCCGCCAAGAATATCAACGCGAATGGGGCCATCCAGCCGTGACGGTCCGGCTCGATCAGGAACGGCTCGACGATCCAGACCAGTGCCACGGCGAAATGCCCTGCCCCAAAGGCCCAGCCGATCCAGGCCGCGCCCCGCACCGTTTCCGCGCACGCCCAAAGCCAGATCGCCGCCGCAAGGCCCAGGATGATCGCAGGCGACCACAGCAAAGGTGCCTGCCCCAGCGCCGCCACCGCGCCCGCGCCAAAGGCTAGCCCGCGCGCGGGCCATGTGCGCAGCGCGGGGACGGCTTCAGGCATCGCGTTTCGCGGTCAGCCGCACCCGCAGGCGTTTGATCCGGCGCGGGTCGGCATCCACCACCTCGAATTCCGGCCCCGACGGATGCTGCACCACCTCGCCGCGCGCGGGAATCCGCCCCGCCAGCATGAAGACCAGCCCGCCCAGCGTGTCGATTTCCTCGCCGTCCACGTCTTCGTGTTCGGTCAGGTCAAGGCCGATTTCCTCTTCGAAATCTTCCAGCGGGGTCTTGGCCAGCGCCAGCCATTGTCCGGGCTTTTCCGCCGTCCAATAGCTTGCGTCATCCTCGTCATGTTCGTCTTCGATTTCACCGATGACCTGTTCGATCAGATCCTCGATGGTCAACAACCCGTCCACACCGCCATATTCGTCGATCACCAGCGCCATGTGCCGCCGTTCCGTCTGCATCTTTTGCAGCAGGACGCCGATCGACATCGACGCGGGCACATAGAGCAGCGGGCGCAGCATGGATTTCAGCAGATAACGCGGGCTGCCCGTGCCGTTGAACCCGTGTTTCAGGGCGAAATCCTTGAGGTGGATCATGCCCTGCGGGCTGTCCAGCGTGCCCTTGTAGACCGGCAGGCGGGTCATGCCGGATTCGCGGAACACCTCGACCAGCTCGTCCTTGGTGATGGTCAGCGGCACCGCCACGATATCGGATTTCGGGATCGCCACGTCGTCGACCCGCATCCGGCGCAGGTTGACCATGCCATGCACCGCCCCAAGGCCAAGAGTGCGCGGCGTTTCCGCCGTGGTGGCGGGCGGGGCGGGTTCCGACCCGCCAAAGGCCCCGAAAATGCGCCGCAGGATGCCGGTTCGTGGCGTATCCTGCGTATCGCCGTTTGTGTCGCTTTGTAACATACTGTCCGGTTGCGCGCCTTGCGCCGCCCCGGACGAGCCTTCTACGGTGTCGCCCATTGTCCCTTTCCGTCTGTGTTACGCGCCGTCTGCCGTGTGTTGCGCGTCTCTGTATGGGTCAGCCAGACCCATCTTGCCAAGTATCTCGGTTTCCAAACCTTCCATCAGGGTGGCATCCGCGTCACGCTGATGGTCATAGCCCAACAGATGCAACAGCCCGTGAACAACCAGATGCGTCACATGATCCGCCATGACAAGCCCCGCCTCGGCGGCTTCGCGCGCGCAGGTGTCATAGGCCAACGCGATATCCCCCAGCGACCACGGATCATCGCCATCCCAGGGCAGCGGGCGGGCGGGGGGGGCACCGTCGGCGTCATCGGCCAAATCCTCAGATGGCCATGACAGCACGTTGGTGGGCGTGGGCTTGCCACGAAATTCGGCATTCAGCACCGCGATGCGGGCATCGTCGCAGCCCATCAGACACAGGGTAAAACCGTCCGTAGGCATATCCAGATGCGCAAATGTGGCGCGCGCGGCGCGGTCTGCCAGCGCGGTCAGGTCAAGCCCATCCCAACGCGGGTCTTCGATCGCCGTCTCGACAAGGCCGTCGGCCGCATCCTGATCGCCAAGCGCTGCGGTCCCAAATTCCGGCACGGGCGGCATGGCTTATACGCTGCCTTCCGCCTCGTAGGCCTCGATGATGGCGGCGACCAGCGGGTGACGCACCACGTCTTTCGACGTGAAATAGTTGAAGCTGATCTTGGGGATGCCCTTCAGCAGGCGTTCCGCATCTGCCAGACCGGACGCCACGCCGCGCGGCAGATCGACCTGGGTGCGGTCGCCGGTGATCACCATGCGCGAGCCTTGACCCAACCGGGTCAGGAACATCTTCATCTGCATGGACGTGGCATTCTGCGCTTCGTCCAGCACGATATAGGCGCTGGACAGCGTCCGCCCGCGCATGAAGGCCAGCGGCGCGATTTCGATCTTTTTCTCTTCCATCAGCTTGGCGACCTGTTTGCCCGGCAGGCAATCGTTCAGCGCGTCATAGAGCGGCTGCATGTAGGGGTCGATTTTCTCTTTCATGTCGCCGGGCAGAAAGCCCAGCCTTTCGCCGGCTTCGACCGCCGGACGCGACAGGATGATCTTCTCGACTTCGCCCGTCAGGAACATCGACACCCCGACCGCCACGGCCAGATAGGTCTTTCCGGTGCCCGCAGGCCCGATGCCAAAGCACAGCTCATGCTTGAACAGGTTCTGCGCATAGGCTTTTTGCGCCTCGGTGCGCGGTTCGACGATCTTGCGGCGGGTCTTGATCTCGATCGGGCCGCCCTTGAACATCTCGATCTGGTCGCCGGGTTGGATGCCCGTGCCGCGTTCCGATCCGCCCATGCGCAATTCCCGGTCCACATCGCCCTGTTCCAGGGCACGACCCGCCTCGAGCCGGTCATACAGCGATTCCAGCACCGCCTTCGCCTCGGACACCGGGCGCTCTTCGCCCAACACCGCCAGTTGATTGCCGCGCCGCAGGATTTGCACCCCCAGCTTCTGTTCCACCGCAGCAAGGTTCCGGTCGAACTGCCCGCAAAGGTCGATCAGCAGGCGGTTGTCGGGAAATTCGATGCGCGCTTCGGTCAGCAGCGCGGGATCCGTGGGCGGGGGCAGGGTGGTGGCGGTCAATCAGCGCTCCTTCTACCGGCATGTCCAGATATGGTGTCCTATCCGTTGGACACTGGCAATATCACATCCCGATGACAGCCCTGTATTTCCGGTCCTGCGATGACTTGGGCCGCGATTCGCGGGCCGTCCCGCGACAGCCAGAAGACACAAAGGCCGGAAAACACAAACGCCGGAAAACACAATGGCCGCAGGGTTGCCCCCACGGCCTGTTGCGCCTCGTTTAAGCGGGTCAGATCGGGTCGCCGATCCGGCTGCCCTTTTTATACGGACCGACGGCGGTGTTGGGCGGCGCGATGCCCGAACAGACCGGCTTGCCATAGGGGTCCAGACGCATCGACAGATAGCCTTCGACGCCATCGTCGATGATCCAGTGGTCGCAGCCATTCGGATCGACCCAGACACCCGCCACCAATTGGCTGAGGTGTTTGCTGTCGATGCCGCGGTCCACGGTCTTGTTTTGCTTGTCATCGCAGGCTGCCACAAAGGCCAGACCGGACAACGCCAGAATACGGATGATGTTGTGCATGGTCAGTCCTCAGCGGAAGCAGATGATCTCGACACGGCGATTCTGTGCCATGCCGTGCGCCGTGTTGTTCGCAACCTTCGGAATCCGCTCGCCATAGCCGCGCACGTCGATCACGTTGGCCCCGACAGACGATGCAACGGCAGCCACCGCATTGGCGCGGTTATAGCTGAGTTGGATATTGTATTCATCGCTCGCGCGGCTGTCGGTGTGGCCTGCGATGACGAACGCGCGCGCCGGGCTGGACTGAAAGAACTGCGCCAGGTTCTGTTTGCCATGGGGCGACAGATGATAGCTGTTGGTGGCGAAATACTGGTCCGTGTTCAACACGCCGCAGACGTTCTGGCGGTTACAGACCGGAATACCCTGACGGGTCAGGTGGTTCGACATGAACCCTTCGGCACCGTCATCCATCACCCAATGTTCGCAGCCATCCGGATCAACCCAGATCGTGGGCACATAGCGTTCATTGGTCCGCTGGTTCTGTGTGTTAAAGAAATTGCCCTGCGCTTGCGCAGACATTCCGGTAAATGCTGTCAACACCATCGCCAGCGCAGCAGCGCCCGCTGTGATGCGTCGTGCGTTATGTGCGTGTTGTGCCACGGCTACGACCCTATCCCCCAGTATCAAACCTGAGATGGGCATCCGTAACCGGCACTGTTTCCCGGCCCGAAAGTGCAGCCCCACCTCGAATGCATTTGAGTTTGAAGGAAATTTTCAGAGGTGTGAAGCAAATTCTGTGTGGAAATGTTACCTTGACGGAAACAATTCGCGTTTTGTTTCCACTCTGGAACCATCCACAGGGGGGTGTTTCACGCCAGAGTTCCGCCCAAAGAGTTGCGCGCCGATTCTGTGATCCGAATCTGGCGCAGATCGCCGGGGGCGATTCCCTCGGCGGTGACATGCACGGCGTGCAGGTGATCCGACTTGCCGACCATCTGTCCGGGCATCCGCCCCGGCTTTTCGAACAGCACCCCGACGGTGCGCCCCACCATCGCCTCTTGCGCGGCGCGTTGCTGCGTGGCGATCAGGGTTTGCAACTGGTGCAGGCGGTCATCGCCGACGTCATCGGGCAACGCCGCGCGTTCGGCGGCAGGGGTGCCGGGGCGGGCCGAGTATTTGAACGTGAACGCGGTGCCGAACCCGACCGCGCGGATCAGGTCCAGCGTGGCGGTGAAATCAGCCTCGGTTTCCTCGGGGAACGCCACGATGAAATCCGATGTCAGCAGCAGATCGGGCCGCGCCGCGCGCAGCCGGTCCACCAGCCGCAGGTAATCTTCGGCGGTATGGCCCCGGTTCATGCGTTTCAGGATGCGGTCCGACCCCGATTGCACCGGCAGATGCAGATAGGGCATCAGTTTCGCCACCTCGCCATGCGCGGCGATCAGGTCGTCATCCATGTCGCGCGGGTGCGAGGTGGTGTAGCGGATACGTTCCAACCCGTCGACGCGCGCCAGTTCGCGGATCAGCCGCGACAGTGTCCATGCGTCGTCTGGTCCGGCACCGTGATACGCATTCACGTTCTGCCCCAGCAGGGTGATGTCGCGCACCCCGCGTTCCACCAGGTCGCGCGCCTCGGCCAGCACGCGGTCAACCGGGCGGCTGACCTCGGACCCGCGGGTATAGGGCACGACACAAAACGCGCAGAATTTGTCGCAACCCTCTTGGACAGTCAGAAACGCTACCGGGCCGCGCTGTGCCTTGGGCCGCGCGGGCAGGTGGTCGAATTTGTCCTCGGCGGGAAATTCGGTTTCCACCGCGCGTTCGCCGCGCCGCGCCGCGCGTTCCAGCGCGGGCAGGCGGTGATAGGCCTGCGGGCCGACCACCAGATCGACAAGCGCTGAGCGCGACAGGATTTCCGCCCCCTCGGCCTGCGCCACACATCCGGTCACGCCGATTTTCAGATCGGGGTTGTCCACCTTCAACTGCCGCATCCGGCCCAGTTCGTGATAGGTTTTCTCAGCCGCCCGTTCCCGGATATGGCAGGTGTTCAGCAGGATCAGATCGGCATCCTCGGCCGCATCCGCCGCGACATAGCCTTCGGCGCCCATGACCTCGGCCATGCGCTCGCTGTCATAGACGTTCATCTGGCACCCATAGGTCTTGATGAACAGCTTTTTCGGCGCGGTGTCGGTCGGTCCGGTCATGCAGGGTATCCTTTGCGCGGATCATCGCGTGTCATACCGCCAACCGCCCCGCCTTGCAATCGCGCGGGATTTCGCGGAATTTGCGGCACGCGCATTTCAGCCATGAATTTCAGGCAGCCATCATGACCTATGCCGATCTGAACGATTTCCTTGCGCGCGCCGGAAAGGTGCTGGCCAAGGGGCCGATCGCCATCATTTTCATCGAGGATGAAACCGAGGTTGCGAGCACCCTGCGCCACACGCTTGGCTGTGGTTTCGCCGCCACACTGGCGGTGATGCCGCCTGCTTTTTCCCTAGCCGCTGATGTGGCCCCGCTGGTCCACCGCATCGGGGCGGACCTGACCACGCCGAACAGCGTGACCGACACCGTCAACCGCCTGATCGACGCTGCGCCGGGGCTGTGGATGTTTTACGGGTTCAATGCCGAATACCTGTTCTATCCGTTTTCGGAAACGCGCAGCGTGGGCGAGATGTTGGCCTATCACACCGAGGAACGCCGCGACGCGATGCTGACCTATGTGGTGGACCTGTATGCGGGCGATCTGGGCGCGCACCCGGATGGTGTGGCGCTGGAAAATGCGTGGCTGGACAAGTCGGGCTATTACGCGCTGGCCCGCAACGACCCGGCAAACCACAATTACCCCAAGGAACGCCAGCTGGATTTCTTTGGCGGCTTGCGCTGGCGGTTCGAGGAGCACATCCCGTCCGCGCGGCGCAAGATCGACCGCATCAGCATCTTCCGCGCCAAGAAGGGTCTGCGCCTGCGCCCCGATCACACGTTTTCCGACGAGGAATACAATACCTACGCCTGCCCGTGGCACCACAACCTCACCGCAGCGCTGTGTTCATTCCGCACCGCCAAGGCGCTGAAAAGCAATCCGGGGTCCACCTTCGATATCCCGACCTTCCGCTGGCACAATTCGATCCCGTTCCAGTGGCATTCGCGACAGTTGATGGATCTGGGCCTGATGGAGCCGGGGCAGTGGTTCTGACCTGGGGGCATTGATTTCGGCGTCTGAATTTGAGCGTTGGTCTGGGGCAATGTTGCGGCAGCCCTTCCGCTGCCAGGACATCGTTGCGATATGCAGGACAGCCCAGAGGACCACTGTCATGTTGCCCGATGTCGATACCCTGCGCGCGCGTGTCCCCGGCTTTGTCCGGGCGCAATTCCTGTGGCCGGGGGCGTTGCGGCTGCATGGTGCGGCACTGGGGGCGGATGTGCTGCGCGCGCCGCTGAACATCGTGCTGGCCCCGCTGGTATTGGTGGTGCGCGGGTTGGGGTGGCTGGTGGCGCGGGTGGGGTGGGTGCGGTTCGGCGGCTGGCTGTCCACGCGGCGGGTTCTGTTGCGCACGGCTGTGGCGGCGCGCGTCGCGGCGGCGATACGGCGCGATCTGCTGGGCATGGACGCGACGCATCTGCCCGATCCGCTGGCCGCGCGCATTGACAGCTTGATCGCGGACTACACCGCCACCCGGTCAGCCGTAGGCGAAATCACCACGGCGCTGGCCACGCTGGTGTTGGGGGGCATCGCGTTTCAGGCACTGACACCGGGGTTAGCCTCGCTCGCCCCCGGTCTGGCGCAGAGCATGGCCGAGACGCGGGCGATTGAGGAATTTCCCTTGGGCCAAGGCCTTGGCGGGCTGTGGTATGGCCTGTTCCCGGTCGGTGCGCCGCCGTGGATGATCGCGGCGGCCTTGGTGGCGCTGGTCATGGCGGGGGCGGTTGTCACCGCCTTTGCGGGCGTGATCGCCGATCCGGTGCAGGTCTGGACCGGGCTGCACCGCAACCGGTTGTTCCGCCTGATCGACAGCGTCACGGCAGCGGCGCAGGGCGAGGACCGCCCCTTTGCCAGCCGCGAACACCTGTTCGCCCGCGCCTTTGATCTCTTGGACAGCGGGTTGACCCTGCTGCGCGCGTGGCGCGGTTAGGTCCGCAGGTCCAGATACCCGCCCGCATCGGCCACCCGCTGCCACAGATCGCAATCGGCGGCCCAAGCGGCGCGCACTTGGGCCTCGGCACCGGGTGACAGCAAGGTGTCCGCCGGGGGCGACACGTTCTGACGGCCCAGCTTCAGCGTCTCCAGCCCCAGCTTTTCGGCGATGAAGGCGGGCAGCAATTCATCCTCTTGGGTGAACAGATGGTCCACCGCCACGCCCTGCGACGTAGACAGAAACTCCACCTGTCGCCCCACGGCGGCATAGGGCGGCGGGGCGTCGGAAATCGCGGCCAATGCGAAATCCTCGAAACTGACCCCGGCGGCGGATTGATGCGCCCGCGCTATGTCGGGGCGTTGGCGATAGCGATACCACGACCGCAGATAATCCAGCGGTTCGCGGATCGCCGCCGCGCGGTCCGGGGTCAGGCTGAACCCGTCCCGCAGCATCGGCGCGATGTGGCGTTCGTATTTTGACAGGCTGACGTGCTTGAACCGGGGCTGACCCGCCATGGCGATCTGCGCATGTTTGCGAAACGCCAGATACAGCGCGGTTGACCCGGTTTTCGGCGTCGCAAACACCGCCAGATTGGCCGATGCAAAGACCAGCATCAGACCTGCCAGCGCCCCGAGAAGCCTTCGGGGATCAACAGCATGTCCCGGCCCAGATCGGGGATCGTGCGCCGCCCGCACAGCGCCATCGAGATGTCCATCTCGCGGTGGATGACCTGCAAGGCGCGGGTGACGCCTGCCTGCCCCATTGCGCCCAAGCCATAGGTAAAGGCGCGCCCGATATAGGTGCCCTTGGCCCCCATCGCGACGGCCTTCAGCACGTCCTGACCGGACCGGATGCCGCTGTCCAGATGCACCTCGACCTTGTCGCCCACGGCGTCAAGAATGGGGTCCAGCGCGCGAATGGACGAGATCGCCCCATCCAACTGACGCCCGCCGTGGTTCGACACCACGATGGCATCGGCACCTACGTTCAGCGCGGCGCGGGCATCTTCGGCGTCAAGGATGCCCTTCAGGATCACCGGGCCGCCCCATTTATCCTTGATCTTCTTGATCTTGTCCCAGTCCAGCGTCGGGTCGAACTGTTCCGACGTCCAGGCCATCAGCGACGAGGTATCCGAGATGCCCTTGACGTGACCGACGATATTGCCGAACGCCCGCCGCTTTGTGCCCAGCATGTTCAGACCCCAGGACCATTTGGTCGCAAGGTTCGCCATGGTTTTCAGCGTCAGCTTGGGCGGCGCGGACAACCCGTTCTTCAGGTCTTTGTGCCGCTGCCCCAGAATTTGCAGGTCCAGCGTGATCACCAGCGCCGAACATTTGGCATCCTTGGCGCGCTGGATCAGGCGGTTGACGTAATCTTCGTCCTTCATGGTGTAAAGCTGGAACCAGAACGGCTTGGATGTGTTCGCAGCCACGTCCTCGATCGAACAGATCGACATCGTGGACAGCGTAAAGGGCACCCCGAAATCGGCGGCCGCGCGCGCCGCCTTGATCTCGCCATCGGCGTCCTGCATGCCCGTCAGCCCGACCGGCGCCAGCGCCACCGGCATCGCAACCGGCTGTCCGATCATCGTCGTTGCCGTGCTGCGCCCCGACATGTCGGTCGCCACGCGCTGACGCAGGCGGATCAGGTCAAAATCGCTGACATTCTCGCGGAAGGTCTGTTCGGTCCACGACCCGCTTTCGCAGTAATCATAGAACATCTTCGGCACCCGGCGCTTATAGATTGCCTTCAGGTCGTCGATGCTGGTGATGACGGGCATAAGCTGGCTCCTTTGGCCGAAGTGGTAAATCCGGCTTACCAAATCGGCCCATCTGCCGCAATCGGCGCGTGCTTGCGCCGGCAGCACCGGTCTGACACGGTGCCACCGATGGAGATGCGCATGACCCAGTCGCTGTATTTCGATGATTTCACCGTTGGTTTCACGTTTACCACCGCCAGCCGCACCTTGACCGAGGATGACATCGTCACTTTCGCCCGCCAATACGACCCGCAGCCGTTCCATATCGACCCCGTGGCGGCGGCGACATCGCTTTATGGCGGGATCATCGCATCGGGGTTTCACACGCTGACCACAGCCTTTGCGCTGTCGCTGGAAACCGGGCTGTGGGCTGCGGCCTCTCTGGGATCACCGGGGATGCAAGAGGTCAAATGGATCAAACCCGTCCGCCCCGGCGATACGCTGACCGTGCGCGCCGAGGTGACGGGGTCTGACCCGTCGAAAACCCGTCCCGACATGGGCCGCACCCACATGACCTATCAGGTGTTCAACCAAGCGGGCGACGAGGTGATGCGCTGGCACACCACCCATCTGCTGAAACGGAAAGCGTGACATGGACAACATCCTGATCATCGGCGTCGCCGCCAGCCTGGGGGCTGGTCTGATGACCGGCGTCGGCGCATTGCCGGTGCTGTTTGGCCGCGAGATCGACCGCCGCACCAGCGACATGATGCTGGGCTTTGCGGCCGGGGTGATGATTTCGGCGTCGTTTTTCTCGCTGATCCTGCCGGGGATCGAGGCGGGCGAGGCAGTTTATGGCGGCACAGTGCCTGCCGCGCTGCTGGCGGGGCTGGGCATCGCGTTGGGCGCGGGGTTCGTCGCATGGCTGAACGCGTCGCTGCCGCATGAACATTTCATCATCGGGCCGGACGGGGCCGATCCGGGTGCATTGCCGCGCATCTGGCTGTTCATCATCGCCATCACCATCCACAATTTTCCCGAAGGCATGGCGGTCGGCGTCGGCTTTGGCGGCGGCAACATGGCCAACGGGCTGTCATTGGCCACCGGTATCGGGTTGCAGAACGCGCCCGAAGGGCTGGCGGTCGCGGTCGCGCTGCGCGGGCAGAACTATTCCCGCTGGAGCGCGTTCGGCATCGCCACGGCGACGGGTCTGGTGGAACCCGTCGGCGGGCTGTTGGGTGTGGCACTGGTCCATATGGCGGTCTGGGTGCTGCCCATCGGGCTGACCTTCGCGGCGGGGGCGATGCTGTATATCATCAGCCACGAGATCATCCCTGAAACCCACCGCAACGGCCACCAGAATCGCGCCACCATGGGGCTGATCGTGGGGCTGATCCTGATGATGCTGCTGGATGTGATCCTGGGCTGACCTTGCGTTGCGGACGTCCGCGCCGTATGACGCGTCCGAAAACAGGAGGCGGGCATGACGCATAACGTGTTCATCGACGGCGAGGCGGGCACCACCGGCCTGCAAATCCGCGACCGTCTGGCGCGGCGCGCGGATATCACGCTCTTGTCCATCGACGCCGCCCTGCGCAAAGACCCCGCCGCCCGCGCCGCCGTCTATGCGCAGGCCGACGTGGCGATCCTGTGCCTGCCCGATGACGCCGCCATCGAGGCCGTTGCGCTGGCCGCCCCTTATGGCACGCGGATCATCGACGCTTCGACCGCTTACCGGGTGAATCCCGACTGGGTGTTCGGCTTTGCCGAAATGGCCCCCGGCCAGCGTGCGGCCATCGCAGGCGCGCGCCATGTGTCGAACCCCGGCTGCTGGTCCACCTGCGCCATCGCGCTGATCCGGCCCTTGGTGGCCGCCGGTTTGCTGCGCGCCGATGCCGCCCCGGCGATATCCGGCGTGTCGGGCTACACGGGCGGCGGCAAAGCGATGATCGCCGAGTTTGAGACCGGGGCGACATCCGGCGCGTTTCTGTATGGCATGGGGCAGGCGCACAAGCATCTGCCGGAGATGACGATGTATGGCGCGCTGACGCACCCGCCGGTGTTCGTGCCATCCGTGGGCCACTATGCGCAGGGCATGGCCGTAGCGCTGCACCTGCCGGGGCTGGACCGCGATGCAGCCGAGGCCGCCCTGCGCGACGCCTATGCCGGTGAACGGTTTGTCAGCGTTGTGGATGCCGCGACCCACGCGCCGCGCGTCAATCCGCAGGCGCTGAACGGCACCAACCGGCTGGAATTGTCGGTGCATGGCAACCCTGATACCGGGGCCAGCGTGGCGATTGCCGTGCTGGACAACCTTGGCAAGGGCGCGTCGGGCGCGGCGGTGCAGAACCTGAACCTGATGCTGGGCTGCGACGAGGGCGCGGGGCTTTAACGCCCGCCTGGTGCTGTTAACCATTTCTTCACCTTCCTTTCCCTAAGGCTAGGACGTGTGAAGGAGTGATCATGGCCGTGCGCGCCTATACCGTGGCCTTCGAAGGCGTCAGTGCCCTCTTGGTCGAGGTGCAATGCGCCGTCACTGCCGGAAACCCCGCCTTCACCGTGGTCGGCCTGCCCGACAAGGCGGTGTCCGAGGCGCGCGACCGCGTCCGTGCCGCGATTGCCGCATTGGGCATCGCGTTGCCGTCGAAACGCATCACGGTCAACCTCGCCCCTGCCGACCTGCCCAAGGAGGGCAGCCATTTCGACCTGCCCATCGCGCTGGCGCTGCTATGCGCGCTGGATATCCTGCCTGCCGACCGGGTCGAGGGCATCGTGGCGCTGGGCGAATTGGGGCTGGACGGGACGCTGATGCCCGTCACTGGCGCCCTGCCCGCCGCGCTGGCCGCTGCCGAATCGCAGCGCACGCTGTTGTGCCCCGCCGCATCCGGGGCCGAGGCCGCATGGGTCGGCGCGACCGAGGTCATCGCGCCGGTGTCGCTGTCCGCCGCGATCCGGCATTTCAACGGGCAGGCGGTGCTGGCGCCTGCCACACCCGGCGAGGTGATCTCGGACCCCGGCCCCCGCTGCTTACGTGACGTCAAGGGGCAGGAACGCGCCAAGCGCGCGCTGGAAATCGCCGCTGCCGGACGCCACCACCTGCTGCTGACCGGCCCGCCGGGGTCGGGCAAATCCATGCTGGCGGCGCGGTTGCCGACGATCCTGCCGCCCTTGACACCGATCGAGGCGCTGGAAACCTCGATGATCCAATCGCTGGCGGGGCTGTTGGGCGAGGGCGGCATCAACCGCACGCGACCCTTTCGCGCGCCGCATCACACCGCGTCGATGGCCGCGATTGTGGGCGGCGGGCGGCAGGCGAAACCGGGCGAAGTCAGCCTGGCGCATAATGGCGTGCTGTTTCTGGACGAATTGCCGGAATTTGCGCGGCCCGTTCTGGAAACCCTGCGCCAACCGATCGAGACCGGCGAGGTGATGGTCGCCCGCGCTAATGCCCATGTCACCTATCCCAGCCGGTTCTTGCTGATCGCGGCTGCCAACCCCTGCCGCTGCGGATATTTGACCGACCCCGGACGGGCCTGCAACCGCGCGCCCGTGTGCGGCGACGATTACCTTGGCCGCATTTCCGGCCCGCTGATGGACCGGTTCGATCTGCGGATCGAGGTGCCGCCCGTCGCCTATACCGACCTTGACCTGCCTGCGTCTGGCGACACTTCGGCGACCATTGCCGCCCGCGTGACGGCGGCGCGCGCGGTGCAGATCGCCCGCGCCGGCGGTCAGCCACGCCTGAACGCGGACCTTGAAGGCGCGGCGCTGGAACAGGTGGCCGCGCCCGATGCCGAAGGGCGCGACCTGCTGATCCGCGCGGCGGACCGTTTCGGCCTGTCGGCGCGCGGCTATCACCGCGTGATGCGGGTGGCGCGTACGATTGCGGACCTTGACGGGTCCGATCAGGTGCGCCGCACGCATGTCGCCGAAGCCGTGGGCTATCGGCTGGTGGGCGTCAAGGAACGCGCTTGAGCCGCGCGGCGATGGCATCCAGCGTCGCGCGCGCCTCGGGCAGATAGCGCCAGAAGAACGGCCAGACATGCGGCAGGCCCCGGGTGCGGATCAGATCGACGCGTGTCCCATGCGCGCGCAGGACATCCACCATCCGCAGACCGTCATCGCGCAGGATTTCGGTGTCATCGACGCAAAGGATGACGCGCGCGCCGCGCCCGGGCGCACCAAACAGCGGCGAGGCCCCCGGATCGCGCGCATCCAGCCCCGCCAGATACATATCCGCCAGTTCATGCGCACGCTGCGCGGGCAACAGCGGGTCCGCGTCGCGGTTTGTGGCTACCGACAGGCCGGTAAAGGCCAGATCGGTCAGCGGTGAAAACAGCACCACCGCCGCAGGCAGCCGGTCCTCTGGTCCCAAGGCCGCCCACAGCGCCAGCGCCAATCCACCCCCGGCGCTGTCCCCGGCCAAGATCATCGTGGAGCCATCTGCGGCCACTGTGCGCCACGCTGTCAGCATGTCCTGCAAGGCGGCGGGAAAGGGATGTTCCGGGGCCAGCCGATAGTCCGGCACCACCGCCGCGCAGCCCAGCCGCAGGGCCAATGCCCCCGCCAACCCGGCATGGCTGACCGAAGAGCCAAAGACATAGGCCCCGCCATGGACATAGAATAGAATACGTTCCGGCGCGGCCTCGGAGGGCTCTATCTCGAGCGCAGCGATATCGCCAAGACGCAGCGGCGTCAGCCGCCATGCCCGACGCGGCCCGAAGAACAGCCGCGCCTTGGTGTCGAACCCGCGCCGGACCTCGGCGGGGTCTTTGACGCGGGCCAGATATGGCTTTTCGATCCGCCGCAGCCCGAAATTCAGCAGGCGGGCGACCACGCTCATGCGCGTTTCGCCTCGATTGCCTCCCAGATCCGGGCGGCGGTGTTGATGCCGTCGAACCGTTCCAGTTCCTGAATCCCGGTGGGGGAGGTCACGTTGATCTCGGTCAGCCAGTCGCCGATCACGTCGATACCGACAAAGATCAGGCCCTTGTCGCGCAGCGCAGGCCCGATCCGCGCGCAGATCTCAAGATCGCGGGCGGTCAGCGCGACCTGTTCCGGCCGCCCGCCGACATGCATGTTGGACCGGGTTTCGCCGGCTTGGGGCACGCGGTTGATGGCCCCCACGGCTTCGCCATCCACAAGGATCACCCGCTTGTCGCCCTTGGCCACGGCAGGCAGGAATTTCTGCACGATCAGCGGTTCGCGCGAGAACCCGGTGAACAGCTCGAACAAGGATGACAAGTTGCGGTCCTCGGGCGTGATGCGGAACACGCCCGCGCCGCCATTGCCATAAAGCGGCTTGACGATCACGTCGCCATGCCGGGCGCGGAAGGCGCGGATGGTGTCCAGATCGCGGGCGATGGCGGTGGGCGGCGTCAGGTCGGGGAAATCCAGCACCATCAGCTTTTCCGGGCTGTTGCGCACCCAGAACGGGTCATTGACCACCAGCGTCTTCGGGTGGATGCGTTGCAACAGATGTGTGGTGGTGATGTAGAACATGTCGAACGGCGGGTCCTGCCGTAACCAGACGACGTCATAATCGGCCAGATCAACCTCGGCCTCGGCCCCCAGCGTGTAATGCGCGCCTTTGACGCGCTGCACGGTCAGCGGCCAGCCGCGCGCGGTGACGCGGCCTTCCTGAAAGGCCAGCCGTTCGGGCGTGTAATAGAACAGGTCATGCCCCCGCGCCTGCGCCTCCAGCGCGATGCGAAAGGTCGAATCAGCGTCGATATTGATCGGACCGATCGGGTCCATCTGAATGGCGACTTTCATGGCGGGCTCCCAAGCTTTGCGCCCTACATGGCCTAAGCCCAGCCGATCAGCAAATCAGAATTCAAAAAACACCTGTTCGATCACCGCAATCCGCCCCGTGCCATCCACCATCGCCAGATCATAGCGGCGGTCGGTCAGTGATCCGGCGGGTTCGCTGCCCACGAATTCCTCGCCCGCCGCCAGAATCCGCCGCACCTGTGCGGGCGCAAGCGCCTGTGCCGCAAGATCATGCGTCGGGGCCTGTTTCACCTCGACAAAGATGATGGTGGCCCCATCAGCAAAGATCAGGTCGATCTCGCCGGACGCGCCGCGCCAGCGCCGCGCGCGGCACACAAGGCCTTGCCGTTCATAATGCCGTTGCACCGCATCTTCGGCGGCGGCCCCGGCGAGATAGGCATTGCGCCCGCGATTCTGGCGCGCACGGCGCGGGGCAAGCGCGTGGATATCCCCGATCAGATCAAGCGCCATCTTCATCCCCCTGCTGGGGCGCGTCTGCCGCCCCATTGGCCAGTTGCAGCGCGCGTTGATAGACCTGTCGCCGTGCCATCCCGGTTTCGACCGCGACAAGATCGGCGGCATCGCGCAGGGACAGCCCCTGCATCGCCTCCTGCAACTTCTTGTCTAAATCAGACAAGCTAATTTTTTCCGAACGTCCGCGATCAATCACGATCACGATCTCGCCCTTGGGCGGGCGGTCGCGGCAGTCTTGCGCCAGATCGGGCAGGGGCGCGCGGCGGATTTCCTCGAATTTCTTGGTCAATTCGCGGCAAAGGGCTGCGTCGCGCGTGCCCAGCACGCGGGCCGCATCGTCCAGCATTGCGGCCACGCGGGCGGGTGATTCGAAAAACACCAGCGTGGCGGGCACGGCGCGTAACTCTTCCAAGGCCGCGCGCCGCGCCTGCGCGGTGGCTGGAAGGAAACCGGCGAACAGAAAACGGTCGGTCGGCAGGCCCGCCAGCGTCAGCGCCGTGATCACCGCCGACGCGCCAGGGGCGGAAATCACCGCATGGCCATCGGCACGCGCGGCGCGGGCCAGATCATAGCCGGGATCGGAAATCATCGGCGTCCCGGCCTCGGACGCATAGAGCACCACGCGCCCTGCCGCCATATCCGCCAGCAGGCGCGGGCGCATCCGGTCGCCGTTATGGTCGTGATAGGCCAGCAGCGGCCTTTCACCGACCGCTACACCGTGAATATCCATCAGGCGGCGCAGGCTGCGGGTATCTTCGGCCACCAGCACATCCGCAGCGCGCAACAGGTCCAGCGCCCGCAGCGTGATATCGCGCGCCGCCCCGATCGGTGTGGCAATCAGATAGAGGCCGGGGGTCAGGCGGTCAGACGGTGGCCGATCCCCGCCGCTTTGCGCGGTCAAAGGTCGCGCGCTGGTGTCATTCCCCACTGGACCCTTCCTTCCGGCTGTCTATGATCGTCCCTGCCAGAGGCAAGGTCGTGGTTCCTGCTTAGCGCAGGGCGCGCGCACCGCAAGCCTTGTTGGGTCCAAGCCTGTCCTGCGCACAAAAGCGCGCCTTTGCCGAGACGTTTCGCTGCCAAGCCATCACGCCGACCCGTAGAGGAGCAATGTTCATGATTTCCCGGTTTTTCCTGCGTCGATTCATGGCCCTGTCGGCCAGTTTGCCCCTGCGCCTTTTGGGCCGCGCGACGGCGTTTGTCGGTCTGGTCGGGCTTGCGGCCTGCGATCTGGTGCCTTTGGTGAACACCGCGCCGACTGGCGGTCCGACGATTGACCCGGCTGCGCCCGTCGCCGTGGCGCTGTTGCTGCCGCGCGGCAGTGGCAATGCGGGGGACGACACCCTGTCCGACAGTCTGGAAAAGGCGGCGCGGCTGGCGGTCGCAGGGCTTGATGGCGTCAAGATCGACCTCAGGGTCTATGGCACCGCCGCCCAGCCGGGACTGGCGCAGCAGGCGGCCCTTCAGGCCGTCGCAGACGGGGCCAAGATCATCATCGGGCCAGTCTATGCCGAAAACGCCAATGCGGTGGCGGTGGCGGTCGCGCCCAAGGGCATCAACGTGCTGTCATTCTCGAACAACACCACCATCGCGGGGGGCAACCTGTTCGTGCTGGGGCCGACTTTTGACAATACCGCCGACCGGCTGGCCGGATTTGCCATGCGGCAGGGCAAGAAGCGGGTGTTCATTGCGCATGACCAGAACGTGCCGGGGCAACTGGGCGCGCAAGCGATTCAGGCCGCAGTGGCGCGGGCGGGCGGCACCGTGACGGGTGTGCTGGGCTATGAGCTGAGCCAGCCGGGTGTCGCCGCGGCCGTGCCGCAGATCAAGGCGGGCATTGCGGCGGGGCAGGCCGACACCTTGTTCCTGACCGCGAATACCGCAGGCGCGCTGCCGGTTCTGGCGCAGATGCTGCCCGAACAGGGCGTTTCGACCGCCACGACGCAGTTCGTCGGCCTGACCCGCTGGGATATCCCGGCGCAAGCGCTGGACCTGCCCGGCGTGCAGGGCGGCTGGTTCGCACTGCCCGATCCGACGGCCACGGCGGCGTTTTCGGCGCGCTATCAGGCGGCCTATGGCACGGCGCCGCACCCCATCGGCGGGCTGGCGTTTGATGCGGTGGCGGCCATCGGGGCCTTGGTGAAACAGCGCGGTTCCGGCGCGCTGACCGGGGCGGCGCTGACGCAAGGGGCCGGGTTTCAGGGCGCGAATGGCGTGTTCCGGCTGCGCGCCGATGGCAGCAACGAACGCGGTCTGGCGGTGGCACAGATCCGCGACCGCCAGGTGGTCGTGATCGACCCCGCGCCGCAATCCTTTGGCGGGGCAGGTTTCTGATCACGTGACGGATACAGCGTTTTTGCCATCCCTGTGGGGTGGTGCGGATTTCCCCTGCCCGGTGGCCGATATCTTTGACGCGCCGCGCGTGGCCGCCGATCTGGAGGCCGCGTTGCAGGCCGCGCCGGGGGATCGCGCCGCCGTGGTGGCGGTGTTGGCCGAGGCGCGCAAGCGAGGCACGGCGGCGCTGGAGGCCGCCTTGATCGCGCGCCCGCGCGTTGCGCGGCCCGTGACCCGCGCGTTTGCATGGCTGACAGACCGGCTGGTGCTGGCGGCCTGCGATGCGGCGGCGCGGCTGACAGCAGGGCCAGACGGGGCTGCGCCGGACCGGTTGGCGCTCATGGCGGTCGGCGGCTATGGCCGGGGCGAGATGGCCCCCCATTCCGATGTCGATCTGTTGTTCCTGACAGACCAATCCGCCAGCCCGCAGATGCGGCAGCGGATCGAGGCCACGCTGTATATCCTGTGGGATCTGAAGCTGAAGGTCGGCCACGCCACGCGCACCATCCGCGATTGCCTGACGCTGGCCGGGTCGGATTTCACCATCCGCACCGCGCTGTTGGAACAGCGGTTTCTGGGGGGCGATGCCGCACTGGCCCAAGACCTTGACGCGCGGCTGCGGCGCGAGGTGTTCAAGGGCACCGGCCCCGCCTTTATCGCCGCGAAACTTGCCGAACGCGACGCGCGCCATATCAAACAGGGCGAGCGTTACGTCGTCGAGCCGAACGTCAAGGAAGGCAAGGGCGGTCTGCGCGACCTGCAATCGCTGTTCTGGATCGCGAAATACCTGCACGGGGTGCAGGATGCCGCCGAGCTGGTGCCGCTGGGCGTATTCAGCCAGGATGAATTTCGCACCTTCATCCGCGCCGAGGATTTCCTGTGGACCGTGCGCTGTCACCTGCATGTGATCGCGGGGCGCGCGGCGGAACAGTTGTCCTTTGACATGCAGGTGCAGGTGGCCGATCGCATGGGATACACGGATCGCGGCGGGCGGCGCGGCGTCGAGCATTTCATGCAGGATTATTTCCGTCAGGCCACCGCCGTCGGCGATCTGACCCGCATCTTTTTAACCAAACTCGAAGCCAGCCACGCCAAGCCAGAGCCGCTGTTGGAACGCATGTTCCGCCGGGTGCCTCGGGTGCGCCCCGACTACCGGGTGGTGCATGGCCGCTTGATGGTGGCGGACCCGCGCGCGTTTCTGGCCGATCCCTTGAACCTGTTGCGCCTGTTCGAAGAGGCGCTGCGCACCGGCCTGTTGATCCACCCCGACGCGATGCGGATGGTGCAGGCCAATCTGGCGCTGATCACGGATGAGGTCCGCACCGATGCCGAGGCGCAGCGCATCTTCTTTGACACGCTGCTGAAACATGGCAACCCGGAACGCGCGCTGCGGCGGATGAACGAGCTTGGCGTGCTGGCCGCCTTCATCCCGGAATTTGCCCCCATCGTCGCGATGATGCAGTTCAACATGTATCACAGCTATACGGTGGACGAGCATATCATCCAGTGTATCCGCGTGCTGTCGCAGATCGAGAATGGCGAGTTGACCGAGGAATTGCCGGTTGCGTCCCGCATCTTGTCTGACGGCGTCAACCGCAAGGTGCTGTATTGCGCGCTGCTGCTGCATGATATCGGCAAGGGCCGCGACGAGGATCATTCTGTGCTGGGCGCACAGATCGCGCGGCGCGTCGCGCCCCGGCTGGGCCTGTCGAAACTTGACAGCGAAACCGTGGAATGGCTGGTGCGCTATCACCTGTTGATGTCGGATATCGCGCAGAAACGTGACCTGTCCGACCCCCGTACGCTGCGCGATTTCGCCAAGGCGGTGAAAACGCGCAAACGGCTGGACCTGCTGACGGTGCTGACGGTCTGCGATATCCGGGGCGTCGGGCCGACCACCTGGAACAACTGGAAGGCGATGCTGTTGCGGCAATTGCACCGCGAAACGGCCGCTGCGCTGGAGCACGGGCTGGAGGCCGTCAACCGCGAACACCGCAGCACCGAGGCAAAGCGCCTCTTGCGCGACGCGCTGCCGGGATGGGATGCCGCCGAGATCAAGGTGGAAACCGCCCGGCATTACCCGCCCTATTGGCAGGGTCTGGACACCGCGACGCAAGCCGTGTTCGCGCGGCTGCTGCGCGGGCTTGGCAACGACGAAATCCGCATCGACCTGCACCCCGACATCGACCGCGACGCCACCCGCGCCTGTTTCGCGCTGGAAGATCACCCCGGCATCTTTTCCCGCCTCGCCGGGTCGCTGGCCATTGTCGGGGCCAACGTGGTCGATGCACGCACCTATACGTCCAAGGATGGCTATGCCACGGCGGTGTTCTGGGTGCAGGACGGCGACGGCCACCCCTACGAGGCCGCGCGCCTGCCGCGCCTGACCCAGACCATCCAGAAAATCCTGCGCGGCGAGGTCAAGGCCACCGAGGCGATCCAGCCCCGCGACAAGATCAAGAAACGCGAACGTGCGTTCCGGGTGCCGACCTCCATCACCTTCGATAATGATGGGTCGGAAATCTATACCATCATCGAGGTCGATACCCGCGACCGCCCCGGATTGCTGTTCGACCTGACCCGGACGCTGGCGGCGAACAACGTCTACATCGCCTCTGCCGTGATCGCGACTTATGGCGAACAGGTGGTGGACAGTTTCTACGTCAAGGACATGTTCGGGCTGAAACTGTTCCCCGGCATCAAGCGTGACCGGCTGGAGAAAAAGCTGCGCGAGGCGATTGAGAAGGGTGTTGATCGGGCGTTGGCATAGGGTGCCATCCACCTTGCCCTGCGCCGCGTTCTCGCCTATACGCCCCGCAGTCACGGCGGCAGAGCGGTCGCGGGTACGCAAGGTGCAGGGTCGGAACCTCCGGCCCTTGTTTCTATTTTCCCGACCGTTCTTGTTGCCCTGACTGACCCTCATAAAGACCCGCGGAGACAACCGTGCGGCCGGAAAACGCATGAAAAGGAACTGATCTGCATGTGCGCCAAGAACGCAATGGAAGAATTTGAAGCCCTCCTGCAAGAGAGCTTTGAAATGGACACGCCCGATGAAGGGTCCGTGGTCAAAGGCAAGGTCATCGCCATCGAGGCGGGACAGGCCATCATCGACGTCGGCTACAAGATGGAAGGCCGCGTTGATCTGAAGGAATTCGCAAACCCCGGAGAAGCCCCGAATATTTCCGTGGGCGATACCGTCGAGGTGTTCCTGCGGTCGGCGGAAAACTCGCGTGGCGAGGCCGTGTTGTCGCGCGAAATGGCGCGCCGTGAAGAGGCGTGGGATCGTCTGGAACAGGCCTATGCCAAGGAAGAGCGCGTTGATGGCGCGATCTTTGGCCGGGTCAAGGGCGGGTTCACCGTCGATCTGGGCGGCGCTGTGGCGTTCCTGCCGGGTTCGCAGGTTGACGTGCGTCCCGTGCGCGATGCCGGTCCCCTGATGGGTCTGAAACAGCCGTTCCAGATTCTGAAGATGGACCGCCGCCGTGGCAACATCGTCGTGTCGCGCCGCGCGATCCTCGAAGAATCGCGTGCCGAACAGCGCGCCGAAGTGGTGGGCAACCTTGTCGAGGGTGCGACCGTCGATGGCGTGGTCAAGAACATCACCGAATACGGTGCCTTCGTTGATCTGGGCGGCGTTGACGGCCTGCTGCACGTCACCGACATGGCGTGGCGCCGTGTGAACCACCCGTCGGAAATCCTGAACATCGGTGAAACGATCAAGGTTCAGGTCATCAAGATCAACAAGGAAACCCACCGCATTTCCTTGGGCATGAAGCAGTTGCAGGAAGATCCGTGGGATCTGGTTGCTGCCAAGTATCCGCTGGAATCGGTGCATCATGGCCGCGTGACCAATATCACCGACTACGGCGCGTTCGTGGAACTGGAACCGGGTGTCGAAGGTCTGGTCCATGTCAGCGAAATGTCCTGGACCAAAAAGAACGTCCATCCCGGCAAGATCGTGTCCACTTCGCAAGAGGTTGACGTCATGGTGCTGGAAATCGACGGCTCCAAGCGGCGCGTGTCGCTGGGTCTGAAACAGACACAGCGCAACCCGTGGGAAGTGTTCGCCGAAACCCATCCCGAGGGCGCAGAGGTCGAGGGCGAGGTCAAGAACATCACCGAATTCGGTCTGTTCATCGGCCTGCCCGGCGACATCGACGGCATGGTCCACCTGTCCGACCTGTCATGGGACGACCGTGGCGAAGACGCGATCCAGAAATATCGCAAGGGCGACATGGTCAAGGCCGTGGTGTCCGAGGTCGATATTGAAAAGGAACGCATCTCCTTGTCGATCAAGGCCGTGGGCGGCGACCGCTTTGCCGATGCAACCGGCGGCGTGAAGCGTGGCTCGGTGATCACCGTCACTGTGACCGTGGTCGAAGAAGGCGGCATCGAGGTGGAGTATGAGGGCATGAAGTCCTTCATCCGCCGCTCTGACCTGTCGCGCGACCGCGCCGAACAGCGCCCCGAGCGTTTCGGCGTCGGCGACAAGGTCGATGTGCGGGTCACCAACATCGACGCCAAGACCCGCAAGCTAGGTCTGTCGATCAAGGCACGCGAGATCGCCGAAGAGAAAGAAGCCGTGGAACAGTATGGCTCGTCTGACTCCGGTGCATCGCTGGGTGATATCCTTGGTGCGGCGCTGAAGCGCGGCGATTGATCGCAGGCTTTGCGATGAAAAACGGGGGTCGCGGCATCTGCTGCGGCCCCTTTTGCGTCGGCGGACGGCGGCGGTTTCCGCGAATCGGGTCAGGCCGCGAGTCCCTGCAAAACCCACGGCAAGGCTGAAATTCTGCGCCCGCGAAGGCCCGTGCAGGTCATATTGCCGCATTTTCAGGTGCTTAGGGCCGCCAAACCCCGCCTTTCGCGTTTCCAGACCACAGAATTGCTCCTATACTCTTGGGAATTGCGTTCGCTTGCGCGGCGCGTCATCACCTTGGGGGAGGTGTCGCATGATCCGGTCGGAACTGATCCAGAAGATCGCGGAGGAAAACCCGCACCTGTTCCAGCGTGACGTTGAAAAGATCGTCAACACCATCTTCGACGAGATCACCGAGGCCATGGCGCGCGGCGACCGGGTCGAATTGCGGGGCTTTGGCGCGTTTTCGGTCAAGAAACGTGACGCCCGCACCGGACGCAACCCGCGCACCGGGGCCGCTGTCGAGGTCGAGGAAAAGAACGTGCCGTTCTTCAAGACCGGCAAATTGTTGCGCGACCGGTTGAACGGCAAGTAGACTGGCACAGATTTTTCTGGCCTGAGATGACACAGCGCTATCTTTTCGGATGATAGCCACGCCGCAGCCACCGGTCTGGCTTTAACCTAAAGGACCTTCTCCATGCGTTATGTACGTTACGCCTTTATGCTCACACTCGCGGTTTTCCTGATCGCGGTGGCGCTTGCCAACCGGCAGGCGGTGGCGCTGACGCTGTTGCCCGAAGGGATCGCGCGGATCGTTGGCGTGAACCAGCAGATCGAACTGCCGCTGTTTCTGGTGATTTTCGGCGGCATCCTGTCGGGCTTGCTGATCGGGTTCGTCTGGGAATGGCTGCGCGAGTATAAACATCGCGCCGAAGCCGCCGCCAAGGGGGCCGAAGCCGCGCGTCTGGAACGCGAGTTGGCCAAGGTGCGCCGCCGCACTGGCGAAGGTCGCGACGACGTGCTGGCCTTGCTGGAAGACGGGCGTTGATTGACCTGACATGGCTGTCTTGCTGACCCGCCCTGCGCCGGTTTCAGTGCGCGTCAAGGTCTGTGGGCTTACCACGCCGGAACATGTGGGCTGGGTGGCAGACGCAGGGGCGACCTATGCGGGCTTTGTGTTCTTTGCCAAATCCCCGCGCAACGTGACGCCGGAACAGGCCCGCTCGCTGGCTTTGGCCGCGCCGCCCGGTCTGGCCAAGGTGGCCTTGGTGGTGGACGCCGATGATGCCACACTGGACGCGATCATGGCGCAGGTGCCGCTGGACATGCTGCAACTGCATGGCCACGAGACGCCCGCGCGGGTGGCCTATTTGCGCGCACGGCACGGATTGCCGGTGATGAAGGCGGTGGGCGTGGCAGACAGCGCGGATCTGGCGCAAATCGCGGATTACGAGGCTGTGGCGGACCAGATTCTGGTGGACGCCAAGCCGCCGCGCGGCGCGGATTTGCCGGGGGGTAATGGGCTGTCATTCGATTGGCGGCTGATTGCGGGGCGCAGATGGGCGCGGCCCTGGATGCTTGCGGGCGGGCTGACAGCGGCGAATGTCGCGGACGCGGTGCGGCTGACCGGTGCGCAGCAGGTCGATGTGTCGTCGGGCGTCGAATCCGCACCGGGGATCAAGAACGCAGACCTGATCGCAAGGTTCGTCGCGGCGGCCAAGGGCTGACCGCCGCAACACTGCGCAAATTACATCGCGGGCAGAACCGCCACATCGCGGATCATCGCGTCGGTGCCGGTGATCGCCAAGCTCGACATCACCTTGCCGCTGGCCACGTCAACGGTGTGCAGCCCGCCATTCGCCACCAGCCAAGCGGTGTTGCTGCCATCGGCCTTGGTCGCGACATCCATCGCCACCGGACCCGCCAGCGTCACACCCAATGCGCCGATGGTCTTGGTGGTGCCATCGTTCGGTTTCACCTGTTGCAGCAGCGCCGACATCGCGGTGTCCAGCGTGAACATCGCGGTCTTTTCCGGTTTGGCAAAGCTGTTGGTATAGGCGGCAGCCCCCACCATCAGCGGCTTGCCGGTATTGGCGTCGCCCGCATCCCAGTTCAGCGCGCCATCCACCGTGACCTCGCCGCTGTCCATGTTCACGCGGTGGTTCGTGGTGCCCGACATGAACCGCAGCCGGTCGGCGGCGGGGTTCACATCGACGATCACGGCAGCACCGTCCGCAATCGCCAGCTTGGTGTTCATCGTCGACAGCGGCGTGGTGGCCCCGGTTTTCGGGTCGATCACCACGATGGCCTGATCTGCGGTGACGCCGATCACGGTCATGTTGCCGGGGCGATAGTCGATGCCGTGCAGGCGGGTCACGCCCTGCACGTCGGTCGTGGCGGTCACGGCACCGGTGGCGGTGTCGATCATCAGCAAGGTCTTGTCGCCGGTCAGCGCCAGCGCGGTGTCAGCAACCGCCGGCGCGGCCAGCAGGGCAGTCGAAAGGCAAAGGGCAGCAAAGCGTGTCATTCCAATCTCCAGTTTTGCAGGACGCAGCGGATGGCGTCCGTGACCCAGCCACGCAGGCCCCGCGCAGAAGTTTCGCGTGCCCACATCACGAAAGCGTCAGAACGCCCTCTTTCCCCGCCCCCGCCGGGGCGCTACACCCATGGTCTGTAAACAGGGGAGACAGGCGCATGGCCGAGGACGGAATCAACAGCTTCATGACCGGACCTGACGACAAGGGCCGGTTCGGCCAATTCGGCGGGCGGTTCGTGTCGGAAACGCTGATGCCGCTGATCCTGGAACTGGAAGAGCGCTATGAACACGCCAAGACCGATCCGACCTTCTGGGCGGAAATGGATTGGCTGTGGCAGCATTACGTCGGCCGCCCCTCGCCTCTGTATTACGCCGAACGGCTGACGGAAGCCTTGGGCGGTGCCAAGATTTATCTGAAGCGCGACGAGCTGAACCACACCGGCGCGCACAAAATCAACAACGTGCTGGGCCAGATCATTCTGGCGCGCCGCATGGGCAAGACCCGGATCATCGCGGAAACCGGCGCGGGCCAGCATGGCGTGGCCACCGCCACCGTCTGCGCCAAGTTCGGTCTGCAATGCGTGGTCTACATGGGCGCGCATGATGTCGAACGTCAGGCGCCCAACGTGTTCCGCATGAAGCTGCTGGGGGCCACCGTGGTGCCCGTGACATCGGGGCGCGGCACGTTGAAGGATGCGATGAACGACGCGCTGCGCGACTGGGTCACCAATGTGCGCGACACGTTCTATTGCATCGGCACGGTCGCGGGTCCGCACCCCTATCCGGCGATGGTGCGCGATTTCCAGTCGATCATCGGAAAAGAGGTGCGCTGGCAATTGGCCGAACAAGAAGGCGCGGGCCGCCTGCCCGACACGCTGATCGCGGCAATCGGCGGCGGGTCGAACGCGATGGGGCTGTTCTATCCGTTCCTGGATGACCCGACCGTGAACATCATCGGGGTCGAGGCCGGGGGCCGTGGCGTCGATGACCGGATGGAACATTGCGCCAGCTTGACCGGTGGGCGTCCCGGCGTGCTGCACGGCAACCGCACCTACCTGTTGCAGGATGACGACGGCCAGATCCTCGAAGGCTATTCGATCTCGGCGGGCCTCGATTACCCCGGCATTGGGCCCGAACACGCCTGGCTTCACGACATCGGCCGCGCGCAATATGTCAGCATCACCGACAAGGAAGCGCTGGAGGCGTTCCAGCTATCGTGCAAGCTGGAAGGCATCATTCCCGCGCTGGAGCCTGCCCACGCATTGGCCCATGTGATGAAAATCGCGCCGACGCTGCCGCGCGAGCATATCATCGTGATGAACATGTGCGGACGTGGCGACAAAGACATCGTTACCGTCGCCAAGCATCTGGGCTTTGACATGAAGGTGTGAGGACGGTCTGACAGCCAATCACAACAAAGGCCGGGGTATCATCCCGGCCTTCGGTTTTTCGATCAGACCGCATACTCCCGCAGCACATCCAGCGGCACCACATCGAGCGCGCGTTCATGTGTGCCTGCCAGATGCACTTGCGGGGCGCAGCCTTCGGCGTGGGCTTGCAGGAACCTTGCGGCGCAGAGGCACCAGCGGTCGCCGGGTTTCAGGCCCGGAAAGCGGTATTCCGGGTGCGGCGTGGATAGGTCGTTGCCGACGTATTTCGAGAACGCCAGAAATTCGGCGGTCATCACGGCGCAGACGGTGTGGCTGCCGGTATCGGCGGCGCAGGTGCTGCACTGGCCATCGCGGAAAAAGCCGGTCATCGGCGCGGTGGAACAGCCCTCCAACGGGCCGCCAAGGACGTTGCGGTTGGGGTAGGGGGTGGTTGCGTTGGGCATGACGGCCTCCATTCACGGGTCACATAGGCGCGAGGGCCTGCCAGTCCACCCAGCGGCCGTGGAAATCGGCGCGGCCGAGCGACATGGTCAGATCACCGGGCCACAGCCGCAGCGTCAGCGCCGCGCCGGGGCTGTGCCCGTCCGCCTCCATCCCGAACCACGCGAGCGGCGTATCGGGCGTGGCGCGGGCCCCTGCGGCGACCAGTGCGGCGGTGGCTTCGGCTTGAGTGGTGGCGGGGAAATACTGCCAGGCGATGGTGTGATACACGAGGTGGATCGTACCAGGTGCCGGTTCGGCCAGCCGCGCGGCCAGCCAGGGCGCGGCGTCGCCTTGGTCCACCGGGGCGCGGGCCTGCGCGATGGCCATGCGGGTGCGCGCGATGCGGTCTGGCTGGTCGGGCCAGAGATAGGCCAACAGCCGCAACGCGTGATCGGGATTGGTGGGGTCCAGCGGGTTCAGGTCAACGCCGCGCCGGTCGGTGACCGTGATCGGGGCATGGGCGGGCAGCGGGCCGCGCCAGTCGGGCGAGAGGCGCAAGTGGGCTTGCGGATCGCCCAGCGTCAAACCCGGCAGGTCCAGCGCAAAGCGGTCGCACATCAGGTTCAATCCCGCGCTGGCCCCCAGTTCGGACAGGCGCAGCGGCAAACCGGGGAACCGCGCTGCAAGCAGCGCGGCTACGGCCAGCACTGCGCCCGCACGGCGCACCTCGTTGGTCTGGGGCGGGCTGGCGACCCAAGTGTCTATGAACGCCGCGTGATCCGTCAGCGCTGCGCGCACGGCGGCCAACAGGGCGGCATCGGTCGCGTCATGCGGCGGATAGACGGCGGCTAGTCTGGGCGCGGTCCCGGTCAGTACCAGCGCATGCAGCGCGCCTGCCAGCCGCAGCGGCAGCGATGCACCGGACGGGCCCACGTCACCGGGCCAGGCGGCAAAGCGCGCGGCGATGTGCGCGTCGAGCGGCCAGTGATCAGCACAGAGCGCCATCAGCCGCGCCATGAAGGGCGATCCAAGGTTCGCGCAGGCGCGGGATTGGTGGCGAAAGGCGTCGGTCAGGGCCGTCACTTGAACCGGTCCAAGAGGCGCGCCAAGGGTGTTGCGGGTGAGGGCGACGCGGGTGGGGCATCAGACGCTCTGACAGGCGGTGTCACGGGCTTTGGGACGGGCTTTGTAACAGGCGTTTCCGCGGCCTCTGCCCGCGCCGTTCCGCTGTTGCGCGGCGTTGCGGTGCGCAGCGCGATGGCGTTCAGGAACCCCGGCCCGTCACCTGCGGCCAGCAGCGGCGCGCCATCCGCGATCCCGCGCAGAAGATCGTCCATCCCGTCACCTTCGGCCTTGGCGAAATCTGACAGGACATAGCCCGCCACGCGGTCCTTGTGACCGGGATGGCCGATGCCCAGACGCACGCGGGGATAGCCCTCGCCGATATGGGCGTGGATCGACCGCAAGCCATTGTGCCCGGCATGCCCGCCGCCCTGTTTCAACCGCACACGAAAGGGTGCAAGGTCCAGCTCGTCATGCCAGACGGTGACCACGTCCGGGTCCAGCTTGTAGAACCGCATCGCCTCGCCCACCGATTGGCCGGACAGGTTCATGAAGGTTTCGGGCTTTAGCAGGATCACGCGGGCCGCGCCGATGCGGCCTTCGCTCAGCGCCCCCTGAAACCGCGCCTTGAACGGGGGAAACCCATGTTCGGCGGCGATCCGGTCCAGCGCCATGAAGCCGATATTGTGCCGATTGCCTGCGTATTTTGCGCCCGGATTGCCCAGGCCGACCCAAAGCTGCATCTGTCACCCTCCTGTCGCCACGCCAGACTAACCGTGGTGCGGCCAAAGGAAAAGGCGCGGCAGGGGTCTGCCACGCCTTCGCATCCGTGTGAAACCGCCGATCAGGCTTCGGCGTTGTCTTCTGCGCGCAGCCCCGACGGTGCCGCGATGTTGGCGATCACGAAATCGCGGTCGATGGTGGGCTTGGCGCCTTCGGGCAACACCACATCGCTGATGTGGATCACGTCGCCGATGGCCTTGCCGGTCAGATCGACGGTGATGTGATCCGGGATGTCACCGGCCAGCACCTCAAGTTCGACCTCGGGACGCACCACGGTCAGCACGCCGCCACGCTTCAGACCCGGCGAGGCCTCGTGGTTGATGAAGGTGACATGGATGAACAGCGCCACGCGGCTGGTGCGGCGCAGGCGCATCAGGTCAACATGTGTGGGCAGATCCTTGACCACGTCACGCTGCACACCACGACAGATCACGCGGACGTCGTCTTCGCCCTCGATCTTCAGGTTGAACAGCGTCGACAGGAACCGGCCCTGTTTCAGTTTCTTCAGCAGTGCATTGTAGGGCATGTTGATCGACAGCGGGTCTTTGCCGCCCCCGTAAACCACCCCCGGCACCATACCGTTCCGACGAGCCTGACGAGCGGCGCCCTTGCCTGTTCCCGTCCGGACTTCGGCGTGCAGGTCAGGAATTTCTCCAGCCATATCACAAATCCTTTTGTTGCGTGGTGCGGACATCCTCCAAGGCTGTATGACCGCATGAAGCGAGGCGGGTAAAGGAACAGGGCGGTAAAAGCAACCCCAAAACGGAAAAGCCCGCACCTCGGGCCCCGCAGGGGGCCGTCGGCGCGGGCTGTCAGGCCTGCGGCCTTCCGGGCGCCGGGATCAGCCGCCGGTCTTGGCCTTGCCGTGGTCCATCTTGCCGTGGTCCATGGTGCCGTGGTTCATCGTGCCGTGATCCGGCTTGCGGTCCAGATCGACAGGAACCGCGACGACGACGTCGCCCGCCTTTTCGAACGTCAGCGTGACCGGCACGGTATCGCCCTGGTTCAAGGGCGCGGTCAGGCCCAGAAACATCACATGATGCCCGCCGCGCTGCATCAGGATTTCGCCACCGGCGGGCAGGTCAAAGCCTTCTGCGACATGGATCATCTGCATCACGCCCTGGGCGTTTTCCTTGTGGGTGTGCAGTTCCACCTTTTCGGCGACCGGCGAGGCCGCCCCGATCAGGCGATCGGGCGTGGTGCCGTGGTTGTGGATCACCATGAAGGCCGCGCCGGATGTGGCCATCGCAGATGATGTCCGCGCATAGGGGTCATGGATTTCGATATCCGCCGCAAGGGCGGGGGTGGCGAGGGCGATTGCGGCCAGCAGCGCCGCGCGGAACATGGGGAACGACATGGGATATCCTTTTCGTCGTCGGAAATCAAAGATGAAGGCCGGGTTCAGACGGTAAAGGGCGGGCCACGGGCCTGGGGTGCAGGCGCGATGCGGGACAGCGCGGTAACGGGCAGCGTATCAAAGCGCAGCGCGCGGGCGATCTGGCGCACAGGGGCGCAGGGGGCCATGCCCGCGCCCACATCAAACGCATGGGCGGCGAAATCGGGGCAGATATGCGGATGACCGACCGGCTGGCCGTTCGCATCAACAGCCACCATGATCGGGCCGGTCCCGGTGCACAGCTCGATCAGCCCGGAGGGACCGGCAGCACTGCGCGCCACCGCCATGGCCTGACTGGTCAGGACCATCACCAGGGCCAGCAGCAGGGCCAGAACAGAGGTGCGCGAGAATGTCATGCGTTGCGTATATCGCCCGCCGCTACCGGGTGCATGTCAAAAAGTGCTGTGGGCTTTGCGCCGGCCTGCGACAAAGCGCAACAAAACAGCCCCGGCGCAAGGCGCGGGGGCTGTCTGGAAAACAAGGATAAGATCAGGCGGTTGCAGCAGCCGCAGCGGCAGTCACGGTCGCCTTGGCGATCTCTTTCTTGATCTTCATGGCGTTGGCCGACAGCTCGTCGTCCTTGGCCTTGGCCAGAAACGCGTCGATCCCGCCCCGGTGATCCACCGACCGCAGCGCTGCCGCAGAAATCCGCAGCTTGACGCCACGGTTCAGCGTTTCCGACATCAGCGTGACCTCATTGAGGTTCGGCAGCCAGCGACGGCGGCTTTTGTTGTTGGCATGGCTGACAGTGTTGCCAGACATCGGGCCTTTTCCGGTCAGTTCGCAGCGGCGCGACATGGTGTTCCCCTTGGTCTTGATCAGCAGGGCGCATGTCCCCGGCGACACAAAAAGGCACCACACGCAGCGGTGCCCCGAATTCGATTTGGGTCGTTTAGGTGGAATCGCGCGGACCGTCAAGGGCTGACTGGCGCTGACTGGCGCGGACTGGGCTTCGTGGCCGGTCACGGCAGGATAATCCTGCGTCACGCATGGACGACCGGGGGCCGCAACAGCACAGACTGTCACTATGCATAGTTAGGGATAAGGAGAGGGTGGTAGCGGAAGAGGGACTTGAACCCCCGACACGCGGATTATGATTCCGCTGCTCTAACCAACTGAGCTACTCCGCCAAACCGTGCTGCTGATTATTCTCTCGCCGTTCGCGCGTCAAGATCAAAGCGGCGGTGTTCCGCTGGCGAGATCTGCTTGCATTGCGCAGAGGGCGGCGCAGGGTCATGGGGGTGTCACGCAGGCCGCGCAACGTGCGCAGGTATGATTCGGTCAGGGGTTTTCATGTCGGCATTGTCGTTTTGGATTACAGGGATGCGCACGGCGCAGATGTTGGCAGAGGCGCAATTGGTGGTCTCGATCCGCATGGCGGGCATGATGGGGCTGACCCCTCTGCCCAAGGGCGAGGGCCAGCGAATGATCGCGGAAAAGACCCGCGCCTTTACCAAGGCGGGCATTGCGGCAGGCACGGCGGCGGTGATGGGGCAGGGCCCCGAGGCCGTGGCTCGCGCCGCATTGGCCCCGGTGGCCCGTCAGACCAAGGCGAATGCGAAACGGCTGACCAAACGCAAGTAACCCGCAGGCAGGAGGGGCCATGGAGATATTCGAGATGCCATCCGACCGGCTGGCCACGATCTATGCGACCCTGAAATGCGACGGCTGCGGCGCGATGCTGCAAGCGGAACCGGTGACGGTCTGGGCCAAGGCTGGGTGCGGGTATTTCTGCGCGCAATGCCTGAGCCAAGCCGTGCATCTGGCGCATCCCGCCTGCCAGCCCCGCTAAACCCATACCGCCAGCCGCGCGGTCAGCACATCCAGACGCGCACGCACCGCATCTGGGATCGGCCCGTGATGCGGCGCATCCGCCAGCGTGGTGAACCAATGCGCAGGCGGGTTGCGTCCCAGCCGGGATTGCGGCCATGACAGCGCGCGCAGCACCGCCTCTGCCGGGGCGGGCAGCACATCCGGCACGTCGAACCCCGCCACCACGCCCCACAGCCCGGTCCAGGCGCGGCCCACCGACCACGGGTTATACCCGCCGCCGCCCGTCACCAGCACCCGATCCGACAGCGGCATCAGCGCCGCCAAGGTCGCCCACAACGCGCGGTTCGACAGCATCAGCCGCGATTGCGGATCATCGGCCAGCGCGTCAGACCCGCATTGGATCACCAGCGCGTCGGGACGAAACGCCGTGACCGCAGGCAGGATCAGCCGGTCGGTGATCAGCGCGAACGCGTCGTCGTTGACACCTGCGGGCAGCGGCAGGTTGAACATGGCCCCAAGGCCCGCCCCAGCGCCCGCGTCCGTCAGCGCGCCAGTGCGCGGCCAGCGGTTTTCCTCATGGGTCGAGATCAGCAGCACGTCGGCATCAGCGGCAAAGGCATGCGCCACCCCGTCGCAATGATGCGCGTCCAGATCGACATAGGCGACGCGCCTAAGGCCCTGTCGGCGCAGCGCGAGGATCGCCAGCACCGGATCGTTCAGATAGCAGAACCCGTTGGCGCGGTCGGGCAACCCGTGATGGGTGCCGCAGGCGGGCGCAAAGATGCGCCCCGGCGCGGCCAGCATTTCGGCAGCCATCAGGGCCGCCCCCGCCGATGTCGCGGGACGGCGCCAGACCTCGGGGAATATCGGATTGGCATGGGTGCCGATATTGTGCCGCGCCCGCGTGGCGGCATCGACAGCCCCGGTTTCCTCGGCGCGTTGCAGGGCCGCCAGATAGGCAGGGTCGTGCCAATGGCTCAGCGCCGCCGCCTTTGCGCGGGGACTGGTGATGTAATTCCCCGGCCCCAGCCATCCAAGCGCGCGCGACAGGTCCATCGTCGTGCTGACGCGCGGGATGCGCAGCGGGTGCCAGCCGCCATAGGACGAATGGCGATAGATTTCCGATCCGATGAAACGTGCGTCCGGGAAACGCGCGGGTTCTGTTTCCAACGTCGTGGCAGCGTCAGCTTTTGCCAAGCATCGCCTCGATCGGCGCGGTGATCTTGCCCGACAGCGGTTTCACCGTTGACCCGAAGGTGCCCGCGATGCTGCCATCCGGCGCGATCAGCACCTTGTTGAAATTCCACCCCGGCGTGAACCCACTGCTGGATTTCACCCAGGCAAAGAACGGGTGCGCCTTGGCCCCTTTGACATGGGTGATATCCGTCATCGGCAGCGTCAGGTTGAAATTCACCGCGCAGAATTCCTTGACCTTGCCCGCGCTGGCCAGTTCCTGATTGAAATCGTCCGACGGCACCGCCAGAACGACCAAGCCGCGATCCTTGTAGCGGTCAAAGAGCGCCTGCAATTCATCGTATTGCGGCGTGAAGGCGCATTGCGAGGCGGTGTTGACCACCAGAACCGGACGCCCGCGCCAAGCGTCCAGCGCGTGGGTGCCGCCTTCGATGGCGGGAAAGGTGAACGGCCCCGCCGCCTTGACCGGCGATGTCAGCACGATCGACGCGGCAAGCGCCAACAACGCCATCAGGATAAACACATACCCCTTGCGCAGCAGTATCAGCATGGTCATCGTCCTTGTGGTGAGCCCTTATCGTTCAGTTAGACAAACTTGCATTGCGGTCCAGTGACAACTGGGTCGCAGCCGCAGAAACGGGCGGGGGTGCGGCGGGAAACCGCAGGTCAGGACACAGGCTTGGGAGGGCCTCATGCTGGATCAGGTAGCAAACATCGTCGGCGCGCAGAACGTGGCCACAGGCGGCGCGGCAGATCGCTGGAGCCGGGACTGGACTGGGAATTACCATTGGAACCCGCTGGGCGTGGCGCGGCCGGGGTCGGTGGCCGAGGTGTCCGAGATCCTGAAATGGGCCAATGCCACCGGCACGCCAGTCGTGCCGATTTCGGGTGGCACGGGCCTGTCGGGGGGATGCAAGGCCGAAGGCGCGCTGATGATCTCGACCGACCGGATGAACCGCATCCGCGAGGTGCGCCCCGCCGCGCGCATCGCCATCGTCGAGGCGGGCGTGATCCTGAACGCGGTGCATGACGCGGCGGGCGCGCATGACCTGATCTTTCCGATGACATTCGGCGCGCGCGGCTCTTGCATGATCGGCGGCATGCTGTCGACCAATGCGGGCGGGTCCAATGTGCTGCGCTATGGCAACACCCGTGATCTTGTGCTGGGGATCGAGGCGGTGCTGCCTACCGGCGAAATCCTGAACGCGATGACAGAACTGCACAAGGACAACACCGGCTATAACCTGAAACACCTCTTGATCGGGGCCGAAGGCACGCTGGGCATCATCACGGCCGCCGTGTTGAAACTGTTCCCGCGCCCGCGCGCCTATGCCACCGCGATGGTCGCCGCGCCCTCGCTGGAAGGCGCGCTGGAACTTTTGAACCGCTTGCAAGAGGCGACGGGGGGCCGGGTCGAGGCATTCGAATACATGCCGCGCGGTTACGTCGAATATCACCGACAGGTGTTCCCCGACGCGAAAGAACCCTTTGACGCGCCGCATCAGGTCAACATCCTGGTGGAAATTGCGTCCACCGTGGCCGAGGAATGTGCCCCCGGCGCGGATGGCAGCCTGCCCTTGGGCAACAAGCTGGAATCGGTGCTTGGCGCGCTCTTTGAGACCGGCCATGTCATCGACGCCGTCGTGGCGCAATCCGAGGCACAGCGGCGCGAGATGTGGGCGCGGCGCGAGGCGGCGGGCATGATGATCGCGTCACGCGTGCCCTCGATCAACACCGATGTCGCGGTGCCTGTTGACAAGGTGCCGGAATTCTTGCGCCGCGCCGATGCGATGATGCCGGGGATCGACCCCGGTTTCACGACGAATGTCGTCAGCCATCTAGGCGACGGCAACGTGCATTATTCGGTGTTTCCGGCGTCACAAGACCCCGATGTGCATGACCGTATCCTTGAGGCGGTCGAGGATGTGGCCTTGACGCTTGGCGGATCGTTCAGCGCGGAACACGGCATCGGGGTGTCGAAACTGCCGTCGATGCGGCGGCGCAAAGACCCGGTGGCACTGGCGGCGATGCGCGCGATCAAGGCGGCGCTGGACCCGCAGGGCATCCTGAACCCCGGCAAGGTGCTGCCGTAACGCGGTCAGGGTGGCGCAATGGAAAAGGGGCGGTCCGATGGACCGCCCCTTTTGGTTTGCGAAATCCCTGATCAGAAGCTGAGCGAGATGTCGCGGTGGTTGGCGTTGCAGGACGCGGCATAGACCGCCTGATCCCGCGTCAGACGCGGCAGGGCGCGCGCACCCAGCGTGGTCTGGATCGCATCGACATAGGCCCGCACCGCCGGACGCGCGGCATCGGCCTTGTCACGCCAGACTTTCTGACCTTCCAGTGCCGCCAGCGATGCGTCGATGGCCGCCACAGCAGCCGCCCGGTCATTCGGCGTCCGGTCCAGCACACGGCGGGCGTTCACCAGACCCGTGCGCACATCACCCGCACCTTCGACCGCGCGGACGCGGGCAGCCAGGTCTTCCAGCACCGCCATTGTCGCTTCGGGGTCGCCGGTTTCCACGGCCGCGCGCTGTGCCACGATTTCGGGTTCCAGCGCCAGCAGCGTTTCCGTTCCCGCCAGCGTGGCCAGCACGGCAGCGGCCTCTTCATAGGCGCTGTCGGCGGCGCGGCGATGGCTGGCCCGCGCCGTGTCCTCGGCTTTCACAATCACTTCGAATGCATCATGCACCGGGTCCCAGTCGGCGGGGATTTCAGCGCGCAGCGCGTCGATTTCCGCCAGCAGTCCGGCCTTTTCAGCGTCGATTTCCGCATTGCGGACGGCGTCGCCTTCGCTCAGCAGACGAGCGGATTCCTGATCCAGTTCCGCAATGTGCTTCTGGATGCGGCGGATCTTCTTTTCCACCGCGCGCACCGCCTGTTGCACCGGGCGATAGCCAGGGGCGGCTTCGGCGACGGCCGCGCTGGCGGTTCGTATCCCAGGGATCAGCGCCAAAGCTGCCTCGCCCTGATCCATCGACTTGGTCAGGCCGGCTTGCAGATCGGCGGGCAGGGCCGACAGGTCCGCGCCCCGCAGCGCGGCAATCGCCGCCGAAGGCGTGGCCGTGCCGCTTTCCACCAGCGCATAGACCTGTTCGTCGACGCAATACTGCAAGCGCGGGTTTTTCGGCGGCGGCGCGGTTTCGGACAGATAGGCCGACCGGAGCGGCATGTAGTTCACCAGGCTGGGGATATAGCCCGCAATGGTCAGCGCCAGCAATTGCAGCGCGATGAACGGCACAACGCCCTGATAGATCTGCCCAGTGGTGATGCTGCTTGGAGCAACACCGCGCAGATAGAATAGTGCAAAGCCAAAGGGCGGCGTCAAGAACGACGTCTGGATGTTCAGGCCGATCATCACGCCCAGCCAGACGGCTGTAATGTTGGCCGACGGGTCGGCCAGCAGGATGGGCGACACGATTGGCACCACCACCACGGCGATCTCGATGAAATCGAGAAAGAAGCCCATGAAGAAGATCACGGCCATCACGATGATGAATTGGGTCCAGAACCCGCCGGGCAAGCCCAGCAGGAACTCGCGCACCAATTCCTCGCCGCCAAAGGCGCGGAACGCGGCGGTCAGCATGGCCGCGCCCAACAGGATGACGAACACCAGCGATGTCGTTTTCGCCGTATCCAGCATCACGTCGTTCAGTGTGTTTTCAAAGCGGAACACCCGAAAACCCGACCAGACGATGGCCCCGATCAGGGTGACCGAGCCCAGCAGGCCCACAAGGATGCCGGTCCAGTCTGACGCAGATTGCGCCGCCTTCAGGTTCATCGGCCAGATCGACACCGCCAGCGCGATCAACACGAACCCGATGCCCGCGACCAAGACCGGCAGGTAGGTGCTGGGGCTGGGGTTACCCAGCCTGTAACCCGCCATCACCATCGCGCCTGCGGCCCCGATGGCACCGGCCTGGTTCACGGTGGCGACGCCGGTGATGATCGAGCCCAGCACCAGAAAGATCAACGCCAGCGGCGGGATCAGGGTGATGGCGATCCGGCCCCAGAACGCGCCGTCCATCTTGCCCTCGAAGGGCACGGCGGGGGCGCGTTTCGGGTTCAAGATCGCGAAGATCAGGATGTAGATCATGTAGATCAGCACCAGCATCAGCCCCGGCACCAGCGCGCCCAGGAACATCTCGCCCGCAGATGTCGAGCCCACGTCGAACACAGACGGCATCTGCGCGTCGCCGGTGGCCTGCGTGTAAAGCTCTTTGCGCCCCGTCGAGGCCTGGTCGGTGGCCGAGGCCAACTGGTCCGCCAGAATGATCAACACGATAGAGGGAGGGATGATCTGGCCCAGCGTGCCGGAGGCGGCGATGGTGCCGGTGGCCAGCGGGATGGAATAGTTGTTGCGCATCATCGCGGGCAACGAAATCAGGCCCATCGCCACCACAGTCGCGCCGACGATGCCGGTGGTGGCTGCAAGCAGCCCCCCTACGAACACCACCGAAATCCCCAGACCACCCGGCACCGGGCCGAACAACTGCGCCATCGCGACCAGCAGATCCTCGGCGATCTTGGAACGCTGCAACATGATGCCCATGAAGATGAACAGCGGAATGGCGATCAGCGTATCCCGGTCCACGTCCCAAAAGGTGCCGCGCAGGTTGGTCACCCCGGCCGACAACCATTGCGACGGCCCGCCCGAGTGGAAATAGGCGTCCGTCGAACCTGCAAACAGCAAGCCCGCTCCAGCGGCCAGCCCGATCGTGATCACAGCAGCCCCCGGTAGCGCAAAGGCGACGGGATAGCCGGAACCAAGCGCACCCGCCATAACGAGCATCAGAACAACCAGAAAGAAGATTTCCATGATGTGACCGCCTTACTGCGAAGTGCCAATAATGTTGCGTTTGCCCGGTTCGCCGCGCCAGTCGGCCACGGACTCGAACAGATAACTGACGAACTGGATGATCATCGTCACAGCGAAAATCGCCAGAAACGCGGCCATCTGGTACTTGATGAACATGCCGTTGCCACCTGTCTGGGTGATTTCCAGGTTGAAAACCGGTGAATTCACCACGGAGGTCTTGCCGTTCATCGCCAGCGCCATGATGACCCACACTGTCAGGATGCCCAACAGGATGGTGCCGACCGTGTTCAATGCGCCCTTCATGCGGCTATTGCGGGAGGCATAGTAGATATCGACCCGCACATGGCCCTCTTCATAGAGTGTGTATGCCGAGGCAAACAGGAACAGCGCGGCATACCAATACCGCACCAGATCGCCCATCAGTGCCTGTTCATAGGAAAAGATGAACCGCGTGAACACGATCAGCAGTTCGGACGCCACAATCAACAGCGCGAGCCAAGTAAACCCCAGGGACCGGGTAAAGGCTCCGATCACGAACCCCAGCGCGATCAGCGGGAAATGGAACATCGGCGCCACAAAGGCCGACCGGGTGAATTCGCGCGCCATCTCTTCGCCGACCAGTCCGGGCAAGAAACCCTCGACCCGCAAGACGGCGATCACCGAATCGACGATGCCAATCAGGAACACGGCCCAGAACAGCGAGCGCAGCAGATAGACGTTGAATGCATGGATGCGGGCAGCATCAGCCCGCAGCGCCATGTCGGGACGCGACAGCGCCACCGCAATGCCTATGCCGATACAGACCAGATAGATCGCCAGCGGCTGCCAAGCGGCAGCGATCCCGCTGGTGGCGATATCGACGAGGCGTGGGGCCTCCCAGCCGACATTCAGCACGTTGTTGATCAGAAATGCGACAAGGGCACCCAGAAGGCCCCAACCAAAGGCCCGCCACAGCGGCGCAGGTTGGCCTTGGTATGTTATCGCAGCGGCACCGACCGTGTTGGCCATGACTTCCCCCATGCATGAAGATTGTGCGCGTTGTGCGGCAGCCATCGTGGCGTCACAGCAAGGGTGACGTGCAGGCCGACAATACAAAAAAGCAAGCGGGGAGATGCCCCGCTTGCCTGATTATTCCAGAGGCCGGATCAGCCGATGCCCAGCACGCGGTTACGCTGCTTCAGGAAGGTGCCTTCCAGCGCGTTGATGGTGCCGCCGATCTGACGCAGCGCCTTCTGGAAGTGGTCGTCCACCTTGGCGGCCAGCGGCGAATGCGCGCGGACCTCTTCGAAGACCTGCGTCGCGCCGTCACCGAAGGCATCCCAGATCTCGTCCGAGAACGCACGAACCTGAACGCCTTGCTCGTTGATCAGCTTGGCCAGATACTCGCCGTTCTTGGCCATGGCTTCGGAGTGCGAGGCATTGTGCTCTTCGTTGCACGCTGCAACGAGGACGGCCTTTTCCCAGTCGGTCAGGGTGCTGTACCAGGTTGCGTTCATCGCAAAGCCCAGACCGCCGCCCGGCTCGTGGACGCCACCGGTGTAGTAGAACTTGGCCGCTTCATAGAACTTCATGAAGTAGTCATTGTACGGCCCGACCCATTCGGTCGCTTCGATGGCACCCGACACCAGGTTTTCATAGATCTGGCCGCCCGGCAGCGACACGGTCGATGCGCCCATCTTGGTCAGAACCTGACCGCCGAGGCCAGGAATACGCATCTTCAGACCTTTGAAGTCGTCGGGCGTTTCCATTTCCTTGTTGAACCAGCCACCGGCCTGCGTCCCGGTCGAGCCGCAGGTGATGGCCTTCAGACCGAAACCGCCTGCCAGCTCGTCCCACAGTTCCTGACCGCCGCCATACTGGACCCATGCGGTCCATTCCTGCGTGGACATGCCAAACGGCACCGAGGTGAAGTAGTTGTAGGCCGGGTGCTTGCCGCCCCAATAGTATTCCGCGCCGATATAGGCTTGGCTGTTGCCCGAGGCCACTTCGTCGAACACGTCAAACGCGCCGACGCGCTCGCCCGCGGCGAAATATTCGACGGCGAAATGGCCGTTCGAGATTTCACCGATGCGCTGCGCCAGACGCTGCGCCGACAGACCCAGACCGGGGAAATCGCGCGGCCAGGTGGACACGATCACCAGCGACTTGCGCTCTTGAGCGATGGCGGGCGCGGCCAGCAGGCTGGCACCAGTGCCAGCAACCGCGGCGCCCCGCAGAAACTTACGACGATCCATGGAAGGTTCTCCTCTCCGTGTTGTAGTTTGATCTTCAAGCCATTCTTTTTGCGGCTCCGTCGTCACGTTAACGGGGCAACGCGCTAACCCGCAACAGTTTTATCTGCCCGAAATCCGCGAATTGGGCAGTTTTTCCGACCAATTTTTCGGCATCAACCCGCGTTGCCCGCCGCGCGGGTGCGGGCATAGGCGATGAACCAGTCGAAACTGTCGGGGTTGGCCATCGAATCGCGGTTGACCACGCGCGCCGGATCGCCGCCGAGCAACAGCTTCTTGACCGGCACTTCCAGTTTCTTGCCCGACAGGGTGCGCGGGACGGCGGCGATGGCCTGCACGTCATCGGGGGCGAATCGGGGGCCAAGGCTGATCTTGATGGCATCGGCAATCCGCGCCTTCAGGCCCGCGTCCAGCGTGGCACCGGGGGCCAGCACCACGAACAGCGGCATGAAACTGTCGCGGCCCAGAAACTCCAGATCGACCACAAGACTGTCCATGATCTCGGGCAGGCTTTCGACCGCGCGGTAAATCTCGGATGACCCCATCCGCAACCCCTTGCGGTTGATGGTGGCGTCCGAGCGGCCATAGATCACCGACCCGCCTGCGGGGGTGATCTCGATCCAGTCGCCGTGGGTCCAGACGCCGGGGAAAGTGTCGAAATAGGCCGCCCGCAGGCGTGACCCGTCGGTGTCGCCCCAGAAGTACAGCGGCATCGAGGGCAGGGGCGCGGTGCAGACCAATTCACCCACGGTGTCGAACACCTCGCGCCCGTCGGGGTCAAAGGCGCGCACGGCATTGCCCAGCGACCGGCACTGCATTTCGCCCGCGCGCACCGGCAACATCGGATTGCCGCAGACAAAGGCCCCGGCAAGGTCGGTGCCGCCTGATATGGGCGCCAGCCACGCATCGGGCGCAACATCGCGGTAGAACCAGTCATAGGCCTCGGGCGGCAGGGGTGACCCGGTGGACCCGATGGCCGTGAGGGCGGTCAGGTCAAGGTCGATGGGCCGGATGCCCGCCTTCTGACAGGCGGTGAAATAGGCGGCTCCTGCACCGAAAAAGGTCAGCCGTTCTTCGGACACCATGCGCCAGATCGCCATCATGTCGGGGTGATGCGGGGCGGCGTCGATGCACAGCACCGTCGCCCCCTGCATCAGCGCGTGCCATTGCGAATTCCACATGATCCAGCCGGATGAGGTCAGCCAGCAGAACCGGGTATCCGGGCCGACATCGGTGTGCAGCGCCTGCTTGCTGAATTCCAACAGAACGCCGCCATGGCCATGCACGATGGGTTTCGGATTGCCGGTGGTGCCGGATGAATAGACGATCCACAGCGGGTGGTCACAGGGCACTTGGGCGGTCGCCGTCGGTGCATCGCCATCGGTCAGCCCGGCCCATGGGGTTGCGTCTGCAGGCACATCCCCCACGACCGGGACGACGATATGCGTGGTGACAGACGGTAACCCTTCGCGGATCGTGGCGTTGATCGCGCGGCGGTCGATGGTCTTGCCCGCATGGACATAGCCGTCCTGCGTGATCAGCACTTTTGGCGCGATCTGCTGGAACCGGTCAAGGATTGCCACATGCCCCATGTCGGGCGCGCACAGCGACCACACCGCGCCCAGCCGGATCGTAGCAAGCCACGCCACCAGCACCGCCTGATGATTGGGCAGGATCGCCACCACGCGGTCGCCAGTCGCCACACCCATCGCGGCCAGACGCGCCGCCAGCGCGGCGGATTGGCGGGCAAGCTGGCCCCATGTCAATTCGCTGCGGCCAAAGGTTTCCGACCGGAATATCACCGCGACATCATCGGGCCGGGTTTCTGCATGGCGCAGCACCTGATCGGCGAGGTTCAGCCGCGCGACCGGCAGCCATTCCGCCCCCGGCAGGACGCGGCTACCCAGCATCGCCGTGGGGGCGACGCTGGCGCGCAGGTCGCAATAGTCCCAGATCGCCTGCCAGAAGGCTTCCAGATCGCTGACCGACCAGTCCCACATCGCCGGATAATCGGCAAAGCGCAGGCCGCGATGATCCTCCAGCCAACGGGTAAAATCCGCCATCCGGCTGGCCGCCGCGCGGGCGGGCGTGGGGGTCCACAATACGGGCCGGGTCATGCGATCAAGGCCCCGTGCACCACGGCTTTCAGTTCGGACCGCGACGGATAGCTGGACGAGGGCGACAATTGCGTCAGGAACACCACCGCCATGTCATGCACCGGATCGACCCAGAAGAATGTCGATGCCATGCCACCCCAACTGAAATCGCCCACCGATCCCGCCGCGCGCACCCGGCCGGGGTTCAGCAGCACCGCGCCGCCAAGGCCGAACCCCATCCCCTCCATCGGTTGTTCGGCAAAACTGGTCGGTCCCATCGACGCGATATCGCCGGGCAGATGGTTGCGCATCATGAAGGCCAGCGTCTTGGGCGAGATGATCCGCCCATGCGCCCCCGCCCCACCCGCGCGCAGCATATCGGCAAAGCGCATGTAATCGTCGATGGACGACACCAACCCGCCGCCACCCGAATGCATGGTCGCATTGGCCCAGGGCGATCCGTCTTGCCCATCGATCCGGCGCAGCAGCGGTCCGTCGCTGCCGGTTTCGGCGCGATTGCCAAGCGCCATCGGGTTACCCGCCAGCGAGGTATACAGCGCCGCAAACCGCGGCAAGCCGCCATCCGGCACGGAAAACCCCGTCTCGGTCATGCCCAGCGGGGCAAAAATCTGGGACGTGAAAAAATCGCCAAGCGTCTGGCCCGAGACGACCTCGACAATGCGGCCCAGCACGTCGATGCCGACCGAATATTCCCAGCGTTTGCCGGGCCGGAACGCCAAAGGCAGCGTGGCCAACGTGCGGACCTGATCGGCCAACAAACCCGAATCCGACCGGAAGATGATCCCCATCTCGTCCATCGCGCGCGGCAGGACGCCGGTGTTGAACGGATAGCTGAGGCCCGATGTATGCGTCAGCAGGTGATGCACCGTGGGCGTGGCGCAGGGTTCGGTCTGGTCAATCGACGTCGCTCCGGGGATCAGCGCGCGACAATCACGAAATTCGGGCAGGAAATCCGATATCGGCGCGTCCAGATGGAACAGCCCGCGTTCCACCAGCATCATGATGGCGACCGAGGTGATGGGCTTGGTCATCGAATAGATGCGCACCAGCGTATCGCGGGTCATGGGTGCGCCCGCCTCGACATCGCGCAGGCCACGCGCGGCGAAATGCACTTCGCGCCCGCCGCGCGCGATCAGCACGGATGCGCCGGGAAACCGCCCGCGATCCGCATAGGACTGCATCCAGTCGTCGATGCGCGACAGCCGCGCGGCGTCAAATCCCGCCGCCTCGGGTGAAACCCGTTCCATGCCAACCTCCCCTGATGTCCCCTGTTGGCAGACTACCGTCACGAGGGCGCATGGCAAGGGGCGATGCCGCACGGGCCAGAGGCCAGATCAGAGGCCCGAAAAGCCCGCCTCCAGCGCTGACAGGATCACCTGCACATCGGCGGATGTCAGGATCAAGGGCGGCGACATGATCACATTTGCGCCCGACACCCGCACCATCGCGCCCGCGCGATAGGTCAATTCCTGCAAACGGGCGATGGTGGCCTTGTCGATGGGTTTCTTGGTGGTGCGGTCGCTGACCAGTTCCATCGCGCACATCAACCCATGCCCGCCGCGCACATCGCCGATAATGTCGTGCCGCGCCTGCAATGCCTGCAACCCCGCGAACAGTTCCGCGCCGCGCGCGGCGGCGTTGTCAGCGACGTTCAGGCGTTCGGTTTCGCGCAGGCAGGCGATGGCCGCCGCCGCGCCCACAGGATGCCCGGAATAGGTATAGCCGTGCCCGATGGCCGCCGCGCCCGTCTTGTCGCCCTCGAACACCTGCACCACCGCGTCCCCGATCATCACGGCGCCGAACGGGAAATATCCGCTGGTGATCGCCTTGGCGGTGCACATGAAATCGGGCTGCACGCCCCACAAGCGGCTGCCAGACCAAGCCCCGGTGCGGCCAAAGGCGGTGATCACCTCGTCGGCGATCAACAGGATGCCATGCTTGCGGCAGATGGCGGCAACACCGGGCATGAAGGACGGGTGCGGTGGGATCACGCCGCCAGCGCCAAGGATCGGCTCCATGATGAAAGCGGCGATGGTGGATGCGCCCTGAAACGCGATCTCATCCTCCAGCGTCGCAAGGCACAGTGCGGCCAGCCGTTCGGGATCGCTTTCGTTGAAGGGATTGCGATAGGTATAGGGCGCGGGGATGTGGAAACAGCCGGGCATGAGCGGCTCATAGGCGGTGCGGAAATTGGCGTTGCCGTTCACCGATGCCCCGCCGAAATGCGTGCCGTGATAGCCCTTTTTGAGGCTGAGGTATTTTGTCCGCCCCGCCTCGCCGCGGATTTTATGATACTGCCGCGCCAGCCGCAGCGCGGTTTCCACCGAGTCTGAGCCGCCCGAGGTATAGAACGCCCGCGTCACGCCATCGGGGGCGAAAAAGTCGCGCAGCATTTCCGACAATTCAATCACCGCGTCGTTCGACGTGCCGCGAAACGTCGAATAATACGGCAACCGGTTCAGTTGCGCATAAATCGCGTCCTTGATCGGCTGGCAGGAAAAGCCAAGGTTGACATTCCAAAGCCCCCCGACGCCATCCACCACGCGGTGCCCGTCCACATCGGTGATGCAGACGCCATCGGCCTCGGTCACGATGGTGGGTGGGTTCATCAGGCTGTCGGCGGGGGCCGTCATCGGGTGCCACATCGACCGCGCGTTGTGTTCTTTCAGCCAGTTCTGGTCTTTCATCGGTGCAATCCTTCAGGCTGCATGCTGGGCATCGCGGGGCGGGGTGCCGCCCAGCCGTTCGGTCAGGTCGGACGCGGCGCGGATCAGCGCGGCGCGAATGGTGCTGGCAAGGTCTGGTGTCATCCGCGCCACCGGGGCGGCGACCGCAATCGCGCCGATCACGTGGGCGTTCGGATCAAACAACGGCGCGGCGTGGGAATGAACGTCTTTTTCAAATCCACCGACGCTGACAGCCACACCGCTGCGGCGCACCTCGGCCATCAGCGCGCGCAGACGGGCCGGGTCGGTGACGGTGTCGGGCGTATGCGCGCGCAGGGGTTGCGACAGGATCGCCGCCGCCTCGGCGTCGGGCAGATGGGCCAGGATTGCCAGACCCGATCCGGTGCCATGAAACGACAGCACGGAGGCGTCATCCATCGTCACCCGCGTGCCGTGCCGCGATGACAGCGCATGCACCATCGTCACCAGCCGCCCGCCCTGCAACAGCGACATATGCGCGGTTTCGCCCGTGTCCTCGGCCAATGCGCGCAGCACGTCCAGCGCCGCCTCGCGCATCGGCACGGTCGCCTCGCGCAACGCCGCCAGCCGCAAGACCGCAGGCCCCAGCCGGTATTCCCGCGCCGCACCCGCCTGTTCGACAAACCCCGCCGCCTGCAATTCGGACAACAGGCGATACGCGGTGGCCTTGTTCACCCCCGCCAGCCGCGCCATGTCGGACAGCCCGATCAAAGGCCGCGCCGGGATGAAATGATCCAGCAATGACAGGGCTTTGGCAACGGTTCCCATTTCGATCCTGCGTGGTGTCCTGCCTGGGGTTCGGGCAGCGGCGCAGGGTTTGCCCCGCCCGCTTTCAAAACTGTTGACAGACTCGTCACGCGCCTGTCAATCTGTTTTAGAACCGATGGTTCACATAATGAACCGACGCCAGCAAGGCGTGCGGACATCAGGGAGACGACCGATGACCTTCAAGACCCTGCTTTCCAGCGCCGCCGCGCTGGCGTTGAGTGCCGGCCTTGCGCTGGCGGAATACCCGGAAAAGCCCGTCACCTTCATCGTGCCGTGGCCGCCCGGCGATCTGGAGGATGTGCTGACCCGCATGATCGCGGAAGAATTCCAGAAACAGACCGGCGCACCGGCGGCCGTGGTGAACAAACCCGGCGGCGGCGGCGTGATCGGCGGTCTGGCCGTGGCCACCGCCAAGCCCGACGGCTATACTATCGGGTCGTTCACCGTGGGCATCCCGACGGTCAAGACCATGGGCAAGGACGCGCAGATTGCCGCCGATGCGCTGGAACCGGTGGGCATCTTCCTGACCTATCCCTTCCTGATCGCGACCAAGGCGGATGCGCCCTATGGCACCATGGCCGAACTGGCCGCCCATTCCAAAACCGCTGACGTGCGGCTGGGCCATTTCGGCTATGGCATTGAGCCGACGATGATGACGTTCTTCGGTATGGCCGAACTGGGTGGCAAATTCGCCGCCGAGGCCGCGTTTGATGCGGTGGATTGTTCGACGCTGGCCAATGGCGACGCCGATGTGATCAACACCACGGCACAGTTGGTGCTGCCGTGTCTGAAGGATATCAAGGTGTTGGCCACCATCACCGGCGACCGCACCGCGATCACGCCTGATGTCGCCACGCTGGGCGAACAGGTGCCGGCACTCGCAGGCGCGTCGCTGTGGAACGGGTTCTTTGTGCCCAAGGGCACGCCGCAGGCAGTCAAGGACAAGATTGCCGCAATTTCGCAGACCGTGCTGGCCAGCGATGCCGCGCAAGAGATCGCCAAGACCACCGGCGCGCTGGTCTATTGGCAGAATCAGGCGGCCGCCACCGCACAGGTCGCCAAGGATATGACCGATCTGGCCGCCCTGCGCGAAAAGCTGGGCGTGACCGAGTGACCTGACCCTCAGGCGGGCGCGGGGCACCCCTCGCGCCCTTACAGGAGCGCCGTCATGGATGATGCGGACCCCCACGCGCCACAACCGGCCAGCCGGTTGGAAAGCCTCGCGCTGACGGTGATCTTTACCGCCGCGTCGGGCGGGCTGCTGGCGGCGATCGAGGTGGCCACGCGATCCAATGCGCGCGGCGGCTGGTGGACGCAGCCCTGGCTGATGCCGGGGATCGCGCTGACGATCCTTGTCGCGGCAAACCTGATCACCTTGTGGCGCGATGTGGCTGACCTGCGGCGCAATCCGCCGCTGCCCGCCGAATGGGCGGCGGCGCGGGCGGCGCTGCTGGGCTGGGCGCGGCCCGTGGAATACCTGGGCTGGTTCGCGGCCTATCTTTGGCTGATCCATCATGCGGGCTATGGGGTGGCGACGCTGGGGTTCGTGCTGTTCCTGATCTGGCGCACGGGGCTGTGGTCGGTCCGTTGGGCGCTGGCGGGGGTCGGGCTGTGCGCCTTCATGATCGCGGTATTCCGCATGGGCCTTGGTGTCTGGATGCCCGCGCCGGACCTTTACGACATCTTTCCGCAGGCGGTGCGCACCGTTCTGATCCGCTGGTTCTAAGGACACGACATGGAGTTTCTCTGGACCGGCCTGATGCAACTTGGCGACCCGTCGGTGGCTTTGGCCATGGTGGTGGGCGCGATCCTTGGCGTGGTGGTCGGCGCGATCCCCGGTGCGGGGGCGGCGGTGACGATTTCGATCCTGCTGCCCACGACATTCGCGATGGAACCCCTGACCGGCATGACATTGCTGTTGGGGGTTTATTGCGGATCGGCTTATGGATCGGCCATCCCGGCCATCATGATCAACACACCCGGCAGCCCGGTGGCCGTGCTGACCGCGTTGGAGGCGCGGCCCTTTGTGCTTCGTGGTGAGGCGCGGCGGGCGATGTCGCTCGCCTATTCCAGTTCGTTCGTAGGCGGCGTGCTGGCGGTGCTGGCGCTGATGTTGCTGACGCTGCCTTTGGCCAAGGTGGCGAAAAACTTCGGCTCGGCGGAATTTGCCATGCTGGCGCTGGCAGCGCTGGTGCTGGTGGTGATCGGGCATACCGGCGCGCGGGTCGCCGCCGCGGCGGCGATGGCGTTCGGGCTGTTCCTGTCCACCGTGGGGATCGAGACGGCATTTTCCACACAGCGCTACACGTTCGGCAGCCCCGCATTGCTGGGCGGCATCCCCTTGGTGCCGATGGTGATCGGGTTGTTCGCCATGTCCGAGGCGCTGGTGCAACTGACCGCGCGCGGCGCCCCGCCTGCCGTGGTGCAGTTGAAGGGGCGGTTCTTTGACGGTTTCAGCGAAGTGTTCCGGTATCCGCGCACCCTGTTCGGGTCATCCGCCTTTGGCATCCTGTGCGGCATCATGCCGGGGGTGGGCGAGTTTCTGGCCCAACAGGTCAATTACGTCTGGGCGCGCAAGCTGTCGCCCGAAGGTCATCTTTTCGGCAAGGGCGCGCCCGAGGGCATCATCGTCTCTGAAGCCACCAACAATTCCGTCCCCCCCGCCGCGCTGATCCCGATGCTGGCGCTGGGCATCCCCGGCGAGGAACTGACGGCGATGATGCTGGCGGTGTTTCTGGTGCATAACGTGGTGCCCGGACCGGACCTGTTCCTGACAAGGCCGGAATTTGTCGCGGGTTTGTATTGGACGCTTTTGGTGATGAATTTCATCATCATCGGCTTTCTGCTGCTGGCGACCGGGCTGATCGCGCGCGCCGCGCTGATCAACAAGCGTTTCCTTGGCGTGGCGATCCTGACCCTGTCGCTGATCGGCACCTATGCGTCGAATTACAATTTCACCGATGTCGGTATTGCGATGGCCTTTGCCCTGCTCGGCTTCATCCTGCGCAGCCATCGCTGGCCGCTGACGCCCATCCTGCTGGGGCTGGTGATGGGGCCAATATTGGAAGGCCGGATGCGGCAGGCGCTGGGCGGGGCCAATGGCGATCTGACGATCTTCGTCACCCGGCCGATTTCGGCCATCATGGTGGCGGCGCTGGCGCTGTTGATCGTGATGACCGTCCGGGCCGACTGGAAAGCGCGCAAAGAGGTAACGACATGACCGACCAATCCCGGATCGACGCGCTGCGCGCGGAAACCATCCCGCCGCAACGCCTGCTGATTGGTGGCGACTGGCTGGATGGGCAGGGGGTGATGCCGGTCACCTCGCCCATCGACGGGTCCGCGTTGACGACCTTGGCGGTGGCTGGCGCCGATGATGTCGCCCGCGCCTGCGCCAATGCACGGGCCGCGTTCGTCGATGGCCGCTGGTCGCGGCAATCGCCCGCCGCGCGCAAGGCGGTGCTGCACCGCATCGCCGACCGCATCGCGGCGGACGCGCTGGCCCTGACCGTCTTGGGCGTGCGCGACAATGGCACCGAAATATCCATGGCGCTAAAGGCCGAGGCCGGATCGGCGGCGGGCACCTTCCGCTATTGCGCCGAAGCGCTGGACAAGATTTATGGTGATATCGCGCCAACTGCGCCCGATGTGCTGGCCTTGGTGCATCGCGGGCCGGTGGGGGTGGTCGGCGCGATTGTGCCGTGGAATTTCCCGCTGATGATCGGGGCGTGGAAACTGGCGCCAGCCTTGGCGGCGGGGAATTCCGTGGTGCTGAAACCCGCCGAAACCGCGTCCTTGTCGCTGCTCAGACTGGCGCAGATCTGTCTGGATGCGGGCCTGCCGCCCGGTGTGCTGAATGTCGTCACCGGGCCGGGGCATGTGACGGGCGAGGCGCTGGCGCTGTCGATGGACGTGGATGTGCTGGTGTTCACCGGGTCGGGCGCGACGGGGCGGCGGCTGTTGCAGGCCTCCGCCGCATCGAACCTGAAACGGGTCTATCTGGAACTGGGCGGCAAATCGCCCAATGTGGTGTTTGCCGATGCGCCTGATCTGGCGCAGGCCGCCCGCGTCAGCGCCAACGGCCTGTTCCGCAACTCCGGGCAGGTCTGTGTGGCAGGCTCACGCCTGCTCGTGGAACGGCGCATCCATGATGACTTCGTCGCGATGTTGACCGCTGAGGCCGCGAAACTGCGCGTGGGCGATCCCCTGTCGCTGGACACGCATGTCGGCGCAGTCAATTCCGAACGCCAGCTTGCGGGCAATCTGGGATTTGTCGCCGATGCCACGCGCGAGGGCGCGACGGTTGTCACCGGCGGCACCCGCATCCTGACCGAAACCGGCGGCACCTACATGGCCCCCACCATCGTCACGGACGTGGCCCCCCAGCATCGCCTGTTCCGCGAGGAAGTGTTCGGCCCTGTGCTGGCCGTCACCGCCTTTGACACCGAGGATCAGGCGCTGCAACTGGCGAACGCCACCGATTACGGGCTGGCGGCAGGGGTCTGGACCAGCAACCTGTCGCGCGCGCATCGCATGGTGGCGGGGTTGCGCGCCGGGGTGGTGCATGTGAACACCTATGGCGGCACCGACATGACGGTTCCGCTTGGCGGCGTCAAACAATCGGGCAATGGTCATGACAAATCGCTGCATGCGATGGACAAGTATCAAGACCTGAAAACCGCGTGGATCCAGCTATGACCGAAAGCCTGTTGCAACGCCGCGCGCGGCTGTTGGGGCCGAATACCTCGACCTTTTACGAAGACCCCGTGCATCTGGTGCGGGGGCAGGGTGTGCATCTGTGGGACGCAGACGGGCGGCAATATCTGGACTGCTACAACAACGTGCCCCATGTCGGCCATTGCCACCCGCGCGTGGTGGCGGCGATTGCGCAGCAGGCCGCGACGCTGAACACCCATACGCGGTATCTGCACGAGGGTATCCTTGACTACATCGAGGCGCTGACGGCGACGTTCGGCCCGCCTTTCGACACTGCATTGTTGTGCTGCACCGGGTCCGAGGCGAATGACGTGGCGCTGCGGATGGCGCAGGCGTTGACTGGCAAGACCGGCGTGATCGCCACCGATCACACCTATCACGGCAACACCACCGCCACGCATCAACTGTCGCGGTCGAACCCGCCGCCGGGGGGGTATTGGGAGTCTGTCGCCTTTGTGCCCGCGCCCGACAGCTATCGGCCCCTGGGTGGTGAGGCCGGGATGGCCCACGCGCAGGCGTTCGCCGCCGCCGTTGATGCCCAGATAACCGCGTTGAATCAACGCGGCTACGGGTTCTCGGCGCTGATGCTGTGCCCGTTCTTTGCCAATGAAGGCTTTTCCGACCTGCCGCCGGGCTGGCTGGACCCGACGGTGGCGGTGGTGCGGCGCGCGGGCGGCGTGATCATCGCAGACGAGGTGCAGCCGGGCTTTGGCCGCATGGGCAGCCATTTCTGGGGCCACCAGATGATGGGGTTCACGCCGGATATCGTGACCATGGGCAAGCCGATGGCGAACGGGCATCCGGTAGCGGCCGTTGTGGCCCCTTCTGCCACGATGCAGGCATTTCGCAGCAATTTCCGCTATTTCAACACCTTTGGCGGCAATCCGGTGTCTTGTGCCGCCGCGATGGCGACCTTGCGCGTGGTGCAGGACGAAGGCTTGCAGGCCAACGCGGCCGATGTGGGGGCCTATGCCAAGGACCGGCTGGCCGAGCTGGCGACGCGGCATCAGGCCATCGGCGATGTGCGCGGGCGGGGGTTGTTCTTTGGCGCCGATCTGGTGCTGGACCGTGCCAGCAAGACGCCCGCCACGGCGTTCACCAAGCGCGTCGTCAACGCGATGCGCCAGCGCGGGGTGCTGCTGAACTTCCTGGGCCGCCATTACAACGTGCTGAAAATGCGCCCGCCGCTGCCGTTTTCCCGCGCCAATGTCGATCAGGTGATGGACACGCTGGACGCGGTGCTGGCGGAAACGCCACTGCCATGAGTGACGCGGTGGCCAAGATCGCGGCCGCCCAATGGGGCCTGTCGCCCTGCAACGTGCGGCTGGCGGCACGGCGGGAAAACGCGGTGTATCAGGTGGGGGGCCATGCCCTGCGGCTGCACCGGGTGGGGTATCGCAGCGATGCCGAACTGATCTCGGAACTGGATTGGATGGCATGGCTGGCGCGGGGTGGCATGCAGGTGCCCGCGCCAGTCTTGTCCCGCGCCGGGCGGCTGGTGGAAACGGTTGCAGGCGTGCAGGTCAGCGTGATTTCATGGCTGCCGGGGCGGATGCTGGGCGCACAGGGCGCGCTGGACGGCGTGACCGACAGGGTGGCACTGGTGCGGCAGTTGGGGGCGCTGCTGGCGCAGTTGCATGATTTGTCAGATGCTTGGACCCCGCCCGCAGGGTTTACGCGGCCGTGCTGGGATGCGGCGGGATTGGCGGGCGATGCGCCGCTGTGGGGGCCGTTCTGGGACCATCCGCATCTGACCGCGGACCAACGCGCGCTGTTTCTGGCCGCGCGCGATACCGCGCGTGCCCATCTGGCGCGGCTGGATGCGCCGGATTTCGGCCTGATCCATGCCGATGCAATCACCGAAAACCTGATGCTGGACGGCGACCAACTGGCGCTGATCGACTTTGACGATGGCGGCTGGGGATACCGCGATTTCGATCTGGCAACCTTCCTGTTCCGCCAGCTTGCCGCGCCCGATTACCCCGCCCTACGCGCCGCACTGCTGGATGGTTATGCCATTCGCAGGCCTGTGGACCCGGCCACGCTGGACCTGTTCCTGTGCCTGCGCGCGCTGACCTATCCCGGCTGGATCGTGCCGCGCCTGCACGAACCCGGCGGCGCGGAACGATCGGCCCGCGCGATTGCCCAAGCCGAACCGTTGGCGCGCAGATATCTGGAGGCTGTGACATGACCCACAAGACCATCCTCGTCGTTGGCACCTTTGACACCAAGGATGACGAGCTGACCTATCTGGCCGACGTGATCCGCGCCCAAGGTGGCGGTGTAGTGACGATGGATGTCAGCGTGCTGGGCGATCCGAAACGGCCCTGCGATGTGTCGAAACATGACGTGGCGGCGGCGGGCGGGTCCAGCATCGCGGATGCGATTGCCGCTGAGGACGAAAACACCGCGATGCAAATCATGGCGCGGGGGGCGGCGGCACAGGCGGTGGCGCTGTGGCAAGCGGCGCGCGTGCATGGCGTCATTGTGCTGGGCGGCACGATGGGCACGGACCTTGCGCTGGACGTCTGCGCGGCGCTGCCGCTGGGGGTGCCGAAATACGTGGTGTCCACCGTCAGCTTTTCCGCGATGCTGCCGCCGGAACGCATCGCGGCAGATATCCAGATGATCTTGTGGGCGGGGGGATTGTATGGGCTGAATTCGGTCTGCAAGTCGTCCTTGTCCCAGGCGGCGGGCGCGGTGCTGGGCGCGGCGCGCGCCGTCGAGCCCCCGGCGCGGGATCGCCCGCTGGTCGGCATGACCAGCTTTGGCAAGACCATCCTGCGCTACATGGTGACGCTGAAACCGGCGCTGGAGGCGCGGGGGTTCGAGGTTGCGGTGTTCCATGCCACCGGCATGGGGGGGCGCGCGTTTGAATCGCTGGCCGCGCAGGGCGCTTTCGCCTGCGTGATGGATTTCGCCCCGCAAGAGGTGGTCAACCACCTGATGGGGTCGGGCATTTCGGCGGGGCCTGACCGGCTGGAAAACGCAGGCCGAGCGGGCATCCCGCAACTGGTGGCCCCCGCCTGTTATGATCTGGTCGATCTGATCGGCTGGCAGGCTATGCCCGACCGGCTGGCGGGGCGTGCGGCGCATGCGCATAACCGGCTCTTGACGTCCGTGGTGCTGGACGCGGGCGAACGGCGCGAGGTGGCGTGCGTGATCGCCGCGAAACTGTCCCGCGCGACAGGGCCGGTGGCGTTTTTCCTGCCCGCACAAGGCTGCAATGAATGGGACCGCCCCGATGGCCCGTTGCATGATGCCGCGGGGCTTGCCGCGTTCTGCGCCGAGATGCAATCCGCCTGCCCGCCCAACGTGACGCTGACCACGCTGGATTGCCACATCAACGATGCGGCTTTTTGCGACGCGGTGCTGGCGCAGTTCGATGCCTGGGTGGCCGAGGGGCTCGTCCGGCGGTGAGCGCAGAGGGGGCGCTGCCCCCCGGCTTCGCCGTCCCCCGGGATAGTTAGGAACCAGAGAAGCGATAGGCGCGGCGGATCAGCGATCCAGCCGGTCCAACTCGTTCAACAAGTCCAGCAAGCGGTCCAGCTTGTCCTGCCCGAAGGATTGCCGCAGCCAGGCGTTCAGGCGCTGCGCCTCGTGCAGGTTGTCGCGGATCAACTGGCGGCCTGCGGCGCTGATGGTGATGATCTGGCGGCGGCGGTCGGTGGTATGGGCGGCACGGGTGATCAGGCCCTTGGTATCCAGCGTGTGCAGGATGCGGGTCAGCGATGGCATCAGCAGGCAGGACCGGTCGGCGATTTCGGTCGGGTCCAGCGGGCCGCGTTCATCCAGCACCCGCAAAACGCGCCATTGCTGTTCGGTGATCCCGACATCGGCCAGCATGGCGCGGATCGGTCCCATGACCTTTTCCCGCGCCCGCAAGAGCGCGATGGGCAGCGAGCGGTTGGTGTCGGGGGTCAGGTCAGCCATGCCGGTGTGTTAGCGCGGGCAGGGCGGGGCGCGCAAGGGAGCGGGGGCTGCGGGACACGTCCGTAGGATGGGTGATTTCACCCATCTTCAGCCGGGGACGCGCAGCAGCAGACCGTCGAGTGCCGCGCTGGCGATGATCTGGCAGGACAGGCGCGATCCCGGTCCGCGCGGGGCTTCGGTGGCATCCAGCATGGCGTCTTCGAATTCACCCGGCGCGCCGGTTGCCGCTTGCCAGCCCTCGGCCACGTAGACATGACAGGTGGCGCAGGCGAGGTTGCCGCCACATTCGCCCAGAACGCGGGGCACGCCTGCCGCCACGGCGGCCTCCATCAGGTTGCTGCCATCGGTGACGTCGGCGGTGATTGTGCTGCCATCGGGCAGTTCCCAGGTTACGCGCATCACGCCCTCACACATACCAGATGTAGAAATCACGCAACGCCGCACCGTCCAGCGCGGCGGTTTTTTCGACCTCGGCGCGCTTCATGAAGATGTGGTTGTCGCACAGCATCTGTCCCACCGCCGCTTGCAGCGTGGTATCCGCCGCCAGATCATCCATCGCCGCGCCCAGCGTCAGCGCCGTGGTCTCCGCCGCGTCCCAGCTTTCGAACCCGTCACCCGATTCCATCGCCGGCAAGGCATAGCCATTGGCCACCCCCAGCCGCGCGGCCTGCAACACGGCGGCGACGGCGGTGTAGGGGTTGGATGACGCGTCCGCCATCCGGTGTTCCAGCCGCGCCTTGTATCCGCCCTCGCCCGACACGCGCGTGGTGACGTTGCGGTGATCGCCGCCCCAATTGCCCAGATGCCCGGACAGCGTGCCGGGTTTCAGCCGGTGATAGGACAGCGTGGTGGGCGCGGTCAGCCCCGCCAGCGCCTTGTGATGATGCACCAGCCCGGCCACGCAACCGCGCGCCAGATCGGTCATGTGATCGGGCCCGCCCTTGGGGCCGTTGTCGAACACATTGCGCCCCGTGCTGTCTGCGAACGAGAAATTGACATGCATCCCCGAGCCGCCCTTTTCCGGGATCGGCTTGGGCAGGAAGGTCAGGATCACGCCGTGGTCAAACGCCACCTCGCGCGCCAAGAGGCGGAACAGCACCGTGCTGTCCACCGCCCGCAGCGCATCGTCGAATTTCAGCGTGTATTCAAACTGCGGCGTGTCATATTCGCTGGTGATCAGTTCCAGATCGAACCCCGCCGCCTCGGCGCGTTCCCAGATCGCATCGTTGAACCGCAAGGGATCGGCGAAAGGCCCGGTGCCATAGACATGCCCGCCGGGGGTATCATAGGGCGCAAGGCTGCCGTCGGGCTGGCGGGTAAAGGCAAACGCCTCGAGTTCGATCCCCACTTTCGGCGACAGCCCCATCGCCTGCCAATCCGCCACCGCGCGTTTCAGCGCGCCGCGCCCGCACATGGGCAGGGGTGCGCCTGCATTGTCATACAGATCGCCCACGACAATCTGCGTGTCGCGTTCCCAACTGGGGCGGATTTCGCTGGCCAGCCAGCGCAACTCCATGTCGGGCAGACCGTCGAACAGCATCGCGCCGGGCGCGGGAAGCAAATCCTTGTCGTAATGCACGCCGTATTGCGATTGGCAAAAGCGGGTGCCGGCGGTGCCGATTTTCGATTCCGGCAGGTATTTGCCCCGCATGATCGACAGATGATCGCAGAACAGGGCGCGCAGGCGGGGTTTCATGGTCGTCTCCCTTGGCTGGGGTCTTATGCCCCGTTTTCAGTCTAGGCGCGGCGGATGCGGCCGCGCAAAGCTATTTGCGCACTACGCGCACGGGCGATTCTATGTGCGCTTAAGGCGCACGGGCAATTCCTTGATCCCGCCGACAAAGTTTGACCGCAGGAATTTCTGTGGCCCTGCCGGTTCGATATGCGCCAGACGGCGCGACAGTTCCTGAAACAGCACCCGCACCTCCAGCCGCGCCAGCCACATGCCCAGACAGATATGCGGCCCGCCCTGACCAAATGACAGATGCGGGTTGGGCTTGCGCGACAGGTCCACGCGGAACGGGTCGGCAAAGGCCGCGTCGTCGCGGTTGCCAGAGGCGAACCAATAGATCACCTTGTCGCCCGCGCGGATCGTTTTCCCATGCAATTCGGTATCCTGCGCGGCGGTGCGGCGGAAATAGGTGGCGGGCGTCGCCCAGCGGATGATCTCGTCCGGGGCGGTATCCCATACGCTGCCGGATTGCATCTGCGCCAAGAGTTCCGGCTGATGACACAGCGCCTGTATGCCTGCCGCGATGGAATAGCGGGTGGTGTCGTTCCCGGCGGCGACAAGCAGGCAAAAGAAGTTGCGGAATTCTTCCTCGGTGATCGTGCTGCCGTCCTTGGCCGGTTGCAGGATCATGTGGAGAACGCCGCCAGTGTCCCCCGCCGCCGCCTTCTGCGCCATCAGGTCTTTGGCATAGATGTATAATTCCGCCCCGGCGGGCGAATTGAACGGCATCAGGCGAAACTCATCCGTCGTCATGCGGTCCAGCACATGCGCCGTGAAATCGGGATCGGTATTGGCGATCAGCGCGTCACCCTTTTCCACCAGCCAAGGCAGGTCGGCCTCGGGCAGGCCCAGAATCCGGCCCAGCATCCGCATCGGCAATTGGCGGGCAATGGCCTTGGTTGCGTCGAATTCATCCTGCGCCAGCGCCTCGTCCAGAATTTCATCGCACAGATCGCGGATGGCCTGTTCAAATCCCGCCACCACCCCCGGCGAAAAGGCGCGTGCGACCTTGATCCGGGTCATCATGTGGTCGGGCGCGTCGGTTTCCTGAAAGGTGCGGCGGGCGAGGTATTCGGCGTAGGTCTGATCCTCCATCCGGATGCCACGTGCGGAGGAAAAGATGTCGGGCTTGCCGTTGCAGGCCAGAATATCGGCCTGCCGGGTGATCGACCAGAAGCCCTCGCCTTGCGGGTAATCCGTCCAGGCGCAGGGATCGTCGCGGCGCATCCGGGCAAAGGTGTTGTGCGGCGGACCGGCCAGATAGGCGTCGTGGCTGGTGATGTCGGCGAAACCGTCATCGCTGGGTGTCCAGACCGTCATGGGCGGGGCCTTTCCTTCACATGTTTTGTATATTAAAAGCGGTTTTAAGTATGTAAAGGGGATTGTGATGGCGTCTGATGCGAAACGGCTGGCTGTCCTGATGTGCAACACGGACGTCAGCGAATTTTCCGCGCGTCATCCCCGCGACGGCGACAAGTTCCGCGCGCTGATCGCGCTGGCGCGGCCGGATTGGGCGGTCGATGTGTTCGACGCGACGCAGGGCGTGTTTCCTGATGTGGCGGGTTTTGACGGGGTGATCGTCACGGGCAGCCCGGCCTCGGTGCATGACCCTGATCCTTGGGTGGCGCAATTGCTGGACGTGATCCGCGATACGGTGGCGCAGGGCGTGCCGTTGTTCGGGGCGTGCTTTGGCCATCAGGCGGTGGCGCTGGCGCTAGGGGGGCGGGTGGAACGCTCGCGCGCTTGGGTGCTGGGGCATTGGCAAACGCGGGTGGTGGCGCGCGCGCCGTGGATGGCGGGACTGCCCGATGTGCTGGTGCTGGCGGCGGCGCATAACGAACAGGTCACGCGCCTGCCAGACGGGGCCGAACTGCTGACGACGTCAGATGATTGCCCCAATGGCGGGTTCCGCATCGGTGACCGGGTCTGGACCACGCAATATCACCCGGAAATCACGCCGGAATTCATCGCCGCGCTGACCGATCATCTGGGCGGCAAGCTGCCCGCCGATGTGATCGCAACGGCGCGGGCCACGTTGGCGCGCACCCCGGATCGCGCGGCCATGGCGGGGGCGCTGGCGCGGTTTTTCGCGGGTTAACCCAGCGCTGCCAGCAGGTCCATTGCCGTGACCTGATCAAAGGCGACATGGCGGGCCATCGCCGCCTCGGCCTCTGGGTCGCGCGCCACGATCAGGGTGGCAATCACACGGTGGTCGCGGGCACTATCGGCAATCGCGCCAGCATAGCGATAGCGGGCGCGGTAATAGGCCATCAGCTTGCGCGCGTTGGTCTTGATCAGGTCCAAGAGGAACGGATTGCCCGCCGCCTCGGCCACGACGCGGTGGAATTGCAGGTTGCACTGGTAATAGAGGTCGGGCGCGCCGTCGCCATACGTGGCCGCATGGTGTTCGCAGGCGGCAACCGCCTGTTCCAACCGTTCGGCCATCGCGGGTGACAACCGCCGCGCGGCCAGCCCCGCCGCCTGGCCCTCCAGCTTCGCATGCACTTCAAGGATCGCCAGAAATTCCGCCAGCGTCGGTTTGAACACCACCGCGCCCTTGCGCGGCAGGCGCTGCACCAGACCGGCGGTTTCCAACTGGATCAGCGCCTCGCGCACCGGGGTGCGGCTGACCTTGTGCGCGGCCAGCAGGTCGGCTTCGCTGATCACATCGCCGGGGTTCAGCGTGCCGGTTTCAATTGCCGACAGGATCGCCGCGACGATGGTATCGGTCTGCCCCGCCACCCTGTCAGCGCCAGCGCGCGGCCAGCGCGCGCGCGGCCTGCGCCAGCAGCACGACGTCGATGCCCACCGCCAGGAACTGCGCGCCCCATCCGGCATAACGTTGCGCGGTCGCGTCATCGGTGGCCAGAATCCCCGGCGCCTTGCCCAATTCGCGGATGCGGGCGAGCGCGCGCTGGATGGTGTCCTGCACCTCGGGCGCGTCGGACCGCCCCGGATAGCCCATGTCGGCGGCCAGATCAGATGGCCCGATGAACACGCCATCCACGCCCGGCGTCTGCGTGATCGCATCCAGATCGGCGATCCCCGCGCGGGTTTCGACCTGCAACAGCAGGCACATCTGGTCATTGGCGGTCTGCACATAGTCAGTCGCCTGCGAGAACTGCGTGGCCCGCGCCAGCGCCGCGCCCGACCCCCGGATGCCCTCGGGTGGGTAACGCATGGCGCGGACCAGCGCCGCAGCCTGTTCTGCGCTGTCGACCATCGGGATCAGCAGCGTCTGCGCGCCGATATCCAGCGCCTGCTTGATCAGCCAGTCATTGCCCACGGGCAGGCGCACCACGCCATGGCTGTGCCGACCAGCCAACACCTGCAACTGCGCCATGATGGTAGGAATGTCATTCGGCGCATGTTCGCCGTCGATCACCAGCCAGTCGAAATCGGCGGTCGCGGTGACCTCGGTCGCATAGGGGTCGGCAAACCCTGCCCAGCAGCCGATCAGGCGTTCACCCGCCAACAGGCGCGACTTGAAGGTGTTTTCAGGCGCAGGCATGGGTCACTCCAATCTGGCGGCAAGTTCGGTGAGAACGGTATGTACGGTCATCACATCGGCCTCGGTCGCATCAAACTGGCCTGCCTGAAACCGGATGACAAGCACGCCGTTCACCCGCGTCTGGGTCAGGTAGATGCGCCCATCGTCATTGACCGCCTGCACCAAGGCCAGAGTCAGCGCATCGGCATCCTTCCCTGCGGGGGCGTATTGAAAGGTGAACAGCGACAGCACGGGTTCGGTCACGATGCGGAACCCCGGCGTGGCGCGGATATGTTCGGCCAGCGTTTCCGCCCATGTCACATGGTTGCGGATCATGCCGCGCAGCCCGTCCATGCCATAGGCGCGCAGCAGGAACCACAGTTTCAGCGCGCGGAATCGGCGGCCCAAGGGGACAGACCATTCGGAATAGTTGATGATGCCGTCCGCGCCATGGGTCTTGAGATACTCCGGCTGGATCGCCAAGGTCCGGGTCAGGGCACCCGGATCGCGGATGAAATGCGCCGACAGGTCAAACTGCGTGCCCAGCCATTTATGCGGGTTCAGCACGACGGAATCGGCCATGTCCACGCCCGCCCACAGATGACGGTAGTCGGGGCAGATCATTGCGGCGCCCGCCCATGCGGCATCGACATGGACATACAGCCCCTCGGCCTGCGCCACGGCACAAACAGCGGCGATGTCGTCGCAGGCCCCGGTGCCGGTGCCACCCGTGCAGGCGATCACCCCCGCAGGCAGGAACCCCGCGGCACGGTCGGCGGCAATCTGCGCCGCCAGCGCGGCAGGGTCCATCGCGCGCAGCGGGCCGTGGGTGGGGATGCGGACTAGGTTTTCTTGGCCCACCCCGGCGATCCAGATCGCGCGATCAACCGAGCTATGCACCTCGACGCTGGCATAGACCCGCAGGCGCGGCTGCCCCGACAGCCCGTCGCGGTTGCCCGCCCAATCCAGCGCGCGTTCGCGCATGGTCAGCACGGCGGCCAAGGTTGCCGTGGAAGCGCTGTCCTGAATCACGCCCTGAAACACATCCGGCAGGCCGATGCCCTGGCGCAGCCAGTCCATCATCCGGGTTTCCAATTCGGTGGCCGATGGCGAGGTCTGCCACAACATGCATTGCGGCGAGATGGCGGCGACCAGTTGATCGGCCAGCACCGATGCCGGCGCGGCATTCGACGGGAAATAGGCAAAGAACCGGGGGTGCTGCCAATGGGTGATGCCGGGCATGATGATGGCTTCGAAATCCGCAAGGATCGCGTCCATCGGCTCGGGCGCATCGGGCGCTAACATGGGCAGGGCGGCCAGCGTCGCGCCCGGTTTCACCTGCGCGCGCACGGGTTTGTCGCGCAGCCCCGCGTGATAGCGCGCGGCCCAATCCGCAGCCCATGTGCCCCATTTGGGATAGTCGGTCCAGCGCATCATATCCTCCCCATATGCTTAACATGATAACTAGATCAAGCGAGGCTGCGGATCAAGCGCGGGGTTTCGCGGCCTCCAGCGCCTGTGTCAGCACCTGAGGATCCCCTATATGGTTGATCAGGATCAGAATCAGCCGCGCATTCAGCGCGTCGGATTGCGCCTTGGTCAGCCCGTCATGCGCGGCCAGCAAAGCCGCGTAAGCGTCATCTGCCTTTTGCAGATTGGGGGTCAGGATCAGGTCCATGGCTTACGCCTGCCCGGTGGCGCGCCGCAACGCGGCGCGGACGGCGGTGGCGTCGAAGGCGGCCCAACGGGCCGCCACATGCTGATCCGGGCGGATCAGATAGACGGCGCTTTCAGCGCCGCCAAGATACCGCTGGACCAGCGCGCCGGAGGCGCGCAGCGGCAGCGCGCGGGCGGCAATGCCGCCCGCATTCACATCTGCGACATCTGTGTTCAGCCCCAGCAGGGTGAAACCCTGCCGCAGATGATCCAGCAGGAACCCGTTGCCGACTGGCGCATCGGGGCAGGGGGCACCGGGGCGCGTGCGGTCGGGCCCACCCGGCAGCGCGTCCACCCCGTTCAGCCCCGAGGTGTCATAGCGGCAGGGCATCGACAGCCGCCCCGAATTCACCAGAGGCCGGGCAAAGGCGTGATGTTCCGACAGGTCCAGCACCGCATCGCGGAATACGCGGCTGATCTCGGATTTTGGCGTGATGAAATCGGTGGACCGGGACGAGTTCAGGATATTCTCGTCCGCGCCATGGATGCGTTCCGCATCATAGCTGTCCAGCAGGCTATCGGGGGCTGCGCCCTTGATCACCAGCGCCAGTTTCCAGCACAGGTTATCGACATCCTGAAGGCCGCTGTTCGCGCCCCGCGCACCGAACGGGCTGACCTGATGGGCGCTGTCACCCGCAAAGATCACCCGGTTATGGCGGAACTTTTCCATCCGGCGACACTGGAACGTATAGATCGACACCCATTCAAGGCTGAAGTCCACATCATCGCCCAGCATCGCCTTCAGGCGCGGGATGACGTTTTCGGGCTTTTTCTCGTGGTCCTTGTCGATGTCCCAACCGAGTTGCAGGTCAATCCGCCAGACACCATCGGGCTGCTTGTGCAACAGCGCTGATTGGCCGCGATTGAACGGCGGGTCGAACCAGAACCAGCGTTCGGTGGGAAATTCGGCATCCATGATCACATCGGCGATCAGGAAATTGTCCTCGAACACCCGGCCCACGAAATCCAGCCCCATCGCCTGCCGCGTCGGGCTGTTCGCGCCGTCACAGGCGATGACCCAATCAGCCTCCAGCACATAGGGGCCTTCGGGCGTCGAGACTGTCAGCGCCACATGATCGGCGTGGTCCTCAATCGCGCTTACCCGGCTGCCGCCCCGGATCGACACCGGCGCACCCTCGGCCTCCAGCGCGCGCAGGCGGGCGACCAGATGATCTTCGATGTAATACTGTTGCAGGTTGATGAATGCCGGGCGGCGATGGCCGTCCTCGGGCAACAGATTGAATTCATAGACTTTGCGGGTATCGAAAAACACCTTGCCGACATTCCACTGCACGCCCTTTTCGACCAACGGCGCGCCCAGCCCCAGCCGGTCGGCGATTTCCAGCGTGCGCTTGGCGAAACAAATGGCGCGCGACCCAAAGCTGACCTTGTCGTTGTCGTCGATCACCACGACCTCGATGCCCTGCATCCCCAGATCAATGGCGGCGGCAAGGCCGACGGGGCCTGCGCCAATGACCACCACCCGGCGGCGCGCGGGCGTGGCCGCATCCTGATCGGCGTGACGCGCGTAAGGGTATAGCGGCAGTTCAAAGATCTTGTTCATGTCCCATTCCCTTGCCGCAATTTCCGCGCCGCCCAGATCGCCGTGCCGCCGAAAAAGATCAACGCCAGCACCCCGATTTCCGACAGCAATATCCCGCGCCAGTCCGGCACGATCAGCGTGACCAGCAGCCCCGCCACGCCCGTCAGCGAAAACACCAGCCAGAAGATCGCCTCGCCCCGCGTTGGCCCGTATTTCATCGCGTTAGCCCTGCAACGCCTGCCACATCTCCAGATCGCGCGCTGCGGTCCAGATGCGCGGCGTGTCGATGCCGCGGGCCTCGTCATAGGCGCGCGCGACGTTGAACGGCAGGCAATGCTCGTAGATCGCGTAGTCCTTGAATTTCGGATCACATTCCGCGCGCACGGCATCCCACGCGTCTTTCAGGCTGCCACCACGGGCGGCCACGCGCGCGGCGGGGCGATAGGTGGAGGCCACGAAATCGCGGGTGTTTTCAATCGCGTCCTCGACCATCGCCTTGCCCATCAGCGCGTCCCCACGCCCTGGCGCGATGGCGTCAACGTCGAACCATTTGATCGCGTCCAGCGTATCGCCCCAGTCCGCGAAATGGCCGTCGCCGCAATAGCAGGCGGAATGGTATTCGACGATATCGCCGGTGAACATGACGTTCGCATCGGGCACATGGATCACCGCGTCGCCCGCCGTATGCGCGCGCCCCAGATGCATGATGTCGACGCGCCGCTTGCCCAGATAGACGGTCAGCCGGTCGCTGAACGTGGTGGTGGGCCAGGTCAGGCCGGGGATGCTTTCGTGCCCCTGGAACAGGCGCGGGAAGCGGCCGAATTCGCTGTCCCAATCCTCCTGCCCCCGCTCGACCACCATCGCGCGCGCCACGTCCGACATGATGATCTCGCGCGCACCATAGGCGCTGGCGCCCAACACGCGCACGGCATGGTAATGCGTCAGCACCAGGTGATGGATCGGCTTGTCAGTCACGGAACGGACCTTTTCGATCACCTTGGCCGCCAGACGGGGGGTTGCCTGCGCCTCGACGATCATCACCGACTCATCGCCGATGATGACGCCGGAATTGGGATCGCCCTCGGCGGTAAAGGCCCAGAGGCCGTCACCGACCTCGGTAAAGCTGATCTTTTTCTCGGTCATGTCGCCTTGCGACGCGAAAGCCTTGGCCATGGTCTGTCCTTTCAAGGGTGGCGGGTGACGAGCACCCGCTCTGCGTTTCGGTGGCGAGTGACAAGCACCCGCCCTACGTTTCAGCGCGCATAGGGATCGGGCAGCGCCGGGATCAACCGCCCCGCGCAGGTGCCGAACCCGATGGTAAATCCATCACCCCGCGCCGCGCCATGCAGGGTCAGGGTGTCGCCATCCTCCAGGAAGCTGCGCGTCACGCCGCCGTCCAGCGTGATCGGTTCCTTGCCGCCCCAGGACAGTTCCAGCAGCGACCCCCGGCTGTCCTTGGTCGGCCCCGAAATCGTGCCCGACCCCAACAGATCGCCCGCATTCATCGGACACCCGGACGTGGTGTGATGCGCTAGTTGCTGCGGCGCGGAGTAATACATCTCGCGGTAATTGGTGCGCGCGATGGTCGTGGCCGCCCCGCCATCGGGGGTCAGAGTGACTGACAAATCAATGTCATACAGCATCGGCCCCGTATCCCGCAGATGCGGCAGCAGCGGAAACTCCCGCGCGGGGCAGGCCACCCGGAACGGGTCCAGCGCGGCCCCCGTCACGATCCACGGGCTGATGGTGGTCGCTGTCGCCTTGGCCTGAAACGGCCCCAGCGGCTGGTATTCCCAGGCCTGGATATCGCGCGCCGACCAGTCGTTCAGCAGCACATAGCCGAATATCATCGCATGGGCCTCGTCCACCGTCACCGGGCCGTCGCTGGCCATGCCCACCACCGCGCCCAGTTCCAGCTCAAAGTCAAACCGCCGCGACGGCTGGAACGCGGGCAGCGCGTGATCGGGGGATTTCACCTGCCCCCAGGGGCGGCGCACATCTGTGCCCGACACCACCACCGACGACGCCCGCCCGTTGTAGCCAATCGGCAGGTGCAGCCAGTTCGGCGGCAGCGCATTGTCCGCGCCCCGAAACATCACGCCTACGTTGAACGCATGATGCCGCCCGGCATAAAAATCGGTATATTCCGACACCAGGAACGGCAGGTGCATCATCGCCCCCGCCTGCGGCACCAGACAGGGTGCCACTTGCGCGCGCTCACCTGCGCCTTCGCCCAGCAGCACCATCAGCCGCGCCCGCAGCGCCGCCCACAGGTCTGGCCCCGCCTCCATCACCTCGTTCCAGAACGGCACGTCGAACAGCGGGCCTGCGTCGAACGCCAACAGCCCCGCCTCTTCCGCCGCGCGGCAATCCAGGATCATGTCGCCGATCGCCACGCCGCAGCGCGGGTCGTCATCGCCAGTCGAGAACACCCCATACGGCAGGTTGTTCAGCGGAAAGGGATTGTCCGGCCTATTCGCGCTGTCGATCCAGCTGGGCAGCAATGGCATGCGTGATCCTTTCTGCGGGACAGGGCCCGTTCCCATTCATTTTGCCCGAAATACTCCGGGGGGGCCGAAGGCGGGGGGCAGCGCCCCCCTCGACGCCTGTCACAGTTATTTCTTGCCGGGCGTGCCGTCGAACTTCTTGTCCAGCGACGTCCAGCAGTCGATGTAATCGTCCTGCAACGGGGCTTCCTGCGCGGCAAAGCGGGTCAAGTGCTGCGGGAACCGGGTTTCGAACATGAAGGACATGGTATGGTCCAGCTTGTGCGGTTTCAGCGCCGCGTTCGATGCGCCTTCGAACGCGTTGCGATCCGGGCCATGCGGCAGCATCATGTTGTGCAGTGACATGCCGCCTGGTACAAACCCTTGAGGTTTCGCGTCATACTGGCCATAGATGTTGCCCATCAGTTCCGACATGATGTTCTTGTGATACCATGGCGGGCGGAACGTGTCCTCGGCCACCAGCCAGCGTTCGCGGAACAGCACAAAGTCGATGTTGGCCGTCCCCGGCACGCCCGACGGCGAGGTCAGCACGGTGAATATCGACGGATCGGGATGATCGAACAGGATCGCGCCAACCGGGCAATAGGTGGTCAGGTCATATTTCAAGGGCGCGTAATTGCCGTGCCAGGCGACCACGTCCAAGGGGCTTTGCCCTATATCCGTCACATGAAACTGCCCGCACCATTTCACCGTCAGCGTCGAAGGCACCTCGCGGTCCTCGAACGCCGCCACCGGGGCCTTGAAATCGCGCGGGTTGGCCATGCAGTTGGCCCCGATGGGGCCGCGCCCCGGCAGGGTGAATTTCTGGCCATAATTCTCGCAGACAAAGCCGCGACAGGGCCCTTCCAGCACCTCGACGCGGTAAACCAACCCGCGCGGGAGGATGGCGATCTCTTGCGGCGCGATGTCGATGATCCCCAGTTCGGTGGCGAACCGCAGGCGGCCTTCCTGCGGGACCACTAGCAATTCGCTGTCGGCAGAATAGAAATAGGCGTCCTGCATCGACGCGGTCACCAGATAGACATGCGCCGCCATGCCGACCTGCGTGTTCACATCGCCCGCCGTGGTCATGGTGCGCATCCCGGTCAGCCATGTCAGCGCCTCGCCTTTATGCGGCACCGGGTCCCAGCGGTATTGGCCCAGCGAAATCACATCGGGGTCCACATGCGGCGCGGATTTCCAATAGGGCAGGTCGATCTTGTGATATCGTGCCGAATGTTTCACCGACGGGCGGATGCGATAGCACCACGTTCGTTCGGGGCGTTCGGCGGTAAAGGCCGTGCCGGACAGTTGTTCGCCGTAAAGCCCGTAATTGCATTTTTGCGGGCTGTTCATGCCTTGGGGCAGGGCACCGGGCAGCGCCTCGGTTTCGAAATCATTGGCGAATCCGGGCATGTATCCCGGCATGGTGCCGACAGGCGCGGGGGCCTGGATCAGGCCGGTTGGGCGGGTCTGCTGATTCATCACGCGCTCCTCCAAGACTGTTGCGGACGTATCGGTTGATTTTGTAACTAACAACAGGGATGGAGGCCGCGATGCCGGAAAATGATGATTTCGCCTTGCAGGATTTCCTGCCCTATCTGCTCAATCAGGCCGCCGAGGCGGCGTCGCTGTCGTTTCAGCGGGTCTATCGCGACCGTTACGGCATGTTGCGCACCGAATGGCGGGTGCTGTTCCATCTGGGGCTTTATGGCCGCATGACCGCGACCGACATCGGCGCGCGGTCACGGATGCACAAGACCAAGATCAGCCGCGCGGTATCGGCGCTGGAAACCAAGCGGTTTCTGACCCGCGCGCGGGCCGACGCCGACCGCCGCACCGAGTTCCTCACCCTGACCCCGGCCGGAGAGGCGGCCTATCGCGACCTGTGCGCCACCGCGCGGACGCATGACGCGGCGCTGGTGGCGGGCTTGGCCACGGAACAGGCGGCGGCATTGCGCGCGGCGCTGAAGCAGTTGGCGGGACGGGATTGACGCTGCCGCCACCCCGCGTCATGCCGCGCTGCATGACACAGTCCGATCAGGTCAAGGGACTGCTGTTCACCACGCTGGGCGCGCTGGCCATCGTGCCCGATTCGCTGTTCGTGCGGCTGATCGCGGCGGATGCGCTGGTGATTGCGTTCTGGCGCGCGCTGTTCGTCGGGATGGCCATCATCCTGTGGTTCGGCCTGCGCGCGGGGCGCGCGCCCTTTGCCGCTGTGCTGGCCACGGGGTGGAAGGGCTGGGCCTATATGGCCAGCGTCGGTGCGTCGGGGGTGTTGTTCGTGCTGGCGGTGTCGCTGACCAGCGTGGCGAATGTGGTGTTCATCATCGCGTCGATGCCGGTCTTTGCCGCGCTGTTTTCCCGCCTGCTGCTGGGCGAGGCGATCAGCGTGCGCATGGTCTGGACCATGCTGGCGGTCGTGCCGGGGTTGGCGATCATCGCCTATGGGTCGGGCGAAACCGAGGGCGCATCGCTGGCAGGTGATCTGCTGGCGCTGGCGGTGTCGGCGGTTTACGCCTTGGGGCTGACCTTGGTGCGGCAGGTCAAGGCGGTGTCGATGGTGCCCGCCGTCGGGCTGTCCTATCTGGGCGTGGCCGCGTTGCTGGGGCTTGGGCTGGCGGGCGATCTGGCGATGACCGCGCCGCAGATCGGCCTGTCGGTCGCCCATGCCGCCTTCATCACCGCCTCCGCCGTATTCATGGCCATCGGACCGCGTTTCATCCCGTCCGCCGAGGTCGCCCTGTTGTTGCTGCTGGAATCGGTGCTGGCGCCGCTGTTGGTCTGGGTGGTGATGGGCGAAAATCCCGGCCCCTGGACCCTGACCGGCGGCGTGGTGGTGTTGGGCGCGCTGGCGCTGTCAAACTGGGTCGCGCTGCGCCGCGCCTGATCGTCAGAAATCCGCCTTGACCTCTGGCAGCTTCAGCGCCTTGACCATGTCGCGCAATTCCTGCCGCGCCGCCACGTTCGAGATGTTCAGGCTGCGCACGCCGACATCGCGCAGGTCCAACAGCGTCAGCCCGCGCGGAAACAGCTCGCGGAAAATCACCCGTTCGGAAAACCCCGGCGCGGTGCGGAACCCGATCCGCTTGGCCAGGTTGTCCAGCGCCTCTTCCATCTTCTGCTTGTTGAACATGTTCTGCGCGCCCAGACGGTTGCGCATCACCACCCAGTCGATGGGTTTCAGCCCCGCCTGCGCCCGCATCTGCCGCGCCGACCAGACCATTTCGGCATAGACCGACGGGCCGAGAATTTTCTTGCCGTCCGTATCCACCCGCGCCAGCAGGTCAAAGTCGATGAAACTGTCATTCAGGGGCGTGATCAGCGTATCAGCCAGCGAATGGGCGACCTGTGACAGCCGGGTATGCGAGCCGGGGCAGTCGATGACGATGAAGTCGCTTTCGGGTTCCAGCGTGGCCAACGCACGATTCAGCCGCTGGTCATAGGGGTTTTCGCCTTGTTTCAGCGCGTCATTGTCCACATCGGGCAGGTTGACCAGCACCGGGGACGGCAGGGTCAGCCCCTCTCCGGTCAGGTATTTCTGCCGGTTCTCGATATAGCGGGCAAAGGATTGCTGCCGCATGTCCAGATCCAGCGCGCCAACCCGATATCCCAGCCGCGCCAAGGCCGAGGCGACATGCATCGACACGGTGGATTTGCCCGCGCCGCCCTTTTCGTTGCCGACGACGATGATATGCGACATCGGATGCATCCCCCGGATTGCGATACCGGAAAGGCGCTATCCTATCCGCGCCGTTGCATCAAGCAGATCGCACCACAGACCCGGCATCCCGCACCAACGAAAAACGCCGCCCCGGTCCGGGACGGCGCATATCTGGCACAAGCGCGTGGGATCAGAATCCAAGACCCGCATATTTGTTCTTGAACTTCGTGACGCGACCGCCGGTGTCCATCAGGCGCTGGCCGCCACCGGTCCAGGCCGGGTGCACGGTGGGGTCGATGTCGAGTGCCATCGTCTCGCCTTCCTTGCCCCAAGTCGAACGGACCTTGAAGGTGGTGCCATCGGTCATCTTCACTTCGATGAAGTGATAGTCGGGGTGAATGCCCTTTTTCATCGTGGTGCTCCTTAGACCGCAGCGTCGGATTTGGGTTTGTAATTCGTGACCTCGGAAATCCGGGCCGATTTGCCGCGACGGTCGCGCAGGTAATACAGCTTGGCGCGGCGCACCTTGCCGCGACGGACCACGGTGATCGAATCGATGTTGGTCGAATACAGCGGGAACACGCGCTCCACGCCCTCGCCAAAGGAAATCTTGCGTACGGTGAACGATCCGGCGATGCCCGATCCGTTCTTGCGGCTGATGCACACGCCTTCGTACATCTGCACGCGGCTCCGGGTGCCTTCGGTCACTTTGTAACCCACGCGGATGGTATCACCCGCCTTGAAATCGGGGATGGTTTTCCCCAAAGCGGCGATCTGTTCCGCCTCGATCTGTGCGATCAGGTTCATCTGATCAACTCCTATGTTGCGCACGGTTGGCCCGTGACGGTGTGCGGCGGTCCGGAACTTTGGGTCAGCATCGGGTCCGCTGTCGCGCCCGCCAAAGAATGGTCCGCCTGTTATCGTCTGTCGCGCCTTTCAGGGCCCGCCGACGCAAACCGGCCCCAAAAAGAAAAGCGGCCCGCAAACCGGAATCGGCTGCGGGCAGAGGCCGTATAGGCGCGTTGCGCCCGCAGATCAAGCCTTTCGCGGCGGCCCCAGCAGATCAGGCCGCCGTTCCCGCGTGATCCGCTCGGCCTCGGCGCGCCGCCACGCGGCAATGCGCGCGTGGTTACCCGATTGCAGCACGTCCGGGATGGCGCGGCCCTCCCAGTCGGCGGGGCGGGTGTAGTGCGAATGTTCCAGAAGGCCCACGCTGAAACTCTCCTCAACGGTGCTGTCGGCATTGCCCAGCACACCGGGCAGCAGGCGCACAGTGGCATCCAGCATCGCTTGCGCTGCGATCTCGCCCCCGGTCATGACGAAATCACCCAAGGACACCTCGATCATCTCGAAGGCGTCAATCACCCGCTGGTCCAGCCCTTCAAAGCGGCCGCAGAACAGCGTGACGCCATCCCCCGCCGCCCAATCGCGCGCCATCGCCTGATCAAAGCGTTGCCCGCGTGGCGACAGATACACCAAGGGCGCGCGCCCCCGCGCCGCCGCTGTCGCTGCGCGGATCGCGTCTGCCGCGACATCCGCCCGGATCACCATGCCCGCCCCACCGCCCGCAGGCGTGTCATCGACATTGCGGTGCCGCCCCTGACCGAACTGGCGCAAATCCGTCACCTGCAACTGCCACAGCCCAAGGGCCAGCGCGCGCCCCGTCAGGCTGTCGCCCAGGATGCCGGGAAACGCATCCGGCAACAGCGTGATCACCCGCGCCGTAAAGGCCCGCGCCAATTCCGCCTCTGCCATCAGATCGCGCGGCTGCGCGCTGGCGCGCGGCACCAGACGGCCGTGGGAACGTGAAGGCGGGGTGTCAGACATGCCGTTGCCCTAGTGCGCGCGCTGCGCGGCGTCAATCACCGCGCGTTTGGCCCGCGCCCAGGTGACGGGGTCCAGATCGGACCGGTTCAGCGCCAGCAATTCCGCCATCACGGCGTCCGGCAGGCTGGCGTTGACATGGACAGGCGGGGTCAGCCGCGCCAGCACCCGCGCGGGCAAGTCCAGCATCTCCAGCAACGGGGCCGCAGGGCCGAACGGCCCGCGCTGATCCTCCAGGGCCCAAGTAACGACCTGCGTCACGACCCGCCCGCGCGCGTCCAACGCCTCCTGCACCGCCTGCGCGTCAACCGCCAAGTCCGTGCGAGGGCCCGACAGATATTCCGCCAACCCGCCCAGATGCCGCGTCGCGCGCACATGCTGCGCCCAGCAGCTCCGCCGCCATGCCCCCGTCTCGCGCAGCGACAGCGCCACGGTCAACGCCGCACCCTTCGGCAGCGTCGCCGCCAGATCACCCAGGATCAGCGCCGCGGCATCATAGCGCATGACCCCATGCCGCCCCGGCATATGCCCCGACAGATCCTCGGATGACATCAGCACCGGGCGCGGATCGCTGACATCGAGCGCCGCCACGAACCGCCCCCATTCCGCTGCCAACAGCGCGCGGTCCAGCGCATCGCGCGTCACCGAAAACGCCCGCGCCGCCTCGCACAGCGGCTCTTGCCCCTCCCGGGTAAACACCCGCACATGCCGCCGCAGCACCGCGCGATTGCCGCGCAGGAACCGCTGCACAGACGTGGTCCCGGTCTTGTGAAACCCCGCGTGCAGCACGATACGCATGGCCTAGTCCAGCAGCCCCTCGGGCGGATCAACCACGATCCGCCCCGCCGTCAGGTCCACCGTCGGCACCACGGCCAGCGTGAATGGCAACAGGATCGTGCCCGCTTTCCCCACCGCCTGCACCTCAAGGATATCGCCCGCACCGTGGTTCTGCACCGATTTGACGCGGCCCAGCAGCACCCCGCCGGTATCGCGCACCTCCAGCCCGATCAGGTCGGCGTGATAGAATTCGTCATCGGGCAGCGACGGCAACCGCGCACGCGGCACAAACAGCGACGTGCCCTTCAACGCCTCGGCGTCGTCGCGCGTGCGCACCTCCGACAACCGCGCCGCAAAGCCATTCGCGACGGCCCGCGTCAACTGCACCTTGAACGCGCGCCCGTCCTGCGTCAGCAGCGGCGCATAAGACCCGATCGCCTCGGGGTCAGCGGTGAAGCTCTTCAGCCGCACCTCGCCATGAACCCCAAAGGCCCCCATGATCGCGCCGACGCAGATCAGATCATCCATGACCGCGCTCCTGTCGCACGCTTGCCGGGACGAACCGCCGTCCCCGGCTTCTCTGGTTCAAAAATATCCCGGGGGGACGGCGAAGCCGGGGGGGCAGCGCCCCCCAGCCCCGCTGCCGCAGGGCCAATCCCCAAAGGGATTGCTTACTCGGCCGTCGCCTCGTCCGCCGCTGCCGCCTTGGCGGCCTTGGCCTTGGCGCGTTCCTGCGCGGCCTTGCCGGGAACCCCGGCCTTTTCATTGGCGCGGACCTTCTTTTCGATCACGTTGGCGGCTTCCAGAAAACGCGCCACGCGGTCGGTCGGCTGTGCGCCCTGACCCAGCCAATAGGTCACGCGCTCCATGTTCATCTTGACGCGGTCTTCGCTGTCTTTCGCCAGCATCGGGTTATAGGTGCCCAGCTTTTCGACAAAGCGGCCATCGCGCGGCGACCGCGAATCGGAGGCAACGATGGAATAGAACGGGCGCTTTTTCGAGCCGCCACGGGCGAGACGGATTTTCATGGCCATTGGGTTTCTCCTTTGTAATGGCGTTTTTGGCGGGACATTCCGCCGGATGGATCAGGATTGGTGTTTCCTGTGGTGCTGGATCACTTCCCGGATGATGAATTGCAGGAAGGCTTTCGCGAATTCCGGGTCCAGATCGGCATCCCGCGCCAGCCCTTCCAGCCGCGCGATCTGCCGCTCTTCGCGGTCCGGGTCGGAAGGGGGCAGGCCATGTTCCGCCTTCAGGCGGCCAACGGCCTGGGTGTGCTTGAACCGCTCTCCCAGCGTGTAGACAAGGATCGCGTCCAGCCGGTCGATGCTGGCGCGGTGGTCCTTCAGGATGTCGGCGGCTTTTGCGGCGTCACTCATGCGAGGATCCTTTCGGGTGGCAGGTGCCGCCAGATGTCCAGCGGGCCGAGTTGCGGGTGATCATAGCTGCCCTCGCGGCGCGCCTGAACGCGGGCGGCAACGGCGCCGGACCGGGTATTCGTCGGCATGATCAGGCTGGCCACTGTCGCCCATCCCAGCACGTCATAGGCATAGCCGCGCGCGGCAATCGCGGCCTCGGACGCATACCCCTTGCCCTCGGCCCCATCGAACAGCGACCATGCGATCTCGGGTTCTGGCCAATCCTCGGGGTGGTGCAGACCCGCGATGCCAAGGGCTGCGTCGGTCACGATATCCGCCACGATCCAGCGGCCAAACCCCCGCAATTGCCAATGCCCGATGATGGCGCAGTACTGCCCAAAGGCCGCGACCCGGTCAAACGGCCCGCCCACTGTCACCGACCGGGCCGAGGCGCGGAAGGCGGCATAGGCGTCGAAATCTTGCGCCTCGGGCGCGCGCAGCCGCAGCCGCGCGGTTTCCAGCGTCGGGATGCGGATCAGGCTTTCGCCGGTGATGTGGAAGGCGGTCATGCTGTCACCCGCGGATGCCGCCACGCCTGCACCGGGCCGCCCAGCAAGGTGGTGTCGCCATCATGCACCGCACCCAACCGGATGGCCAGACGTTGCGACCGCAGGTTTGCGGGGTCGATATAGGACACCACGCTATCCAGCCCGAAGTACCGCGCGCCATGATCCCGCGCCGCCACGACCGCCTCATGGGCCAGCCCGTTGCCCTCGAAGCCATCCCAGACCTGCCAGCCCAGTTCCGGCTCCGGCCAGCCCTCGCGGAAGATGAACCCGCAGCGCCCGCAGGGCAGGCCTGTCACACGGTCCTCCATTGTCCACATGCCATAGCCCCGGATCAGCCAATGTCCCAGCCCCGCCGCAATCGCCAGCCAGGACTGCACCCGGTCCATCGGCCCGCCGACATAGGCCGCACGATCCGACGCATAAAACGCGGCCAGCGCGTCCAGATCGGTTTCGCGGCCCGCGCGCAGGATCAGGCGTGCGGTCTCGATCACCGGAATATCTACGCTGTGCAGGGTCATGCGTAGGCCCCCATGCCGCCATCGGCCAGCGTTTCAGGCGCAGGGTGACGCCAGACCTGCATCGGGCCGTGGCGTTCATGGGTAAATGTGCTGTCCAGCACACAACCCAACCGCTGCGCGACACGCGCCGACGCGGTGTTGGCGGGTTTCACCAGGCTGATCGCGGTGGGCCAGCCCAGTTCGCCATAGGCATAGGCCCGCGCGGCCATCGCGGCCTCGGTGGCATACCCCTTGCCCTCGTGGCCATCGAACAGGTCCCAGCCCAGTTCGGGCTCCGGCCAGCCATAGGGTTCGAACGGGCCGACCAGACCCACCGGCGCGCCCGTCGCGCGTTCTGCGACGATAAAGCGGCCAAAACCCTTCAGCGACCAATGCCCGATTTCCATCGCCAGCATCCGCCACGCCAGTTCCGCCGTCAGCGGCCCGCCCACGTAATGCGACCGTGGCCCCATGTAGAAATCCCGGAACGCCGGGAAATCGTCCAAGGTGGCGGCACGCAGGACAAGACGCGGTGTTTCCAGACGCGGAATCATGCTTGTCCACCCTTGACCGGGTGACGCCAGACCAGATCGCCCGCATCCTGCGGCACAGCGTCCGGGTCCAGCACCGCGCCAAGTCGCTGCGCCACGGCCTGCGAGGCATAGTTTTCGGCGTCGGTATAGCTGACCAGCGACGGCAGACCGGCGGCGAGGGCATGGGCACGCAGCGCGGCGGCGGCTTCGGTGGCGTAACCCTGCCGTTCATGGCCGTCATACAACAGCCAGCCCAGCTCTGGTTCCGGGAACAACGGCCCATGGCTGATGCCGACCTGTCCGACCGTGACGCCATCCGCCTCGATCATCAGCGCGCCATGGCCAAATAGCGCCCAGCCCGCCGCGTCATGGCAGAAAATGCCCCAAGCCGCGCGCGTGTCATAAGGCCCGCCCATGAACGCCGCGCGCGGGCTGGCCATGAACGCCGCGTAGGCCGGGAAATCCCCCGGCCCCATCGGGCGCAGCACCAGGCGCGCGGTATGCAACAAAGGAGGCATCACGGGCGGCATCATTTCTTCTTGCCGAACCCCGACAGCCCACCCGGCAGCTTCATGCCGCCCATGCCGCCCATGCCACCAAACCCGCCCATGCCACCCAGCCCCGGCATCTTGCCCTGCAACTGCTTTGCGGCAGCTTCCAACGCAGCGGGGTCTTTCATGTCGGGCATCCCGCCTTTGCCCATCATGCTGGCCATCGCCTGTTTCAGCATCCCGCCCTTGCCGCCCAGCTTTTTCATCATGTCGGCCATCTGGCGGTGCATTTTCAAAAGCTTGTTCAGGTCGGACACATCCAGCCCCGCCCCCGCCGCGATGCGTTTCTTGCGGCTGGCCTGCAACAGGTCGGGGTTGGCGCGTTCCTTTTTCGTCATCGACTGGATCAGCGCGATCTGGCGTTTCAGCATCCTGTCGTCCAGACCGGCCTCGCGCGCCTGCGACGCCATCTTGCCCATGCCGGGCAGCATCCCCATCATGCTTTCCATGCCGCCCATCTTCAGCATCTGGTCCAACTGCATCTTCAGGTCGTTCATGTTGAACTGACCCTTCTGGAACCGCCGCATCATGCGTTCGGCCTGTTCGGCCTCGAAGGTCTGCTGTGCGCGTTCCACCAGGGCTACGATATCGCCCATTCCCAGAATGCGGCCTGCGACGCGGGACGGATCGAACACCTCGATCGCGTCCATCTTTTCGCCAAGGCCGACAAAGCGGATCGGCTTGCCGGTGATCGCCCGCATCGACAGCGCCGCACCGCCGCGCCCGTCGCCGTCCATCCGGGTCAGCACGACGCCGGTGACGCCGATCTTGGCGTCAAATTCGGTCGCCACATTGACCGCGTCCTGCCCGGTCAGGCCATCAACCACCAAAAGCGTTTCGCGCGGGTTGGCGACGTCGCGCACGGCGGCGGCCTGTGCGATCAGTTCGGCGTCGATGTGCAACCGGCCTGCGGTATCCAGCAGGTAAACGTCATAGCCGCCCAAAGCCGCCTGCGTTTTCGCGCGGCGCGCAATCGCCACCGGGTCTTCGCCCTTGACGATGGGCAGGGTATCGACGCCGATCTGCGCGCCCAGAATCGCCAACTGTTCCATCGCGGCGGGGCGGTTGGTGTCCAACGACGCCATCAGCACCTTCTTGCCCTCGCGGTCTTTCAACCGCTTGGCCAGTTTCGCCGTCGTCGTCGTCTTGCCCGACCCTTGCAGGCCCACCATCAGGATGGGTGCGGGCGGGTTGTCGATCTTGAGCCGCCCCGGATCGCTGTCGCCGGTCAGCACCGCGATCAATTCGTCATGGACGATCTTGACCACCTGCTGCCCCGGCGTGATCGACTTGGTCACCGCCGCGCCGGTCGCCTTTTTCTCGACCGCCTTGATGAAATCGCGCACCACCGGCAGCGACACGTCGGCCTCTAACAGCGCGACGCGGACTTCGCGCAGCGCGGCGCGCACATCATCTTCGGACAGGGCACCCTGTTTCGTCAGCCGGTCGAAAACGCTGCCAAGGCGCTCTGACAAGGAAGAAAACATGCGCGGTCCTTTCGCGGGTTGCTGTGTCCGGTCCCATATGGGGGCCGAGGTGGAAAACGACAATCGACCCCGTGGGCGCAACGCGCTGACGGGGGGCGATCCACGGGTGAGGTGGACCGGAAGCCTGTTTGCCTCCGGGATACCTGTGCGGTTAGGGCAGGACGCCACCCGAGTCAAGATGTGGCAGGCGTGTGACAGCGACAATAGGCAAAACCTATCGCCTCACAGGATTACGATATTGATTACCCATGATGCCCGCGACATGCTGCGCGGCATACCGGAGTATCCCATGACCCTCATCGACTCTCTGCCATCTGATGCCGCGCTTTGCGCCATCATCGACAGCCAGATGCACCTTGAGGGGCCTTTGTTGCCGATCCTGCACGCGCTGCAAGCCGCCATTGGCCATGTGCCCGAGGCCGCGCTGCCATTGATCGCCCAGCGGCTGAACATCACCCGCGCCGAGGTGCATGGCGTGATGACCTTTTACCACGATTTCCGCGAGACGCCCGCCGGACGGCATGTGGTGAAAATCTGTCGGGCCGAGGCGTGCAAGGCGATGGGGGCCGACCAGCTTGCAGATCACGCCCGCGCGCGGTTGGGGGTGGATTGGCACGGCACCACGGCGGATGGCGCGGTGACGCTGGAACCGATCTATTGCCTGGGCCTCTGCGCCTGTGCGCCCGCTGTTATGGTGGACGGGCAGGGGCAGAATCGTTTGATGGGGCGCGTGTCGCCCGCCGCCTTTGATGCGCTTTTGGCCGAGGTGGCGGGATGAAGATCTACGTGCCCCGCGATGCCGCCGCCCGCGCCCTTGGGTCCGATGCTGTGGCCGAAGCGATTGCAGCCGAGGCCGCGCGGCGTGGCCAGACGGCGCAGATCATCCGCAACGGATCGCGCGGCATGGTCTGGCTGGAACCGCTGGTCGAGGTGGAACGGGACGGTGTGCGTCTGGCCTATGGCCCGGTTGCGCCCGGTGATGCCACGGCGCTGCTGGACGGCACGTTGCGCTGTCACGGCACGGTCGCGGATATCCCGTTCTTCGCGCGGCAGACCCGGCTGACCTTCGCCCGCGTCGGGCTGATCGACCCCTTGTCGCTGGAGGATTACGCGGCGCATGGCGGGTTGGTGGGTCTGCGGCGCGCGCTGGCGATGGATCAGGCGGGCATCGTGGCCGAGGTGACCGCCAGTGGATTGCGCGGGCGCGGCGGGGCGGGGTTTCCGACGGGCATCAAGTGGGAAACGGTGCGCAATGCGCCGGGGCCGCAGAAATACATCGTCTGCAATGCGGATGAGGGTGACAGCGGCACCTTCGCCGACCGCATGCTGATGGAAGGCGACCCGTTCTGCCTGATCGAGGGCATGGTGATCGCAGGGTTGGCGACGGGGGCGACCAAGGGTTTCGTCTATATCCGGTCGGAATATCCGGATGCCATCGCTGTGATGTCGGATGCCGTGCGGATCGCGCGTGATGCGGGGGTGATCGGGGCGTCGGTCATGGGCACCGGCCCCGCCTTTGATCTGGAGATCCGCGTCGGCGCGGGGGCCTATGTCTGTGGCGAGGAAACCTCGCTCCTGAACTCGCTCGAAGGCAAGCGCGGCATCGTGCGCGCCAAGCCGCCGCTGCCCGCATTGGAAGGGGTGTTTGGCAAGCCGACTGTGGTCAACAACGTGCTGTCGCTGGCCACCGTGCCCGTGATCCTCGAAAAGGGCGCGGCGCATTACGCGGGCTTTGGCCTTGGCCGGTCACGCGGCACCATGCCGTTGCAGATCGCGGGCAATGTCGCGCGCGGTGGGCTGTTTGAAACCGCGTTCGGCCTGCCCCTTGGCGAAATCATCCATGACATCGCGGGCGGCACGGCCAGCGGGCGGCCCGTCAAGGCGGTGCAGGTCGGCGGGCCGCTGGGGGCTTACCTGCCGCCGTCGCAATTCGACACGCCCATCGGCTATGAGGAATTTGACCGCAAGGGCGCGCTGATCGGCCATGCGGGAATTGTCGTGCATGACGACAGCGCGGATATGCTGAACCTCGCGCGGTTCGCGATGGAATTTTGCGCGGTGGAAAGCTGCGGCAAATGCACGCCCTGCCGCATCGGCGCGGTGCGCGGCGTGGAAACCATCGACCGTATCGCAGGCGGCGACGCGGGTGCGATTCCGCTGCTGACCGACCTGTGCGAGACGATGAAGGACGGCAGCCTGTGTGCCCTTGGCGGGTTCACCCCTTATCCGGTGATGTCCGCGCTGACCCATTTCCCCGACGATTTCGCCCCCGCCCGCAAGGCCGCAGCCCAATCTGCCGCAGAATGACCAGGAGCCGCCGATGAAGGATTTCCGCCTGCCATCAGACGCCTTTCCCGATACCGATTTCGGCACGCCGGCGGCGCATGGCGTGCCCGTCACGCTGCACATCGACGGGATTGCCGTTACCGTGCCCGGTGGCACATCGGTCATGCGGGCGGCGGCGCTGGCGGGGATCACGGTGCCGAAACTGTGTGCCTCGGACAACCTCAACGCTTTCGGGTCCTGCCGGCTCTGCGTGGTGGAAATCGAGGGGCGGCGCGGCACGCCCGCGTCCTGCACCACGCCGGTGGCGGATGGCATGGTGGTGCGGACGCAATCGGCCAAGGTGCAGAAACTGCGCAAGGGCGTGATGGAGCTGTATATCTCCGACCATCCGCTGGATTGCCTGACGTGCAGCGCGAACGGCGATTGCGAATTGCAGGACATGGCGGGGATAGTGGGCCTGCGCGATGTGCGTTACGCGCCCGGCGACAACCATTTCCAGACCCGCGCGGGGGGTGAACTCAACGCCCGCTATATCCCCAAGGACGAAACCAACCCCTATTTCGCCTATGACCCCGCGAAATGCATCGTCTGTTCGCGCTGCGTGCGCGCCTGCGAAGAGGTGCAGGGCACATTTGCCCTGACCATCGAAGGGCGCGGATTTGACAGCCGGGTCAAGGCGGGCGGCAAGAACGATACCTTCCTGACCTCGGATTGTGTCAGTTGCGGGGCCTGTGTGCAGGCCTGCCCGACTGGCACGTTGCAGGAAAAATCGGTGGCGGATCTGGGCAAGCCCACCCGGTCGGTCATCACCACCTGCGCCTATTGCGGCGTGGGCTGCAATTTCAAGGCGGAACTGAACGGCGACCAACTGGTGCGTATGGTGCCGTGGAAACACGGCGCGGCGAACCGTGGCCATAGCTGCGTCAAGGGCCGCTTCGCCTATGGCTACGCCACCCATCAGGACCGCATCCTGCGCCCAATGATCCGCGACGCCATCTCTGAGCCGTGGCGCGAGGTATCATGGCCCGAGGCGATCACATACGCCGCCGAACGGATGCGCGGATTGCAGGCCACATACGGCCAGAAATCCATCGGCGTGATCACATCCTCGCGCTGCACCAACGAAGAAACCTATCTGGTGCAGAAACTGGCCCGAGCGGTGTTTGGCAACAACAACACCGACACCTGCGCGCGGGTCTGCCATTCGCCCACCGGATATGGGCTGGGCCAGACGTTCGGCACATCCGCCGGAACGCAGGATTTCGATTCGGTCGAACACAGCGATGTCGTGCTGGTGATCGGCGCGAACCCCACCGACGGGCATCCGGTGTTTGCCAGCCGCCTGAAGAAACGCCTGCGCGCGGGGGCCAAGCTGATCGTGGTCGATCCGCGCCGCACCGATCTGGTTCGCTCCGCCCATATTCAGGCCGCGCATCATCTGCCCCTGCGGCCCGGCACCAATGTGGCCGTGGTATCGGCCATGGCGCATGTGATCGTGACCGAAGGGCTGATGGATCAGACCTTCATCCGCGAGCGTTGCGATTGGGACGAATTCCAGCATTACGCCGAATTCATCGCCAATCCGCGTCATGCGCCCGAGGCGGTGGAACTGTTGACCGGCGTTCCCGCCGCAGACTTGCGCGCGGCGGCGCGGCTGTTCGCGACCGGGGGCAATGGGGCGATTTACTACGGCCTTGGCGTGACCGAGCACAGCCAGGGCACCACCACCGTGATGGCGATTGCCAATCTGGCGATGCTGACCGGCAATATCGGTCGCCCCGGCGTCGGCGTGAACCCGTTGCGCGGGCAGAACAACGTGCAGGGGTCGTGCGACATGGGGTCGTTCCCGCATGAATTGCCGGGCTATCGCCATGTGAAACTGCCCGAAGCGCGAGCGACATTCGAGGCCGTATGGGGTGTGGCCCTCGACCCCGAACCCGGCCTGCGCATCCCCAACATGCTGGATGCCGCCGTCGAGGGCACGTTCAAGGGCCTGTATTGCCAGGGCGAGGATATCCTGCAATCCGACCCGGATACCAAGCATGTCGCCGCTGGCCTTGCCGCGATGGACTGCGTCATCGTGCATGATCTGTTCCTGAACGAAACAGCGAATTACGCGCATGTGTTCCTGCCCGGATCGACGTTTCTGGAGAAAGACGGCACATTCACCAATGCCGAACGCCGCATTAACCGCGTGCGCCGCGTGATGGCCCCGCGCAACGGCTATGCCGATTGGGAAATCACCCAGATGCTGGCCAATGCGATGGGGGCGACGTGGGCCTACGCCCATCCGTCGGAAATCATGGACGAAATCGCCGCAACCACGCCCAGCTTTGCCGGTGTCAGCTATGATGTGCTGGAGCAAAAGGGCTCGGTGCAATGGCCCTGCAACGACAAGGTGCCAGATGGCACGCCGCTGATGCATGTCGATGGTTTCGTGCGCGGCAAAGGGCGGTTCATCGTCACCGAATATGTCGCGACCGAGGAAAAGACCGGCGCGCGGTTCCCGCTGTTGCTGACCACGGGGCGCATCCTGTCGCAGTATAACGTCGGCGCGCAGACCCGGCGCACCGCGAATGTAGTCTGGCACGATCAGGATGTGCTGGAAATCCACCCCCATGATGCCGAGGTGCGCGGCCTGAAAGACGGCGATTGGGTGCGGCTGGCGTCGCGGGCGGGCGAAACCACGCTGCGCGCGCAGGTGACGGATCGCGTCAGCCCCGGTGTCGTTTACACCACCTTCCACCACCCCGATACGCAGGCGAATGTCATCACAACCGACTATTCCGACTGGGCGACCAATTGCCCGGAATACAAGGTGACGGCGGTGCAGGTCAGCGCGTCGAATGGCCCGTCCGACTGGCAGGAAAGCTATGCCGCGCAGGCATCTGCGGCCCGCCGCATCCTGCCCGCCGCCGAATGAACGCGCCACGCCACCCGCGCGTGTTGGCCGAGGAAGTGCCGGTTGCGCTGGTCTATCACGGATCGACGCTCGCGGTGATGATGGCGACGCCTGCGGATATCGCCGACTTCGCGCGTGGGTTCACCCTGACCGAGGGCATCGCGCGGCCCGACCAGATCACCGAGATGGAGGTGGTCGAGTCCGACGCCGGCATCGAGGCGCGGATGTGGCTGGCCGATGATTGTGCCGCGGCGCTGACCGAACGGCGGCGTATGCTGGCAGGGCCGGTGGGCTGTGGATTGTGCGGCATCGACAGTCTGGAACAGGCGCTGCGGCCCTTGCCGCAGGTGCGGGCCGGTTGGACCCTATCCGACGATCAGGTGCGCGCCGCGCCCGACCGGTTACGCCTGCATCAGCCGGGGCATGACCAGACCCGCGCGATGCATGCGGCGGGGTTCTGGGTGCCGGGGCAGGGCATCGTAATTGCGCGCGAGGATGTGGGCCGCCACAACGCGCTGGACAAGCTGATTGGTGCGCTGCTGACCGCAGGCATCGACCCGGCGACGGGCGCGGTGGTGCTGACCAGCCGCGTTTCCACCGAAATGGTGCAGAAATGCGCCTTTGCCGGAGCGCCTATCATAATCGCCGTATCCGCCCCCACCGCGCAGGCCGTGCGGTTGGCGGAGGACGCGGGGATCACGCTGGCCGCACTGGTGCGGGCCACCAGCCATGAGGTTTTCAGCCACCCTTATCGCATCACGGACGTCCGATGACACCCGACAAACTGATCCAGATGGCGAACCAGATCGCCACGTTTTTCGCCACCCAGCCCGGCACCGATCAGGCCGCCCGCGTCGCCGCGCATCTGAACGATTTCTGGGATCCCCGGATGCGCGCCGCCCTTTTGGCCCATGTGCGGGCAGGCGGCGCGGGCCTGTCGCCACTCGCGTTGGCGGCGGTGCCGATGATCCGCGAACCGGCCTGATCCTTTGGCCTGATCCTTTGGCCTGACCCTTTCGCCGCGCGCGCGGGCGCGCTACAGGGGCGCATGGAACCCTTTGAAATCCTGCTGTCCACCGCCCCCGGTCTGGAGCCGACCCTGCAGGCCGAGGCCATAGCGGCGGGATTCCCCGTCACGGGCGTGATCCCCGGCGGTGTCACGATCATGGGCACATGGCCCGATGTCTGGCGCGCCAACCTGACCCTGCGCACGGCCACGCATGTGCTGGCGCGCATCGGGTCATTCCGCGCCATGCATCTGGCGCAACTTGACAAACGCGCGCGAAAATTCCCGTGGGGCGACGTGCTGCGCGCGGACGTGCCGGTCAAGGTCGAGGCGGCCACGCAGGCCTCGAAAATCTATCACGCCGGCGCAGCGCGGCAGCGGATCGAAGGCGCGTTGCAGGCATTTGGCGCGACGATCGCCGCCGACGCGCCCGTGACGGTGAAACTGCGCATCGCAGATGACCTCTGCACCCTGTCGGTCGATACATCCGGCGACAGCCTGCATAAACGCGGCTTCAAGACATATGTCGGCAAGGCGCCGCTGCGCGAAACGCTGGCGGCGGGGTTTCTGGCGCAATGCGGGTTCCGGCCCGATGAACCGCTGGTTGACCCGATGTGCGGGTCGGGCACATTCGTGCTGGAGGCAGCAGAACTCGCGGCGGGCCTGTGGCCCGGTCGCGCGCGGGATTTCGCGTTCCAGCAACTGGCGACGTTCGATCCGGTGGCGTATGGCGCGCTGACACCGCCCGCGCCGCGCGCCTCGGTGCTGCGGTTCTATGGATCAGACCGGGATGATGGCGCGATCCGGGGTGCTGTGGCCAATGCAGCGCGGGCGGGGCTATCGGACTGGTGTCGTTTCACCCGCGCCCCGATATCGGATGCAGCGCCGCCCGATGGCCCACCCGGTCTGGTGATGGTCAACCCGCCCTATGGCGCGCGGATCGGGGAACGCAAGCTGCTGTTCGCCCTGTATGGCGCGCTGGGGACGACGTTAAAGACGCGGTTCAAGGGCTGGCGCGTCGGGCTGGTCACATCAGATGGCGGGCTCGCCAAGGCGACGGGCCTGCCCTTTCTGCCCCCCGGCCCGCCGGTATCGCATGGCGGGCTGTCGATCACGCTGTGGCGGACCGATCCGATCAGATAATTGCGTGTTCCCGCCGCGCCGTGCCATCGGTCAGGCGGGCAAAGCCCAAGGGCGTCAGGTCCAGGCTGCGATACCCGCCGTGGAGAATCAGCTCGGCCATACCGCGCCCCATCGCGGGGGCCTGTTGCAACCCATGCCCGGAAAATCCATTCAGGAACAGCAGGTTACTGATGTCAGGATGCGCGCCGACAATGGCGTTCTGATCGAGCGTATTGTAATCATACTGCCCCACCCATTCGGTCACGATCCGCAGCCGTTCAAACGCCGGGATGCGGGTGGCCAGCGCGGGCCAGACGTGATCCTGCCAGATCGCCGGGTCGGGGGCAAAATCGTCGGGGTCCACGGTGGGGTCGGGGTCGGGGGCGCACCCGGCCAGATAATTCGCCCCGTCGGAACGCACATAGACCCCGGTCGGGTCGATGGTCAGCGGCAGCGCGCGGGATAGCGGGGTTTCCAGCCGCACCACCCAGACGAACCGTTTGCGCGGTTCCACCGGAATGGTGACACCTGCCGTGGCGGCCAGCGTCGCCGCCCGCGTGCCCGCCGAATTCACCACCACGCCCGCGTTGATGACCGTGCCATCCGCCAGCCGCACACCCGATACCCGCGCGCCATCGCGCAGGATTGCCGCGACCTCGGCCTGAACATAGTCCACCCCCCGCGCGCGGGCCAACCGGCGGAACCATTCGAACACAGTGCCGCCGTCCCAATAGCCTTCGTCAACCGTGTTCAGACTGCCCAATTCGATGCCGGTCAGGTCATAGAACGGGTAGTCTGCGGCAATTTCCGAAGGCGTCAGCAACCGCGTCCCCGCGCCTGCGGCAACTTGCACATTATGGGCAGAAAGCAACTGATCCGACATCGCAGCGCTATCGGACAGATACAGATAGCCGAAACTGTTGAACGTCACTGGCGGCACGCGGGCATCGCCCATCCGCGCCGGGAAGTCGCGGATGAAATCGGCGGCGAATTGCGAAATGCGGATGTTCAGCGTGTCGGAAAACTGCTGCCGGATGGAGGACGCCGACAAGGTTGACGCCGCCCGCGCAAAGCTGGTGTCGCGTTCGATCACCACAACCCGGCCGGTGAACCCCAGTTCGCACAACCACCACGCCGTCGCGGACCCCATGATCCCGCCGCCGACGATCACCACATCATAGCTTGACTGATCGGTCATGGCCTAATCGCAGAACACCCAGAACCGGCAGACCTGCCGCAATTGCAATTCGGTCACGAAATCGCCGCCCACAGACGGCGGGCTGTCCAGAAAGGCCGTGACGGGGATGACATGGCTGGCTTCCTTGCCATCTGCCGACAGCGTGCCCGTGGTGGACAGGATGCGATACGCCTTGACGCGGAACACAAAGGAATGACCGGCCAATGCGGCGCGCACCATGCCTTCCATCCCGGCCATATCCTGCGGTTTGTCTTTCTGTTCCATCTTGGAAAAGTCGAAACTGACGCGCAGGCGGTTGTCGTCGATCGCCATGATCCGCAACCCTTCGTCGGTGGCGAATTCGCCGTCGCCCAGTGCGGCGCTGCCCTTTTCCAGCACCTCGGCCAGCGGCACGCGGCGTTCGGTGGTGCAGCGGGCGGTGTCGGTGGTCAGCGCCTCGGTGCCATCCTTGCAGAAATTCCCACCGGTCATGTCATACAGCTGGCGCGACAGGGTGATGTCGAACCGGCCCAGCATGGTGTCGGGGTCGGTGAAATCCAGCGCGACATCGGCGTCGATGCAGCCTGCCAGCGCCAGCGGCAGTGCCAGAAGCAGGCGCCGCATCAATAGCTTTCCGATGCGTAAACCCGGCTGAGGTCACCGCCCCAGTCACCGTGATAGGCCGCCAGCAGGTCATCGGCGCGGCTGGCACCCCGCGCCACACGGTCACGCAGTACGTCGAGGTGATGCACCTCGTCGCGTCCGCCCGCGTCCAGCACGGCGCGCGCTTTCAGCCCCGCCGCCGACAGATCCAGCACCCGCGCCGCCAGATCGCCCAGACGCACACCCCCCGCCTCGCCCGCCAGCGCGCGTTCGGACGCGGCGACGCGCAGCCCCTCGCGGGTGGCGGCATCCCAGCCTTTCACGATGTCCCATGCGGCGTCTAGGGCGCCCTGATCATACATCAGCCCGACCCAGAACGCCGACAGCGCCACGGTATGATCGGCAGGCCCGGCATCCGCGCCGCGCATTTCCATGTATTTCTTGACCCGCGCCTCGGGGAAACAGGTGGTCAGGTGATCGGCCCAATCCGACAGTGTCGGCACCTGCCCCGGCAGGGCGGGCAATTCACCATTCAGGAAATCGCGGAAGGATTGCCCCAGCGCATTGATATAGCGCCCGTCGCGATAGACGAAATACATCGGCACATCCAGCGCGTAATCGGCATAGCGTTCGAACCCCATGCCGTCCTCGAAGGCCCAAGGCAACATGCCCGTCCGCGCCGCATCCAGATCGCGCCAGATGCGGGACCGCCACGACCGGTGCCCGTTCGGCTTGCCTTCAAAGAACGGCGAGGTGGCGAAAAGTGCTGTCGCCACCGGCTGCAATGCCAACGCAACGCGCAGTTTCTTGACCATGTCGGCCTCGGAGGCGAAATCGAGGTTCACTTGCACGGTGCAGGTCCGATACATCATCGACGTGCCCATGCCACCGACGCGCCCCATGTAAGGCGTCATCAACCGATAGCGGCCCTTGGGCATCATGTGCATCTGGTCATGCGTCCAGACCGGCGCGGCCCCCATGCCGAAAAATCCCGCCCCGATACGGTCACCGATCACCTTGACCTCGGCCAGGTGGCTGTCCAGCTCGGCCCGCGTTTCGTGCAGATCGTTCAGGATTGCGCCCGACAGTTCCAATTGCCCGCCGGGTTCAAGGCTGACATTCGCGCCCGCCTTTTGCAGGCCGATCAGATGGCCGCCCTCGCGCACTTCGGCCCAGCCAAAGGCGTCGCGCAGCCCTTCCAGCATCGCGCGCACCGAAACGGGGCCGTCATAGGGCAGCGGCGCCAGCGTGTCCTTGATATAGCCGAACTTTTCATGCTCGGTCCCCATCCGCCATTCGGATTTCGGCTTGCAGCCCGAGGCGAGGTATTCGGCCAGTTGTTCGGGCCGCTCGATGGGGCCGCCACCGGATTGAGGAATGGACATCGGAACCTCCGGGTTGTGCGCGCGGGTCAGGCGGGAAACCAGTGCGAGGTTTCCCCGGCACTGTCAATGCAAGGCAAGGGGCCGGATCGCGGTGGGGGCGCGCTGCCAGATCACATGGATTTGACCGGGCGCGGTGCTGGGCGCGCCACGCCGCGCCACCAGCAGGGTTTCGATCGACAGACCCGGTAGGGTGACAAAGGCGTCAAACAGCGCGCCCGCGCCTTCGGCATCATTGGGGATCGTCAGCGCGGGCTGTCCGGGCCGGTCGATCCGCCATGTGTGCGGGACGCCGCGGCGGTCCAGCGACAGGCGGGTAATATCGTCAAGCGCCACCACGCCGCCATCGGTGGGCCCGAAATAGCTGATGCGGCCCTCGTCCACACTGACCACGCCCGCCCCACCGCCGCCCGCGCCGAACCGCGCCTTTTGTGCCGCTGCAATAGCGGCGACCAAGCCCAGCGGGACCAGCGCCCAGCCCAGCCAGCGGACAAAGCCAAAGGCGGTCAAACCCCAGTAAACCCCGATCAGCGCCACCGCGATGCTGAACCCCGCACCCCACCAGCGGGCGACAAGGGCGGTGGCGTCCGGGCGCAGAAAGCTCATGGCGTGGTCCCCAAGGTGACGGGCGCGGTCAACAGCGCGATGCGGTAATCCCCGATGCGGGCAAAGCCGATGCGCACATAGGCGCGCGCCGCCGTAACAGACGCCGCGAACAGGATCGCGCGGCGCGCGCCTGTTTCGCGCCGCGCCGCCAGCAAGCCGGTCACCACCTGCCCGGCCCGGCCCGCGCCGCGCAAATCGGGCGGCACAAAGACGCCGCCAACCTGCACTGCATCGCCTGCTGCCGCATTGATGCCCGCCATCGCGACAGGCCCGCCGTCGATCAACAGGCGCAGGTCGGGAGATCCGACGGCGCGCAGGGCCCGGTCGCGCGCCACCACGTCGATATCCCCCGGCGGGGCGGTGCCGGTTTCCGCCATATAGGCGGCATACCACGCCGTCAGCAGCGGGATGTCATTGGGCGTGGCCATGCGCGTTGTCACCGGGGTTTCTGGCAATGCGGTCAGGTCCAGCGCATATTGCGGATCGACCCGGTTCAGCCGGAAATCCGCCGGGGTCAGCGGCAGCGCGGTCAGAAAAGCGGCGACCTGATCGGCGTGCCCGGTCATGCCGATGATGCGCCCTTGCACGACGCCCGCCCAGTCCTGTGCCGCTTGGCGCGTCAGCCCCGGCATCTGGCACAGCAGATAGCCGCCATTCGTCTGGCCCAGCACGGCGGTGATTCCCGTGGCATCGTCGCGCAGAAAAAACCGCGTGCCATGCGGGTGCGCCGGGTCATCCACGCCATGCGCCGCCAGATTGCCCATCAGAAACATGGACGTCTCGATATGTGCGCCCAGAAACGCCGTCAGCGCCGGGATGTCGGCGGGGGTCGCGTTTCGGATCATCGCCAGTCCCCCAAGGCCGTCTGCCACAGTGTCATCGCCGCCACCGCCGCCGTGTCAGCGCGCAGGATGCGGGGGCCAAGACTGACGGGATGCGCAAAGGGCAGGGCCGACAGCCGCGCGCGCTCGGCCTGCGAAAACCCGCCTTCGGGGCCGATCAGGATGGCCCATGGCCCCGGATCGCCCGTCACGCGGGCAGGCATCCCGGCGCGCGATTCGTCGCACCACATCAGCCGCCGCGACGCATCCCATCCGGCCAAGGTGCGGTCCAGCCGCGCGGGTTCGGCCACCGCAGGCAGCCATGTCGCGCCGCATTGTTCGGCGGCCTCGCGGACATGGGCGGCCATCTTGTCCACCCGCACCCGTTCGGCATTGGTATAGTCGGTCATCACCGGGGCAATCCGCGCCGCCCCCATCTCGACCGCCTTTTCCACGATGAAATCGGTGCGGGCCTTTTTCACCGGCGCGAACAGCAGCCACAGGTCGGGCGGCGCGCCTTGCGCCTGCGTCTGTGCTTGGACCACCAGATCGCCGCCACGCTTGCCCACCTGCGCCACCGCCGCATCCCATGCGCCGTCCTGCCCGTTGAACAGCGCGACCGTGTCCCCAACCGCCAACCGCATCACCCCGAACAGGTAATGCGCCTGCGCCTCGGTCAGAGGAACGGTTTGCCCTGCGGACAGGGGATGCTCTACATACACACGAACCATGGCCATGAGGCGAGTTTATGACCCAGAATGACGGGATACCAGAGGCCGGGGGCCAAGTTGCCGATGCGGTCAGTGGCAACTGGGTCGATACGCTGGCCCCTGCCTGGACGCGGCCCTATCTGCGGCTGTCGCGCGCGGACCGGCCCATCGGGACGTGGCTGTTGCTGTTGCCCTGCTGGTGGGGCTTGGGTCTGGGCATCCTGACCGACGGGCGGATGACCCTGCATGACCTGTGGATCGCCGTGGGCTGTGCCGCAGGTGCGTTTCTGATGCGCGGGGCGGGCTGCACCTGGAACGACATCACCGACCGCGATATCGACGCGCAGGTGGCGCGCACCCGGTCGCGGCCCTTGCCATCCGGGCAGGTCACGACCCGGCAGGCCGCCGTCTGGATGGTGGCGCAGGCGCTGACAGCCTTCGGCATCCTGATCACGTTCAACGGGTCGGCGATTGCCCTTGGCATCCTCGCGCTGCTGCCCGTCGCGGTTTACCCTTTTGCCAAGCGGTTCACCTGGTGGCCGCAGGCGTTTCTGGGGATCGCGTTCAACTGGGGCGCTCTGCTGGCCTTTGTCGCGCATACCGGGTTTCTGCACCCGGCATCGGCGCTGTTGTATCTGGCGGGGATCGCCTGGACGCTGTTCTATGACACCATCTATGCCCATCAGGATACCGAGGATGACGCGCTGATCGGCGTCAAATCCACCGCGCGGCTGTTCGGTCATGACACGGCCATGTGGCTGCGTCGGTTCCTGGTGGCGACCGTGTCGCTGATGGGACTGGCGGTCTTGTCGGCGATGCTGGATCGCGACGGCAACCCGCTTGGCATCCTGATCGCCATCGGCGCGCCCTGGGCGATGGGGTGGCACCTGGTCTGGCAATTGCGGCAACTGGACATCGACAGCCCCGCCACCTGCCTGCGGCTGTTCCGGTCCAACCGCGACGCCGGGCTGATCCCCTTGCTGTTTTTCGCCGGTGCGGCACTGCTGTGATTGCGCGGACGGGCCTGCGGGCCTAGACACGTCAGGACCACAGGCCCCGGAACCCCATGCGACTGTCCTCACTCGCCATCATCGCGGCCACCTTTGCCTCTGCGGCGGGGCTCAGCTATGTCGCCGCCGGTTTCGCGGTGACGGGGATCGAGGCGACATCGGAACGGTCCGTGCGCAACGCGCTTGATCTGGCCGAATTGCCTTGGGCCGAGGTGCATGCTAACGGCTTGCAGGTGTTCCTGTCCGGGGCCGCACCCACCGAGGCGCTGCGGTTCAAGGCGATTTCCACCGCCGGGTCCATCGTGGATGCCGCCCGCGTCATCGACCAGATGGCGGTCAAGGACAGCGTTCGCCTGACCGCGCCGCGCTTTTCCATCGAGATTTTGCGCAACGACAGCGGGATATCGCTGATCGGGCTGGTGCCTGCGGACACAGACCGTGCCGAACTGATCGCGCGGCTGGAGGCGATGGCAGGCCCCGGCAAGGTGTCCGACCTGCTGGAAAGCGCCGATTACCCGGTGCCCGCCGATTGGGCGCGCACCGTGGATCACGCGCTTGCCGCGCTGGCGGCGCTGCCCCGGTCCAAGATTTCGCTGCAACCCGGCAATCTGGCTGTCACCGGCATCGCCGACAGCACCGACGACAAACGCCGGATCGAGACAGAGATCGCGCGCCGCGCGCCGCAAGGGATGCGGCTGGCGATGCAAATCTCGGCCCCGCGCCCGGTGATCACGCCTTTCACGCTGCGGTTTGTGCGCGATGCAGACGGGGCGCGGTTCGACGCCTGTTCCGCCGATACCGAAGCCGCGCATGACCGCATCATCGCCGCCGCCACCGCCGCCGGTCTGGCCGACAAGGCAAGCTGCACGCTGGGACTGGGTGTGCCCTCGCCAAACTGGGCGGCGGCGGTCGAACTGGCGATTGCCGCGCTGGCGCAGCTTGGAAGCGGCGCGGTAACCTTTGCCGATGCCGACATCGCACTGGTGGCTGCTGAAGGCACGGATGCCGCGCTGTTCGACCGCGTGGTCGGCGAATTGGAGAATGCACTGCCCGATGTGTTCGCGCTGACGGCGGAACTGCCCAAGGCACCGGATCAGACCAGCGGCCCGGTGGATTTCACCGCCACCCTGTCACCCGAAGGCGCGGTGCAATTGCGCGGGCGGGTGTCCGACGACCTGTCTCGCACCGCAACCGAAAGCCTGGCGCGCGCGCGATTCGGGTCCGATGTGGTGACGATGGCGGCGCGGGTGGACACGACATTGCCGCCCGGCTGGCCGCTGCGGGTGCTGGCGGGGCTGGAGGCATTGACCCATGTCACCCATGGCAGCGTCACGGTCACGCCCGACTCCATCGCCGTGCGGGGTGAAACCGGCAACACCAACGCCTCTGCCGATATCGCGCGGCTGCTGGTTGGCAAGCTGGGCGAGGGGACGCGGCTGGACATTCAGGTCGCCTACATCAAACGGCTGGACCCGGTGTTCGGCCTGCCCACGGCGGATGAATGCGAAGCGGGCGCGCAAGCCGTGCTCGCTACCCGCAAGATCACCTTTGAACCGGGGTCCGCCACGCCCGATGCGCAATCCGGTGCGGTGTTTGATGCCGTCGCGGCGGCGCTGGATAAATGCGTCGATATCGCGATGGAAATCAGCGGCCACACCGATTCGCAGGGCCGCGAGGAAATGAACGCCGCCCTGTCGCAGGAACGCGCGGCGGCGGTGGTGACCGCCCTGCGCGAACGCCGCGTGACGGGGGTGCAATTCACCGCCGTGGGGTTCGGGGAAAGCCGGCCCGTCGCCGGAAATGACACCGAGGCGGGGCGCGAAACGAATCGGCGCATCGAAATTCGCCTGATCCGCCCCGAAGCCGCCAATCCGGCCATTGACGCCTTGCTGCAAAAAGCCTTGGAAGGCGGCGCAGAAGATGACGCAACCGACCCGACGACGCTGCCGGCCGGTGCCACCTCCCAGGAAGGATCGGGCGATTGAGCAGATCGGAATTCATCCTTGTGACCGCGATCATCCTGTTCGTGGCTTTTGCCATGGGGTGGTTCGCCAACTGGCTGGTACACCGGTTCACCCGCGTGTCGCGGCAGGACATCGGCGAGTTGGAACGCATGGCGCAGGAACTGCACGAGGCCGAAGAAACCCGCGATCAGGCCATCACCTATCTGCAACAGCGTGAGGCGGAACTGACCAACCAACTGGCGCAGACCGAGGCGGAACTGTCCGCCGCGATGGACGGGCTGCGCGATGCCCGCCACGAGGCCGAGGAACTGCGCACCTATATCGAACGGATGCACGCGCGTTAAGCGGTGAGGATTTCCGCGATCTTGAGCGCGCGCGTCGCGCTGCCCTCGACCCGCAGCTTTCCGGTCATTACCGCCATCATCGCGTTCTGATCGCCGGACAGGATGCGGCGAAACACGTCCTTATGCGCGGTCAGTGTGACATCGGCGGGGCCATCCCCGATCCGCGCGCCATTGGCGTCCAGCATGACGGCCCCAATATCCGTCAGCACCAGTTTCGCGGTGCCCTGCAACCGGCCAGCGGCACGGGGATGCAGGAAGGCGGCAAATTCCGCCAGTGTGTCAGACATTGCCTGCTCCTTGCCAGCGCGCCAGCGCCGCCTCATCCGCATCCTTAGCCGCAACCCATGTTGCGTTTTCGGCCGCGCCATCGGCGGCATATTCCTTTTTCCAAAACGGCGCGCGGGATTTCAGGTAATCCATCAGGAAATCGGCGGCGGCAAAGGCGTCGGCGCGATGCGGCGCGGCGGTGGCGACCATCATGATGACCTCGCCGGGGGCCAGCGACCCGTGGCGGTGGATCACCAGCACATTGCCCAAGGACCAGCGCTGCGCCGCCTCGGTCGCAATCGCGGTCAGCGCGCGTTCGGTCATGCCGGGATAATGCTCGATCTCCATCCGCGCGAGGCCCCCATCGCCGCGCACCACGCCCTGAAAGGTGACAATCGCCCCCATGCCCGCCTGCGCGGCGGTAAACGTGTTGACCAGCGCGCCCGCGTCAAACGCCGCCTGTTGCACGATGACCTTCATTCAGCCACCCGTCATCGGCGGAAAAAACGCCACTTCGCGCGCGCCCGACAGTGGCGCATCGAACCCGGTCAGCACCTGATCCACAGCCACACGCAGCGCGGTCACCTCCGCAAAAGCCGCCGCATAGCGGTCCTCGCGCTGGATCAATTCCGCCACCAGATCGGCCACCGTTGCGGCCTCGGTCGTTACCCGCTCGCGCGGCAATCCGATACGTTCGCGCACCCAGGCGAAATACAGCACGTCGATCATCATCGCGTCATTCCTTCAGATGGGGCAGCGCCTTGCGGAAGTAATCCCAGCCGGTGATCGCCGTCAACGCCGCCGCCAGCCACAGCAGCGCCAGACCGATGCGCCCGGACCAGACCATGCCGGTGGCGATCCAGTCATGCGGCGTGGTGATCTGGTAATGTTCGAACACGCCTTGGGAAAACAGCACCGCAATCGCCACCATCTGCACCGTGGTTTTCCACTTGGCCAGATTGGTCACCTTGAGCGTGCCCGCCACATCGCCCAGATATTCGCGCAGGCCCGACACGAACACCTCGCGGAACAGGATCAGCGTCGCGGGCAGCACCAGCCAGGGCGACATCGGCGAATAGCCCAGGATCACGGCCAGCGCGATCACCACCATCGCCTTGTCGGCGATCGGGTCCAGCATGGTGCCGATTTTCGTCTGTTGCCGCCACAGCCGCGCCAGATAGCCATCGAACCAGTCGGTCAGCGCGGCCCCCATGAACAGCACCAACGCGCACCAATCCGCCCAGGGCCGGTTGAAATACAAAAACATCACCGCCACGCCGGGGGCAGCGATCAGGCGAGCCACAGTCAGGATGTTGGGGATGTTCCAGCGCATAGGCCTGTCTAGCGCGGCAGACAGCGCGGGGAAAGGGGGCGGCGGCACAGAAGGGGGCCGCCCCCTTGTGGTCAGATATCCAGAAACACGGTTTCCGCCGCGCCCTGCAAATGGATATCGAACCGGTATTCGCCGGGGGCACTGCGTTTCGCGATCAGGGTCTGCGCGCGCGGGCGCTGTTCGATACGGTTCAAAAGCGGGTCGGTGCTGTTGTCCTCGTCATCGAAATAAATCCGCGTGTGCAGCCCGATGTTGATGCCGCGCGCGGCGATCCAGATGCTGATATGCGGGGCCTGCATCCGCCCGTCGCGGGTGGGCACGCGACCCGGTTTGACGGTGCGCAGCGTCCACAGGCCCGTATCCTTGTCGGCGGCAAAGCGGGCAAAGCCGTTCACCTGTGGGTCCGCGCCCGCTTGGCCCGCGAATTTTCCGTTCGCGTCCGGTTGCCAGCTTTCCAGCAGTGCATCGCGAAACGCCCAGCCGGTGCCGTCGATCACCTCGCCGGTGATGGTGATCGCCTCGCCCGCCGCGCCCGGTTCAATGGCGCGCAGGCCCAGATCCTCGGGGTAAACCGCGCCCAAGCCCGCAAAGGTCGGGATACAGCCGATATGCACATAGGGCCCGCCGGTCTGCGAGGCGGTTTCCACCAGCGTGTTCAGGGGTTGCACCATGTCACATGCCCTCCAGCTTGTTCTCGAACATCGACTGACGCCGCCCGCGCAGCACGATGTCGAATTTATACGCCAGATAATCCAGCGGCCGCGACATCGACAGGTCCAGCGGGGCCACCAGCGCGTCCAACTGGCTGCGCGATTTCACCGTCGCCGCGATGGGGCACAGGTTAATCAGCGGATCGCCTTCGAAATACATCTGCGTGATCAGGCGCTGGCCAAAACTATGGCCAAAGACCGAGATATGCACATGCATCGGCCGCCAGTCATTCGCCCGGTTCGGCCAAGGGTATGCGCCGGGGCGGATCGTCAGGAACTGATAGCGCCCCTGATCGTCGGTCAGCGTGCGGCCACAGCCGCCAAAATTCGGGTCCAGCGGCGCGAAATAGGTGTCGCGCACATGGCGATAGCGCCCGCCGGCATTGGCCTGCCAGATTTCCACGAGCGTATTAGGCACAGGCCGCCCGAATTCATCCATCACCCGGCCATGCATCAGGATGCGTTCGCCGATGGCCCCGGTGCCGTCCTTGGACCAGTTCAGGATCAGGTTATTGTCCAGCGGTCCGATCAGGCTGTGCCCGAAACGCGGCCCGGTTTCTTCGCTGGGTGTCGATTCCATCGACAACAGCGGCCAGCGCGGGCTGCGGGTGACGGATGTCTTGTATTCGGGGTCGTATGGCACCGGGTGCATGTCCCGGCGGCGGGGGACCAACGGGCCCAAATCGGTCATTTCTGCTCCTCCATCTCGGCATAGGTCTGTTTCGCCAGCTTCAGCGCGTGATTGGCGCGCGGCACCCCGGCATAGATGGCGACATGCTGGAACACTTCCTGCACGTCGGCCTTTGTGGCCCCGGTGCGGGCGGTGGCGCGGATATGCATCGGGATTTCCTCGAAATTGCCCGTCGCCGCCAACAGCGCCAGCGTCAGCATCGACCGTTCGCGCAAGGATATGCCGTCCGATGACCAGACCGTGCCCCATGCGCCCTCGGTGATCAGACGCTGAAAGGGCGCGTCAAACTCGGTTTTCGCCGCCTCGGCGCGGTCCACATGCGCATCGCCCAGCACGCGGCGGCGTGTGGCCATGCCGGTGTCATACCGTTCAGACATGGCCGACCTCGGTCAGGAACTGGGTCAATACGGCGGCGTATTCTTCGGGGGCCTCGACACAGGGCAGATGGCCTGCCTTGCGGATCAGGTGGAATTTCGATCCAGGGATCAGGTCCACGGTTTCGCGCACCAGATCGGGTGGGGTTGACCCGTCTTCGGACCCGGCAATCCCCAGCGCGGGCAGGCGCAGCGCGGCGGTGGTGGCATAGAAATCGGTGCCGGAAATCGCCGCCGAACAGCCCACATAGCCATCAACCGGCTGCCGGATCAGCATATGCCGCCACGCATGGAACGCATCCGTCTCGCGGAACGGCGCGGAAAACCAGCGTTGCAGGATCGCCTCGGACAGCGCCGCGATGCCGCCTTCGCGAACGGCGGCGATGCGTTGATCCCACATCTCGACCGTCCCAATCTTCGCGCCGGTGTTCGACAGCACCACAGCGCGGATCAGGTCCAGCCGCTTTGCCGCCAACCCCTGCGCGATCAGCCCGCCGATGGACAGGCCGACGAATACGGCATCCTTGACCTCCAGCGCATCCAGCAGGCGTTCCGCGTCATGCACCAGCCCGCCCATGGTGTAGGGCGCAGGCGGGCAATCGGACAGGCCATGCCCCCGCTTGTCATAGCGGATATAGCGCAGGTGCGGCGGCAACAGCGGCATCACCTGATCCCACAGCCGCAAATCGGTGCCCAGCGAATTGGCGAATACCACCGGACGCCCGTTCGGGTTGCCGTCCAGTTGCACGTTCAGGCGGATGTCGCCCAGATTGATCATACGCATCAGTATGGAAGCCCCACATAGTTTTCAGCCACGACCACCTTGGCCGCATTTGACGATTCAAGATAGGCCAGATCGGCTTCCTGCATGCGCTGATCAAATTCGGACTGATCGGGAAAACGGTGCAGCATCGTGGTCAGCGACCACGAAAACCGTTCGGATTTCCATACCCGCGCCAGCGCGCGTTCGGAATAGGTGTCGATGCCGTGGCTGTCGCCCGCGTAATGCTGCACCAGCCCCTCATGCAGGTAATGCACATCGCCCACGGCCAGGTTCAGCCCCTTGGCCCCGGTGGGCGGCACGATATGGGCGGCGTCACCGACAAGGAACAGCCGTCCCCAGCGCATCGGTTCGGCGACGAAACTGCGCAGCGGCGCGATGGATTTCTCGATCGTAGGGCCGGTCACCAACGTGTCGGCGGAATCTGCCGGGATACGTCGGCGCAACTCGTCCCAGAACGCCTGATCAGACCATTGATCGACCGTATCCGTCAGTGGGCATTGCACGTAATAGCGCGACAGGTTGGCGTTGCGCATCGAACATAGCGCGAAACCGCGTTCATGGTTGGCATAGATCAACTCGTGTGACACGGGCGGCGTTTCCGACAAAACGCCCAGCCAGCCAAAGGGATAGACCCGTTCATATTCGCGCAGCACGCTGTCGGGGATCGCCTTGCGCGATGGCCCGTGGAACCCGTCGCAGCCCGCGACGAAATCGCAATCGACGCGGTGATCCGCGCCGTCCTTGCGATAGGTGACGTAAGGGGCTGCGCTGTCCAGATCATGCAGCGCGACGCCCTCCGCCCCATGGATCACCACGCCGCCCATCGCGTCGCGCGCGGCATAGAGGTCGCGCGTCACTTCGGTCTGGCCATAAACCATGACCTTCTTGCCGATCAGCGCGTCGAAATCGATGCGGAAACCCCGGTTGCGCGCGGCAAGATACGTGCCCGTATGCACGAAGCCCTCGCGCGCCATCCGGTCGCCCACACCGGCCTGTTGCAACATGCCGACCGTGCCCCATTCCAGCACGCCCGCGCGGATGCGCGCCAGCACGTAATCCCGGCTTTGCCGTTCCAGCACCACCGTGTCGATCCCGGCCCGGTGCAGCAACTGCGCCAACAACAACCCCGACGGGCCGCCACCAATGATGCAAACCTGCGTGCGCATCGATTCCTCCCCCTGTTCGCCGGAACAAGGAACGCGATTTAGTTTGCGCTGTCAATCAAGTTGACGAAGGGTCAGGCGAACCGTGCCAGCGCCCCGGCAAAGATATCCGGGTCCACATTGCCGCCCGACGCAACCGCGATCACCGTTTCGCCCAGATCAGGGGCGAACAGCGCCGCCGCCAGTGCCACCGCGCCGCCCGGTTCCAGCACGATCTTCAGCCGCGAAAACGCAAGCGCCATGGCGTGCAATGCCTGATCGTCGGTCACCGCCAGACCCGGCCCGCACAGCCGCGCCATGATCGGGAACGTGATGTCGCCCGGTTGCGGGGTCACGATGGCGTCGCAGATCGAGCCGGCAAGCGCCGCGTTGCGTTGTATCGTGCCGGCCGCCAGTGACCGCGCCACATCGTCGAAGCCCACAGGTTCCACGGGCCGCGCGCGCAGCCCCGGCGCGCGGTCGGCAAGCGCCAGCGCGATGCCCGATGTCAACCCGCCACCGCCGCAGCAGACCAGCACATCGGCCGTGGTCACGCCCAATTCCGCCGCTTGCGCCGCGATTTCCAGCCCCGTGGTGCCCTGACCCGCGATCACCTGCGGCTCGTCAAACGGTTTGATCAGCGTCAGGCCACGTTCCCCCGCCAGCCGCGCGCCAAGCGCGTCACGGTCCTCAGTCGCGCGGTCATAGAGCACCACCTCGGCCCCATAGGCGCGCGTGTTGTCGATCTTCAGGCGGGGCGCATCGGCGGGCATCACGATCACGGCGGCCACGCCATGCTGCCGCGCGGCCAGCGCCACGCCCTGCGCGTGGTTGCCCGAGGAATAAGCGATCACGCCCCGCGCCCGCACATCCGGGGCCAGCGCCGACAGCGCCGAGAACGCGCCGCGATACTTGAATGACCCGGTGTGTTGCAGGCACTCGGCCTTGACCAGCACGCGTCGCCCCGCAAGGTCATCCAGAAACGGCGAGGACAACAGCGGCGTCACCCGCGCATGGCCCGCCAGACGCGCGGCGGCGGCTTGGATCATGTCGATATTCATGCCACATCTCCACACAGCGCGGGGATCCCCGTCAGATCGCTCAGCACATGCTGCGGTCGTCCCGGCAGCCGGTCCATCGGCAACCCGGCGCGGTTGACCCAAGCGGTCTGAAACCCGTAAGCCGCCGCTGCCGCCGCATCCCAGCCGTTTGACGACACGAACAGCACGTGATGCTTGGCGCAGCCGAACCGCTGGATCACCAGATCATAGACCTGCGGCGCGGGTTTGAAGATGCCCACGGATTCCACCGACAGCACCGCATCCAGCAGATCGCCCAGACCCGCGCTGTCCACCGCGCCGCCCAGCATGTCGGGCGACCCGTTCGACAGGATCGCGGTGTTCAGGCCCCGCGCGCGCAGCGCTGTCAGCATCGCGGGCACCTCGGCAAAGGCCGACAGTCGCCAATACAGACCCAACAGCGTGGCGCGCAGCGCCGCATCCCCGCCCAGCCTGTGCCGCTCCATCGCCCAATCAAGCCCGTCCTGCGTCACCGCCCAGAAATCTGTGTGATCGCCCATGATCGCCCGCAGCCAGCTGTATTCCAGCTGCTTGCGCCGCCAATCCTCGGCCAAGGCAGGCCAGACGGCGGCAAGACGTTCGTTGCCGGGTTCGGCGGCCGCCTCGCGCGCGGCAGCGGCCACGTCAAAGAGCGTGCCATAGGCGTCAAAGACGCAAGCGGTGATGGTCATGGGAAGGGTCCGGTTCTGTTGCGCCCGGCAAGACTTGCACGGCAAACCTGCCAGTGAAAGCGGATTTCGCGCGGCTTAGCCCACGTCGATCAACACCGCGCCCGCGCGCTTGCCCGCCTCGATGCACTGGTGCGCGGCGATGGTGTCGGCCAAGGCGAACCGGGCATGGATCGCGGGCACCAGCGCGCCGGATGTCAGCGCGTCATGCAGCCGCGTGATCATCTGCGCGCGCAAAGGCAGGGGCGTGATGTAGACCAGCAGGAACTCGACCGTGATCGCCTTGAACAGATAAGACCGGAACGGCAATTCCGGCGTCATGTTCAGCGCTGACCCATAGGCCGCGACGATGCCGCCATCGCGCAGCATGGCCGCCAGCATCGCGGCATTGACGCCAAATTCCGGCTCGATCGCCCGGTCCACGCCGCGCCCGCCGGTCAGGTCCAGCACACGTGCCGCCAGATCGGGGTCGCGGTAATCCAGCACATGCTGCGCGCCTGCGGCGCGGACGCGGTCCATGGCCTCGGGCGCGCAGGTGGCGATGACGGTCGCCCCGCCCCAGGTGGCCAGTTGCACCGCATTATGTCCGACCGCCCCGGCCCCGCCCGACACCAACAGCGTCTGCCCCGTCACGTCACCATCGCGGAACACCGATTCCGCCGCTGTCAGGCCGGGGATGCCCAGACAGGTCCCTGCGTCCAACGACACAGCATCGGGCAGCGGCACGGCCTGCGCGGCGGGCAGGGCGATATAGTCCGCAGCGGTGCCCATCGCGCGCTGCCATTGCCCGTTCCAGATCCAAACCCGCTGGCCGATCCGGTCCGCCGACACTCTTTCGCCCACCGCCACGATCTGTCCCGCGCCATCCGAATGGGGCACGATCAGGGGAAAGGCGGGCGCGGTCTGGCCCGGTCTGCCCATGCGCGATTTCACATCCGACGGGTTCGCGCCGGACCATGCCAGCCGCACCAGCACCTCGCCCGCAGCCGGGTCGGGCGTGGGCAGGTCGGCCATTGTCAGAACGCTGGCCGCGGGGCCAAGGCTGGAATAGGTGAAAGCGCGCATGATGTGTCCCCCGATTTGCCAAAGGTTAGGCCGGGGCAAGGCGATGCGAAAGCCCCTAGCGGCGGCGCAGCCGGATGATCACATCCACCGACGCGATTTCCGTGCCCTCGGGGGCCTGCGGCAGGCGGGCAATCTGCAACTGGTCGGCGGGCGCGTCGATCAACCGCCCGCTGTCTTCCCAATAGAAATGCGGGTGATCATGCGTGTTGGTGTCGAAATAGCTTTTGGTGCCGTCCACCGTGATTTCCGCCAGCAGCCCCGCCTGACAGAACGCGCGCAGCGTGTTGTAAACGGTGGCCAGCGACACGCTTTCGCCCCGCTCCAACGCGGCGGCATACAGGCTTTCTGCGGTGACGTGGCGATGTTCGCCGTCCCCCACCAAAGCCTCTGCCAGCGCCATCCGTTGCCGCGTCGGGCGCAGATCGGCCCGCGCCAGCCACACGATGGCGCGCTGCGAGGCTGGTGCAACGGCGGGGCAGTTGGGGGTGGCGGTCATGCGCGGGTTTCCTGATCCATGCCTTGATATATTGCACCGCGAGGCCCGATTTCAAACGAAAACCGTGTGATGGGTCCGTGCGGCGCGCGCCTGCCCTGTGCGAGCGCTTGCAGGAGCGGCGGCGCGGGTGCTAACACGGCTGCCATGCGGGCGCATACCCGCGTGATCATGGCCCCAGAACTCGGCCCCAGAACTCGGCCCCAGACTTCGGCCCAGATTTCGGCCCCCCACCAAAGGACTACCCCGCGCATGACCGCTTTCCCGTCCAGCTTTGACCGCGACGACCTGTTGAAATGCGCGCGGGGCGAACTGTTCGGCCCCGGCAACGCCCAACTGCCCGCGCCGCCGATGCTGATGATGGACCGGGTCACCGCGATTTCCGGTGACGGCGGCTTGCACGGCAAGGGCCATGTGGTGGCCGAATTCGACATCACCCCGGACCTGTGGTTTTTTGACTGCCATTTTCCCGGCAACCCGATCATGCCGGGCTGTCTGGGTCTGGACGGGCTGTGGCAGTTGACGGGTTTCAACCTGGGCTGGCGCGGCTGGCAGGGGCGCGGCTATGCGCTGGGCGTGGGCGAGGTGAAACTGACCGGCATGGTGCGCCCTGATCGCCGGTTGCTTACATATAAGGTGGATTTCACCAAGGCGATCCAGACCCGCCGCCTGACCATGGGTGTCGCCGACGGCATCGTCGAGGCCGACGGCGAGGTGATCTATATCGTCAAGGACATGAAGGTGGCGCTCAGCGCGGGCTGAGATGGCGGTGCGTTCAGATAGATTGCGGCAGATAATCCTATCCGATTGCAAAGCAAGCTATCCGATTGTGGGGCATGACCGGGAAAAATTTCAGCAGTAGTTTCGGTAGCCTTAAGGTATCGTTTGCAACAGGTGTGGCATGGGGTGTGTGTCACAGTTTCGGCAGGATTATCGTGTTCACGGTCAACACAAGCATTGCGGACAACTTGCATGACAGGGCCACCATCGCTGCAGCGATCCGTGGCTATCTGATCCATCCTGTGGCGATGATGTTCATGGTTCTGGCCCCGTTTCTAAAGCTGCTGCGCTATATGCCGCTGGAATTTGCCGTCATGGGGATCGTGGGGGATACCCTGTTCTACGCCTTGCGCATGGTGGCCTATGTGGTGCTGTCGATGCGGTTCATGCCGGTCGTGGTGCCCTGGCTTTTGGTGCGCAACGTGCCGTTTTACTGGGCTACTTTCCTGTTCTGGCTGGCGCTGCTGACGGTCAATTATGGGTTGTTCCACGCCATCATCCCCAGTGGCAACAGTTTCTGGGTCGAAACTGAACGCTTCGTGCGCATCGTGATCTTCAGCCTGTTTGCCCATGTCGTCATCATGCTGAGCGTGCAGCAAAGCGTCGTCTCGGCGATTGGACGGGTGCCGCAACTGGTGCCGTTTTTCTGGCCGGTAACGCGCAGCTTGCAACTGCGGCCCCATGCCGGGCTGATCAGCGGCGAATTGACCGGGCAGGTCCGCGCGCTCAAGGCGCAGAACCAATATGTGCTGGTCATGACGGATCAGGGCAGCCATCTGGTGCGGATGACGCTGCGCAACGCGATTGACTGCCTGCCGCCCGACAGCGGTGTGCAGATCCATCGGTCCTGGTGGGTATCACAGGCAGAACTGCTGCAATCGCACTATGACCCGGAGGCGGCGGTGTTCCGGGCGGGTCAGGATCGGACCTATCCGGTCGGCAAGACATATGCCGCCGAACAGGCGTTCCGGAATGGTCTGCAAAAGGCGTGACTGCCGCTGCCGGTGGTTTCCCCGTCATCGGAATGGGACTTGATGCACCCGCCCGAAAATCCGCCAATCCATCCACTTGCGGGTTTTGATCCGGGACGTTGGCGGCACTATGTCCCGCCAGAAGGCTGTCGGACCGCGTGACAATTGCGCGGCGATAAGCCACCAAGCTGTGCCGCCACCGGAAGCCCGCCGTGTTCAAATACAACGCCCTGATTGCCGAGAACCTGCATGACCGCGACGTGATCAAAAGCGTGTTCCGCAGCTATTTGCTGCACCCGGTGCATGTCATCATCATTCTGTTTCTGGGGATCCTGAGGCTGTTGGGGTTCATGGTCCCTGAATTTCCGGCCCTTGGTGTGGTCGGTGATGTGGTTTTTTATCTGGCCCGCATGGCGGCGTATATCTGGCTGGCGTTGCGGCTGATGCCGGTGGTCGTGCCTTGGCTGATGGTTCGCAATATCCCGTTCACCTGGGCGACATATCTGTTTTTTCTGCCGTTGCTGACCGGTTACCTGATCGTTTTTCATAGTGTCATGCCGGAAACCGATCACGCCGGGGCCGAGGTCGCACATTACGTTCGCGTCGTCAGTTACAGCCTGTTCGCCCATGGCAGCCTGATGGTGATGGTTCATTCCATCGTCACGACGCGGATTGGCCGTGTGCCGGACCTTGTGCCATTCAATTTGCCGGTCACGGTCACGCAACAAAGCCTGCCCCATGCCGGTCTGATCAGCAATGAATTGACCGGGCGGGTCCGCGCCCTGAAGGCACAGAACCAATATGTCGAGGTCATGACCGACTACGGCAACCATCTGCTGCGGATGACGCTGCGCAATGCCATCGACCGCTTGCCCCCGGCCAGCGGGGTGCAGATTCACCGGTCCTGGTGGGTGTCGCGTGCGGAACTGGCCATCGCGCGGCATGATCCGCACAAGGCCGTTTTTCATGCGGGCGAGGGGCGGATTTACCCGGTCGGCAAGACTTATGCCGCCGAACTCGCACAGCGGTCTGCCGCGGACCGGGCCTGATTTCCCACCCTGATCCATGGCCCGCCTTCCGGCGCCCATCCGCGCGCCACCCGGCCACCATCTGCGCGGGGCCATGGGTCTTGCACCTGCAACAGCGTTTGGCGCGACCCCAACAAAGGCGCGACGCCTCAGGGTAGAAACCCTGCGCCCCGCATTTCACGCCACCACGTTTCCGTTCGCACCAACCACGCAACTTTCGCACCACAACGCCATCTTTCGCTCCAAATTCAGCGCCTTCGCACCAATGCACGGGGACGCTGATTGTGCGGCGCAGCCAATCAGATAGCAAGCTCTGATGATTTTCTTGCCGCGCCGACTCGGCTTTTTGCCGTGATCGGTTGCCTTGTCCGTGAAACCGGATGGCCGGAAAAAGCCGCAACGCAGACGTTTTTGGGATGGGCACGACGATGGATATTCTTGATCTGGGCAACCTTCAGGCACTTGGCGAAGACTATCTGAAGGATTTCCGCGACGAGAATGATCAGGTCGTGCTCAGCGCGAACAGCGTCGTATCGCTGTCCATCGTCAAGGACGGCGGTGTGTTGACATGGGACCAGCCCGATCCGGCGCTGTTGCAGGGGCTGAACCTGGCCGGGACGCTGGCGGTCACGCTCGGCGAAGGCGTCGATCTGGAACCCGGAATGCGGCTGGCGCTGAACGGTCTGGACCTGACCGATTTCGCGGCCTTCGACGACCTGTATCTGGGCGACGGGCTGTTCTTGAAACCCGTCAGCCTGAACGGCACCGACATCGACGCGCTGGAAGTGGCGGAACTGTTCGGCGGCGCCTTGGGATTTGCGGGCGGCGCGGATGATCTGGATGGCATCCTGAACCTGATCCTGCGCCCTGATGCGGCCATCGCGGCGGGTATCACGGTCAATTACACCGGCACCATCACGGTCGCCGGACAGGTCGTGTCGGGTGATTTCACCTTTGCCGTCAGCGAGGGCGATGCCGGTCTGGACCTAACCGTCACGGCGGCCAATGCGACGCTGTCGGTGGGCTTTGGCGATCTGACCGCCGCGCTGACGGATGCCGATGTGGCGCTGACCTTTGCAGGTATCGATGCGCCGGATCAGGCCCCCGTCGTTACCGGCAGCATTACCGGCGCGCTGGCCGTCACGCTGGGCGCGGCGGGCACGCTGCAGGCCGGGATGGCGGCGGCGACCTTTACCGCGACGGGCAGCATCCTTGCGGCGGAAACCGTGACGGGTCTGCTGGAACTGGGCGGCGTGGCTGTCAGCATCGGCGCGGATGGCGCGGCCAGCTTTGCGCTTGCCACGGTCGACAGCGCCGCAGGTGGCGAATACGGCCTTTGGGTGGGAGGCAGCATCACGGTCGCCGGCCCCCATGGCCTGACAGTGGCGGGCAGCGGCCTGTCGCTGGCGATTTCCACCCTCACCGAAGATGTGACCGACGCCGATCTGGACCTGACCTTTGCGGCGGGCGAAGGCACGCTGCGCCTGTCGGGCAGCGCGCTGGCGGTTGATCTGGCCGATCTGTCCGTGCAGGGCACGGGGGCGCTGGTGCTGGGTGCGGTGGACGGCAAGGCCGATCTGTCACTGGTGCTGGAGGACGTTGCCGCCACGCTGGATATCGGTCTGGGCACGCCGGTGACCCTGACCGACGGCGCGCTGGCGCTGATCGCGCGCGCGGCGGATACCGGCTGGGACCACGCCTTCGCGACGCGCGCGGGGGTGATGGTGTCCGGGTTCGGCTTTGATCTGGACACGCAGATGGACATCGTCGTCAACGCAACGGGCCGCGCGGTCGATGTGACGCTGGCGGGCGCAACCGGCCCGGTCAAGATCGAGGCGGGTGCGGGCGATGCCCTGCGCCTGAACGCGACTGTCGATGACCTGTCGGTTGCGGGACTTGGCACGATATCCGGCGCGGTTTCGTTTGTGCTGGACCAGCAGGTTCTGACGCTGGCCGATGGCACCGAGGTCACCGCCGACCGGATGCAGGTCACGCTGGATGATGCCGCGCTGGTCGCCGGGGCCGTGACGCTGTCGGGCGTCGATGGTGAGCTGGCAATATTGCGCAACCCCGTTGCACAAGGCGCACAACCCTGGATCGCGCTGTCCGTTACGGCGGAAGATGCGACCCTGCCGGGCGGTGTCAGCGCCAACGCGCTGGGCTTTGACATGGTGCAGGCCGACGGTGTGGCGCTGGCCGAACTGGCGCGCGCAGCGGGTGTCACGGTCGATCCGCTGGCCGCCGAAGGCGCAGTGTTGCAGGTCGCAGGTGGCATTGTCGCGGACGGGCTGTTCACGCTGGACGGCGCGTTGACGCTGCTGGATCGCGGCGCGCAGGACGTGGTTGTGACGCGCAACGGCGTCGCGGAAACGGTGTCCGCCCATGTGCTGGGCTTTGTCGGCACCGATCTGGGCGGATCGCTGGACGTGATCGACGCGCTCGCGGTGCGGGGCCTGAACGTGCAGGCGGTGTTGGCCGTGCTGCCCGGCACCATGGGCCTGCATTATGCCATCGCGGCCAATGATGGCACGGTGTCGCTGGGCGATCTGCCGGTGATCGGCGAGATTGCCGCCAATCTTGGCGTGGCGCAGCCGGTGATCAATTTTGCCACACGCGGTGTGCTGAACGCCGATACCGACCTGACGGTTGATCTGTCGGGCATCGACCCGGTGGAATTTGCCGCCGGGGCCGAGGCGGTGCTGTTTGCCACCGCTGATGCGCTGTTGAACAGCGAGATCACGCTGGAAACCCGGCTGGCCTTGGCGGGGGTGGTGCTGGACGGCGCGTTCACGCTGGACCTGTCTGACCCGGCGCTGCCGGTGGGCCACTTTGACGGCACTGTCGCGCTGGGCGGCGGGCTGTCATTCACCGGCGCGGTGACGATCCGCGATCTGGGCGCGATGGGCACCGAGGTTGAATTTGCCGAAGGCAACCTGGCGCTGGGCGGCGATGCGGCGGGGCTGACGCTTGCGGGTGTGTCGGGCGCGCTGCTGCTGGGTGCGACGGGCCTGACCGGCTTGCTGACGGCCGATGCAGGCGATCTGCCCGCGCTGGGCCTGACCCTGCCTGCGGGCGTTGCGGTCAATCTGGACAGCTTCGCGGTGGAGATCGACACCACCGCTGACGCGCCGCTGCCGCAGGTCGCGGTGACCGGGCGTGTCACGCTGGGCGATGCGGCGACGGTCGAGGGTGCATTCACGCTGGATGCCCGCGACGGGCTGCGCCTGACGGGCGACGGCGTGGCGGTGACGCTGGACGCCGGTGTCACGGCGACCATCGCCGCTGCCGATTTCACGCTGGTTGTGAATGCGGCGGGCGGGCTTGACACCGCCTTTGTCACCGGCATGGCCAGCCTTGCGCTGGACGGTCTGGGGCAGGTCGCGGGCGATATGGCACTGGATTATGACGCGGCGTCGGGGCAGTTCGTTCTGGGCGTGGATAATGGCAGCCTGAATATTGATCTGGGCGGTGCGGTCACGGCAACCGGCACCGGTCTGGATATCCTGTTGGGGGTCGAGGCGGGTGCGGACGGGACGGCCTATGCGCTTGACGTCATGGGCCAGATCGCCATCAGCGGACCGTTTGATATCAGCGGCCTGACCACATTGCGGCTGTCAACTTTTGATGTTGCGGTCAGCGTCACCGACCCCGCAGGCGATGGCCGGGTGGCCAATTTCCGCCGCGGTCTGGACGCGACCGAGATCACGGTGCAGGACGCGACCTTTGCGCTGGACGCGGCGGGTGCCATGCTTGCCATCGACGGGGCAGATATCCGTCTGGCCGTGACGGAAACAGCCGAAAGCACTGCGATTGACCTGACTGTCACCGGGGCTGACGGCAATCTGGTGATGGGCGAGGCCGGTCTGGCGCTGACCGATGCTGATCTGGCGCTGATCTGGACCCAGCCCGATGTCGGCAACGCGGCCTATGCGCTGGCGACGCGCGGCGCTGTCAATCTGGGCGCCTATGGCATCGAGATGGATGGCACCGTCGAGGTGATCGTCAACCGCACCGGGGCCGCGCTGGACGCGGGGGCCCTGATGTTGGGCGAGACCGCGATTGCTGCGACGGATGCGCTGGACACGATCCGGGGCACGATTGATGCGCTGTCGCTGGGCGGGCTGACCACCTTGGCGGGCGCGGTTGAGATCACGCGCGGCGTGGCGACAGTTGCGACGTCGGAGGGAAATGTTGCCGGGGCCGATGTGCTGACCATCACTGGCGCGGGCCTGACTGGCACCGTGTTGGGCGAAGGCGCGGGGCTGGGGGCCTTTGGCGGCACGCTGAGCGATGTTGATGTGCTGGCGCAGATTGTCACCTCTGGCGCGGATCAGTGGATCGCGCTGGACGCGCGCGCCGCGTCGGTCGATCTGGCCGGGGCCGAGGCGCGGGATATCGCCATCACCATCGCGCGCGGTCTGGGCGCGACTGAGGGCGTTCTGGACTATGTCGCGGCGCTGGAAGCATCGGTCGGCGGCAGCGAACTGGCGCTGGATTTCACCGGGGATCAGCCGGTCTATGAATTTGCCGCCAATGGCGGGTTCAGCGTCGGCGATTTCGTGGCGGTCGATGGCGCGATCACCTTGGAATCGGGCGGCACGCGCGATGTGACCCTGACCGATGGCCGCGTGATCAGCGTCGAGGTGCTGACCGCGATCGGCGCAGGCGTCGGCCTGTTCGCCGGCGTGGATGGCACGGGCTTTGACCTTGACGGGCTGGACTTTGCGCTGGTGCTGATGCGGGCCGCAGATGGCACCACCTATTACGCACTGAAAACCACGGCGGGCACGGCGACCCCGGTGGGCATGGACCCGCTGACCTTTGACGACGGCCTGTCGCTTGCGGTTGAACTGAACGGCACGTCGGCTGCGGCGGGCGCGGCCATCGTCGATTTCGCGGCCACGCCGTTTGTGTTCGACGGGCTGGACGTCGCGTTGCAAGACGCCATCGCGGGTCTGTCATTCGGCGGGCAGATGGATTTCGCCGTTGGCGATTTCGCCAATGTTTCGGGTGACATGACGGTTGATCTGCTGCCCGGTGGGGCCGGATTCCGTCTGCTGGCCAGCAATGCCACCGTGGCGCTGAACGCCGATGCGGCCACGGTTGCAATCACGGATGCCGCGCTGGCAGTGGTTGTGCTGACGGGCACACCGTCGGGCATCGTGATGCAGGGCACCGGCACCGCCGAAGGCGCGGTGGCGGGCATCGAGATTCCGCTGGTCACCGATGCGTCATTCCGGTTCTCGAACCTGGGCGCGCCCTATGCGGCGACCATCGACCTTGGCGATACCACGCTGACGCTGGATTTCGGCGCAGCCCCGGTGTCGGAATTTGACACCGGCGATCTGGAACTGGTGCTGGACGGCAGCTTTGGCGCGCTGTTGGCCGATGTGGCAGGCGAGGTGGCCGATCTTGCCGCGTCGCTGGGCAAAGACCTTGACACCGCCTCTGATACCTTCGGCGAGGCACAATCCATCATCTCGATGCCGATCCCGGTGATTGATGCGTCGATTGACGACCTCTTGGGCATCACCGACCTGCTGAAAATCGGCGCGTCGCTGGGGGATTACCTGCGGATCGTGCAAGAGGTGGCGGGCAATCCCGACTTCTTTACCGGCGTTCTGGATGTCGCCGAGGCGCGCGCGCGTATCGCAGATTTCATTGCTGACCTGACAGACGCCAACCCCGATTTCACCGTGCCGTCCTATGTCAGCGCCTGGGTGGACAGCCTGACGATGGGGCCGAATGGCATTGAAATGCCGACGCTGGCGGTGTCGGGCGACGACATCATCGCCTACCTGAAAGACGTCTGGCTAAGTGCCGTCGATGGTCTGGCTGGCCTCGCCGAGGATGCGCTGGGGGTCAAGATCCTGGATGGCGGGATCGGGATTACCTTTGCGGGCGGCGTGTCGCGTGAATTGACCGCCAGCCTTGGCATCGCCGATGCGCTGGGCGATTTCGGTCTGAAACTGGATGCTGCGCTGGATGTCACGCTGGAGGCGAAGGGCGACATCGGGTTCGAGATGTTCGTCGATTTCGCGGGCACCGGGTCCAGCTTCCGGCTGACCAAGGCGGATTTCAGCGTTGATGCCTATACCGCCAACACCGCCTTTGGCGCCAGCTTTGGTCCCGTCGGCGTCACCGCCACCCTGCGCGGCGAAGAGGTCGATGGCCGCACCCGGCTGTATGGCCTGTCGGGCAGCCTTGAACAGACCGCCGATGGCATCGGGCTGGGCGCGCTGAACGACACGCTGTCGCTGACCTTTGATGTCGCTGCCGAGATCAACGGCACCACCCTGTCCGCCGCCACCGGCACCTCGGTGACCCTAACGGGCGCGCCGATCACCGCGTTGAAAGACGGCTATTCCGGCGATGCGAGCGTGGATTTCGATCTGGTATCGCTGTTCGACGTGGACGCGGTCGGGTTCGACAAGCTGTTCGACCTGTCGTCGTTCTCGGTCGCGGACCTGATCAATGCGCTGCCGACGATTTTCGACGCCGTGGCCGAGGCGCAGGCGGCGGCTGGTATTGATGTTCCGCTTCCGTTCACGGACCTGACGCTGGCTGAGGCGCTGGAAGCCGCCGCCGACGGGCTGCGCGACCTGATGGATACCGACCTGTTCAAGGTCGTGGGTCAGGCGCTGCGCGAAGGCGTCGAGGGCACCATCGGCTTTGACGCCTCGGGCCGGATCGTTCTGGGCACCAATCTGGACCTGTTCACGCCGTCGATGGTCGGCTTCTCGATCGACCTTGGCGGCGCGGCGGCCGTCAAGATCATCGAGGTGCTGGACGGTAACCGCGCTGTGGTCGAGGCCAGCATCGCCGATACCCCATTGTCCGCGTTCATCGCGCTGGCGCAGGACGCCATTGCGGTCGCTGATGGCGTGCTGACCTTCGCCGAAGGCGCGGGCGTCGATACGGCGGCCCTGCGCGAGGGTGCGGCGCTGTATGTCACCGAAACCGTCAATGGCGTGACGCGCGAACGCGCGATTTCGCTGGACGCCGGGTCGCGCCATGTCGTGACCTTTGCGGGCGATCTGCCGGTGGCGGGCACTGCGTTGCAGGTGTTCGATCAGGCCAAGGCGGGCTTTGCCTTTGGCGATCTGATCCCGCTGTCGGTGCTGAGCCCGACGTTGAGCGCAGGCAATACCGCCCTGACTATCGAATTGGGCGTGGTGGACTCGGATGATCTGGCCGAACAGGCCGCAGCCTTGGTGGGCCGCGTGCTGGTGCTGGGCGATCTGCGGGTCGTGTTGGGCGCGGTGACCACGCAAAACGGGTTCGCCACCTTTGCGGTCGAAGGTGTCCCCGCCGATCTGGTGCTGACCCCCGAGATGGCAGGCGGTATCGTCACCACCGCCACCGATCCGGCCAGCGTGGGCGCAGCGGCCGATTGGCTGGCGACCATTGCCGCTGACGCATGGTCGGTCGTCAACGGCGCGATTCAGTTCGACGATTTCGGCGGGCTGACTGTCACGGCGGACACGGTGATCTTGCAGGGCGATTCCGTCTTTGACGCGGCCACGGCGGCCGCGACGGATATCTTTGCGCTGGCCGAGGAATTGGCCACATCGGCGCTGTCAAAGCTTGCCGTTGGCTCTGCGCCGATATCGCTGGCGGATGGGTTCGACCTGCTGCCAAAGGCGCTGCCGGCGGCGACGATCCAGCAATTCATCAGCGCATTCAACGGGTCGGGCCTGTTGCCTGCGGGCATCGAGGTGGCGTTTGACGCGGTCACCAACATGCTGACCGTGCCGTTCACCTATGCGCCGCAACTGCTGGACATCACCGCGCCCTTGTCGCTGGATTACGACCTGGCCGGTGTGGCCGCGCTGGACATCGACGCCGACGCCGTGGTCAAGGTCGGGCTGGACACCGGGTTTACCCTGTTCATGGACCTGGACGGGCGGATTACCGAAGGGTTGACCGGCGATCTGGCGGTTGGCGGGCAACTGACCTCGGATGACGGGCGGTTCACCGCCGACATGCGCGGCTGGAAGATCGACCTGGGCGGTCAGACCTATGTCATCGACCGCGTGATCGACCAGTATACCGTGACGCTGAAAGGCGGTGACATCACGCGGGGCGCGACGGACACCACGTTCCGCCTGCGCGAAGGGTTCAGCATGGGTCTGGACAACCTGCGCGCCAATGCCACTGCCAGCCTGACAGTCGAAGACCCGGAAATCACCGGCACGCTGGGCTTTCTGGGTGTGACGGCGGGCGGTGCGGGCAGCGGGTCGGAAATCAGCTTTGACCTGACGGGATCTGTCGGGTTCACCCGCGCCGACGGGTCGCAGCGGTTCACGCTGACGGAGCTTACGGATGGCACGCTGATCGAGGCGGCGAGCGTCGCGCTGACCTCGGGGTCGGGCGCGCGCGCGGTGCTGAAAGGGTTCAGCGCCGATGCGGGCTTTGCCGATATCAACCTGGATGGGCTGGAAATCGGCATCTATGCTGCTGACCCGCTGAACCTTGGCGATCTGACGGTCGTTGAATACGATCCGGCGGATGGCATCGACGTGGCACAGGCGATCAAGGATCGCGGATTGCCCGCCAATGCGCTGATCGCGACGATTCCCGATCTGTCCGCCTATACCAACCTTGGCGATTTCACGCTGGAAGACATTCTGGCCGCCATTCAGGACGGCATCGCGCTGTTGGATGACCTTTTGGCCGGGCAGCCGTTCTATACGTCGATCCTGCCGGTGGTGAATGCCTCGTTGCAGGAAACGCTGGATTTCTCGTCCGACCTTCTGGCCGCGCTGGAAGACCTTGATGGCACGGCAATCAAGGCGCTGGATCAGATCGAAACGATCCTGGAAGACGTGCTGGGCATCGACGACATCGACGCCGAGGACCCCGCCAACGAAAAGATCGCGCTTTATCTGCGCGAAGATGGCGATCTGGGGCTGAAGCTGAATTTCGTCGAGCGCATTTCGGACAATCTCGGCTTCAACCTGAACATTGAGGATCTGGCGGGCGCGATGGGTGTCGATCCCGGCATCCTGCGCGCGCTGACCGATGTGGCAGGCGCAGGCGCGGCGGGCAATATCGCGTTCGAGGCGGTCGGCACGCTGGCGCTTGACCTTGCGCTGCGGATCAACGGCACCAAGGCTCCGACAGTTGATATCCTGGCCTATGATGGCACCGGGCCGCTTTCTGGACCGCGCAGCGGCACCTATGCGGCCGTCGATCTGCGGGTGGTCGGCACCGATCTGGCCGCGCTGGTCAATGTCGGCCCCGCCGAGATGGGCATCGCGGGCGGCACCATCGTGATCGACGCCGATGGCGATGCGGCGACGCAGGATTACGCAGGGCTTGTTCTGGGCGTGGCGGCCAAGACCGCGCCCGAGGCCTTTGTGCTGGAAACCGTGGGCGAAATCACCGTCAACCTGCCGGTGAAACTGTCGGTCGCGGGCTTTGACCTGACCGCGCTGTTGCCCGATCCGCTGGCGATCTCGCTGGAAACGTTGGATGGCTACGGCTTTGACTACCTGATGGCGCTGCTGGATGGGGCGGCGGATTTCGACCCGCTGGCGGCGTTCGATTTCCAACTGCCGAATATCGAAGACATCCTTGAGAATTTCGATTTCGACGTGTCGCTGCTGGGCGTGTTGACTAACCCGTCGATGGTGGTCGATGGCATCGACGTGGTGCTGGGCGAATTGCAGGGCCTGTTCGAAGGCATGCTGGGCGACAACATCCCGCTGATCGGCGGCGCGTTGAAGGATGCGGGCGGGTTCCTGGGCGATATCCGTGGCGGTGTCGTGGCCGATCTGCGCGCGCTTGCGGCCTCGACCGGCGATGGCGGGCTGGTCAATCTGGTGCAGGACGTGCTGACCGACGTTTTGGGCGCGGGCGGTCTGGACCTGTTGCAGGGCGGCGTGATGGTCACGCTGCATGACGCGGCGGGCGGGCTGATCGGCACGCTGGAAGACAGCCTTGACCGCATCGCCGAGGCGGACGCGGTGCAATTCGCCTTCCGTCTGGGCGACACGCTGCTGGCGACGGGGGCAGATCTGCCCTTCGACTTCTCGATCCCCGGTTTCGATCTGGATATCGACGGCGGGCTGGCGCTGGACGTGTCTTGGCAGGCGCTGTTGGGCTTTGGCATCTCGGTGACCGATGGGCTGTATCTGGTCGATTGGGGCAGCCAAGGCGCTGAGGTCACCATGACCGCCGAGGCCTATCTGGACGGCACGCCCACCGATCCCAACAGCACGACTCCGTTCGCCGGGTCGGCCTCGCTGTTGATTTTCGACGCGGCTCTGATCGACAAGGGCCGCCGCGATGGCAGCCCGTCGGGCGTGACGGTCGAGGCGAGCGTGGACCTGAACGGCAATGCGCGCGGACGCGTGACCATCGGCGATCTGTTCGGCGGGCGTCCGTTCAGCGAGGTCGTGGTGGCCAAGCTGGAGGCCGATGCCGAGGTCCGGCTTGGCGGGCGGCTGAAAGCCGATCTGGGCGACAGCGGCATCAACGGGCTGGTGCCCGAGATCGTCACGGATATCGTGTTGGAAGGCTACTATGCGGTGTCGAATGGTGCAGTTGACGCGCCATCCTTTACCGTCGGGTTTGAGAATTTCGGCCTTGATGTCGGGTCGATCGTCAATGACTTCCTGCTGCCCTTGGTCGCCGAGATCGAAAGCGCGCTGGAACCGGTCCAGCCGATTGTCGAGTTGTTCTCGGAAGACAAGGCCCCCGATCTGGGCCTTGGCTTCATCGGGGTGCGCACGCCGCGCGATCTGGTCGATATCCTTGTCGGCTTGACCGGCGGCAATCCCATCGACTGGTCGTTCATCGACGCCGCAGAATTCGTCATCAACGATCTGCCCGACATGATCCGTCAGATCGGTTCCACGGGCGTGATCCCGCTGGGCGATTTCGGCGGCTTTGGCGACGGGGCGGCCATGCCCGCCACCTATCGTCTGGATGTTGCGCTCAGCACGCTGTCGGATGCGGTCAAGATCGACCGCCTGATGAAGGACGGCATGTCCGAGGCCGACGCGCAGGATCTGGTGCGGCTGGCCACGCAGAACGCCCGCAGCCTTGAAAATGGCGCGACGCGCGCGGCGATCGCGGCGTCGGGGCTGTCGGACGCGGTCAAGCGTGAGTTGCTGGAACTGGACGGGCTGTCCGCGGCCGATGCCGCAACCTTTGTCACCGAAATCCGCAAGGTTGACACCAAAGGCGGCGCGATTGATTTCCGCAAGGAGGTCGCCAGCGATACCAGCCTGAGTGACAGCGCGCGGCGCGTCCTATTGCAGTTGGACGGCCTGTCCGAAGCCGATGCGAACAGCTTTATCACCGTCATGGCCTCGGTCGCGGGCATCCAAGAGGCCAGCGATGTCGGCGAAACATCCTCGGGCGGGTTCAGCATCGACGGGCTGTTCAGCGCGGAAACCTGGATGGGGCTGTTCTCGGGTCAGGCGGGCGATTTGTTCCGCTATGACATGCCGACGTTGCATTTCGAATTCGGCGTCGATGTGCCGATCCCGCCCTCGGTCAAGATCGGCCCGGTCAAGCTGGGCATCACGGCCTTTGGTCTGGCGCAGGTCGATCTGGATTTCGGCTTTGGCTATGACACCTCGGGCATCATCAAGGCGATGGCCAGCGGCGACTGGTTGCAGGCGCTGGACGGGTTCTACATCGCGGACTTCGACAAGGCCGGGAATGAACGGCCCGAAGTGGTCGCCAACCTGCAAATCGGTCTGGATGCGGGCGTCAGCGCCTTTATCCTGCGCGGCGGGTTGAAGGGTTACATCAACGTCACCGGCGAAGGCGATCTGAACGACATCGACGGCCCGGTTCTGGTCAAGAACGAAGACGGCAGCATCCAATCCTTCCGCATGGTGTCGGATGGCAAGGTGCGCGGTTCGGAAATCTATACGCTGCTGACCTTCAACGGCGGCATTGAACCGCAGAACCTGATCAACCTCAGCCTCGATGCCGATTTCGAGGTCAAGGCCTATGCCGATGTCCGTATCCCGTTCAAGGGCTGGACCAAGGTGCTGGACCAGACCATCGTCGATATCGACCTGTTCGAGATCAGCTATGATGCGCCGCAACCCGCGCCACTGGAACTGGCGCGGCAAGAGGGGTCGCGGCTGGTGCTGAACAGCGGTGCGCTGGCGGCCAATCGCGGGCTGATCTTTACCGAGGATGGCGACGAAACCATCACGCTGCACAACGGCACCTTGGGCGGCGGCAATGTCGGCGTGGAATTCAACGGCTGGTATCGCGAGTTTTCGGGCATCACCGAGGTGGTCGTTGATCTGGGCAACGGCAACGACACGCTGGACGCCACCCGTCTGTCCAATGCGGCGGTGCGCGTCACCGGCGGCGCGGGCGATGACACGATCCTGCTGGGGTCGGGCGGCGGCTGGGTCGATGGCGGTGACGGCGATGACGTCATCACCGGCGGGGCGGGCGCGGACGAGTTGATCGGCGGCGCGGGCGCTGACACGATCAAGGGTCTGGCAGGCGATGACACCCTCGAAGGCGGCGCGGGCGACGACAACCTGCAAGCGGGCGAGGGGGCAGATACCTATCGCTTTGGCAATGGCTGGGGCACGGATGCGATCCGCGACGCGGGCACCGGGCACCGGCTGGACTTTTCGGGCGTAACCGATGGGCTGACCGTGGCGCTGCGCGCGCGCGGGGCCGAGGTGACGGGGGCGGACGGCAGCTTTATCGAATTGCGCGCGGGGATTGCCGAATTCCTGACCGGGCGCGGCGATGACGTGATCCGCATGGCCGATGTGCCCGAAGGGCTGCTGACCATCCGCGACGCGGGCGGGTCGGATCATCTGATCGTGCGGCTTGGCGACGGCGCGTCGGCCAAGGACGCGGGCGAAATCCGGTTCGAGGATACGGATACCGCCGATTTCGACCGTGTGACGCTGGAACAGACCCGCGCGCGGGACGCGGTGCAGATCGACGATGGCGCGGCGATGAACGGGCGCGAAACCGTCAGCTTTACCACCGGGCTGGAACAGCTTGAGATCATCGGCCGCGATGCGCTGCTGACCCGCAATGGCGTCGATGCCTTTGGCGGCGAGGTTTATGTGACCGGTGCTGATGACGATGGCATCACACTGGACCGCACCGGCCTGCGGATCGTGGGCACGACCTATAAGGATACGTCCGCGATCACTGCCGGCCATGTCGTGCTGCAACTGCTGGAAGAGCACGCGCTGCTGAACGATCTGACCGCCGCCGATGGCGGGCACATTGACGTGCGCGTCTATGGCGACGATGCCGACCTGTTCCTGCGGTCGGATCTGACGATTGCGGGCGCGGGGGCAGGGCAGGTGCGCTTGCAAGCCGCCGATGGCCGGATCGCCGATTTTGGCGGGCATATCGACGCGGCGGCGGCGCATCTGGTGCTGCGGGCCCGCGACGGTATCGGCGGGCGCGGGGCGGACGGGCTGTCCACCACCGTGGCGCGGCTGACGGCGCAAACCGCGCTGCATGGCGCGGGCGATGTGGTCATCACCGAAACCGATGACCTTATTGTCACATCGGTTCTGGCGGCCCTGCCGACGGGCGTGACGCCTTACGATCTGGCCGCGCCCTTTGTCGAAGGGCACTGGACCACTGAAATGGGCTGGGATGACGCGGTCACCGCCGATTGGCTGGGCCTGCTCACCGAGACGGACCGCAGCCAGGCAATGGCCGTGGGCAATGGCGACCTGACCCTGCGGCTGTTGGGGGCGGATGCGCTGCTGACGCTGGCCAACGGCCTGATGCAGACGCGCGCGGGCGGCGACATCACCATCCACGCCGATGACGTCGAATTTGACGCGGGTGCAGGCACGCTGCGCGCGTCGGGCGATCTGGTGCTGCGGACCAATGCGGCGGTGGCGGATTACTTCATCGGCACGGCGGCCGAGACGGCGGATGGTCAGTTCGACCTGCTGCGCGACCACCAGACCGGGTTCGAATTCGACCTGCGCGATATCGAAGCGATGGCGGATGGGTTTGCATCCATCACCATCGGGTCGGGCGTGACCGGCAATGCGATGGTGTTCGGCGATGCGCAGGTGATGGACCGCACGCAGGATGTCTATGACGGTCGGTTCAAGGATGACGTGACCTTCCTGGCGCAGACATTTGACGTCAAGGGAACCGTCGAGGCGACGGTGGATACCTTGGCGCTGATCGGGGAAAGCCTGATCGTCCACAAGTTGGGCTATCATTCCATCGTGGTGCCGGATGTGCCCGAGGTCGGGCTGGTCGCGCAGGACATCGCGCTGACCCTGACCGAACAGGCGCAGATCAACGGGTTTGTCGCGGGAACTGACAGCGTCACCCTGCGCGTGACCGACACGGATGGTGTGGGCGCGGGCGATTTCGTCCCGATGACGTTCCTGGATGCCGCGCTGTATGGCACCAGCCTGATCACCGACCTTGCGTCGTCGATCAGCACCTCTGCGGCGGGTGGACGTGTCGATATCGACGTGTCGGGCGCGGCCAAGCTGATGGGCCTGATCGAGGGTCTGGGCGACGACAGCACCATCGACGTGACCACCGAAGGCTCGCTGATCCTGATGCAGGGCGCGCGGGTGCGTGGGTTGGCGGATGACGCCATGATCACGCTGACTGGCGGCGATTACCTGTCGCTGAACTTCTCGTCCTCGGTGCAGGCCGGTGTGGGTTATGCCGATGACCTGTCGGCCTATGCAACAGGTGCAACAGGGGGAATCCGTCTGGAATCCGGCGCGGAAATCCTTGTTGCGGGTTCGGTTGCCGCGACAGGCGCGATCGACATCGTTGCGGGCGCGGAACGCTATAGCGGCGATTACTTTGCGGCACCTGTCAGCACGGACCCGGACGAATTGCTGGCCTTCGCGGATGCGGTGGCCCCGTTCCAACTGTTGCAGGAAGCGACCTATTTCAACCGCGCCGCAGCACCTTACATTGCCAATAATTCCGAAAGCTATCTGATCGGCTACGAGGGCGGCTATGGCATCCTGTTGCAGGGTGTGCTGACGTCGCTGGCTGATGGCGGCACGGTCAACCTGACCTCGGGCGGCGCGGTGCTGGTGCGGGCCGACATCGACGCCCTGGGCGCGGGATCGCAGGTCGTGCTGCAATCCGATACGCTGGTCTATGTCGATGCCGCGATCAACGCGGGTGCGGAGATCACCATCACCGGCGATGGCGCGGATGCGCGCGGGTCCAGTGTTTACCTTGACGTGACTGCACGGCTGGCCACGCGCGAGGCGGGCAGCCGCATTGCGCTGATGGCGGCAGAGGATCTGGATATCGTGGGCACGGTCATCGCGGGCGGCATGGCCACGGCGACCGGCACGGTGTTTACCTTTGAAGATGGTCAAATTGCCACCACGTCGGGCGGGCAGACCAACCTGCGGTCGGGGCTGCTGGCTTCGGGCGCGATCACGGTCACGGCAGGACAGGGCACGCTGGACGCGGATGAGCTGGCGCTGATCGTGTCCACCGCCGGGGGGATCACCTCGGGCGGCATGGGCGCGGCTGGCGCGGGCGCGGATGTGACCGTCGATGTCCGGGGTGACATGGAGATGATGGGCCGCATCATCGCGGGCGGGTCGGTCGAACAGACCTTCACCAATGGCGCGCTGACTGGCGAAACCCTGCATTGGACCGGGCGCGCGGCTATCGCAGCCATCACCGCGACGGGCCGCGCGTTCATCGGCGGCAACACTGTCACGATCGGTGGCGATCCGGTGGTCGTCGGCGGCGATGTGCTGGGCTATACCGGCGCGAGCGTGACGGGCGGCAGCCATGACACTGGCACAGGTGTGCTGGTGCAGGGCGCGTCCGTGGTGTCGGCGGCGGCAGCGGATGGCTGGGTCGCGATCCAGTCGGATCAGGACGCGCAGATCGACGGCTTTGTGCTGGCTGGTGGGCTGGTGCGCAGCGCCTATGATGAAAATGGCCGCTTGCGCGGCAAAGAGGCCGTGCTGGCCGATGGCAACACCGGCGAGATCCGCATCACCGCAGGCGATCAGGTCCGGTTGGGCCGCCGTCTGGTGGCGGGCGATCTGATCCAGATCAGTGGCGGCGATGATCCCGTTGATCTGCCGACCGGCGATGCTGCCGTTGACGCACATCTGGGCAAGGGCGTGGTGCTGTATGGCTCGGCCCGGCTTGAGGTGCTGAACGACAACGCGCGCATCGACCTTGGCGGCGACGGCACCATCGAGGTGATGGCCGCCGCGCATCAGCACGAACTGATGAGCCCCGGCTTTGTTGCCAATGGCGCGGGCGTGTTGGCCGATGACATGGTGTTGTCGCTCCGCGTGGGCCATGCGTCGTTTGACGTTGTGGCCGCGGTGCGGATTGCCGCAGCGGAGACTGCCGCGTTCAACAGCGTGGGCGCATTGCGCGACCATATTCAGGCCGCCATGGCGGCGGCGACATGGACGGTGCAGAACTCGACCGACCCGAACCATGCCGATGGCAGCGACTGGCCGTTCATGACCACGGTTGCGGGCATCGACCTGCCGGAAATCGACCTGAAGCTGGAGGACAACCGGTTCAACTGGACCTCGGCGTTCGACATCACCGTTGACGCCGCGTCGGAAAATGTCGGCCAGATCGGCCTGACCGAAGGCGCGGACCTGACAAGCGAAGCCGTGGTCACCATCAGCGCGACAGGTGAGGGCGCGACCGTGACGCTGGGCTCCACGGGGGACAATGCCGGACGTGTCATCATCGCCGCCGAGGTTGTCGCACATAGCGGGCTGACCGTTGCGGGCGGTGGTGCGGGCGGTCTGGGCTTTGAACTGCTGGCGACGGGTGGATTGACCACGCTGGCGGGCGATATTGCCTTTGATCTGGGTGCAGGCGGAACTGTGACGGGCGCGCTGCGCGCCTTGGGCGACGGGGCGGAACTGCATCTGAACGCAGCGGGTCATCTGGTGATCGCGGGCACGCTGATGGCCGATGCCGGGATCGTGCTGACAGGCGGCGAAGATGCCGACGGACTGGGCCTGACGCTGGCGGATACCGCGCAGATCGATACCGTGGCCGACGGCAGCCGCCTTGAGGCGCGCGCCACCGGCGATGTGACCCTTGCGGGGCGGTTCGGCGTCGACTCGGACGGGTTGGCCGACATGGTCATCGCGTCGGATGCGGGCCGCGTCACGCTGGAACGGGCGGGCGGGTATATCGACACCGGCGCGCGGATCGACATATCGGGCGTCGATGTGGACATCGCGGGCCTGTTGATCAGCCACGGCCAGACCGGGCTGGCGACGGGCGAGGCGGTGCGCATCGCGGCGGGCAATGACCTGACCATCACCGGCGATCTGCGGCTGGACGGGTCGCTGCGCCTGACGGGTGCGGGCGATCTGACCGTGGCCAACACGCCGCTGACCATCAGCGACGCGGGCGAGCGTCTGATCATCGACATGGGCGGCGACGTCACGCTGGGCCGGATCGTGGACAATGGCGGTGTCGTGACCGCCGAAGGCACGGTCATCACCACGGCGGGCGATATCGACCTGACGGCGGGCGGCACCTTGTCGCTGATCCGGGGCGCGATCCTGGGCGCCGATGGCGATGTGACGCTGGATATCGGCGGGCTGACCCATGCGGGCAGCATCCTTGCGGGCTATCGCATTGGCGCGGACGCGCTGGAACGGACGGGCGACGCCTCTGACCTGACAGTGACGCTGGGCGGATACGCGGTTCTGACGGGCGCGGCGTTGATCAATGGCGCAGTGGGCACCGGCGCGGGCGTGATGCGCGCGACCGGCACGCTGGACCTGATCACGGCGGACACGCCCTCCACCTTCGTGCTGTCGGCGGGTGGCACCTTGCAGGCCGGACAGATGGCGCTGGCCGCCACCGATCTGTTGCGGATCGAGGGCGTGATTTTGGCCACCGATCTGACGCTGTCGGCCACCAACGGCCTGATCGACATTCAAAGCGTGGTCGAGGCGGACACCCTGACCCTGACCGCAGGCGGCGACGTGTCGCTGCGCGTGGGGTCGGCCACCAATGACGCCGCGATCCTGCGCAGCCGGACCGCAGGCGCGGTGCTGAGCATCGACGTGGACGGCGATGTCAACGTCTGGGGCCGCATCGGCGATCCGACCGCGATGGCCAATGGCGTGGCGCTGCCCCTGACCGATGTCGTCGATATCGACGCTGGCGGGTCGGTCAACGTCATGGGCGGCGGGTCGATCAACGCGGATACCCGCGTGAGCATCGACGCGGACGGGCTGGTCCTGCTGGATCAGGGCGCGATCACCGCGCGCAGCGGCGATGTCGATCTGGACATCGCGGGTCTGGTCGTCACCGGCGCGGAAACGGCGATCACGGCGGATGGGACCATCCGTCTGGCCGCGACGGAAATCTATGTCGATGGCGCATGGACGGCGGACACGATCGCCGTCGCGGTGGAAACCCGCGCCGAAGTGCTGGGCGCGATCAAGGCGGATGGCGGCATCAAAGTGACCACCGGTCTGGCGCGTGGCACGGCGGCGCTGGCCGATCATCTGGCGACCGATGTCGCCGCCGATACGCTGGCGGATCATGATCTGGTGATCACCGGGGCGGGCGCGTTCCTGTCCACGGGTGACGTCACGCTGACGGCCGGCGGCGATGTCACGCTTGCCGCCGATGCGCAGGCGGGCGATGTGACAACGGTGCTGCGCCCCGTGGTGCTGCCGCAAACGGTGCAGATCCGGGTCGATACCGGCGCCACCACGCAGGTCGCCGACGGCACCTATCAGGTCGAAAAGATCGACGTGGTGTTCACCACCGAGGTCCGCCAGATTGGCAGCGAACAGGTCGAGGTCGGCAAGACCTATGACACCTTCGACGTGCGCCTGATCCAGAACGGCTATTACAGCCCGACCAAAGGCTTCCGCGAATACTTTATCGGCACCGCCTCCACCGCCGATACCAGCGCGGATTACAATATCAACACGATCAACTGGGGCAGCGTGACCCGCCCGCAAAGCGCCGAATTCAATGCGCTGAGCGAATTGCAGCGTGACGTGGTGCTGGCGCATCTGGGCTTCAAGCGGGCCTATGACGTCGATATGGGGCTGGTGCGGTCGAGTTTCACCGAACACCGCAACATTCGCGGACAAGCCGCCGAAGTGCGCGCCGCCGATGACGCCTCGATCCTGCCGACCTGGGTGAACCAGTCGCAAGCGTCGATGCAATGGCTGACATCCGAAGTGAACGGCCTGACCGGCATCTATATCCGTGCGCCGCAGGACATGCTGGATGCGATCGTCAACGCCGCCACCAAGGGCGCGGCCCAGGTGCAATCGGAATTCGTGGGTCAGGTCAAGGAACAGGCGATTGTCAATTATCGCCAGGTGTCCAGCAGCCATGTCGCGCGGACAACATATCTGGAAGGCCAGTATATCTACTATGTCCACATGGATACGCAGAGTAACTCGTATACTGATGTGGATCTTTACAACTCGTATTTCGGGTTCAACGTTGCCAGCGCGGATTATGACGGCCGTTCGACGAATACATATGACGTCGATTATGCCCGCGAAGGCGAGGTCTGGTACTATATCAAGCCGCAGGAAAATGCGACCAACACGACATCAAGCTATGTTGGGCAAGAAGGTGCGCTGACTGTCCGTGGCACGGTTGATCGGTTGCCGAACTGGGTTGCCGGGGATCAAAGCCTGGATAGCCAATATGCGGCGCTGCAAAACTACAGTTACGCCGTCAACGCGGCTGGCATATCGTCCTACATCGTGAACGGTCTTGAGGTGTTGTCTACGGCCAGCTTCGCCGGAAGCACCCAGAACACATTTGGGGCGCAATACGACATCTACGGAAACTATGTGCAGTCGCTTGGCTCGTTTAGCGATTTCCTCACGGCTGGGACCAACTACGCCAGCGCGTCGGTTCAATCGGGCTACTTCGTGTACAACACGAACTTCGGCAATAGCGCAGGTGGCAACCTTGACCATGTCCGGCAAACCTTCCTGCTGAATATCTCGGATGCGCCGGGGTCGTGGCGCTATCACAACGGATATATCTCGGGCATCAATTCCAACTTCCTTGAGCAGGGGAATTGGCCCGACGTCGTTCTGTCGCGCTATCGTGAAAACTCGTTCAGCTTCTACTACGATAGCGGCGATGCCATCCTGGACCTGTACTTCTCGCATCCAAGCAATGGCAACGTGATTGCGAACTTCAGCAACCAGAACGAATACTGGTCGCGGTTCGACCAGCAATGGACATCGACGCCCACCAGCATTTACGACACCCGCCAAGTCCTGTCCTTCGGCGTAACCACCGCCAATAAAGCGGTTGTTGGCGATGTGCCGATCTATGAAACCCTGACGGTGCCGACCAAGGTCGTGTCGGAACAGGCGGTCACGCGCTGGGTGTCCAGCCCGGTCTATGACATCCGTGACGAGGTGATCACGGTTCGCGAAATCACGCCGCAAACGGGCCGCGAGTTGACCTTCGATGCCAACAGCATCGACGCGGGCAGCCTGACGGTGACGGCGGGCGGGTCGGTCGCGCTGACCGGGCGTGTGGTGGCAGACACCACCGCCACGATCACGGCGGGCGATGATATCGCGCTAACGGCGCTGGAACAGGCGGGCACATTTGCCGCCATCACCACGCTGACGGCCGATGATATCGCGCTGACGGCGGGCGGGTCGGTGACCTTGGGTGAAAACACCCTTGTGACGGCGGCTACCGTGACGGTGCTGGCCGATGACGATATCGCGGTCGAGGGCGAGGTTGCCGCCGACACGATCACGATCACGGCGGGTACCGATGGCACCGGCGACGTGACCAACAACCCGGCGGCGCGGATTGCGGCCAGCCTGACCGGCGCGGTCAGCATCACGGCGGGCGCAGAGGACGGGTCGATCCTGTTCTCGGGTGCCGAGGTGTTGGCGGGCAATCTGACGCTGACGGCGACGGCGGGCGCGATTGCCCATGTCAACGGGCCGCTGGTGGCGACAACCGCCACCTTGCTGGCGCGCGATGGCGTTGCCGCGACGCTGGTCGTGGGCACGATGGATATCGAAGTGACCGGCGCGGGCGATGTCGCGCTGGTGACCTATGGCGATACGGTGCTGAACCGGATCGTGACCGCGAATGGCGGCATCACGGTGGACAGTTATGGCGCGGTGACGGCGGCGAACGTGACGGCGGGCGGGGCGCATGGCGTCACCCTGACGTCCAAGGCGCCGACCGGCACGCTGGCCGTGCTGGACCGGGCGGATGCGTTCCTTGACCGTCAGACCTCTGTTGCGGGCGGCGTGGTCAACGTGGGCGCGATCACCGCAGGCGGCACCATCCGTCTGGACGCGGTCGAGCGGATCACCGTGGGCGCAAGCGCCGTGCTGAACGGCGGCGGCGTCGCCTTTGCGACGGCGCTGCTGGCGGCGGGCAATGGCAGCACCATGACGATCAACGCCGGGCTTCTGGCGCTGGATCTGGCGGATGTGGCCGATGGCGTGGCCTTTGTGGCGACGGCGGATGCGATCACGCTGGACGATATCGAGATCACGGATGGCAGCTTCCGTCTGACCGCGGCGGGGGATGTCGTGGTGGGCCGGATCGCGCTGCAATCGCTGGGCGAGGTGGTCGATCTGAAGGCAGGCGGCGATGTTACCGGGCGCAATGGCACGCTGATCGCCAACCCCGGCGCGTTGAACATCGTGGCAGGCGGGGCAATTGCCGGGCTGACGACGCAGGTCGATACGCTGTCGGCGCGCGCCACGGGCGATATCGCGATCACCGACCGTGATCTGACGGATGGCGCAGCGTATCTGCGGCAGGTGGCAGGATTGCTGGTGGCGGATGTGACCTCCACGCGCGGCAATATCGACATCCGCAGCAGCCACGCGATGCAGGTCGAAACCGTGGTGGCCAACCTTGGCAGCAGCACAGTGAACCTCGCGACCGAGTTTGGCGCGCTGGCGGTGCTGGCAGACGACGCCGGCGCGGCAATCCGGGTGCAGGGCACATTGACGCTGCACGGAGCGGGATCGCTGGCGCTGAACGCGCTGCCGGTGGCGCGCAACGGTCTGGTGCTGATCACCGATGGCGCATTGGAGTTCGGCGATGTTGTCGGCGATGATGGTGCGCTGTTCTTTGACACCGACCGTCTGAGCATCACCACGGGCCAGCCGTTCACCTTGCTGGACCCGCTGCGGATCATCGGCAACGATGTGTCCATCATCAGCGCGGGCGATCTGCGGATCGAAGCGGGCATCTTTGCCGGTGACGGCACGGGTGTGGACCGTCTGACACTGGATGTGCAGGGCGCGGTCAGCCAGACCCCCGTGATTGATGCGGTGTCGCGTCTGCCCTTGGTGCGCGATGGCGACGGCCGTGTGTTTGCGGTCGAACGCGATGCGGATGGCGATGTGATGGCGGCATATGCCACCAGGGCCAATGCCGATCCGGCCTCGGATTTCGCGATCTATACCGCAACGATCCCGAACCTTGCCGGGGCGTTCGTCACACCGCCGTCACAGGCCGTGCTGAACGCGATTGCGGCAGGCGATTTCCGTGTCGCGGCCACAAACATCAACGGCACCGGCGTGATGTATCTGCTGCCAGAGGGGACGTTTACCCTGAACCCGGCCTATCTGCTGAAGACGCAGACCGCAGGCACCGTGCCGAACGTGATCCTGAACACCGTGGCCGTGATGGAAATCCCGCTGACGGGGCTGTCGCCCGATACGTGGGTGCCGGTGCTGGAGGCCAAGGGCAGCGGGTCGCTGCATCTGGACATGGGCACGACCGTTTACGAGGCGATGACGCTGTCGGCGCATGGTGCGGATGGCAAGGTAGTAATCCTTGGCAGCAATCCGGATGGTCTGGACCTGAACGCGGTCACGATCACCGGGGCGCGCACGGCAGAGATCACCGTGACCGGCGATATCACCGGGTCTGAACCGGTGTTCATCGACGGCGCATCGGGGCCGACCACGCACCTGACGCTGAACAGCCGGTCGGGCAGCATCGCGCTGGCGGATGTGGTGCCCGACAACATCGCCCTGACCGCGACCGCTGGAAAGGCGTTGTCGCTGACCGGGCTGGACGTGACCAGCGCCGCGCTGGTGGCGGGCACGACGGCAGAGGTCGCGGGCCAGGTTGATGTCCTGAGCTTGCGGGCCGGCACGGATGTTTCGGTGAACCTGACGGGCAACACCCGTGTCGATACGCTGACGTCAACGGATGGGCGTGTTGCACTGTCGGTGTCGGGTGATCTGAACCTGATCACCCTGACGTCCGCATCGCAGGAAAAAACCGACGTCGTGACCGTTGATGTCGGCGGCAACATGACGCTTGGCAACATCAACGCCCACGCCACCAATGGGTCGGTGTTCGTGAATGTGGATGGTCTTCTGACCGATGCTGACGGCAACGCGCCCGGTTTCGATGTGATCGCCGGACGGTCGTTGGTGGCCGCTGCGGGGGGCAAGGACGCGTCCTTGCTGCTGTCTCCGGCAGCACCCGATGCCGTGCCGACATCGGTGCCCACAGGTGCGCTCGACTATACCGGCGCGGCCCACACTGGCGACCTGGTGCTGACCAATGCCGTCACCTCGGCGATGGGCCAGGTCAATGGCGATCTGTTCGTGTTGGCCGATACTCTGACGGGGGCAATCAACCTGACGGTCACCGGCACGATCCATTTCATGCAGGATACCGGGTTCGGGGCAGCGGCTGTGGTGCTGGCAGGCGGGAAAATCCGCATGGAAACCGGCGTGACCGTCACGGGCGGCGCAGGCGGCTTGATCTTGTCCACAACCGGTGCGCTGGAAGGCGCAGGCGGCACCCTGGCGGCCACCTCGGGCGCGCTTACGGTATCGGCGGGGGCGGTCACCTTGGCCGGGTTCGAGACCGGATCGGCGGGCGGTGCTCTCACCGGTGACAGCCTGTCGGTGGGCCATGTGGACGCAGGGGCCGGGGCAGTGGCGCTGGTTGCGCGCGATGCTGGCGCGATTCAGTTGGACGGGGCAACATTGGCAGGCGGCACGTTGTCGCTGACCACGGGTGGCGCGGTGACCCTGACCGGGCTGATCCAAGGTCCGGGCACCCTGACCGTCCGGGCAGCCACCGCCGAGGTGTCGGCCACCCTGCCGCTGGTCAACGCTGACTTCAGCGCGGTTGGTGCGCTGACCCTGCTGGAAACCGCTGCGGATGGCGTGCAGACCCGGACGCTGTTCACCAATGGCACCCGGCAATTGGTGGTGGTGATTGACGCCGAGGATCGCGCCCCGTGGTCTGAATCGACGACCACCTTTGACGCAAACGGTGTGCGCAGCAGCCAGACCCTGACCTATGATGACGGGATGCAGACAGTCATTCAGTTCGTAGATGGCGTTCGCAGCCAGACCACCCGCAACGATTTGCGCGATCTCTACGACTGGACCAGCGAGACGTTGGACTATGACGCAGAGGGTGATCTGGTCAAACGAACCCGTCTGACGGATGCCGATGTCTTGACCGAGACAACCTTTGTCGATGGCACGCGGAGTGCGCAGGTGGTGCGCGACTTGTCGGCAGACGGCAAGGCCTTGGCGACACAATCCGAACGTTCGGAATTCGATACAGATGGAGTTCTGACACGCCGCGTCATTCTGGACGACAAGGGAATCGAGACGGCGACCGACTATATGAACGGGCGCGTGTCGCAGGTCACCGTGACCAATGCGGTCCCGGTCAAGGGCGTGGTTGCCACCACAACGGTCTACGACACCGCTGGGCAGGTCATCCAGACCAGCGTGACACACCAATCCGGGCGGATCACGGTCACGGATCTCGCAGCGGGGCGTGTCAGCTCGGTCAACATCACCGATGCTGGCGCCGATGGCGCGCGGGTTCTGGTGTCGCAGCGGGATACCAGCTATGACACCGAAGGCCGCGTTGCCAAAGTGCGGACGCTGACTCAGTCTGGGGAAACCGTGCTGGACTATGTCGCTGGCGTTCTGGTCCGGCACAGCACGACCGATCTGTCAGACGATGGCAAGGCGTTGGCCTATAAGACGTCCGTGCGTGAATTTGACACTGCCGGTCGCCTGATCAAAACGGCGGTGCTGTCGGACGCGGGCATCCTGCGCGAAGACAGCTATGACAACGGCCGACGCACCGAGACGCGGCAGACCGACATGTCGGATGACGGCAAGGCGGCGAGCTTCTTCCGCGATTATCGGCGCTATGATGCGGCGGGCAAACTGCTGCAAAGCACCGTCGAGGCCGATAACGGCGTGGTGACCCGCATCACGATGCAGGACAACGTGGCTGTACGGCGCGAATTGTTCGACACCGCCGACCTGTTCGATTGGGCCCGCAAGGACAGCCGGTTCGAGGCTGGCCGCGCCGCGCTATCGCTGACCGAAGCCGATGATGGCACGCTGGCGGTCTCCAAGGGCACTGGCACCTTCGCCGCCCCGGCGACCCGCGATACCGCGATTTCCGACTTCCTCGCCGGTGACCAGGAATTCATCTGGCGCTGACCCGATGACTCCGGCTGGTGTGGCCTGCCGGGGCTGACAACAGACAAACACTGGCCCCGCAACGGGCCGGTGTTTGCGTTTCTGCGCGCGGCCCTGCCAATGACAAACGCCGCCCCGCGAGGGACGGCGCTATGAAACGGCGCGGTGCTACGAGCTCACCCGCACTTGGAATGGCCGCAGGACGGGCAGGTCATGCAGCCTTCGACCATCCGCAGCCCGTATTGACCGCAAGACGGGCAGGCCGCGCCGCGCGGGGCGTCGTTCACCGCCACCGCCTCGGCCTTGGGGTCGGATTTCAGGCCCATCCCCTCACCCGAGATAAAGCCGATCGCGATCATGTGCTGTTCGATCACGCCGCCGATGGCGGCCAGGATCGACGGCACATAGCGCGCGTTCATCCAGGCCCCGCCGCGCGGGTCGAACACCGCCTTCAGCTCCTCGACCACAAAGGACACATCGCCGCCGCGCCGGAACACCGCCGAGATCATCCGCGTCAGCGCCACGGTCCAGGCGAAATGCTCCATGTTCTTCGAGTTGATGAATATCTCGAACGGGCGGCGGTGCCCTGCGGTAATGATGTCGTTTATCGTGATATACAGCGCATGTTCGCTGTCCGGCCATTTGAGCTTGTATGTCGCGCCTTCCAACGCGGTGGGGCGGTCCAGCGGTTCGGACAGATAGATCACCTCGCCTTCGGTCTGCGGCGGCGCGCGCACCTCTTCGGGGGCTTTTGATGCCTCGGACACCGTCAGCACCGACCCCGTCACGGCATTGGGCCTGTAGGTGGTGCAGCCCTTGCAGCCCTGATCCCAGGCGGCCATGTAGACCTCCTTGAAATCGTCAAAGCTGATGTCCTCGGGGCAGTTGATGGTCTTGGAAATGCTGCTGTCCACCCATTTCTGCGCCGCCGCCTGCATCCGCACATGGTCCAAGGGCGCCAGCGTCTGTGCATTGACGAAATAATCGGGCAGGGGGGCATCGCCGCGCATGTCGCGCCATTGCTGGACGGCGTAATCGACCACCTCTTCCTCGGTGCGTGACCCGTCCTTTTGCAGCACCTTGCGGGTGTAGCTATAGGCGAACACCGGCTCGATCCCCGAACTGACGTTCCCGGCATAAAGGCTGATGGTGCCCGTCGGCGCGATGGAGGTCAGTAGCGCGTTGCGGATGCCATGGGTGCGGATCGCGTCGCGCACGTCTGTATCCATCGCCTGCATCGTGCCGCTGGCAAGGTATTTCTCGGCGTCAAACAGCGGGAACGCGCCCTTTTCGCGCGCCATATCGACGGATGCCAGATAGGCCGCCCGCGCGATCCGGTGCAGCCAGCGGTCGGTCAGCGCGGCGGCCTGTTCCGACCCGTAACGCGACCCCACCATCAACAGCGCATCGGCCAGACCCGTGACGCCCAGCCCGATGCGGCGCTTCAGCCGCGCCTCCTCGGCCTGTTGCGGCAAGGGAAAGCGCGAGGCATCGACCACGTTATCCATCATCCGCACCGCCACGCGCACGAGGTCATCCAGCGCCGCCTCGTCCAGCCGCGCATCCGCCGCAAACGGGTCCAGCACCAGCCGCGACAGGTTGACCGACCCCAGCAGGCAGGCCCCATAGGGCGGCAGGGGCTGTTCGCCGCAAGGATTCGTCGCCGCAATCGTCTCGCAATAGTTCAGGTTGTTGGCGGCATTGATGCGGTCGATGAAAATCACGCCGGGTTCTGCGTAATCGTATGTCGATTGCATGATCTTGTTCCACAGGTCGCGCGCAGGCAGCGTATGATAGACCCGGCCGTCGAACTGCAACTCCCACGCCCCGTCCGCCTTGACCGCCGCCATGAACGGGTCCGTCACCAGCACGGACAGGTTGAACATCCGCAGCCGCGCGGGATCGCGTTTCGCCTCGATGAACGCCTCGATATCCGGGTGGTCGCAGCGCATCGTTGCCATCATCGCGCCCCGGCGGCTGCCGGCCGACATGATGGTGCGGCACATCGCATCCCAGACATCCATGAACGACAACGGCCCCGACGCGTCCGCCGCCACCCCCGCCACGGGTGCGCCCTTGGGCCGGATGGTCGAGAAATCATAGCCGATGCCGCCGCCCTGCTGCATGGTCAGCGCCGCCTCGCGCAGCATGTCGAAAATCCCGCCCATGCTGTCGGGCACCGTGCCCATGACGAAACAGTTGAACAGCGTCACGCTGCGCCCAGTGCCCGCGCCGGCGGTGATCCGCCCCGCAGGCAGGTATTTGAAATCCTCCAGCGCGTGGTAAAACACGTCTTCCCAATACGCGGGATCGCTTTCCACCTCGGCCAGAGCACGGGCGATTCGCCGCCAAGTCTCCTCGACCGTCCCATCCACCGGCGTGCCATCCGCCTCTTTCAGGCGGTATTTCATGTCCCAGATGGCATGGGCAATCGGCGCGGCGAAACGGCTCATGGGATATCCTTGGCTGGTCAGAGGGCAGAGGCCTACAATAGCTTGAAGCCCCCGGCATTTCCACTACCATATCCACCCGATCCTGTGGGGGCATCTGTGGACAATTTGCATATCCTGAAGCTTTGCGTCGGCGCCGAACGTGTCGAAGACCTGATCGACTGGCAAGCCATGCCGCAGGCGCGGGGCCGCGACGGGTTGCCGTGCCATGTCACCCGCATGTGGCCGAAACGCAGCGCCGAAGTGCTGGCGGGCGGCTCGCTCTACTGGGTGTTCAAGGGCGTGATCCTCGCGCGGCAACGCATCCTGCGGCTGGACGAGATCACCGGCGGCGACGGCATCCTGCGCTGCGGTCTGGTGCTGGACCCGGCGGTGATCCGCACCCAACCCGCGCCGCGCCGCCCGTTCCAGGGCTGGCGCTACCTCACCCCCGCCGATGCCCCGCCCGATTTGCGGGCCTCGCGCGCGGGCGATACCACGTTGCCCGATGACCTCAGCCGCGCTTTGGCCGATATCGGTTTGCTGTAACCGCCGGCTTCTTCGGTTTACAACTATCCCGGGGGGCTTGGGGGGCTGGCCCCCCAATCTTAAAGCGGCTTGCGGGGCTGGCCCCCCAATCAACCGATGTCAGATGTTTTCTGGCTGCGGCATGCCCAGAACGTGATAGCCGCCATCGACCCGGATCACCTCGCCGGTGGTGAACGCACCGGCATCCGAAATCAGATAAACGGCGGTGCCCCCCACCGCCTCCAACGTTGCGTTCGACCGCAAGGGCGCGTTCATCTCGGTATGCTTGAAGGTCTTGCGCGCCCCGCCAATCGCGGCCCCTGCCAGCGTTTTCATCGGGCCGGGGCTGATCGCGTTCACGCGGATGCCGTCCGGCCCCAGATCATTGGCCAGATACCGCACCGCCGCCTCCAGCGCCGCCTTGGCCACGCCCATCACATTATAGAACGGCGTCACCCGGTTCGACCCCTGATAGGTCAGCGTGATGATGCTGCCGCCCGGTCCCATCATCGGATGCGCGCGACGCGCCACCTCAACCAGGCTGTAACACGAGATATCCAGCGAATTCTTGAAATTCGCGCGGGACGTATTCAGGAACCGCCCCGTCAATTCCGTCTTGTCGGAAAACGCCACCGCATGGATCAGGAAATCCAGCCGGTCCCAGCGAGCGCTTAACGCCGCAAAGGCCCGATCCAGCGACGCATCATCCGTCACATCGACATCGACCATGAAATCGGACCCGACGCTGGCCGCCAGCGGTGCCAACCGCTCGCCAAAGGCCGCTCCCTGATAGGTGAACGCCAATTCCGCCCCGGCCCCCGCGCAGGCCCGCGCAATGCCCCAGGCGATGGACCGTTCATTCGCCACGCCCATCACCAGCCCGCGTTTGCCCTGCAACATGGTCATCCCCGATACTTCGACAACAGCATCGACCCGTTGGTGCCGCCAAAGCCAAAGGAATTGGTCATCACCGTATCCAGCCCCGCATTGTCCACCCGCGCGGTGGCAATCTCGCCCGCGTCAATTGCCGGGTCCAGCGTTTCGACGTTGATCGAGGGCGCGATGAAATCATGTTCCAGCATCAACAGGCAATAGATCGCCTCTTGCGCGCCGGTGGCCCCTTGGCTGTGGCCGGTCATCGATTTGGTGGACGAAATCACCGGCGACGTGCCGCGCCCGAACACGCGGCGCACCGCCTCGACCTCGCCCACGTCGCCCACCGGGGTCGAGGTGCCATGCGCGTTGATGTAATTCACCCGCCGGTCCGGTGACAGCGTCCGCAGCGCCAGCCGCATCGCCCGTTCCCCGCCCTCGCCCGATGGCGCCACCATGTCCGCCCCGTCCGACGTCGCGCCAAAGCCCGTGACCTCGGCGTAAATCTTCGCCCCGCGCGCCAGCGCATGGTCCAGCGCCTCCAGCACGATGATCGCCCCGCCGCCGCCGATCACGAACCCGTCGCGCCCCGCGTCAAAGGCGCGGCTGGCCCGCTCCGGCGTCGCGTTATACTTCGACGACATTGCCCCCATCGCGTCGAACAGGCAGGACAGCGTCCAGTCCAACTCCTCGCCGCCGCCCCCGAACATCACGTCCTGCTGGCCCAGGGCCACCTGCTGCGCCGCCATGCCGATGCAATGCAGCGATGTGGAACAGGCCGAGGTGATCGAGAAATTCATGCCCTTGATGCGATAGGCGGTGGCCAGGTTCGCGCTGATCGTCGATCCCATGCATTTCGGCACCGCGAACGGCCCGATCCGCTTGGTCGCGCCCGTCGCCAGCACGGATTGATGCGCCGCCAGCATCGCCGAGGTTGACGGCCCCCCCGACCCCGCGATCACGCCCGTCATCGGGTTGACCACGTCAGCCTCGGTCAGCCCCGCATCCGCAATCGCCTGCCCCATCGCGATATGGGCATAAGCAGCCCCCGGCCCCATGAAGCGCAGCGTGCGTTTATCGACATGTTCGGTCACGTCGATCTGCACATCACCCGCGATCTGGCTGCGAAAGCCATGCTCCGCCATCGCCGCATTGGCCCGAATGCCCGACCGCCCGGCCCGGAGCGAGTCCAGCACCTGCCCCGCATCCGTCCCGATGGACGACACGATCCCCAGCCCCGTCACCACCACACGCCGCATGCCCGTCTCCCTTGTCTTTCCGCCTGTTTAGGTCAGGCGGGGGGCGGGGGCAAGCGGGCTGCCCCTTGCGCAACCGGGCCGGGTGTGGCATAGGTTCTGTACGTTTCGTACAGATTGGACAAAACCATGATCACCGTCAGCGTATCCCAGGCCCGCGAAAACCTGTCCGACCTGCTGGGCAAGGTCCAGCACGGCCGCGAGGATGTCACGATCGAACGTCATGGCAAGCCGGTTGCGGTGATGATCTCGGTCGAGGCGATGGCGTATTACGAGGCGCTCGAGGATGCGGAACTGGCCAAGATGGGCGAGGCTGCCTATGCCGAATATCTGGCCAACCCGGAAGGCACGATTTCGATGGAACAGTATCTGGCCGAAGACGCGGCACGCACTGATCTGGAATGACGCAATATCAGATTGATCTGTCGGCCCGTGCCCGCAAGGATTTGCGGCGACTGAAAGATCGGCGGTTGCACGACCGGCTGATCTCTGAAATCGCTGAACTTGCAACCAATCCCCGCCCACCCGGATGCCTGAAACTGGTAGGCGAGGTGGACCAATGGCGAGTCCGCGTGGGTGACTGGCGGATCATCTATCGGATCGAGGATGCCCGGTTGGTGGTGCTGGTGGTCACGGTTGCTCCAAAGGGGGGGGGTTACGGGGATCGATGAGAGTACTTTTAGGGTGCCTGAAAAGTTTTCGGTTTTCTTTATCTGCACGAGTCAGCGGCGGTCTGATCGAGCACTCGCAGTGAGATAATCTGAACGCCAGATCGCCAAGCTCCTGATAAATATGAAAAAAAATATGCTGGCGACCGGAGTCCATGTCACGTATACTGAACATATGATCTGAACGTGGGCATACTCACTAGTAGGATCATCCCGGCGAGCGGGTAACCGCTCGCCCTTTTCATATCACAACTATACCAAGTGAGTTTGTGTTGGATGCTCGTTTATTCAGAATGGGCTCGAGTCTTTTGAAGTAGTTTTGGGCTCCGGACCTTTTCACGTATGCGTTTGGCTTGAATTTTTGGTGTAAAAAATATGCGATGACATCGCACGCCTGAATAGGAAGGGAGTGTGAAGAATCTCTTGACGAAGGGTCTTCGATTATTCTTCGGATTGGCAAATTTCGATAACCACTCTGGCCTTTGTTGGGTATTGGATTGTGGACATTCATTTTTCGCATTATGCCAGTCAGTTTCTCGCCGTTAGTTGCATCTGTGAAAATAGTCCCGAATGATCTGCTGTAACCCCCTGGGAAATTACCATGGGTCAGGGTGTTCTCAAACCTTTGAAAAAGAGTACGCCATGCAGCAGAAAAAACGTCAAAATCTGATGGCTTTCCAACCTTGTCGACGACAACGTTTGTTACAGAGAGAAAGTTCATTTTCGAAAGCTCATCGAAATAGTTTCGCATTATGGCCAGCCTGTTATGCTTTTCTATCGAGAAGGCACTGTGGCGCAAAAGTTTCACCGCATGGATTTCCGATCTAACCGGAAATCCATAAGCTTGTTTTATAGTTCGGCGGAAGCGCTGTGATGCGTCAATTAGATTTCGCCATTCGCTTTCATGAACAACGAGGCCGGACAAACAAAAGTACTGGGTTTGCAAAGTGTTGTTGCCGGGATCACCACTTTCGTCAACATACATAAAATACATACCAATTCCTAAAAAGATCTCTTTATGTTCACGACCTACTCAACCATCCATCTTCAACGCCGAGATAAACGCTTCCTGCGGGATCTCCACTTTCCCGAACTGGCGCATCTTCTTCTTGCCGGCCTTCTGCTTGTCCAGCAGCTTGCGTTTCCGCGTCGCGTCGCCGCCATAGCACTTGGCCGTCACGTCCTTGCGCAGCGCCGAAATCGTTTCGCGCGCGATGACCTTGCCGCCGATGGCCGCCTGAATCGGGATCTGGAACATGTGGCGGGGGATCAGGTCTTTCAGTTTTTCGCACATCGACCGCCCGCGCGCCTCGGCGCGGTCGCGGTGGACCATCATCGACAGGGCGTCAACCGGTTCGGCGTTCACCAGAATCTGCATCTTGACCAGATTATCCTCGGCATAGCCGGTCAGGTTATAGTCGAACGACGCATAGCCCTTGGTCACCGATTTCAGCCGGTCATAGAAATCGAACACCACCTCGTTCAACGGCAGGTCATAGACCACCATCGCGCGATTGCCGGCGTAACTCAAATCCAACTGAATTCCGCGCCGGTCCTGACACAGTTTCAGGATATCGCCCAGATAATCATCGGGCACCAGAATCGTCGCCTTGATGCGCGGTTCCTCGACGTGGTCGATATAGGTCACATCGGGCATGTCGGCGGGGTTGTGCATTTCGCGCACTTCGCCGTCTTTCATATGCAGGTGATAGACCACCGAGGGCGCGGTGGTGATCAGGTCGATGTTGTATTCGCGCTCGATCCGGTCGCGGATGACTTCCAGATGCAATAGCCCCAGGAAGCCGCAGCGAAAGCCGAACCCCAGCGCGGCCGAGCTTTCCATTTCGAAACTGAAACTCGCGTCATTTAGCGCCAATTTGTCGATCGCGTCGCGCAGGTCTTCAAATTCGGAACTGTCCACCGGGAACAGCCCGCAGAACACCACGGGCTGCGAGGGTTTGAAGCCCGGCAGGGCGATCTCGGTGCCCTTTTTCTCGGACGTAATGGTATCGCCCACACGGGTGTCGCGGACCTGCTTGATCTGGGCGGTGATGAACCCGATCTCGCCGGGGCCCAGATCCTCGACCGGTTCCATCTGCGGGCGGAACACGCCGATGCGGTCCACCTGATGCACGGTGCCGTTCGACATGAATTTCACGCGGTCATTCTTGCGCAGCACGCCGTCCATGATGCGGACAAGAACGACCACGCCGAGGTAGGGGTCGTACCAGCTATCGACCAGCATGGCCTGCAGGGGCGCGTCGCGCGTGCCTCTCGGGGCGGGCAGGCGGTGCACGATGGCTTCCAGCGTTTCGGCGATGCCGATGCCGGTCTTTGCCGACACGCGCAGCGCGTCCGAGGCATCGATGCCGATCACATCTTCGATCTGTGCCGCGACGCGGTCGCAATCGGCGGCGGGCAGGTCGATCTTGTTCAGCACGGGGACGATGTCGTGACCGGCATCAATCGCCTGATACACGTTGGCCAGCGTCTGCGCCTCGACGCCCTGCGTGCTGTCCACCACCAGCAGCGATCCCTCGACCGCGCGCATGGACCGGGATACTTCATAGGCGAAATCGACGTGGCCAGGGGTGTCGATCAGGTTCAGCACGTAATTCTCACCGTTCAGCGCTTTGTAATCAATGCGCACGGTGTTGGCTTTGATCGTGATGCCGCGTTCGCGTTCGATATCCATCGAATCGAGCAATTGCTCTTTCATGTCGCGGGCTTCGACGGTGCCGGTGGATTGGATCAGGCGGTCGGCCAGGGTGGATTTCCCATGGTCGATATGCGCCACGATCGAGAAATTGCGGATGTGTGATAGCGGTGTCATGCAAGGCGATATGATGGGGAAACCCCTGTTGGTCAAGGCGGATCGCCGTCTGGATCGCGGTGGATCAGGGACGGTTTCCTTTGCCGCCGCGATGCGGCATAATCGTGCCAGAGGTGGCGGTTTCCCGGCAGACCCCGAAGATGGGCAAGACCGGCAAATTCAGGAGCAAACGATGCAAAAGATCATCATCGCGCTGTGTGTGCTGGCGGTTCTGGGCGGGTGTGGCCGGTCGCGGGGCGCGTCAAGCGGCGTATCCGGCATATCCACCGCGTCCAGCAGCGGACCGATTGCCAGCGCCTGTCTGGCATCCGACCGCAAGGCGCGGTCACCGCAGCTGTGCGGCTGTGTGCAGCAGGTGGCACATCAGACGCTGTCGGGATCGGACCAGCGGCAGGGCGCAAAATTCTGGAACGATCCGCAGACGTTGCAGAACCTGCGTCAATCGGACGATCCCAACGCCGCGCAACAATGGCGGCGCTGGAAGGAATTCGGCGAGACGGCAGCCGCCGTGTGCGGCTAAGCCGGAAGGGGCGGTTTGCGGTTGATTATTGCAGATCGCCGAACGCGCGCGCCAGCCGTTCGCCCGCTTCGATCACCTGCGCGCGCGGCATGGCTAGGTTGAACCGCAGGAACGACTCGCCGCCTGACCCAAAAGTTTCGCCATGGTTCGGCGCGATCTGCGCGTCGTCCTGCACCCGTTTGCGCACCTCGGCGGGGGTCATGCCGGTGCCTGCGAAATCCACCCATCCCAGATAGGTCGCCTCCAGCCGCATCGACGCCACGCCGGGGATGGCATTGACGGCCGCATCAAACACCCGCGCGTTTTCGCCCAGATAGGCCACGCAATCATCGACCCAGGCCGCGCCTGCGGGGGAATAGGCGGCTTCGGCCATGTTCAGCCCGAAAGAGTTCGGCGACAGGCCCAGCCCCATCATCCGCGCCTCGAATTGCGCGCGCTGTGCCGCATCATGGATGATGACATTGCCGGAATGGGCGCCTGCGATGTTGAAGGTCTTGGTGCTGGCCGTCATCATGATGCAGCCGTCATTGCCGGTGATGTCCGTCATCGGAATGTGGCGGGCAGGCGCGAATACCAGATCGTGGTGAATCTCGTCTGATACCAGGATCAGGCCCTGCGCCGCCGCGAAATCCGCCAGCGCCTGCAATTCGGCACGGGTCCAGACGCGCCCACCGGGATTATGCGGTGAACACAGGATGACCATCTTTGCGCCCTGCGCCTGCACCACGGCGGCGGCATGGTCAAAGTCCATCTCGTAACGGCCGTCGCGGATCACCAGCGGGCTTTCGACCACGCGGCGGCCGTTCGCCCGGATCACCTTGGCAAAGGCGTGATAGACCGGGGTGAACAGCAACACGCCATCCCCCGGCGCGGTGAACGTGTCCACACACATCGCGGTGCCATTGACGAGGCCATGCGTGGTCAGGATCGCCTGCGGGTCCACTGTCCAGCCGTGCCGGGTCTGCATCCACCAGCAAATCGCGGCGCGATAGCTGGCATCGTCACCGTAATAGCCATAGACGCCGTGATCACGCATCCCCTGCACCGCGTCCTGAATGCAATCCGGCGCGCGGAAATCCATGTCGGCGACCCACATCGACAGGCCCTGATCGGCGGGCACGCCATAGAGCTTTTCCATCATGTCCCATTTCACCGAATGGGTGTTGCGGCGGTCGATGATGGCGTCAAAGCGCATTGTGTTTCCCTCTGTCCCTCTGGGCGCAGGATACCCGCCACCGGGGCAGGTGCAATCCTGGTGTTGCTGCGGGACAGGATACTGTAAGATCTGATAGTTTGGGAACCCCGTTGCCGCATGAATGGAGAATTCAGGAAATTTATCCGATATAGACCGATTTATGGGGCGGATTTTCCCTCAAGGCGTCATCCTTTCCGCCAGCCATGAAAAACCGGCCCCATGCGATGCGCCGTCGCGCGGCCCCATTGCGTGAGCGCGCCCCATGGCCTACATGCGCGCCCATGACAAAACGCCCGATCCTGATCCATCCCGACCCGCGCCTGCGCAAGCTGGCAGCCCCCGTGCCCGATCTGTCGGATGATCTGCGGCGGCTGGCCCATGACATGCTGGAAACCATGTATGACGCCCCCGGCATCGGGTTGGCGGCCCCGCAGGTCGGCGCGAACCACCGCCTGATCGTGCTGGATTGCGTCAAGGAAAAGGGCGCCACCCCGCGCCCGCTGATCATGTTCAACCCCGCCGTTGTGGCGGTGTCAGACGACAAGACCACCTACGAGGAAGGCTGTCTGTCGATCCCGGATCAATTCGCCGAGGTGACGCGCCCTGCGGCGGTTTCGGTGCGCTGGATCGACCAGAACGGCGCGGAACAATCCGAGGATTTCGATGGCCTCTGGGCCACCTGCGTGCAGCATGAAATCGACCATCTCGATGGCAAGCTGTTCATCGACTATCTGACGCCGCTGAAACGGCAGCTGATCACGCGCAAGATGCAGAAGCTGAAACGCGACATGGCGCGGGTGTGACGATGGCGGCGGACATCCTTCAATGGCCCGACCCGCGCCTGTCGGTGGTTTGCGCCCCCGTGGGGTCCGAAGATGTCACCGACCTGATCACCACCATGTTCACCGCGATGTATGCCGCGCCCGGTCGGGGTTTGGCCGCGCCGCAGATCGGCGTGCTGCAACGGGTGTTCGTGATGGATTGCGGCTGGAAAGACGGCGACATGACGCCGGTGGTCTGCATCGACCCCGAAATCCTGTGGTCCTCAGAGGCGACGGGCCCCGCCGAAGAGGGCTGTCTGTCGATCCCTGGCGCCACCGTGACCGTGACCCGCCCGCTGGAAATCCGGCTGGGCTATACCGGCCTCGACGGCCAACGCCACGACCGCCACCTGACCGGGTTCGAGGCGCGCTGCGCCCAGCATGAACACGACCATCTGCAAGGCCGCGTGATTTTCGACCACCTGCCGCCGGACGCCCGCGCCAGCGTCGAAACCGCCTACCTGGCCGGGCGCGGATGACAGTCCGGCGCTGCCTGCCCTGGCCGGATGCGCGGCTGCGCACGCCTGCGACCGATGTGGACGCGATCACCGACGACATCCGCCGCGTCTGGGCCGACATGATCGACACGATGGAGGCGATGCCGGGTGTTGGCCTTGCCGCGCCGCAGATCGGGGTCATGCTGCGCCTTGCCGTGGTGGACGCGTCGGGCGCGCGGGGGCAGGCGGTGCGGTTGGCCAATCCGGTGGTGATCCATGCCTCGGTCGAACTGCGCGAACAGGAAGAGGCAAGCCCGAACCTGCCGGGGGCCTCTGCCGTGATCGCGCGCCCGCGCGCGGTCACAGTGCGGTTCCTGAACGCGGACGGGGTGCAGGAAGACCGCGATTTTGTCGGGCTGTGGGCGACCTCGGTGCAGCATCAGATCGACCATCTTGCGGGACGGATGTATTTCGATCACCTGTCGAAACTGAAGCGCGACATGGTGATCCGCCGCGCGCGCAAACAGGGCGGCGGGTGACGATCACCCGCCCTACGGGGGATGACACCATGCGCCTGATCTTTATGGGAACGCCCGCGTTTTCCGTCCCGCCGTTAGAGGCGCTGGTTGCCGCCGGTCACGACATCGCCTGCGTCTATACCCAACCGCCCAGGCCCGCAGGGCGCGGCCAGAAGGATCGCCCCAGCCCGGTCCACGCCCGCGCGCTGGAGCTTGGTCTGCCGGTGCGCCACCCCGCGCGGCTGCGCGATCCCGCCGATCAGGCGGATTTCGCCGCGCTGAAGGCCGATCTGGCGGTCGTGGTGGCCTATGGGTTGATCCTGCCGCAGGCGGTGCTGGATGCGCCCGCGCGCGGCTGCCTGAACATCCACGCCTCGCTCTTGCCGCGCTGGCGCGGGGCGGCCCCGATCCACCGCGCGATCATGGCAGGCGACGCCCGCACCGGCATCTGCATCATGCAGATGGAGGCGGGGCTGGACACCGGCCCGGTTCTGCACCGCGTCGAAACTGCCATCGGCGCGGAAGATACGACTGGCGATCTGCATGACCGCCTGTCACATCTGGGCGCGGCCGCCATCACCGACACCCTCGCCCGTCTCGATACGCTGACGCCCCAGCCGCAACCCGACGCTGGCATCACCTATGCCGCCAAGATCGACAAGGCCGAGGCCGCCATCGACTGGACCCGCCCCGCCCGCGACATCGACCGCCAGATCCGCGGCCTGTCGCCTTTTCCCGGCGCCTATATCGACTGGCAGGGCGCGCGGCTGAAACTGCTGGGGTCGCGCTTGGCCACCGCCAACGGCCACCCCGGCACCACGCTGGACGCCGCCCTGACCATCGCCTGCGGTTTCGGCTCTGGCGCCGTCCAGATCACCCGCCTGCAACGCGCGGGCAAATCGCCGCAATCCGCCACCGATTTCCTGCGCGGCACGCCTGTGCCCCCCGGCACCCGGCTCTGACCACGTCCGGCTTCTCTGGTTCATAACTATCCCGGGGGGGCCCGCAGGGCGGGGGGCAGCGCCCCCCTCTCCCGTATTAACCGGGCAGCGCCCCCCTCGACGGCTTGCATCCCCACACCGTTATGCCCATGTTGCGCGCGTAACACATGAGGCGCGCATGTTTCCCACCCTGATCGGCACTGTCGTCCTTGCGGGCATCGTGGGCTATGCCTCTGAACGCTCCGGCTTCACCCGAAATGGCGTGTTGCAATCCATCATCATCTGCATCGGCGGGTCGTTCCTGTTCTACTTTGTGCGGATCATGTTCGGCATCGGCTTTGGCCCGCCCGGCATTGATGCGATCCTGTCGGCCATCGGCGCGCTGATCATTGTGCCGACGCATTGGAGGAACCGGCCATGACCGTTGTCGTGTTGCTGATCATCGGCGCTGCGGCCGGGTTTCTGGCCACCCGGCTGATGCGGATCGAGACGGATATCATCACCACCGTCGTCATCGGCATGGCGGGCGCGGTGATCGGCGGGCTGGTGCTGCGGACGCTGGTGTCGCTGATGGGGCTGGCCGCCGGGTTCGTGGGCGCGGTCCTGGGCGCGCTGCTGCTGATCTGGCTCTATCAGCGCTATCGCGGCTGATCAGCGGCGCGGCGGGCGCGGTTTATAGACCGGCAAGCGCCAGCCAAAGGCAAGTGAGCCCGCCCGCAGCGCAAATGTCACCGCCGCGCAAGCCGCCAGCATCGGCAGCGGGTCGGGCGTGACCTGCGTCACCACCAGCGCAGCCGCCGACCCGGCGAAGGCCGCCGAGACGTATAATTCGCCCTGCCGCAGCACCACGGGGATCTCGTTGCAGATCACATCGCGCAACAGCCCGCCCATCGTGCCTGTCACCATCCCCATGACCAGAACCACCGGCCCCGTCAGCCCTTGGGCCAATGCCGCCGCCACCCCCGCAGGCACCGCAATGGCCAAGGCCAGCCCGTCCAGCCACAACAGCGTCCGCATCCGGCTTTCCAACAGATGGGCGGTGAAAAACACCGCCACCGCCGCGACGGATGCCACGGCCAGCACGCCGGGATTGGCGATCCAGAACAACGGCCTGTCGATCAGCACATCGCGCAAGGTGCCGCCGCCCAACGCGGTCAGCGCCGCCAGAAACAGAAACCCCACCGGGTCCAGTTGCGCCCGCGACGCCGCCAGCGCGCCCGTCAGCGCAAAGATGAACACCGACGCCAAATCCAGCAGCACCAGCGCAGTCACGGCTTGCCCCCTTTGAAGGGTTTCATCCCCGCGCGGGCCAATTCATCGGCGCGTTCGTTTTCGGGGTGGCCGGCGTGGCCCTTGATCCATTGCCACACCACGCGATGCCGCGCCTGCGCCACATCCAGCCGCTGCCACAGCTCGACATTCGCCACCGGCTTGTTGGCGGATGTTTTCCAGCCGTTGCGCTTCCAGCCGTGGATCCAGCTGGTCACGCCGTTTTTCACATAAGCGCTGTCGGTGATGATGGTGATGGCGCTTTCACGCTCAAGCACTTCCAAGGCGCGGATCGCGGCCATCAATTCCATGCGGTTGTTGGTGGTGTCCGCCTCGCCACCCTGCAATTCGCGTTCCTTGACCACCGCGCCCGCGTTCAGCGCGCGCAACAGCACGCCCCAGCCCCCCGGTCCGGGATTGCCAGAACAGGCCCCATCGGTCCATGCGAACAGGTCCGCCATGCGCCTACCCCAACGCGATCGGCAACAGGGTCAGCACCACCAGCCCGGTCAGGATCACCCGCAGCGCCATCCACCACGGCGGGGCCAGCCCGCGCTGCGCGAAATGCCAGTCCAGCCCCAACAGCCCGACAAACCCTGCAATCAGGTGGATCGACGCCGACGTCGGCCCGCCCCCCACCATGATCCAGCCCCACAGTGCCGGGATGACGGACAAGGCATAGCCCACGGCCGCCTCGCCCCCGTCGGCGCGGGTGGCAAAGCCCCACAACACGCCCGACATGAACGACAGGATGACGACGCCATAGGACAGTTGCAGGTAAGGCCCAATGAAACGCGGGCCAAAAGTCGCGGTGCTGAACGCCGCCAGCGGGTCGAACAGCATCGACGCCGCGCCCCAGACAAAGGGGATGACACCGGCAAGCCCAAGGATCAGCGCGGAACGAGGGATTATCTGCATGCGACCTCCATGCCAAGCGGGCGGCATCGGGGCAAGAGCAGAAATTAGACCGGTTCGCGCAGAATGCGGGGCACCTTGAATTCGACGTTTTCCTGCGCGGTGACCACGGGTTCGACCGTCACGGCATAGCGGGCGCGAAAGGCGGCGATGACCTCGTCAACCAGTTCCTCGGGGGCGGAGGCCCCTGCGGTGATGCCGACGGACCGGATCCCGTCCAGCGCGCGCCAGTCGATGTCCGTGGCCCGCTGCACCAGTTGCGCATAGGCGCAGCCCGCGCGCGCGCCGACCTCGACCAGACGGCGCGAATTGGACGAATTGGGCGCGCCGACCACCAGCATCGCATCGCACAGCGGGGCCATCGCCTTGACCGCGTCCTGCCGGTTGGTGGTGGCGTAACAGATGTCTTCCTTGTGCGGGCCGATGATGGCCGGGAACCGCGCCTGCAAGGCCGCAACGATTTCGGCAGTGTCATCGACCGACAGCGTCGTCTGTGTGACATAAGCCAAGCGCGCAGGATCGCGCACCGCCACAGTGCCCACATCTGCCACGGTTTCGACCAGCAGCACCTCGCCATCGGGCAGTTGGCCCATGGTGCCCACGGTTTCGGGGTGCCCGGCATGGCCGATCATGATCATCTGCAACCCGGCCTCGTGGTGGCGGGCGGCCTCGGTGTGGACCTTGGTCACCAAGGGGCAGGTAGCATCGACTGCGACCATTTGTCGCGCCTCGGCTTCGGCCGGAACCGACTTGGGCACACCATGGGCGGAAAAGATCACCGGGCGGTCGGGCGGGCAATCCGACAGCTCTTCGACAAAGACCGCGCCTTGCGCGCGCAGGGCATCGACGACGAACCGGTTATGCACAATTTCATGCCGCACATAGACGGGTGCGCCCCATTTTTGCAGCGCCAATTCGACGATCTTTATCGCCCGGTCCACGCCCGCGCAAAAGCCGCGCGGTGCGGCCAGATACAGGGTTAGCGGCGGCAGCATGTTACCGTCTCCGGTCACTGGCCGACGGCGACCTGATCGCGCGGCGTCATCATCTCGCGCGGGGGGCGGCCGATGACATCGCGCAGGTCATACAGTTCGATGAAATTGTCGGCCTGACGGCGCAATTCATCCGAAATCATCGGGGGTTGGCTGCGGATGGTCGACACAACCGAAACGCGCACACCTTGGCGTTGCAGGCTTTCGACCAGCGGGCGGAAATCGCCGTCACCAGAAAACAGCACCGCATGATCCATGCGCGGGGCCAGTTCCATGGCATCGACAGCAAGCTCGATATCCATATTGCCCTTGACCTTCCGGCGGCCCTGGCTGTCGGTGTATTCCTTGGCGGGCTTTGTCACCATGGTGAAGCCGTTGTAATGCAGCCAATCCACCAAAGGCCGGATCGGAGAATATTCATCGTTTTCCAGCAACGCGGTGTAATAGAACGCGCGCAAAAGTTTTCCGCGGCGCATGAATTCGGTCCGCAGAAGTTTATAATCAATATCAAATCCGAGGGACTTGGCTGCGGCATACAGATTCGACCCATCGATGAACAGCGCAAGCCGTTCGTCCTTGTAAAACATAAATTTTTATCCTTCCGACGTGGCGGCGCGTTCCGGCAATCCGGACGTGAGTGGTGGATGCACCGTCAAAATGTAACCATAGAGCGACTTGCCAAGCGCGGCAAGATATCAAACCGATACGTAGGAATAGGACCGGCATGAAATCGGATCAAGTCTGCTTGATAGCCTTGGGTGGAAACCTGCCATCCGACGCAGGCGCGCCCGCGCAAACCCTGCGCGCGGCGCTGTCGGCGCTGGCGGCGGCGGGTCTGCCGGTGCTGGCGCAAAGCCGGTTCTGGCGCACGCCCTGTTTTCCGGTCGGGGCGGGTCCGGATTACGTCAATGCCTGCGCCAGCCTTGATGGCGGGGCGCTTGGGGATGACCCGGCGCAGGTGCTGGCGGTCTTGCACCGGATCGAGGCACAGTTCGGGCGCACCCGCGCGACACGCTGGGGCGGGCGGACGTTGGACCTTGATCTGTTGGCGCTGGGCGATCAGGTCTTCCCCGATGCGGCGGTGCAGGATCATTGGCGCGCGCTGGACCCCGTGGCGCAGGCAAATCGCGCGCCGGATCGCCTGATCCTGCCGCACCCGCGGATGCAGGACCGCGCCTTTGTGCTGGTGCCGCTGCGGGATATCGCGCCCGATTGGCGGCATCCCCGGCTGAACCGGACCGTGAGGCAAATGCATGATGCGCTGCCCGCCGCTGACCGCGCGGCGGTCGTGCCGCTGTAACACGGATACCTGCTTGTCAAGCCCCGTGAATGGTCTTAGGACAAGGCTTTCATGCCGCTCTGCCACGCCTGTTCCTGATGGCGCGGGGTGCAGGCCCCCGAACTGATCGTTTCTGACAGGAGTGCCCCATGGCCCGCGTAACCGTCGAAGACTGCGTTGACAAGGTTCCCAACCGGTTCGAACTGGTGATGCTGGCCGCGCACCGCGCCCGCGAAATCGCTGCCGGATCGGCGATCACCATCGAGCGCGACAATGACAAGAACCCGGTCGTGGCGCTGCGCGAAATCGCCGATGAAACCCAATCCGCCGATGGCCTGCGCGAACGGCTGATCGAGGCGAATCAGACCCAGATCGAAGTTGACGAACCCGAAGAAGACGCAATGTCGCTGTTGATGGGTGGCGAACCGGACCGCCCGTCGGATGACGACATGTCAGAAGAAAAACTGCTGCGCGCGCTGATGGAGGCGCAGCGGCAGTCGTAACCGTTTCCGGCGCGCGAAAGGCTGGCCAGACCGAATGATCGCCGTCGAAGATCTGATCGCCCTGATCCGCAACTATAATCCGCGCAGCAACGAGACGCTGGTGCGCGCAGCGTATGATTTCGGTCTGGTCATGCATGATGGCCAGATGCGCCAATCGGGCGAGCCGTATTTCACCCATCCCATTGCGGTCGCCGCTATCCTGACCGAGATGCGGCTGGATGATGCCACGCTGGTCACCGCGCTGCTGCACGACACCATCGAAGACACCAAGGCCAGTTTCGCCGAGGTGGAAACCCGCTTTGGCCGCGAAGTGGCTGAACTGGTCGATGGCGTGACCAAGCTGACCAACCTGCAACTGACCTCGACCGAAACCCAGCAGGCGGAAAATTTCCGCAAGCTGTTGATGGCGATGTCGAAAGATCTGCGGGTGATCCTGGTCAAACTCGCCGACCGGCTGCACAACATGCGCACCATCAAGGCGATGAAGCCGGAAAAGCAGGCCAAGAAGGCCCGCGAGACGATGGAAATCTATGCACCGCTGGCGGGCCGCATGGGGATGCAATGGATGCGCGAGGAGTTGGAAGACCTCGCCTTCCGCGTCCTGAACCCCGAGGCCCGCGCGTCGATCATGCGCCGCTTTGTGACGCTGCAAAAGGAATCGGGCGATGTGATCGAACGCATCACCGCCGACATGCGCGTCGAGTTGGACCGCGCGGGCATCGAGGCCACGGTATTTGGCCGCGCCAAGAAACCCTATTCGATCTGGCGCAAGATGGAAGAAAAGCAGATGGCTTTTTCCCGGCTGTCCGACATTTATGGCTTTCGCGTCATCACCCGGTCGGAAGAGGATTGTTACCGCGCGCTGGGCGCCATTCACCAACGCTGGCGCGCGGTGCCGGGGCGGTTCAAGGATTACATCAGCCAGCCGAAATCGAACGGCTATCGCAGTATCCACACCACCGTATCAGGCCGCGACGGCAAGCGCGTCGAGGTGCAGATCAGGACGCGGCAGATGCACGAGGTGGCCGAGGCGGGCGTGGCCGCGCATTGGTCCTATCGTGACGGGGTGCGGGCGGCAAACCCGTTTGCGGTGGACCCGGCGAAATGGATTGCCGGGCTCACGGAACAATTCAACAGCGAACAGGACCACGAGGAATTTCTCGAGGCCGTCAAGCTGGAGATGTATTCCGATCAGGTGTTCTGTTTCACGCCAAAGGGCGAGGTGGTGAAACTGCCGAAAGGCGCGACGCCCATCGACTTTGGCTATGCGATCCACACCCGCATCGGCAATGCCTGCGTAGGGGCCAAGATCGACGGCATGCGCGTGCCGCTCTGGACCCGCATCCGTAACGGCCAGTCGGTGGAAATCATCACCGCGCAGGGCCAGACCCCGCAGGCGACCTGGCTGGACATCGCCAGCACCGGCAAGGCCAAGGCGGCGATCCGCCGCGCGCTGCGCGAGGTGGACCGGGGCCGGTTCATCAAGCTGGGCACCGAATTGGCGCGGTCGGCCTTTGACCATGTCGGCAAGAAATCCACCGACAAGGCGCTTGACCTGGCGGCGCGGCTGTTGCGCATCGACGGCGGGCGCGACGAGGTGCTGGCGCGGTTGGGATCGGCCGAGATTTCGGCCCGTGACGTCGTCCATGCGGTTTATCCCGAACTGGCGCGTGGCGAGGCCGAGACCATCGACAAGGACCGCGCCGTGGTCGGCATCTCGCCGGACCAGACATTTGCCCGCGCGCCCTGTTGCCAGCCGCTGCCGGGGGAACGCATCGTCGGCATCAAGACGCGCGGGCAGGGGGTTCAGGTCCACGCCATCGACTGCCCCGCGCTGCAACGGTTCGAAGACCAACCCGACCGCTGGATGGACCTGCATTGGCACGCGGGCAAACACCCGCCCATCCATGCCGCGACGATTTCGGTCACCCTGTCCAATGCCGCCGGGGTGATGGGGCGGATTTGCACATTGATTGGCGAGCAGAAGGCCAATATCTCGGATCTGCAATTCGTGGATCGCAAGCCGGATTTCTACCGCGTGTTGATCGACGCCGACCTGCGCGATGTGGAACATCTGCATGCGGTTTTGTCGGCGCTGGAGGCAGAGCAGGACGTGGCGGCCATCGAACGCTTCCGCGATCCGTCACGTCTGGCCGCGCCGGCGATCCCGGTCGCGGCACGCTAAGTAAGGGCCAAGTCCGGCAAACCCGGTTGCGGCACAAAAATGATATGAGGCCACGTCGGGCAGACCCGGCTGCGGCGGCATGAAAAGGGCCATGCGAAGTGTTCAAACGTCGCAACAGACGACCGTTCTGGCGGGTGATCCAGGAATCCTTCTGGCCCAGCATCGGCTGGTCCCGCGCGGTGCAATACACCCAGCACCGCCTGCGCCGTTTGCCCGACAGCCCCGACCGCGTGGCGCGTGGCGTGTTCGCAGGCGTGTTCGTGTCGTTCCTGCCGCTGTTCGGGTTCCATTTCCTGTCGGCAGCGGTGATGGCCTGGATCATGCGCGGCAACATCATCGCCGCGATCATCGGCACCTTTCTGGGCAATCCGCTGACCTATGCGCCCATCATCTGGGTGACGCTGCGCATGGGCTATTGGATGCAGGGCCGCGACTGGAGCGACGGGGCCGCTGTCGCCTCGATCGGCGAGTCGTTTGCCGAGGCGTGGCGCGACCTGAAACACAACTTCTTTGCCATCTTCAACGACCAGACCGCGCATTGGGACGGGCTGAAGCATTTCTATGACAACGTCTATTTTCCGTTCCTCATCGGGGGCATCATCCCCGGCATCGTCGTCGGGCTGATTTGCTATGCGATCACCGTGCCCTTGGTGCGGGCCTATCAGAACCGCCGCAAAGGCGCGCTGAAGGCAAAACTCGAAGCGCTGCGGAAAAAAGCCCATATGGTGGCTGACGAGGCGGGTAAAGCGGATTAGGTTCTGCGCTGACCCAGGGATCACCCACAGGAGAGCCTATGAAACCGCTTGGACATCTGCGCCTTGGCGTGAACATCGACCATGTCGCCACCGTGCGCAATGCGCGCGGGTCGGCCTATCCGGACCCGATCCGCGCCGCCACCGTGGCCGAGGCGGCGGGCGCTGACGGGATCACCGCGCATCTGCGCGAGGACCGCCGCCACATCACCGATACGGACATCGAAGGGTTGATGGCCGCGCTGACCACGCCATTGAACTTTGAAATGGCCGCGACGGACGAGATGCAGAAGATCGCGCTGCGGCATCGCCCGCATGCCGTCTGCATCGTGCCGGAAAAGCGTGAGGAACGCACCACCGAGGGCGGGCTGGAAGTCGCGCGCGAGGAAAACCGGCTGGCGGGGTTCATCGCGCCGCTGCGCGAGGCGGGCTGCCGGGTGTCGATCTTTATCGCGGCGGATGCGCGCCAGATCGAAGCGGCGGCACGGATCGGCGCGCAGGTGATCGAACTGCATACCGGGGCCTATTGCGATTACCATGCCGAGGGGCATTTTGCCGAACGCGACGCCGAACTGGACCGCCTGCGCGAGATGGCAGGCTTTGCCCATTCCCTGGGGCTGGAGGTTCACGCGGGCCACGGCCTGACCTATGACACCGTTGGTCCGGTGGCGGCGATCCCGCAGGTGATGGAACTGAACATCGGGCATTTCCTGATCGGCGAGGCGATCTTTCGCGGGCTGGGCCCCGCCATCACCGAAATGCGCCGCGTGATGGACGCGGCGCGGGCGTGACATGCCGCGCTTGACGGCGGCCCTCCTGCTGGCTCTGCTGGCCGCGCTGTGGTCGCTCTGGACGCTGGAAGGCGCGCGGCAGGGGATCACGATCACCCAAGGCGCGGTGGGCGATACGCCCGTCACGCGGTATACGGACGGCAGCGGCGGGCCGGTGGTGGTCATCGCGCATGGCTTTGCCGGGTCGCGCCAGATGATGCAGGCCTATGCGCTGACGCTGGCGCAGGCGGGCTATACGGCGGTCGCGTTCGATTTCGAGGGGCACGGGCGGAACCCCCGGCCGATGTCGGGCGATGTGACCGCCATCGAAGGCACCACGCAGCGGTTGGTGGACCAGACCCGCGCGGTGGTCGCGGCATCGCGGCAGGGCGATGCATCCGTCGCGCTGCTGGGCCATTCGATGGCCACTGATGTGTTGGTGCGCGTGGCGCAGGATGCGCCGGATATCGGCCCGTTGGTGCTGCTGTCAGCGTTCTCGCAGGCGATCACGCCGCGCCATCCGCAAAACCTGTTGCTGATCACCGGCGCCTGGGAACCGGGCCTGCGCGAATTTGCGCTGCAAGCCGCGCAAATGGTCGCGCCTGCGGCGCGCTATGGCGAGGCTGTCACTACAGGTGGCGTCACCCGGCAGGCGCTGCTGGCGCCCTTCGTGGAACATGTCGCGATCCTGCAAAGCCGCGCGGGGCGCGCGGCAGCGCGGCTGTGGCTGGACGGGTTTTATGGCCGCGACAGTCGCGCGGCAGAGCCGCCGACCGGCTGGGCGCTGTTGCTGCTGTTGGCCGCAATCACCGCACTTGCCGCGCCTTTGGCGCGGCTGCTGCCGCAGGGCCACAGCGCGCAAAGCGCGCTGCCCCGGCTGGGGCGCGGCGGCTTTGCCGCCGCGACGCTGATCCCGATGCTTACCGCCCCGCTGCTGACCGCGCCGATTGACAGCCGCGTCCTGCCGGTGCTGGTGGCGGATGCGCTGGCGCTGCATCTTTTGGTCTATGGCCTGATCCAGGGCGCGCTGCTGTGGTGGCTGCGCGGTGCGCCGGGACGGGTCGCCCCGCGGGCCTTTGCGGGGCTGGTGATCTGGGGGCTGGGTGCGTTCGGCCTTGCGCTTGACCGCTATGGCGCGAATTTCTGGCCCACGCCGGACCGGCTGTGGATCATCTCCGCACTGGCCGTGGGCGCGGTGCCCTTCATGCTGGCGGACGCCTGGGCCGCGCTTGGCGCACCGCTGTGGCAGCGCATCCTCGCGCGGCTGGCGGTGCTGCTGTCGCTGGGCATTGCTGTCGCGCTGGATTTCGAGGGCATGTTCTTTGTCATCATGATCCTGCCGGTCATCGTGCTGTTCTGGCTGACGTTCGGCCTGATGGGCCGCTTTGTCGCTGCCCGCGCCGGGGCCACATCGGCGGGTCTGGCGTTGGGCCTGATCCTCGCCTGGGCGCTGGGCGTCAGTTTTCCCCTGTTTCAGACCGGAGTGTGACCATGATCCTTGGCATCGGCACCGACCTTGCCAATATCGACCGCATCGCGCGCACGCTGGCGCGCTTTGGCGACCGGTTCCGCACCCGCGTCTACACCGAGACCGAGCTGAAAAAGGCCGCGTCCCGCCATGACGAGGCGGGGACGCTGGCCAAACGCTGGGCCGCCAAAGAGGCGTGCTCCAAGGCGCTGGGCACGGGTCTGCGCATGGGAATTTCGTGGCGCGACATGGCGGTGTCGAATCTGGCGACCGGCCAGCCGGTGATGCACCTGACCGGCTGGGCCGCAGAGCGCCTGCGCGACATGACGCCCCCCGGTCACGCGGCCATCGTGCATGTCACGCTGACGGATGATCACCCCTGGGCGCAGGCCTTTGTGGTGATCGAGGCGCGCCCGGTGGACGAAGCCCCCACCCTGTCCGGCTTGACTTCGCGCCCCCGCCCCCGCATGTAGCGCGCAGGTAAAACCGAGGGTGTCATGGCCGAAAAGAAGCAGAACGCGGTGGTCGAAACCATCAAGACGGTGGTTTACGCGCTGCTGATCGCGGGCATTTTCCGGTCCTTGTTCTTTCAGCCGTTCTGGATCCCGTCGGGGTCGATGAAGGACACGCTGCTGATCGGGGATTTCCTGTTCGTCAACAAGATGAGCTATGGCTATTCCTATGCCTCCTGCCCGACGGTGCGCATCCCCGCCATTGGGTTGAACATCGACGCCAAGGCGATCTGCGGCTTTCTTGACCGCGACAACACCCGCATTTTGGCCGGTGAACCCGCGCGCGGCGATGTGGTGGTGTTCCGCCATCCGGTCGCGGGCACCGATTACATCAAGCGTCTGGTCGGCCTGCCGGGGGAAACCGTGCAGGTCACGGGCGGCGTGTTGCAGATCAACGGCAAGCCTGTTGCGCTGGCCGATGGTGGCACCTTCGAGGAAATCATGGCCCCGCAAGGGCCGCAGGGTCTGCGCCCGCGCTGTGCCAATGGCGCGGTGGGGCAAGGCGGGCTGTGTATCAAGACGCGCCAGATCGAAACCCTGCCCGATGGCACGACCCACAGCATCCTGAACATCGGGGTGCAGGCCACGGATGACACGCCCGTCTATACCGTGCCCGCCGGGCATTACTTCTTCATGGGTGACAACCGCGACAATTCCACCGACAGCCGGGTGCCGCAGGCCGCAGGCGGCGTGGGCTATGTGCCGTTCGAAAACCTGATCGGGCGCGCGGATCGCATCATGTTCTCGTCGGCGGGGCGGTCGATGCTGGCGTTCTGGACATGGCGCGGCGATCGCTTTTTCAAGGCGGTCGAGTGAAGCTGGCAGGCGACATTCAGGCCTTTGCCGCCCTGATCGGGCATGAATTCCGCCAGCCCGCGCTTTTGGTGCGCGCCCTGACCCATTCGTCTTTTGCGTCCAACGCGGGCGACAACCAGCGGCTGGAATTTCTGGGCGACCGGGTGCTTGGCCTTGTGATGGCCGAGGCGCTGCTATCGGCCGCGCCCCATGCCGCCGAAGGTGTGCTGGCGCCGCGCTATAACGCGCTGGTGCGCAAGGAAACCTGCGCCGATGTCGCCCGCCAGATCGGGCTGGGCGATGTGCTGCGACTGGGCCGCTCCGAGATGATGACCGGGGGTCGCCGCAAGGAGGCGCTTTTGGGTGACGGGATGGAGGCGGTGATCGCCGCCGTCTATCTGGATGCGGGCTTTGACGCCGCCAAGGCGCTGGTGCTGCGGCTGTGGGGGGCGCGGATCGCGCATGTCGAGGCCGACGCCCGCGACGCCAAGACCGCGTTGCAGGAATGGGCGCAGGCGCGCGGCATGGCCCCGCCCGCCTATGTCGAGGTGGCCCGCGACGGCCCCGATCATGCCCCGGTCTTTACCATCGAGGCGCGGCTGGCGTCGGGCGAGGCGGCGCGCGCGCAGGCCAGTTCGAAACGCGCCGCCGAACAGGCCGCCGCCGGGGCGGTGCTGACGCGGGTGCAGGGCTGACCGATGGCCGCGCGGGTTTACATCACCGGCGCGGCAGGGTGCGGGGCCACCACGCTTGGCCGCGCGGTGGCGCGCGCGCTGAAGGTGCCGATGGTCGATACCGATGATCACTATTGGGTGCCGACCGACCCGCCCTATACCGAGAAATACCCCACCCCCGAACGCCGCGCCCGCATGGCGCGCCTGATGGCCGGGCAGGGCTGGGTGGTGTCGGGCGAATGCGAGGGCTGGGGCGATGACATGCTGGCCGGGGCCAGCCTTGTGGTGTTCCTGACGCTCGCGCGCCCCTTGCGCCTGATCCGGCTGCGCCAGCGCGAAGCCGCCCGTTTCGGCGCGCGCATCCTGCCCGGTGGCGACATGGAAGCGATCCACCGCAGCTTTCTGGACTGGGCCATGAGCTATGACGACGAAGGCGCCGCAGGCCGCTCGCGCGCGCGGCAAGAGGCGTGGCTTACCCGCCAACCCGCCCCGGTGCTGCGGCTGGACGCGGACGCGCCGATTGAGGTGCTGGTCGGGGGGGTGGTGGCGGCGCTGGATCAGCGCTGAGGTGGCGGCATCAGGCCCTTTTGTCGGGCGGCAGCGCGCCAAAGCTTGCGGCGAGCGTCGGGTGTTTCGAATTGGCGATACTTGCCGCCCGAGAATTTCGGCCAGTCGATTGCCATTCCAAGCCGTACCATTTCTTCGGACAAGTCGCGTCCGTCAGGTAGATAGCAGATAGCAACCTCGCGGTTATAGCTTTGTGCCGCGTTGAACTCTGCGCGAATGACCTGATCTTTGCACAGACCGACAAGAGCCCATTTTGATTTCTTTCCATAGGGATGGTCCAACTCGGGTGCGTCAATCCCGAACAGCCGAATATGTTGCCCGGAAATTACAATTGTATCGCCGTCGATGACATGCGCTCGGCCAGTCAATGTGTCGCAACGTGGCGTTGGGTTCGGGGCGCTGGATTGACTTTTTGTAGTCGGGAGGTTTCTGGCGGTGCGCCTTGACTTGGGGCGCACCCCAAAGGTTTTGCCAACCGCAAAGCCCCAAATTAGGATTATGATTACTATAAAGAAAACAAGCGATTCCATAACGAATTAATATCCCACCACACAGGCAATGCTGTTAACCTTGGGTTGCGCGTTACTGCAAGCCGCCTCTGGCGCGGCCCGCTGCAATCCGCTATGGCCCTTGCATGACTGACACACCCCCCTCCCGCGCCGGATTTGTGGCCCTGATCGGCGAGCCCAATGCGGGCAAATCGACGCTGTTGAACCGCATGGTGGGCGCGAAAGTGTCCATCGTGACGCATAAGGTGCAGACCACGCGCGCGCGCATCCGGGGCGTGGCGATGGTGGGCGAGGGCGCAGGCGCGGCGCAGATCGTGTTCGTCGATACGCCGGGGCTGTTCCAGCCCACCCGGCGGCTGGACCGCGCGATGGTGGCGGCTGCGTGGAGCGGGGCGGCGGATGCCGATATCGTCGTGCTGCTGATCGAGGCGCATCGCGGGATCACCGAGGGCGTGGGCCGCATCCTTGACGGGCTGTCGGGGCTGGGCCGCGACCGCAAGATCGCGCTGGCGATCAACAAGATCGACCGCACCGAGGCCCCCAAGCTGTTGAAGCTGACCGAGGATATCAACGCGCGGTTCCCGTTTGTGCGCACCTTCATGATCAGCGCCGAAAAGGGTTATGGGGTTGACACCTTGCGCGACTGGCTGGCGGCGGAATTGCCCGTGGGGCCGTGGCTGTATCCCGAAGACCAACTGGCCGACCTGCCGATGCGGATGATCGCGGCGGAAATGACTCGGGAAAAGCTGACGCTGCGGCTGCATCAGGAATTGCCCTATCAGTTGACAGTCGAAACCGAGATGTGGACGGAACGCGACGACGGGTCGGTGCGGATCGACCAGGTGGTTTACGTGACGCGCGACGGTCACAAGGGCATCATCCTTGGCCACAAGGGCGAGACGATCAAGGCCATCGGCCAATCCGCCCGCGCCGAGATCGAGACGTTTCTGGACCGCAAGGTGCATCTGTTCCTCCAGGTCAAGGTGCGGGAAAACTGGCTGGACGAACCCGAACGCTATTCCGAGATGGGCCTTGATTTCAAGGACGGCAATGGCTGAACCAGGGGGCAGCGATGGCTGAACCCCGGCTCGCGGCGCGGTTCTGGGTCGATGCCTATCTGGCGCGGCTGCGGCTTTTGGATATCCAGGCCTTTGTGGTGGCGCATGGCGATGACGGGGCAGGGGCGGTGCTGGTGAAACTGTCCACGCTGGACGGTCGCGCGCGGGCCTATCACCGTGGCTGGGACAGCGCGGGCGCGCGGATCTGGGTCGTGCTGGCCGAAGGGGCCGAGCCCGAGGTGGATGCCGCCCTCACCCGCCAGCGGCGCATGGACCCCGACCTGTGGGTGATCGAGGTCGAGGACCGCGCGGGGCGGCATCTGCTGGATCAGCCGGGTTTGATCTGAGGCGTGGCGCGGGGGGGGGGACAGGAGCCTCCGGCGGGAGTATTTCAGGCAAAATGAAGCTGCGGGCGGCTTGTCCAATCGTGCGGCGCGGCGCAGGGTAGGGCCATGATCGAATGGCGGGACGAGGGCATCTGTCTGGGCGCGCGGCCGCATGGCGAAAGTGCGGCGATCGTCGAGGTGTTCACGCTGTTGCACGGGCGGCATGCGGGGGTGGTGCGCGGCGGCGCGGGGCGCAAGATGGCCGCGGCGCTGCAACCCGGCACGCAATTGGACGTGGTCTGGCGCGCGCGGCTGGAGGATCATATCGGCGCGTTCACGGCGGAAGCGGTGCAGGGGCGTGCGGGCATTGCGATGGCGCATCCCGGCACGCTGTTGGGGCTGGGGGCCACGGTGGCTCTGTTGCGCGCGACGCTGCCGGAACGCGCGGCGCATCCGGGGCTGTACCGGGCGACAGTGGCGCTGTTTGATCTGTTTGGCTATCCCGAGGTCTGGCCCACGGCGCATCTGCGCTGGGAGGTGCTGCTGCTGGAAACGCTGGGCTTTGCCCTCGACCTGTCGGCCTGTGCCGTCACCGGAGCGACCGAAGGTCTGGCCTTTGTGTCGCCGCGCACGGGCCGCGCGGTGACGCAGGCGGCGGCGGGCGATTGGGCGGATCGGCTGTTGCCCTTGCCGCCCTGTCTGACGGGGGCGGTGCCGCAGGATCAGGCCGAGATTGCGGCGGCGTTGGACGTCACCGGGCATTTCCTGCGTGTGGTGATGGCGGAAACCGGGTCGTTGCTGCCCGAGGCGCGGGCGCGCTATGTGGCGTGGCTGGCGGGTTAGCGCAGCGCGAGCACCAGATCGACCAGCGACCCCATCGCCGCAGTCGGGTCCGACCCGTCGCGCAGGCCCATGTCGGTCAGGCCAATCCCCGCGCCCAGCAGCAGCCGCGCGATTTCGGGGTTGGTGATGCCCATCCCGGCCAGCATCTCGCGGATCATGGCCAGCCGCGCCGCATCCACCCGCGCAATCGCGGCGGCGGCCTGACCCGACCCATGCGCCCAGGCCCGGATTGCCGGTTCCAGCGGCGCATCCGCCAGATCGGGCAGCACCAACGCGGTGCCGATCTGCCCCAGACGGCGCAGCCGCGCAGCGGGCGTCGGCGCATCCTGCAAGGCGGCGGGCAGCGCAAGCAGCGCGTCATCGGCCCAGCGGGTCAGCATCGCGGCATGAAACGCGGGCACATCGGCGAAATGCCAATAGAACGAGCCTTTGGTGGTGCCCAGATCGCGCGCAAGCGATTCGGCGCGCAGGCCCTGCGGACCACCCGCGCTCAGCGCGCGAAACCCGGCACGCATCCAGTCAAACGGGGAAAGGCGCACACGAACATCCATATCCTGACCATACGGGCCTGTGGCCTACCGTGCAATTGCAGAAAATACGTGACGGCAGGCTGTGCCATTTTCACTTGCAGGCGGATTCTGGCCGTGTGCTTACAGATCGACGGTCAGAATCCCGTCCGGGTCGCGGGCGCGGGATTGGCACAGGATGATCTGGGTCGCGCGTTGCTGTGCGGACAGCACATAGTCGCGGTGATCCGCCGCGCCGTCGATCAGCCCGCATTTGCACACGCCACAGATGCCATCGGCGCATTTCACATCGACATGCACCCCTGCGGCGGCCAGCACATCGGTGGCGGTCTGATCCGCAGGCACCGCGATGTCGCGGCCCGACCGCGCGAGGCGCAGGGTAAAGGCGTGGTTGTCGCGCGGCGGCGCTTCGGGGACGGCGAAGTATTCCAGATGGCGGGCGTCACCGGGGAAACCGGCGCTTTCCGCCGCCGCCATTACGCCCTGCATGAAACGGTCCGGGCCGCAGGTATAGACATGCGCGCCGGGGGCATAGCGGCCAAGGATCGCGGCCAGATCGGCGCGGCTGCCCTCATCCGTCACATGCAGATGGACGTGATCGGCCCACGGGGCTGCGGCAAGGTCGGGCAGGTATCCGCCATCGGCGCGGCGCGGGATGGAATAATGCAGCGCGAAGGGGCGGTTCAACGCATGCAGACGGTGCGCAAAGGCGATCATCGGGGTGACGCCAATGCCGCCGCCCATCAGGAAGGTGAAGGTGGCGTCCTCGGCCAGACCGAAATGGTTGATCGGTTTCGAAATCACCACGCGGCGTCCGGGGGTAAAGATGCGGTGCATCATGCGGCTGCCGCCCCGGCCTTTGTCTTCGCGCAGCACCCCGATCTGATAGGTGGCGGGGTTGGCGGGGTTGCCGGACATCGAATATTGCCGGATCAGGTCGGGCGTCACCACCACGTCGATATGCGCGCCTGCGGTCCATGCGGGCAGGGGTGTGCCATCAAGGGTGCGGAATTCGTATTTGGTGATGGTCTGCGTCATCTTTTCGGCCAGCGCCACCTCGACCCGGATTACCGGGGGCTCACCATGCGCGGGCGTGCGGTGAATGACGCTGGTGTCGCCTGCGGCCAGCCGCGTCTTGTAGTCATCGACCGACAGCAGGGACTTGAACGCGGCGATGCCCGACTCGCGGTCCATCGGGAACGGATAGGGCCAGGGTGGCGGGGTCAGCGGCGCGGGATAGACGGCCAGCGTCTGATCTTCGGCGCGCAGCACCAGATCGCGTTGCAACCCGCGCGCATTGACCGGTGCGGCGGGCGGGCGATAGGCCCCATCCGCGTCCAGCGCGATATCCCACCACCATTTCTTGACCGGGTTCAGCCCGCCGCGCCCCGCCATGTCATCCAGCCGCGCCAGAACTGGGGCCGCCTTGGGCAGGTGCATCGCGGCCCAGCGGAATGGCGCCTCGGCAAACAGCCCCTCGAGGTTCCAGGGGCAGGTTTTCATACAGCGCCCGCACATCGCCCCCCCCGGCGTGGTGATGCGATAGGTGGCGCAGCGCTGGCTGTCGGATTTCCAGATTTCATAGCCGTTGAACATCTTCTTCGGCCCGGCGGTGATCGCGCCCGACGGACATTCCCGCGCGCATTTGTTGCAACTGCCGCAGAATTTTTGCAGGCCAAAGTCGATAGGTTTGTCATGCGCCATCGGCATGGTCGTGGTGATGATGCCCGATTTCAGGCGCGGGCCCAGAAAGGGGTTCAGGATCACCTCGCCGATGCGGCTGACCTCGCCCAGACCGGCCAGCAGCAGCAGGGGCGGTTGCAACACGTCGCCATCCATCACCGTATGCGCCTTGGCCGGATAGCCCAAGCGGCGCATCATGGTGGCCAGCACACCACCGATCAGCGAGAACCGCAGATAGGCGCGCATGGATTGCGCCACCGAAATCCAGTCATCGCCGGACGCGCCCGCCATCGTCTCGAAACCCTGATCAATGATCAGGGCTACGGATTGGTCATGCGGCGGCGTGATCGGCTGGCCTGCGGCGTCGTGGGAATACCAGACCCAATCGGGGCAACGCGAGATGCCGACCGCATCCGCACCCAGCCAATAGGCGGTGGCCTTGACCAGATCGGCATTGGCCTGCGGATCAGCGGGGCGGGGGCCATCGGGGTCCGCCGCGCCGCCCTGGATCAGGGTGAACGCGCCCAGCACGCGGCGCTGCGCGAACCCCGGCGCGGATTTGCGGGTGTATAGCCCCCCCGCCGCGCCAGCCTGCAGTTTCTTGCCCATGTCGCCGAACTGCGCGCGCGCGAACATATCGGTGCGTTTCGGCACGCGGGCCACATTCGGCTCGTCGATGTAGGTGGTGGGCCGGTCCACCCGTTTCAGCGTTTCGAACGGGTGCGGACCCCTGCGGAATTGGCGGCTGGCAAAGGGATCGTGGCTGCGGGCGGAATGGCGGGTGCCATATCCCAGCCACCAGGCGGGGCCTTCGGTCGCGAGCCAATCCTGTTCCGCGCGCGGGGCCAACGGGCGATCAGGCGTCAGCGCCATGTCAGTCGTCACGGCGGCCAGACCATAGCCCCCGACAAACGGCGCGCTGCCGTCGGGAAAGATCAACCCTGCTGCCAGCGCCAGTTGTGTCAGGTCCATGTCGGACGCGGCGGGTGAATGGGCCTTGGCCGAAAAGCCCAGGCTGCGCAGGTAATTCGCGATCACCACGGCGGTTTCGGTGGCGCGCAGGCAGGCGCGGTGCGCCTCGGCCCCGGCGATCCACGCCGTGCCGGGTTCATCGGGCGCGCAAGCGCGCGGATGCGGATAGAGGAAAACCAACGCATGCGTATGGTCCGTGACCGGGGCGGGCGGCATATCCACCGCCTCGCGCAACTCGGCCATGATCAGGTCGATGCCCGAGGCCAGCGTTTTCGTCTGTTCCCCCTTCAGCCGCGCGGCCAGACGCGGCACGTCGGGGTTCCGGACGGGATCACCCAGCCGCGCCGCATCCCCGATGCGCGCGACACCCACCATACCGGCATCGCAGAAATAACCGAAGGATTTCAGGTGATTGGTGCGTTCTTGCGGGTCATCCGGAATGACGGCGCGCACCGGGTTCACCCCGCCCTGCCGCAGCGCATCCATCATCGCCTGATAATCCGCCATCGCGGCCACGATGGGCGCGGGGGCGTCGGTGAAGGACAAGGGCGGCTGCGGCGGCAGCGTCGCGTCCACCGCATCCTGCCGCGCCAGCCGTTCCAGCGGATAGGGGCCGCGATGCACGGGCCGGGCCGCGTCGGAAAACAAGCGCATGGATGATCCCCCTTGCGCCCACAGAACCGCGCGCGGCGGCCAGGGTCAAGCCAGTTCGGCCTGCAACACCTCCGGCAAATGCGCATTATCCAGCGACGGGATCACCCAATCCGCGCCGGTAAAATCCTCGGTTGCAGTATAGACTGACGGCGTGATCACACAGCGCAATCCGGCGGCGCGGGCGGACAAGAGGCCATTGCGGCTGTCCTCCAGCGCGATGGCGGCGCTTGCGGGCAGGTCCAGCCGCGCCAGCGCAAGCAGATAGACATCGGGCGCAGGTTTCTTGGCCGCCACCTCGTCGCCCGCTGCGATCACGTCGAACAGGTCGCTGGCGGGGCGGCCCCAGACGCATTGCGCCAGCGCCTCCACATTCGGGCGGCTGGTGGTGGTGGCAATCGCCAGCCGCAATCCCGCCGCCCGGGCGCGGGCCATCAACGCGCCCACGCCGGGGCGCAGCGCCAGCCGCCCTTCGGCCAGAGCCGCAGTATAGCGCCGCGTCTTGTCAGCATGCAGCGCGGCGATATCCGGGCGCGTTTCCACGCCGATCTCGGCGCAATAGGCCGCCATGCGTTCCTTGCCGCCGGTTGTTTTCAAGAGCCGCGCGTAATCATCGCGGTTCCAAAACCAGTTCAGCCGGTGCGCGGCAAAGGTGGCGTTGAAGGCCGCGCGATGCGCCTCTTCGGTTTCCGCCAAGGTGCCGTCCACGTCGAATATCAGCGCGCGCAAGGTCATGATGCGCGTAACAGGTCGGCCACCAGCCCCGGCAAGGCGTTGAAATCGCTGAAGGCGCGGGTGTGATACATCTGGTCCACGGGCGTCTTGCGATAGCCTTCGGTGAACAAGAGGAACGGCACCCCGGCACGTCGGGCGGTCTCCGCGTCAACCTCGCTGTCCCCGACATAGATCATGGGACCATCCCCCAGTGCCGCAAAGGCCGCATGCAGCGGGGCGGGCTCGGGTTTGTGGACCGGCAGGCTGTCGCCGCCCAGGATCACGCCGAAATGGCCGGTCAGGCCAAGGTGATCCAGCACGGCGCGGGCGGGGCGTGCGGGTTTGTTGGTGCAGATGCCAAGGGCATGCCCCCCGGCCACCAAGGCATCCAGCGCGTCCCGGACGCCCGCGTATGGCGCGGTCAGCGTCACCGCCGTGTCATAGGCGGCGACGAAATCACCATGCAGCCGCGCCTGTTCGCTGTCCGCAATCCCGCGCGCCGCGCGCATCCGGGCCACGAAAACCGCCGCGCCATTGCCGATGAAACTGCGCGCCTCGTCCAACGTGATCGCGCCCGCGCCTTCGCGCGCCAAAAGCATGTTGGCGATGCCGCAGATATCGGGCGCGCTGTCGATCAGCGTGCCGTCCAGGTCAAAGACAACGCGCGCCATCAGCCTGCCACCGCGTCACGGATCGCGCGGATATTCGCGCCATACGGGGCCGGATTGTCAACCGACCCGCCCTTGAACACCGCTGATCCGGCGACCAGCACATCGGCCCCCGCACGCACGATGGCAGGCGCTGTGGCGGGCGTCATCCCGCCGTCAATCTCGATCAACACTGGGCGGTCACCGATCAGGCGGCGCAGTTCCGCCACCTTGGCGGTCATGTCGATGTAACTTTGCCCGCCGAAGCCGGGGTTCACCGTCATCACGCAGACAAGGTCCACCAGCCCCAGCACCTCGGCCACGGCAGACGCCGGCGTGCCGGGGTTCAGCGCCACGCCGGGTTTGCAGCCCGCGGCGCGGATCGCCTGCAAGGTGCGGTGGATATGCGGCCCCGCCTCGACATGCGCGGTCAGGTAATCCGCGCCCGCCTCGGCAAAGGCGTCGATATAGGGATCAACGGGGGCAATCATCAGGTGAACATCCATCACCGTATGGATATGGCGGCGGATCGCCTTCACCAAGGGCGGGCCAAAGGTCAGGTTCGGCACGAAATGCCCGTCCATCACATCGACATGGACCCAATCCGCGCCCTGCGCTTCGACCGCCTGAATTTCCCGGCCAAAATCGGCGAAATCCGCCGACAGGATCGACGGGGCGATAATCACGCTCATGGGTTTTCTCCCTTGCCAGACACATCCAGCCCGCCGCGAAACACCCGGCTGGCGCGCACGTCGGATTCGATGAGCGTCGATAGCATCTGCGCGTCCACCGGGCCAGTCGCCGCCTCGAACAACCGGTTGGCCTGCCGCAACCGGGCGCGGTCCAGCGCGTTGCGGATGGACCGCGCGTTGGCGAAATGCGGCTGGCCGCGCCGCAGCGTCACATATTCGGCCATCGCCGCCCGCGCGCCTGCGTCAAAGACATAGTGCTGCCCCGCCAGCATGGTTTCTGCGATGCGCAGCAATTCGTCATCGCCATAATCGGGAAAGTCGATGTGATGCGCGATGCGCGACCGGAAACCGGGATTGGCAGCAAAGAACCGGTCCATCCGGTCGGCATAGCCCGCCATGATCACCACCAGATCGTCGCGGTTGTTTTCCATCACCTGCAGCAGGATCTCGATCGCCTCCTGGCCGTAATCGCGTTCATTGTCAGGCTTATAGAGGTAATAGGCTTCGTCGATGAACAACACGCCGCCCATCGCCTTCTTCAGCACCTCTTTCGTCTTGGGCGCCGTGTGGCCGATGTATTGTCCGACCAGATCGTCGCGCGTCACGGATACCAGATGGCCTTTGCGCACATAGCCCAGCCGTTTCAAAATCCCCGCCATCTTCAGCGCGACGGTGGTCTTGCCGGTGCCGGGATTGCCGGTGAACGACATGTGCAGCGTCGGCGTGTCATGCGCCAGACCCAGAGTCTGCCGCGCGCGGTCCACCAACAGCAGCGCCGCCGTTTCCCGGATGCGTTGCTTGACCGGGGCCAGCCCGATCATCTCGCGGTCCAGCTCGTCCAGCAATTCCTTGACGCCCGAGCTTTCCAGTTCGGCGCGCAGATCGACATGCGTCGGGCGTGGCGTTTCAGGCGAAGTGGTGGCGTCCATGTCGATCTCCAGCAAGCCGGGTCAGGCTGGTGAAGGCATCCCGTTGCCAGGATGCCTCTGCCAGGTTGACCGTCAGCGCACAGTTTCAAAGCTATAGCGCTGCGACCGGCCATCGACCTCTTGCCGGATCATGCGGATCGTCGGTTCCACCTTGGGGCGGTTGACGATGAACGACATGGTGACGGTTTCGAACCCGCGTGTGCTGTCGAACGCGTTGAAACGGATATAGCTTTCGGGGTGTGCCTTGCGGCAGTCAGCCAGTTCCATCATCACGCCCTTGGCGTCGGACAGGTCGAACATCGGGTTGCCCCACATGTCCCAGAACGTGTTTCGCGGATGCGGGTCATAGGTGTATTCCACCCCGATGGCCCAGGTCTTGGACAGGCAATATTCGACCTGCGCGGTGATCTGTTCGTCGGTCAGATCGGGCAGAAACGAAAAGCAGCCTTGGGTAATGCGCATGGTGTGTCTCCTGCAATTGGGATGGATCAGGATACCGACGCGGTCGGCACATAGTCCGACGTGTCGGTCGAGGTGTAGTTGAACGAGATGTCGCCCCAGACATCCAAGGCGGCCTCCAGCGGCTTGCACCACTTGGCGGCGGCGCGCAGCACTTCGGGGCCTTCGTTCTTGATGTCGCGGCCTTCGTTGCGGGCCAGCACCATCGCTTCCAGCGCCACGCGGTTGGCGGTCGCGCCGGCCTGAATGCCCATCGGGTGCCCGATGGTGCCGCCGCCGAATTGCAGCACCACGTCATCGCCGAACAGGTCCAAGAGCTGGTGCATCTGCCCGGCATGGATGCCACCGGATGCCACCGGCATCACCTTCTTGATGTCGGCCCAATCCTGTTCGAAATAGATGCCGCGTTGCAGATCGACCGGGTTCTTGGTTTCGCGGCAGATGTTGTAATAGCCCTGCACCGTCATCGGATCGCCTTCCAGCTTGCCGACCGCCGTGCCTGCGTGGATATGGTCCACCCCCGCCAGCCGCATCCATTTCGCGATGACGCGGAACGATACGCCGTGGTTCTTCTGCCGGGTATAGGTGCCGTGGCCCGCGCGGTGCAGGTGCAGGATCATGTCATTGGCGCGGCACCATTCCGCCATCGACTGGATCGCGGTATAGCCGATCACCAGGTCGATCATGATGATCACCGATCCCAATTGCTTGGCGAATTCGGCGCGGCGATACATTTCTTCCATCGTGCCGGCGGTGACGTTCAGATAGCTGCCCTTGACTTCGCCCGTCTCGGCGCTGGCCTTGTTGACAGCCTCCATCACATACAGGAACCGGTCGCGCCAATGCATGAAGGGCTGCGAGTTGATGTTCTCGTCATCCTTCATGAAATCCAGACCGCCCTTCAGGCCCTCATAGACCACGCGGCCGTAATTCTTGCCCGACAGGCCCAGCTTGGGCTTGGTGGTGGCGCCCAGCAGCGGGCGGCCGAACTTGTCCAGCCGTTCGCGTTCGACGACCAAACCGGTGGGCGGGCCCTTGAAGGTTTTCACATAGGCGACCGGCAGGCGCATGTCTTCCAGACGCGCGGCCTTCAGCGGTTTGAAGCTGAACACGTTGCCGATGATCGACGCGGTCAGGTTGGCGATGCTGCCTTCCTCGAACAGGATCAGGTCATAGGCGACATAGCACATGAATTCGCCCGGACGGCCCGGCACCGGTTCCACCTTGTAGGCCTTGGCGCGGTATTGGTCGGCGGCGGTCAGACGGTCGGTCCAGACCACGGTCCAGGTCGCGGTCGAGCTTTCGCCCGCCACGGCGGCGGCCGCCTCGATCGGGTCAACGCCATCCTGCGGCGTGATGCGGAACAGCGCCAACAGGTCGGTGTCCTTGGGTTCGTATTCGCCATCCCAATAGCCCATCTGGGCGTATTTCAGCACGCCTGCGGCGTAGCGTTTCTTGGCGTCTCTGATCTCGGTCGGGCCTTGGTCGTTCATCCTGTCCTCCTTCGGGAATTGGTTTCAGGCCGCTTTCGCGGTTGGTGCGAGTGCGCCCTTTGCGTAACGCGCTGCCATCTGGTCCATCGACAGCGGTTTGATCTTGTGCGCCTGTCCGGCGGTGCCGAAGCGTTCAAACCGGTCCCGCACCAGCGTTTCCAATTCGGCCATCGCGGGGACCATGAATTTGCGCGGGTCAAATTCGTCGGGCTTTTCCTGCGCGATGCGGCGGAACTGCGCGGCCATCGCCATGCGGCAATCGGTGTCGATGTTGACCTTGCGCACACCCATCTTGATGCCGCGCTCGATTTCCGCGACGGGAACGCCCCAGGTCTGGGTCATGTGGCCGCCATGCTTGTTGAACAAATCTTGCAGGTATTGCGGCACCGAGGATGACCCGTGCATCACCAGATGCGTGTTCGGGATGCGGGCGTGAATCTCGGCGATGCGGCTCATCGCCAGGATTTCGCCATCCGGCTGGCGCGAGAATTTATAGGCGCCGTGGCTGGTGCCGCAGGCAATCGCCAGCGCATCGACCTGCGTCAGCGCGACAAATTCGGCGGCCTCATTGGGGTCGGTCAAAAGCTGGCTGTGGTCCAGCTTGCCTTCGGCCCCCGATCCGTCCTCGGCCGCCGCCTCGCCGGTTTCCAGCGACCCCAGCACGCCCAATTCGCCCTCGACCGACGCGCCGACGGCATGGGCGGCCTCGGTCACCTTGGCGGTGATGGCGACGTTGTAATCCCAGGGCGCGGGGGTTTTCATGTCAGCCAAAAGTGAGCCATCCATCATCACCGACGTGAACCCGTGCCGGATGGCCGACAGGCAGGTGGCCTCGTTGTTGCCGTGGTCCTGATGCATCACGATGGGCACATCGGGATACATTTCCGCCAGCGCCTGCACCATGTGACGCAGCATGATGTCACCGGCATAGCTGCGCGCGCCGCGCGACGCCTGCAGGATCACCGGCGCGTCGCAGGCCTCTGCCGCGCGCAGGATCGCCAGGCCCTGTTCCATGTTATTGATGTTGAACGCGGGCACGCCATAGCCATTCTCGGCGGCGTGATCCAAAAGCTGTCGCAGGGTGACAAGTGCCATGATCTGATCCCTTTCAGGCAAGCCGCGCGCGGATGGCGGCGGCGGCGGCGGCGGCGGTGATGCCGAAATGCTGGTAGAGGGCCGGGGCGGGCGCGGATGCGCCAAAGCCGGTCATGCCGATGAACCCATCGTCAGACCGCAGGCACAGGTCCCAGCCCTGCCGGATCGCGGCCTCGATGCCGACGCGGGGGGCGGTGCCCAGAACGGAGTCGCGCTCGGTTTGGGGTCGGGCCGCGAACAGCTCGAAACACGGCGCAGAGACGACGGCAACATGGACGCGCTCGGCGGCCAGCAGATCGGCGGCGGCGATGGCGATTTCCACCTCGGACCCGGTGGCGATCAGCGTGGCGTCACGCCGCGCCACGTCGCGCAACACATACGCGCCCTCGCGCGTCCGGTTCACCGCGCCGTCATCGCCGCGCAGCACCGGCAGGTTCTGCCGCGACAGGCACAACACGGATGGCGTGGCGGTTTCCGTCATGGCGATTTCCCAGGCCTCGGCGGTCTCGACCGCGTCGGCAGGGCGGAACACCAGCATGTTGGGCATGGCGCGCAAGCTGGCAATGGTTTCGACGGGCTGGTGGGTGGGGCCGTCTTCGCCCAGACCGATGCTGTCATGGGTCATGACATAGACAACCGGCACGCCCATCAGCGCCGACAGCCGCATCGCGCCCCGGCAGTAATCGGCGAATGCCAGGAAGGTGCCCCCGTAAGGCCGGAACATGCCGTGCAGGGCGATGCCGTTCATCGCCGCCGCCATGCCATGTTCGCGGATGCCGTAGTGGATGTAATCGCCGCTGTAATCGCCGGGGGTGACGGACCGTTGCCCCTTGGTGCGGGTGTTGTTCGATCCGGTCAGGTCGGCGGACCCGCCAATGGTGTTGGGCAGGGTGGTATTGACCACCTCCAGCGCCATTTCCGAGGCCTTCCGCGTCGCTACCTTGGGCTTGTCCGTGGCCAGTCTGGCCACATGCCCCGCAATCGCCGCGCGCAGCGCGGCCCGGTCAGGCGCAGCGCGATGCGCCGCGAACGCGTCCCGCCCCGGCGCGGCTGCAAGCCGCGCGTCCCAGGCCAGGCGCGCGGCATGGCCGCGCGCGGCCACCGCTTCCCAGGCTGACTTTATGTCAGCCGGGATGTCGAAGGCGGGCAGGTCCCAGCCGAGGGCGGCCTTGGCCGCCGCAATCTCGGCCGCGCCCAAGGGCGCGCCATGCACGTCATGGCTGCCCTGTTTGGTGGGGGCGCCCTTGCCGATCACGGTCTTGCAGGCGATCAGCGACGGGCGGTCCGTGACCGCTTGCGCCGTCGCAATCGCCGCCGCCACCGCGTCGCGGTCATGGCCATCGACGGCCTGCACGTGCCAGCCAGCGGCGGCAAAGCGCGCCGTCTGGCTGATGGAGGTGGACAGGCCGGTGCCGCCGTCAATGGTGATGCCGTTGTCATCCCAGCAGACGATCAGCCGCCCCAACCGCAGATGGCCCGCCAGATCAATCGCCTCGTGGCTGATGCCCTCCATCAAACAGCCATCGCCCGCCAGCACATAGGTGAAATGCCCCACCAGATCGTCGCCAAACCGCGCCTGCGCCAGCCGTTCCGACAGCGCCATGCCCACGGCGGTGGCGATGCCCTGACCCAAGGGGCCGGTCGTCGTCTCGATCCCGTCGGCATGGCCATATTCCGGGTGGCCCGCCGTGCGGCTGCCCAATTGGCGGAACGCCTTGATCTGGTCGATGCCCATGTCGGCATAGCCCAACAGGTGATGGATCGCATAGACCAGCATCGACCCGTGCCCCGCGCTCATCACGAACCGGTCGCGGTCGGGCCAGCGCGGATCGCTGGGATCAACCCGGATAAAGCGGTTGAACAGCACCGTCGCCACATCTGCGAGCCCCATCGGCGCGCCGGGATGCCCCGACTTTGCCGCCTCGACCGCGTCCATGGTCAGCACGCGGATGGCGGTGGCCATGCGGGCCTCCATCAGGTCATCGGCGCGGAAGTCAGCGTGCAGGGTCATCGGGGCCTCCTCAGGCGCGCTTGGATTCGTGGACAAGGCGGGTGACCATCGGCGTGAAGATCAGCTGCATCGCCAGATCCATCTTGCCGCCAGGGATCACGATGGAATTGGCGCGGCTCATCCATGACCCGTGGATCATCGAGGTGAGATAGGGAAAGTCGATGCCGCGCGGGTTCTTGAACCGGATCACCACCAGACTTTCATCCGCCGTGGGGATCCAGCGCGCGATGAACGGGTTCGACGTGTCCACCACCGGAACGCGCTGGAAATTCACGTCCGTCTCGACGAATTGCGGACAGATACAATGCACATAGGCATGCATCCGGCGCAGGATGGTGTCGGTCACGGCCTCGGTCGAATAGCCGCGCGAAGCCTTGTCGCGGTGAATCTTCTGGATCCATTCCAGATTGATCACTGGCACCACGCCGATCTTCAGATCTGCCAACGCCGCCAGATTGACCGTGTCATTCACCACCGCGCCATGCAGCCCTTCGTAGAACAACAGGTCGGTCTTTTCCGGAAACGGCTTCCACAGCGTGAATTCGCCCGGCGGCACACCGTGATGTTCCGCCTCGCGGGCGTCATGCACATAATGCCGCGTCTCGCCCTTGCCGGTCAGGGCATAGCTGCGGAACACCTCTTGCAGCTTTTCCAGCTCGTTCGCCTCATAGCTGAAATGGCTAAACGTGTCTTCGCCCGCCGCCTTGCGCGCCGTCAGTTCAGCCTTCATCGCGGCGCGGTCAAAGCGGTGAAAGGCGTCGCCTTCGATCGACACCGAGGTGAACCCCTCGCGGCGGAAAATCTGGTCAAAGGTGGATTTCACCGTCGTGGTGCCCGCGCCGGATGATCCGGTAACAGAGATGATCGGGTGTTTCTTGCTCATGATGTCCTCAGATGCGGAACAGACCCCGGGAACCGAACAACGCGCTCAGTTCCTGCTCGGGCAGGTCGTTGTAGACACAGATGCGGTCCACCTTTTCGGATGATCCGAACACGAAGGGTGTGCGCGCATGCAGGCTGGCGGGCGTCTGGTCCAGGATGCGTTCGCTGCCATCGGTGGCCGCACCGCCCGCCTGTTCGATGACAAAGGCGATGGGGGCACATTCATAGACCATGCGCAGGCGGCCGCGCGCATAGCCCGGACGCGCATCGCCGGGATACAGGAACACCCCACCCCGCGTCAGGATGCGGTGGGTTTCGGCCACCAGACTGGCCACCCAGCGCATGTTGAAATTCTTGGACCGTGGCCCGGTGTCGCCGGCCAGACAATCGTCGATATAGGCGCGGACCGCCTTGGGCCAGTGGCGGTAATTCGCGGCGTTGATGGCAAATTCCTGCGATTGCGGCGGGATCGCGGGCACAGCCGCCAATGGCACCCAATCCCCCGTCACCGGGTCCAGCAGCAACTGCCGCACACCCGCGCCAAAGGTCACCACCATCACCGTCTGCGGGCCATAGATCACATAGCCACCAGCGATCTGTTCGCGTCCGGGGCGCAGAAAGCTGGACTCGGCGTCATCCGCGGCGGGAAAGATCGAGAATATCGTGCCGATGGACACGTTGACGTCGATGTTTGACGATCCGTCCAGCGGGTCGATGGCCAGCGCCAGCGCGCCGTCTGCGTCGATCACCGTCACCGTTTCGCGTTCTTCCGACGCATAGTGGCGCACACCTGTGGCTGCCAACGCCGTGGCGAACATCTCGTCCGCGATCACGTCCAACGCCTTTTGCCGGTCGCCATCGGTGTTCGCGCCGACATCTGCGGCCATTGCACCCGACAAGGCCCCCCGTGCAATCAACCGGGACAGGTCGCGTGACACCGCCAGCAGGGCCGTCATCGGGGCAACAAGCTGTGCGGAAACACCGGCCCAGAGGCCGTCAGAGCGCTGCGTCATCATCAAGGCCTCCCCTCCTCGAGTCGATGTCGCTTGATATTCGCTAATCTGAATTGTTAGAGAATTTATAGTTTTTGATGACGCGTTCAGGAAAATTGAATGAAACGGTTGAACAGCCTGACCCTGAAACAGTTGCGCGCGCTGGACGCGGTGGCGCGGCATGGCTCGATCACGCATGCAGCGGATGAACTGGGCCTGACCGCCCCCGCCGTGCACAGCCAATTGGGCACGCTGGAGGCGAATTTCGGCTGTGCCATGCTGCAACGCGGCAGGGCCGGGGCCTTTGCGCCGACCGAAGAAGGCCGCGCGCTGCTCCGCGCGCATGAAAAGGCGCAGAATGCGCTGGCGATGGCCATTTACCGGATCGAGGCGCTGCAACGCGGCTTGGCGGGCAGCGTGGTGTTGGGCGTTGTCTCTACGGGCAAATACTTTGCCCCCGGACTGGTCGCGCGCTTGCGCCGCGCCTATCCGGATATCGAAATCGTGCTGCGCATCGGCAACCGCGACGCGGTGATCAAGGCGTTGCAGGACGGCGCGATTGACCTTGCCATCATGGGCCGCCCGCCGCGCGATCCCCCCGTGGAAAGCCGTCCTCTCGGGGATCATCCGCATCTGTTGATCGCGCCGCCGGATCACCCGTTGCTGCGCGCGCAAACGATCCGGCCCGCCGATATTCTGGCGCAGACGTTCCTGGTGCGCGAACCGGGTTCAGGCACCCGGATTCTGGCCAACCGCTGGCTGGACCGCATTGGCGAGGGGCGACCGTTTGACGCAACCGAGATGGAATCGAACGAGACGATCAAGCAGGCGGTGATGGCCGGTCTGGGGATTGCGCTGATTTCCTATCACACCGTGACCGAGGAATTGCGCAGCGGCCGGTTGGCGGCCATTCCCGCCGAAGGCTTGCCGATCCTGCGCCACTGGTTCCTCTTGCACCGGCAGGATCTGGACCTGACGCCCGCCATCGCCAATGTCCGCGCCTTCATCGACGCGCAACAGGGCGATTACCTGCCGCGCCTGCCGGAATTGCCATGAAATCATGTGGTTGATTTGGCTGGGGTACTAGGATTCGAACCTAGGAATGGCGGTACCAAAAACCGCTGCCTTACCACTTGGCGATACCCCAACTGCGGGCGTTGTCTAATCAAACCTGCCCATAGGCGCAAGCGCGAAATGCGTGGGGCGCAAGCGCGAAATGCGTGGGGCGCAAGCGCGAAATGCGCGGCTCGCGGTTCGGCATCACATGCCACGACGCAACCTAGTCGCGGATTTCGTTGGGCGCGACCCCCCAAAGCGCCACTTTGGGTGCCCACCCCTTGTAGCCGTCCGCGATCAGGCGGCACCAGCCCGGTGTGCATTTGTCCAGCCGCGCGATCACGCCCGCCTCCAGCCGTGCCACCACGGGCATGTCTTCGGACGGGCGGCTGTGCAGGTCCAGCATGGCGCGATCCACGATCACGGTGCGGGTGTTGGACAGCAGCGCGTAATGCACCCATCCGCCTTCGCCGTCACGGTCGCGGATGCGCCGCCAATGGCCGTATTCCGCCACCACCTCGACCGGCAGGTTGTCCTGCCGATAGATCCAGTCGATGCGATGCGTCTTGGACGGGCCGCGCCGGGCGAACACCTTGTCGCTCTTGATCGACACAAAGCGCGGCAGCGGCCGTTCGGTCACAGGGCCTTTTGTCACGGACGCCACGCTGTGCGGCATATCCGTCGCGCGCGCGGGAATTGCGGTCGCAATCATCAACGCGGCCATCACAAGCCGCAGCATCAGCGAAGCGTGTCGTGTCATCGTAACCTGCTCGATTTTGCTCTGTTTTTTCACCCGGTGGTTCTTGTGCCCCGGGTCTTGTTTCGGGCACTGTGCCTGCAACAGACCAGTTAGGGAAGCGGGGGAAGACCTGACATGCCAACTCAGCGCCTGAGTGTTGTCGTAACGCGACGGTTACCCGAACCGGTGGAAACCCGGATGACGGAATTGTTCAATCTGACGCTGCGCGCGGATGACACGCCGATGACGCGCGCCGAACTGGTGGCCGCGATGCAGACCGCCGATGTGCTGGTCCCGACCGTGACCGATGACATCGACGCCGGGCTGATCGGGCAGGCGGGGCCGAACCTGCGGCTGATCGCGTCCTATGGCGCGGGGGTGGATCACATCGACGTCGAAACCGCGCGGCGGCGCGGGATTCTGGTGTCGAACACGCCCGGTGTGCTGACCGATGATACCGCCGACATGACGCTGGCGCTGATGCTGGCCGTGACGCGCCGCCTGCCCGAAGGCATGGCGGTGATGCAGTCGGGCCAATGGCAGGGCTGGACGCCCACCGCGCTGTTGGGCGGGCGTCTGGGGGGGCGGCGTCTGGGCATCCTTGGCATGGGCCGGATCGGACAGGCCGTGGCGCGGCGCGCGCGGGCCTTTGGCCTGCAGGTGCATTACCACAACCGCCGCCGCCTGCGCCCCGAGACGGAACAGGCGCTGGAGGCGACCTATTGGGAAAGCCTCGACCAGATGGTGTCGCGGATGGACATCCTGTCGGTCAACTGTCCGCATACGCCGTCGACCTTTCATCTGATGAACGCGCGGCGTCTGGCGCTGATGAAACGCGATGCGGTGATCGTGAACACCTCGCGCGGCGAGGTGATCGACGAGAACGCGCTGGCCCGGATGATCCGCGCCGGTGACATCGCGGGCGCGGGGTTGGACGTCTATGAACACGGCACCGAGGTGAACCCCGGCCTCTTGGGCCTGCCCAACGTTGTGCTTTTGCCACATATGGGGTCGGCCACCACGGCGGGGCGGCTGGAAATGGGCGAAAAGGTGATCCTCAACATCAAGACCTTCGCCGACGGCCACCGCCCGCCGGATCAGGTCGTGCCGTCGATGCTGTGACGCTCAGGCGTCGAAATCCCGCAGTCGCGCCTTGAAAGCCGCCTTGTCGGCATTTTCCAGCGCGGGGTCGCCGAGGCCATCATGGTTCTGGGGTGGCACAGGAGCGGCGTTGCGGCGCGCGGCCACGAACGTCTCGATGATCAGTTTCGACGCCGCGACAGCGCGCGGGGTGCGCAATACAGTGGCAAGCATCGCCGCGCCCTTTTCGGTATAGACCCAAGGCGCGGTCCGGCGCCCGCCACGCCCGGTCTTTGTGGTCACAATTTGGGACCGCAAATCCAACCATTCCGCATCGCTCAGTTGAAAGGCATAGCTGTCATCGAACCGGTCCGCGTGACGATCGCGCGCCTGATTGATCTGTTTGACCGGACGCTCGAAGAACAGCGCCAGCGTTTCGTCCAGCAGCACGGGATGGCCCCTGAAGGTGAACAAATCAACCGACAGCCCTTCGGTGGTGATTTCCGCGCCGCTTGTGCGCAGCGGCCCGCTGGCCAGAAACGCGCGCAGACGGTCCACGGCATCCGCAGGAAGTTCGATCAAAAGTTTGAGGCTGCCTTTTGTGACGCGATGAACCTTGATATCGGACGCGCCAGTCGCGGCTGCCATTGCGGCTTCGATTTCCCGGATCTGGTCTGATGAAAGCGGTTTGTGGTCGCCCGGTATCGTGATTTCAACCGTTGTTGTCGGTTTTGACGTTTCAAGAGGGGCAGGCGCGGCGCGGGCAATTTCCAGCGCGAATTCCGACAGAATAAAATCACGCGTCACAGTATCCATGCCCATTACAGGTCGGCCCATTCTTGGACGCGCCTGCATGGCCGCTAGCCAGTCATGCTGCTGCCAATTGCAAGGCCGCGCGATCAGGGGGAATACCCTGGCATCACGGGCCTGACGCTTTTGCAGCAGCGCGGGCACTTCGACAGTCGTGATGAATTTCGATGTCAGGAACTGGGCCGAAACCAGAAGCACCGCCGCGTCACAGGCGTTAATTGCGGCTTCTATGTCGGCCAGCCAATCCGCGCCTCCCGGAATAAGGACATCGGACCACGCCGCGATACCATATGGCGCAGGGACGAAATATGCGTCTCAAGCGCGGCGCGCAGTTTGTCGTCCGCATGGGAATAGCAAATGAACACAGTTCCCATGACATCCCCCGTTTGCGGTCACGATCTGGGACCACAAAGCCATCTGCAACCAAAAGCTGTCAAGCGAAACTCCTGTGACGCTCACCCCCATGAATTCGCCACCGGGCCATCACCGTCTTGCCCCATTCCCGGTCTAGCACCGCCACTGATGATCCGGGCAGAGGTGCAGGCGATGAAGGGCTATATGCTGGGGTTCGGCGCTGTGCTGGTGCTTGTCGGCGCGGGCGTGGATTACGACAGCCTGTCGCGCAGCCGGGGTCTGGCCTTGGGCCAGATGTCGGCAGCGGATTACGTCAATTCCATCCCTGACCGTTTCAACGCCTACCGCGCGGATCAGGCCACGGCCGAGGCGCTGGCGGAACGGCAGGCGGTGCCTGCGCGCGATCATCTGGGGGCCGCCGCCGATGGCTGGACGCGGCGCGACTGGACGATTGACGACGAGGCGGCCTTGCACGGGCTGACGCCGGATCAATACGCCGCCTGGAAGAAAAGTCTGCAAAAAGGCACCTTTGCCACCGGGGCCGCGGCCACGATGTCGCCCACCGACCAGAAACGCAAGGCGCGCCAGACCTATGTCTATCAGAACGGACCGCAGATCATCGAGGTGATAGCCACATTCGAACCCGCCGCTGACCCGGATGATGCGCCTGCGGGCGGTGTTGGCGCCTTGGTGACCAGCCTGAGCAAGTCCCTGAAAGCGCAGACCAAAAAGCAGGGATTCGCCTTTGTCGATGGTGTGGCCTATGTCGATGACCGCACCGCATGGAAAGACACCGACACGCCCAATACCGTGCCGTTCCTGACGCTGGAGGCGCGGTTGGGCGACCAGATCATGCTGAAAATCCGCGCCCGGTCTTCGGATGCCGCCGTGCGGCAGGTGATCGACGCGGTGGATCATGACGCGCTGAACGCGATGCTGGACACGCCGTTCCCCGATGTCGGCTCGCAGAACCCGGCTCTGGATATCGACGGCCAGATCGCGCTGGCAGACCTGCATCTGAGCCATGAACAGGCGCGCGATGCGGCCTTGCTGGCCGAATACAAGGCGCAACTGGACCAGACCGGCAAGGTCGAGATCGTCGCCCCCCTGCCGCGCGACACCATCATGGATGACGCGATGCGCGCCGAGATGGAACGCCAACTCGCCGCGCGCGGCGAGACGATGCCGCCGCTGGTTGTCGCCCCGGCCAAAGACGTGACATCGGCGCAGACCGCCGCCACCCGGCAGACCGCCGAACCGCTGACCCCCAGAGAGGACCGGTCGATCGCGCGCCCCGATGCCACGGCCACCGTTCTGAACAACGCCGCCTGCACCACGGAAAACGGCATCAAGCGCTGCCGCGTCAGCAACTGATCCGCCGCGGATTGGCTTTGCCCAAGTCGGTTTTGACCCGCGAGCCGTCGGAAGGCTGTCGCTTTTGCCCCCCGCTTTGCGCCATATCTGACGCAAACGAAACGGAGCGCGCGCGATGAAAACCCATGTCAAAGCCCTTGTTGTTGGCGGCGGTGCTGTCGGCACGTCGATTGCCTATCATCTGGGCAAGGCGGGCTGGGATACCATGTTGCTGGAGCGTGACGAGTTGACGGCGGGCAGCACATGGCATGCGGCGGGTCTCTTGCCCCTGTTCAACATGAGCTACGCCACCACCCATATCCACAAATACAGTGTGGATTTCTACAAGGGGCTTGAGGCGGAAACCGGCCTGAACGCCGGGTTCGCCGTGGTCGGCAACCTGCGCATGGCGCAGACGCAGGACCGCATGGACGAATACATGCTGTATTCATCGGTCGCGGAAACGGCGGGGGTGTATCACGAGTTTCTCACGCCCAAGGCTATCTCGGACCGCTGGCCGCTGGTGCGGACCGATGACCTTAAAGGCGCGCTGTTTCACCCGCAGGACGGCTATATCAACCCCGCCGATGTGACGATGGCGATGGCCAAGGGCGCGCGGCAGTTTGGCGTGACGATCGAACGGCGCTGGCAGGTCGATGGCTATCGCTGGACCGGGTCGGAATGGCATGTAAGCGTCAGCAAGATGGAAGAGCGCGGCGGCAATCTGGTGCCGTCGGGGGAAACAGCGGTGATCGTGGCCGAACATGTCGTCACCGCCACCGGCAACCACGCGCAACGCACCGCGCGCCTGCTGGGGATCAAGATCCCCGCGATCCCGGTCGAACACCAGTATATCGTGACTGAACCCGACCCCGCGCTGGTGGAATGGCGCAAGACCAACCCGCAGCACCCGGTGCTGCGCGATGCCGATGCGAAATGGTATGTGCGCGAGGAACGCGGCGGCTGGATTCTGGGGCCATACGAACGGGGTGCACCTGCGCGGTTCGAATATGGCGTGCCCGACAGTTTCCGCGCCGATCTGTTCCCGCTGGCCCTCGACCGGATCGAGGCGGAATATCTGTCCTTCAACCACCGCATTCCCACGTCCGAAACCGTGGGGCTGAAAGACGATTTCAACGGCCCGATCTGCTATACCCCCGATGGCAACCCGCTGGTCGGCCCCGCGCCCGGATTGCGCAACATGTGGCTGGCCGAAGGGTTCAGTTTCGGCATCACGGCGGCGGGTGGCACTGGATACTATCTTGCGCAGATGATGGTCGCGGGCGAGGCCGAGATCGACATGGCGTCGCTGGACCCCAAGCGTTACGGCAATTGGATGACCACCGAATACGGCGCGCGCAAGAACGAGGAATGTTACGAGCACGTCTTTATCCTGCACCACCCGGACGAAGAACGCGAAGCCTGCCGCCCGCTGCGCACTGCGCCCGCCTATGAACGCCAACTGGCCTTGGGCGCGCAGATGGGGCAGGTGAACGGCTGGGAACGCCCGAATTACTATGGCCCCGTGGATGCCCCCGCGACTTTCGACCATGACGGGCGCAGCTTCCGGCGCGGCACATGGTGGCCTTATGCGCTGGCCGAGGCGCAGGCGATCCGTCAGACCGCAGGGATCATCGACGCGACCGCATTCACCAAGCATGTGGTCAAGGGACCGGGGGCGGCGGCGTTTCTGGACTGGTTCACCACCAACAAACTGCCCGCTGTTGGCCGCATCAACCTGACCTATGCGCTGACGGAAACGGGCACCACCCGCACCGAATACACCATCATGCGCGAAGAGGCCGAGCGTTTCGTGCTGATTTCGGCAGGCGCATGGCACGCCTATGATCAGGATTACCTACTGAAGGCGGTGGCGGATCGTGAGGCCGATTTCGGCCGGATCGAGGTCGAGGACTGGACCACCCGTTTTGGTGTCTTTGCGCTGGCTGGCCCCAACGCGCGGGCGATCCTGCGCGATGTGGTGCGCGACGCAGACCCCGACACCGTGCTGGGCAACAAGCGGTTCCCGTGGCTGGGCCTGCGCAAGATCGAACTGGGCATGTGCCCGGTGGTTGCGGTGCGCGTGGCCTATACCGGCGAATTGGGCTGGGAATTGCATCATCCGGTCGAGATGGGGCGTTATCTGTGGGACCTGCTGCTGAAAGCCGGGGCAAAGCATGGCTTGAAACCGGTGGGCGCGCGGGCGCAGAACTGGTTGCGACAGGAGAAAAGCTACCGCGCCTTCGGCAATGAACTGGGCCGCGATGCCACACCTTTGGAGGCCGGGCTGGACCGGTTCGTGGACCTGACCAAGGATTTCCGGGGCAAGGCGGCGATGCTGGACACTGGCATCCGCAGCAAATGCGTCACGCTGTTGATCGACGGGCCCGCAGATGCCGACCCCTGGGGCAAAGAGGCGTTGATCCATGATGGGGTCAAGGTGGGTCGCCTGACCTCGGGCGGGTATTCCGTCGCGTTCGGCAAACAAATCGGCATGGGCTATGTCCGCCCCGATCTGGCGGTGCCGGGGACACGTCTGGTGGTGCGGATGCTGCGGCAGGACTGGCAGGCCGTGGTGACCGAGGACAGCCCCTACGACGCCACCAACGCGCGCATCCGGGTGGATGGCTAGAGGGGGGCGCTGCCCCCCGCCTGCGGCCCCCCCGGGATATTTAGGAACCAGAGAAGCCGGGACCGGGATAGGGACTGCGAGAGGGACCGGGACAAGCTCAGGCGCGGGCAGGCGGCACGGGGGCCAGAAATGCCCCGGACCTGATCCGGGCACTTTCGCGTTTCTGCGACAGGATGAAAATCGGGGCGATCAGCCGCCGGTCTTTTTCTGGCCCATCTGCTTGCCCTGGCCCTGATGCAGGCCGTGACCCTGGCCCTGACCCATGCCGAAATCATCCGCCGTCACGCGGCCATCGCCGCTGCGGTCGAGGCGGGCGAACCAGGTGGCGCTGCCGGTTTCGAATTCGGCCTTGGTCACGGTACCATTGCCATCCGTGTCGTTCAGCGCGCGCGCCATGCCTTCGTCGGCATTGGCCATCGCGCCCCTATCATGACCTGCGGCATTGTTGGCGCAGTCGGCGGCGCGGGTTTCGTCGAACAGGTCATATTCCGGGGCGTCAAGCTGGCCGTTCTCGTTCTGGTCGAACATCGCGAACACGTCCGCGCGTTTTTCCTGGGCCTCGGGCAACGTCACCGCACCATCGCCGTCAAGATCCCAGTTTTGCAGGAAATGCGCGCCGGGGGTCTGGTCCTGCGCCCATGCGGCGGTGGTGATCAGGACGGCAAGGGCGGTTGTGGTCAGGCGGGGGATCATGGGACAACTTTCATGCTGATTTTGGAATGTATACCAAACGCGCGGCACCGAACATTCCGTCGCGGTCGCCGCGCGATTTCAGGCCGCCGTCAATTCATCAAAGCAGGCCAGCGCCTTGGCAGCATACATCGTGGCAGGCCCCCCGCCCATCTGGATGCACATGCCCAGCACATCGGCCAGTTCGTCGCGGGTGCAGCCCGCCTTGACCAGCGCCTCGATGTGCAGAGCGATGCAATCTTCGCATTGCACCGCAATCGAGATAGCCAGCGCCACGTATTCCTTGGTCTTGATGTCCAGCACACCGCCGTCTTTCACGGCCTTGGACAGGGTGCCAAAGCCGCGCGTCACCTCGGGCAGGGCTTTGTACAGCCCGCGCAGGCGGTTGCGGGTGTCGGTCAGGTGGGTGGTCCAGGATGTGGTCAAGGTCATCACGCGCTCCGCTTTGGGTCATGGACCCTTTGACGCGGCGGCGGGCCGGATGCCTTGATCTGGATCAGGGCTTGCGCGCCACGAAGGCGAGGTTGTTGGCGGGCATTTCCACCACATCCACCAAGGTCAGCCAGCGGGCATGGATCCAGTCGATCACGTCCCAATCGTCCTTATAGCCGATGCGGGGGTCTTGCGCCGTCAGGCTCGCGTTGAACGCCGCGTCGCCGTCCGACGTGGTGACGCCATCGCGCAGGAACGGACCATACAGGATGAACAGCCCGCCGGGGGCAAGGGCGGCGGCGGCCTCGGTCAGCAGGGTTTGGGCGGCGGTGGTCGGGATCAGGTGGAACAGGTTGACCAAAAGGATCGCATCCACGGGGTCCGTCAGCGCGCCCCAGCCAGGCGCGGTGGCATCGAGCCGCAGCGGCGCGCGCAGGTTCGGCAGCCCCGCCGCGCGGGCATGCGCGTCGATCGAGGTCAGCCGGTCCGGGGCCACATCGGTCGGTTGCCAGTCGATGCCGGGAAAGCGCGCGGCAAAGGCCACGGCATGTTCGCCGGTGCCCGATGCCAGTTCCAGCATGCGGCCCGTGGCGGGCAGATGGGCGTCCAGCAGGGCGGCGATGGCGTCCGCGTTGCGCTGGGCAGAGGGCGCGTAAAGCCGCCCATCGGGGCCGGGATGGGCAACAGACGCTGTATCGGGCAGGTTCAGATGGCCGGTCATGACAGGAACCTTTCAGGCGACAGGGCGGCGATCAGGTCGGCATCCAGCATGGGCGCGCGGCCTGCCACCAGATCGGCCAAGAGCGCGGAATAGGCGGGCGCGGTCTGGAACCCATACCCGCCTTGCCCCGCGCACCACAGGAATGTGGGCGCGCGCGGATCGGGCCCGATGACCAGACAACGGTCGGGGGCAAAGGTGCGCAGGCCCGCCCAGTTTGCCAGCATCCGCGTGACAGGATGGGTCACATGCGCCTCAAAGCGCGCCAGCCCCTCGGCCAGCACCATGTCATCGGCAAAGGCGTCATGCGGTTCTGCGGGGTCTTCCTCGGACGGCGAGACGATCAGCGCGCCCGCGTCGGGCTTGGCATACCATGCCTCACCCGTGGCAAAGACCATGACCCAGCCCGACGGGTCCATGCCCGCAGGCACCGGGATGCGTGCCATGGACCGGCGCTTGGGCGTGAACCCCAAGGGGGCCAGTCCGGCCAAAGCGGCGACCACATCGACCCAGGCCCCGGCGGCGTTGACGATGTGGCGGGCGTCATGGGTGGCTGTCGGTGTCGTCACCTGCCAACCCGTCGCCGTGCGGGTGATCGCCGTCACCTCTTTCCCGGTCAGGATCATTGCGCCGTTGCCGCGCGCTTCACGCGCGAAATTCTGGATCAGGCGGTCGGTGTCGATGTCCCAGGCATGATCCGACAGCGCCGCGCGGGTGATGGTGGCGGGGTTTAACAGGCCGAAATGCTGCGGGGCGTCTGCGGGCGCGATTTCGGTCAGGTCCATGTCGCGCGCCTCGATGGCAAAGGCGTCCTCCTGCCCCGCTGCCGCCACCAACATCAACCCGCGCGGGGACAGCACCCCACCATTGGCGGTCATATGGTAATCGCGGCTGGCCATGTTCAGCGCCACGGTCGAGGGCTTGCCATAGCTTTGCTCAAACAGCGCCGCCGACCGCCCCGAGGCGTGATAGGCCAGCGCGGTTTCACGTTCCAACAGCGTCACGGACCCCAGATGCGACAACCGCGCCGCCGTGGACACGCCCGCGATACCGCCGCCGATGATGAGGAAATCGTTCATGGGTGCTCCGGTTTTGCGGCAGGTTAATGCGGGGGCGCGGGCGAGGGAAGGGGGGCGGGTATGATATCCGGGACACCGCCGGGGCATTGCTGTGATCCTGAAATAACGGTATCTAGTGGCGGTAGCTCAAGGGAGTATGGCAGATGACGACTGCCCAGAAACGCAAGACATCGCTGACCCTTGACGCCGCGATGCTGGACCGTGCCAAGGACTTGGGCCTGAACGTGTCCGCTGTGGCCGAGGCGGCGCTGTCGCGGGCTGTGGCCGATGCTACGCGGCAGGCATGGCTTGCAGAAAACGCCGCTGCTTTTGCCGCGCAAGCCGCATGGCATGATCGCACACCGCATCCTCTGGCTGATATTCTGGTCGGACCGGGGCGGTCAACATGGACGGACTGATCCGGTTCGACGTTGCCACCTATAACGGGGTGGCGATGGTCGTTGTCGAAAGCGACCTGCTGCCGCCCGATCCGGCGGTGGTCGTGATCCCGTTGCTAACGGATTACCCGGCGGTCACGCATCTGAACCCCATTTTGCGGCATGATGGCCGTGATCTGGTGCTGGCGACGCGGATGATTGCTGCGGTGCGCCGGTCCGCGCTTCGCCGCGCAGGCAGCGTAGCCGATCAAGGCGATCTGGTCACCCGCGCGGTTGATGTCTTGATGGCGGGGGTTTGAACGCCCGACACGACAAAGCCCGCCCCAACCGGATCGGGCTTTGCAATGTTCGTGTCAGATCACTTCGGAATTTCGCCTTCGATGCCCTCGACGTAGAAATTCAGGCCCAACAACGTGCCATCATCCGCCTTTTCACCCGCTTTCAGCCAGACCGAACCGTCCTGCTTGTTCAGGGGGCCAGTGAAGGGGTGATAGGTGCCCTTGGCCAGCGCGTCGGCCATCGCCAACGCCTCGGCTTTCACGTCGGCGGGAACCGCGTCCGAGATCTCGCCGATGCCGACCATGCCGGGGCCGATGCCGTCCCAGGTGTCGGTCGAGGTCCAGGAGCCATCCATCACCGCCTGCACGCGGGCGATGTAATAGGGCGCCCAGTTGTCAATGATCGACGACACGCGCGGCAGCGGGGCGTATTCGCTCATGTCCGACGCCTGTCCAAAGGTGATCACGTTGCCGGCAGCCTTGGCAGCGGCCTGCGGCGCGGTCGAATCCGTGTGTTGCAGGATCACGTCGGCGCCCTGTTCGATCAGCACCTTGGCCGCATCCGCCTCTTTCGCGGGATCAAACCAGGTGAACGCCCAGACGATCTTGAACTGGACGTTCGGGTTGACCTTTTTCGCGTGGATATAGGCCGAATTGATGCCCTGGATCACTTCGGGGATCGGATAGGACCCGATATAGCCGATGATGTTCGACTTGGTCATCTTGCCTGCGATATGGCCCTGCACCGCGCGCCCTTCGTAGAAGCGGGCGGAATAGGTCGAGACGTTGTCGGCGCGTTTATACCCGGTGGCGTGTTCGAATTTCACCTTGGGGAATTTGGCGGCGACGTTGATCGTCGGGTCCATGTAACCGAAGGACGTGGTGAAAATCAGGTCCGCACCTTCCAGCGCCATCTGGGTCATCACGCGTTCGGCATCCGGGCCTTCGGGCACGGATTCGACGAACACGGTTTCAACCTTGTCGCCGAATTTCGCCACCACGGCCTGACGTGCCTTGTCATGTTCATAGGTCCATCCGCCGTCGCCCACCGGGCCGACATAGACAAAGCCAACCTTGGTCTTGTCCTGCGCGATGGCCGCCGTGGCCATCCCCAGAACCATCGCCGCCGTTGCCAGCAGTTTCGCAATTTTCATAGGTATCCCCCTGTTACGTTACGGTGCCTCAGCTTGAGGCGTGGAACGGCCGCCCCAGCGAGGCAGGTGCCCCGGTTCGGACCGCAGACATGATGACCAGCACAAGGATGGTGATCAGATAAGGTGACATTGCCAGCAACGACACCGGGATGGCAACGCCTGCGGCCTGCAAGTTCAGCTGCACCGCCTCGATCCCGCCGAAAATACAGGCACCAAGCCCCACCAACAGCGGCCGCCACGCCCCGAACACCACCAGCGCCAGCGCGATCCAGCCGATCCCGGCGGTCATGCCCTCGGTCCACTGCGGTACCCGGATCAGGCTGATATAGGCCCCGCCCAGCCCCGCGCAGGCCCCGCCGAACGCAATCGCCGCGATGCGGATGCGCACCACCTTGTATCCCAGCGCGTGGGCGGCATCGTGGTTTTCCCCCACCGCGCGCAACACCAGCCCGGCGCGGCTGAACCGCAGGAACACGAACACCGCGACGGTCAGCGCAATCGCCAGATAGACCACCGGGTCTTGCTGGAACAGGATCGGCCCCAACACCGGGATATCGGCCAAGAGCGGGATATCGCCCTGCGGAAAGGCGGGCGGCTTTACCCCCTGATACCCCTGTCCCAACAGCGCCGACAGCCCCAGCCCGAACAGCGTCAACGCCAGACCGGAGGCCACCTGATTGGCCAGCGCCACCTGCGTGACAAAGGCAAAGATCAGGCTCAGACCCATCCCCCCCGCCGCCGCCATCACCAGCCCCAAAACCGGTGACCCGGAATTGACCGCTACCATGAACCCCACGATGGCCCCCATGATCATCATGCCCTCGACACCCAGGTTCAGCACACCCGCGCGCTCCACCACCGTCTCGCCGATGGCGGCCAGCGTCAACGGCGTCGCCGCCACGAACATGAAGGCCGCGATGTTGATCAGCATTTCCATCACGCCGCCCCCCGCAGATTGATCCGCAGGCGAAAGTTGGTGAACACATCCACCGCCAGCAGGAAGAACAACATCATGCCCTGAAACAACTGGATCGCCGCCTTGGGCAGTTGCAAATTCGCTTGCGCCATGTCGCCGCCGACATAGGTCAACGCCATCAACCCGCCCGCCAACAGGATGCCCAGCGGGTGCAACCGGCCCAGAAACGCCACGATAATGGCGGTGAACCCATAGCCCGCGTTGAAATCAATCGACACCACGCCCGACGGCCCCGCCACCTCGAACAGGCCCGCCATTCCCGCCAATGCGCCCGATGTTCCCAGACAGAACAGCACCAGCCGCGCGGTGTTCACGCCCGCGAACCGCGCCGCGCGCGGGGCCTGCCCCGCCAGCCGGATCTGGAACCCCAGCACATGCCGCGACAACAGCACATAGGCCGCAATCACCGCGATGAACGCCGCCGCCACCCCCCAATGCAGCCCCGCCGCCTGGTCGATCCAGCTTGTCGCCGACGGATATTGTTGCAGATTGCGCGATCCGGGAAAGCCAAAGCCATCGGGGTTCTTCATCAGCCCCAGCGCCATCGCGGCCAGGATCTTTTCCGCGACATAGACCAACATCAGCGAGACGAGGATTTCATTGGTGCCCAGCGTCACCTTCAACAGCCCCGGTATCATCGCCCAGGCCCAGCCGCCCAGCGCGCCTGCGATCACCATCGCCGGGAACAGCCACGCCGCTTCCAGCGGATAGGCGGCCAGCGCCACGCCCGCGCCCGCCAGCGCCCCCATGATGTATTGCCCTTCTGCGCCGATGTTCCAGATGCCCGCGCGAAACCCAAGGCTCAGCCCGATGGCGATCAGCACCAGAGGCGCGCCCTTGATCATGAGTTGCGGGCGGTAATAGAACGCAAATTCGGAAAACAGCGGGTCCCAGAATATCGTGCGGATCGCCACCAGCGGGTCCTTGCCCAGCGCGGCAAACACCGCCCCGCCCGCCACCATCGTGGCCAGCACCGCCACCACCGGTGCCGCCCATGTCCAGACCTGCGACGGCATCCGCCGCTTTTCCAGCCGGATCACGCCGCGCCCCCCTTCATCTTGCCGAAGATATCCCCGCCGGAGGCATCCGCGCTATCCGACATGCGCCACCTCCATCCCATGTGCGCCGCCCATCATCAGGCCGATCTCGTCCACGCTCAACCCCGCCGTGGGCCGCAACGCCGACAACCGCCCGCCGTTCAGTGCGCCAAAGCGGTCGGCGATTTCCATCAACTCGTCCAGATCCTGACTGATCACCACCACTGCCGCTCCGCCCGCCGCCAGATCCAAAAGCGCCTGCCGGATCGCCGCCGCCGCCGCCGCATCCACCCCCCATGTCGGCTGATTGACCACCAACACGCGCGGGGCCTGCAACACCTCGCGGCCGATGACGAATTTCTGCAAATTCCCGCCCGACAAGGCGCGCGCCGCCACCTGTGGCCCCGGCGTGCGGACGTCAAACGCCGCGATGACCTTTTCCGCGTAACCGCGCGCGGCCACCCAGTTGATAAAGCCCTGCCGCAGCATCCCCATCCGCGCCGCCGCCGTCAGCGCCGCATTCTCCGTCAGGCTCATGTCCGGGGCCGCCGCATGGCCCAGCCGTTCTTCGGGCGCGCACAGCAGCCCTGCCGCGCGCCGCGCCACCGGGCCTTCGCGCGACACATCCTGCCCCGCCACCGTCACCATCCCGCGCCGCGACAGCAATTCGCCCGACAGTGCCAGCAGCAATTCATCCTGCCCATTGCCCGCTACGCCGCCGATGCCCAGCACCTCGCCGGGGCGCACCGCGAAACTGATATCGCGCAGCGCCGTGCCGAATTGCGCGGGCGAGGCCACCGACAGCCCTGTGACCTTCAATAGCGGATCGCCCGACGGCGCGGCATGGCGTTCCGGCACCTTCAGCACCGCGCCCACCATCATCTCTGCCAGGTCGCGCGCGGTCTTTTCTGCGGGCGTGCAGGTCGCCACCTTGCGCCCGCCGCGCAGGATGGTGGCGGTGTCACACAGCGCGCGGATTTCTTCCAGCTTGTGCGAGATATACAGAATCGACACGCCCTCAGACCGCAGCTTGCGCAGGGTTTCGAACAGGATCGCCACCTCTTGCGGGGTCAGCACGGATGTGGGTTCGTCCATGATCAAAAGGCGCGGGCTTTGCAGCAGGCACCGGATGATCTCGACCCGCTGCCGTTCGCCCGCCGACAGATCGCCCACCACGCGCGCCGGGTCCAGCGGCAGGCCATAGGTCTGCGATACCGTGCGGATACGGGTCGCCAGATCGCGCATCGCGGGCGGGTTTTCCATGCCCAACGCGATGTTTTCCGCCACCGTCAGCGCCTCGAACAGCGAGAAATGCTGGAACACCATCGCCACGCCCGCCGCCCGTGCCGCGCGCGGGGCATTGGGGGCATAGGGTGCGCCCTGCATCACCATCCGCCCGGCATCGGGTTTCACCAGGCCATAGATCATTTTGACCAGCGTGGATTTGCCCGCGCCGTTTTCGCCCAGCAGGGCATGCACCTCGCCCGTGCCGATATCAAACGATACCGCGTCATTGGCCAGAACGCCCGGATAGGCCTTGGTCAGCCCTTGGATGGCAAGCAATGTGCCGGTCACGCCGTCCTGTTCCTTTGCGCCTCTTGTTGCGCTGTCCGCGACAGTAACGCAGCCGCGACGCCCACGGCAATGGCCTGCGGGTGCTTGCCCAAGGCCGGATCGCCGATGGGGCAGGTGATGCGCGAAATCTGGGCGGGGCTATGGCCCATCGCCGCCAGCCGCGCCCGGAACCGCGCCCATTTGGTCGCCGACCCGATCAGGCCGATGCTTGCGGCGGGTCGCCGCAACAGCGCGTCGCACAGCGCAAGGTCAATGGCATGGGAATAGGTCAGGATCAGATGATGCGCGGGGGGCGCATGGGCGGCCAGCAATGCCAGATCAGCGGCCGGGATGGCAGTGACGCCTGCGGGAACAACGGCAGGAAAACGGTCCGGCGCGGTGTCAGCCCATGTGATCGCCAGATCGGGCAGGGGGGCCAGCACACCCACCAACGCGCGCCCAACATGCCCCGCACCCCAGACCCAGACAGGGTGCGCGGACCGGTGGAGTGGTTCAATCAACCAGCCATCGATCAGGCGGATCGCCGGGGTCACGCCTTGCCCGCGCGCATCGCTTACCACATGCTGCACCGCCAGCGGCATCGGGGCTTGGGCAAGAGCACGGGCATAGACCCCGTTATCGGGTATATCCGCCAGCCGCGCGGCGTCGAACGGTTCCAGCACCAGCACCACCCGCCCGCCGCAGCATTGCCCCAGGTCCGGCCCCAAGGCCCGCGTGATCACGAAGGGCTGGGTCACGCTGCGTGCCAGTTCCGCCGCCTCCAGCTCCAGCGCGCCGCCACCAATCGTGCCGTCCTGGCCATCCGCCCAGACCAGCATCGCCGCCCCCGCCTCGCGCGGGGCTGACCCCGCCACATCCGCCACCACCACGCGGGTGACGCGGCCATGCGCGGCGATGGCGGCGGCAAGGGCGGCGCGGTCCAAGCTCATGCGGGCCATCCGGGGATGCGAGTTGCGGCATCGGCGTGTGATAACACGCGGTCGAAATGGGCCAGTTCCGCAGCGGGATGAAAGGCGGGGTCACAGACGATGACGGTCATCCAGGCGTCATGCGGCATGACCGTTCGCGGGCAATGATCGCCGCGTGCCCAACAGGCCGCACGCATCGGATAGGCGGCCGCCTGACCCGGTTTCAGCGGTTCACGGTGGTGTTTGAATTCCAGATGCAGCGCCAGAACCTTTCCCGTGTCATGCGCCAGAAAGGCCATCAGATCGGTTTCCAGCGCCGTCGTGCCGTCAGGGCGGCATGTGCAGCGGCTGTCCAGACCACAATGATAGTTGCAATAAAACGGTTGTTTCTGACCTTTTCTTCTAAGCGCATGTTGCCGGTCATGCAGCGACAGCGCCCCACGCCATGCGTCGCCGCGCGTGCCTGCCACCAGCCAGTCGCGTATGTCCTGACCGGCATGAATCGCGGCGGCAATGGCATCCAGATAGGGCTGCGCTGTGTGGCTCATCCTGCGCGCATCCGCCGCAACGTCATCAGAACACGTTCCGGTGTCGCAGGGGCGTCAAGCGCGGGATAGACACCGGGACAAGCCTGCGCCAGCGCATCCGAAATCGCCATCAGCGCGGATATGCCCAGCATGAACGGCGGTTCCCCCACCGCCTTTGACCGGCGCACGGTGGCTTCCGGGTTGGCGCGGTCCCAGAGCGCGACGTTGAACACTGGCGGCGTGTCCGATGTGGCGGGAATTTTGTAGGTGGCGGGCGCATGGGTGCGCAACCGGCCTGCGTCGTCCCAGACCAGCTCTTCCATCGTCAGCCAACCCGCGCCTTGGACATATCCGCCCTCGACCTGCCCGATATCTAGCGCGGGGTTCAGGCTGGCACCCGAATCATGGAGGATATCGGCGCGCAGCAGGCGGTTTTCCCCGGTCAGGGTGTCGATGACGACTTCGGTCACCGCCGCGCCATAGGCGAAATAATAGAACGGCTTGCCCTGCCCCTTGATCCGGTCCCACGAGATATCGGGCGTCTTGTAAAACCCCGTGGCCGACAGGCTGACGCGGTTTTGATAGGCGGTCAGCGCGGCCTCGGCGAATGACATGTCCGCCCCGCCTGCCTTCACGTGGCCGTCCGCAAAGCGCACCTGATCGGGGGCGCATTGGTGCAGTTCCGCCAGACAGGCGGCGATACGCCCCCGGATGGTGTCGCAGGCGGCCAAGACCGCCATACCGTTCAGGTCAGACCCGGATGAGGCGGCAGTGGCGGACGTGTTCGGCACCTTGGCGGTGTCGGTCGCGGTGATCTGCACCGCGTCGATCCCCACGCCAAAGGCATCGGCGGCGACTTGTGCCACCTTCTGGTTCAGGCCCTGTCCCATCTCGGTTCCGCCGTGGTTCAGGTGGATCGACCCGTCCTGATAGACATGCACCAAGGCCCCCGCCTGATTGAGATGCGTCAGCGTGAACGATATGCCGAATTTCACCGGTGTCAGCGCGATGCCCCGCTTCAGGATCGGCTGGTCCGCGTTCCAGTCGCGGATGGCGGCGCGGCGGGCGGCATAGTCCGCCGATTGCGCCAGGGCATCGGTCATGTCGTGCAGGGCAAATCCCGTCACCGTCTGGCCATACGGCGTCGTATTGCGCGCAGGCGAGGAGGGCGAATGGGGGCCGCCGTAGCGTGCCCCGGTGCCGGGACCGGATGGCGCAGGCCCGTCATAGTAATTCGCCCGCCGCACCGCCAGCGGGTCCAGCCCCAGATGATGCGCGACATGATCCAGCACGCGTTCGATCCCCAGAACGCCCTGCGGCCCGCCAAAACCGCGAAACGCGGTGGCGGAGGCCATGTTGGTGCGCAAACGGTGGCTTTCGATCCGCACGGCAGGCAGGAAATAGGCGTTATCCGCATGCAGCATGGCGCGGTCGGCGACAGGCAGCGACAAATCCTGGCTCCAGCCGCAGCGGGTGTAATGGATGAAATCGACGGCGGTCAGGCGGCCTGTCGCGTCGAACCCGGCGCGATAGTCGATGCGGAAATCATGCCGCTTGCCGGTCAGGATCATGTCGTCGTCGCGGTCGTAACGCATTTTCGCGGGCCGGCCCGTCTGCGCCGCCACCACGGCGCAGGCGATGGCCAGCGCATTGCCCTGGCTTTCCTTGCCGCCGAAACCGCCGCCCATGCGGCGACATTCGACGCGGACCTTGTGCATGGGCACATGCAGCGCATGGGCGACCTTGTGCTGCACCTCGGTCGGGTGCTGGGTCGAGGCGATCACATGCACCTCGCCGCCCTCGCCGGGCAGGGCCAGTGCGGCCTGCCCTTCAAGGTAGAAATGCTCTTGCCCGCCCATCTCGATGCGGCCTTCGAGGTGGTGGGGGGCGGCAGCCAGCGCCGCCGCGACATCGCCGCGCGTCCAGATGCGGGGGCCGTCTTCAAAGCGGGCATTGGCGGCAAGTGCGTCCTCGATTGTCAGGATCGGAGTCTCGGTTTCATAGGTGACACGGGCAATGGTCGCTGCGCGCCGTGCGGCCAGATGGCTGTCGGCCACCACCAGAAACAACGGCTGGCCATGGAAATGCACCTGATCCGACAATAGCGGTTCGTCATGCGCGGACGGCGAGGTGTCGCAATCGCCGGGCAGGTCGGCAGGCCCCAACACCATGACCACGCCGGGGGCCGCGCGGACCGGATCAAGATCAATCGCGGTGACGCGACCCTTCGCGATGGTCGCCTTGCCAAAGGCCAGATGCAGGGCGTGGGCGGGCAGGGGGATGTCATCGACATAGCGCGCCTGCCCTGTGACATGCAGGGGCGCCGAATCATGCGGCAGGGGTTTACCCAGGGTCATGGCCGAACCCCCCGGATATCGGTGGCAATGCCCGTGGTTTCGGCATGATAGCGCCGCAGCAGATTGGCAGCGATCGTCAGCCGATAGGCGGCTGTTGCCCGCATATCCGACAGCGGCGTGAAATCCTGCGCAAAGGCGGCAGAGGCACGGCCCAGCGTTTCGCCATCCCACGGCTGGCCGATCAGCGCGGCTTCGACATGGGCCGCGCGTTTCGGGGTGCCGGCCATGCCGCCAAAGGCGATACGGGCCTCGGTCACGCGGTCATCTGTCACTGCAATATGAAAGGCGCCGCAAACCGCGGAGATATCCTGATCAAAGCGTTTCGAAATCTTGTAGACCCGCAGGTGATCGGGTTGGCGGGGGATGCTGACGGCTTCGACAAACTCGCCGGGGCGGCGGTCCTGACGGCCATAGTCCAGAAAGAACGCCTCGAGCGGCAGGTCGCGGCAGGTCGCGCCATGGCGCAGATGCAGCGTGGCCCCCAGCGCGATCAGCGCGGGCGGCGCGTCACCGATGGGGGATCCGTTGGCGATATTGCCGCCGATGGTGGCCACGGCGCGGACCTGCGGGCTGCCGTAACGCTTCAGCATCGCGGCAAAGGACGGGTGCAGGCGGTCCATCAGCGGGATCAGCCGCGCGATGGTGACGCCCGCGCCGATGGTGATCCTGTCGTCGGTTTCGGTGATCTGCGCCAAATCGCTCACACCCGACAGGAAGATCATTCGCCCAAGGGCGCGGTTCTGTTTCGTCACCCACAGCCCGACGTCCGTTGCACCAGCCACGAGCGTGGCATCAGGGTGGGCGGCGTAAAGTTCTGCCAGTTCGTCGGCGGTTTGCGGGCGGTGGGCGGCAAGGGGGGCTGTCTGCCCCCCTCGGCCCCCGCGTTCCGCGTGGACCTCACCCCCCGAGGATAGTTCTGAACCAGGGAAGGGCTGGGCGCCGTGTGCGGCATCGGCCAGCATCCAGTCGGGCACCGGAGCCGCCGCAGCCGCGCGGGCGGCGCGCAGGATGGGCGCGTAACCGGTGCAGCGGCAGAGATTGCCCGACAGGCCGGTTTCATGATCGGTGTCGCCGTTCAGGTGGTTCGCGGCCATCTGGGCGATGAAGCCGGGGGTGCAGAACCCGCACTGGCTGCCATGGTGATCGACCATCGCCTGTTGCACCGGGTGCAACGTGCCATCGGGGCCCGCGATGCCCTCGACGGTGCGGAGCGCGCGGCCATGCAGTTGCGGCAGAAACAGGATGCAGGCGTTGACGGCGCGGGTGCCTTGATCATCAGTCACAAGCACCGTGCAGGCCCCACAATCGCCCTCGTTGCAGCCCTCTTTGGTGGCGGTCAGCCCTTGGGTGTCGCGCAGCCAGTCCAGCGCCGTGGTGCGCGGGTCGATGCCGGTCAGGGCCACGTTTCTTCCGTTCAGAAGAAAAGCGATGTTCATGGACTTTGCCTGCCGCCTTACCCGTTTGGCTGTTGACCCTGTGGTCCTGCGTGGCGCGCCCTCGATGCGGCGTAGAGGGCGCGTCCGAGCCTGATGATCCAAGCTAGGCGCGCCCCGGTTGGTTTGGCAAGGTCAAATCATCGCGCCCGCCTGGCCCCGGAGGGCGTTGTTGGGCGGGGGATCAGAAACGCGGCAGACCGTCGGCCATGTCATAGCTTTGAATGGCTGTCAGGGTCTGGTCACCGTCCAGCGCAAAGATGAAGACATGGATCAGGTCAGAGGCCAGCGTCAGACGGCAGAACATCCGCGAAGTGTCGATACCGGGCGGGCAGGTGGCGAGGTCGGCGTGTTCGACCGTGGTTTCAAACAACGCATAGGTGAATCCGGTCGCGCCGATGGCCGCGGTTGCGGTCGGCACGGCGGGATCGGCCGCGTTGGCGGCCAGCGGTGCAAGGGTCAGGGCTGTGGCAAGCAGGAGAGATTCCATTGTTGATTTCTTTTGTCAGGTTTATGATGCCAATACCTGACTGAAACAATAAACAATATCAACCCCCCCTGTTCCGGGTTTTCTTGGCCGTGACGGCGGCATAAGGTGATGGGCATGTCTGATCCGCTGTTCATCCATCTGCGCGTCCATACCGAATATTCGCTGCTGGAAGGCGCCATGCGGCTGAAAAAGCTGCCCGGCCTGGTTGCGGCGATGGGGATGCCTGCGGTGGCGGTGACCGACACCAACAACCTGTTCGCCGCGCTGGAATTTTCGCAGGGCGCGCTGGCCGTGGGCGTGCAGCCGATCCTGGGTTGCCAGATTTCGCTGGGCTATCAGCCGCAGGAACCCGGCGCGCGGCCCGCTTTGCCTGCCGATATCGTGCTGCTGGCGCAGTCTGATACCGGTTACATGAACCTGATGAAGCTGAATTCGGTGCTTTACCTGGGCAAATCCGGGCAGGTGCCGCAGGTGCGGTTGGAGGATCTGGCGGCGCATGGCGCGGGGCTGATCTGTCTGACCGGGGGGGCGATGGGGCCGGTGGGGCGGCTGATCCAGCAGGGGCAGGACGCGCGCGCGCAGGCGCTGATGACGCGGTTGGCGGGGATTTTCGGCGACCGGTTGTATGTCGAGGTGCAGCGCCACCCCGGCGATGGCCCGATCCCCGAGGCGGAACGCGCCACCGAACGCGGGTTCGTCGAGATGGCCTATGCCATGGGCCTGCCGCTGGTGGCCACCAACGACGTGCATTTCCCAAAGCCCGACATGTTCGAAGCGCATGACGCGCTGCTGTGCATCGCGGATGGCGCCTATGTTGACCAACAGGGCGCGCGCCGCCGCCTGACGCCGCAACACTCCCTGAAATCGCAGGAAGAGATGGCGGCACTGTTCGCCGATCTGCCCGAGGCGCTGGCCAATACCGTGGAAATCGCGCGGCGCTGCGCCTTTGCGTCGCCGAAACGCGCGCCGATCCTGCCGCGTTTTGCGGATGACGAGGTGCAGGAATTGCGCCGTCAGGCGCGCGCGGGGTTGGCCGCGCGGCTGCGGGTGATCCCGCATGCCGCGCCAGTGGCGGATTACGAATCGCGGCTGGAGTTTGAGCTGGGCGTGATCGAGGGCATGGGGTTCCCCGGTTATTTCCTGATCGTGGCCGATTTCATCCAATGGGCGAAACGGCAGGGCATCCCGGTGGGGCCGGGGCGGGGGTCGGGGGCTGGGTCGCTGGTGGCCTATGCGCTGACGATCACCGACCTTGACCCGTTGCGCTACGCGCTCTTGTTCGAACGCTTCCTGAACCCGGAACGGGTCAGCATGCCCGATTTCGACATCGACTTCTGCATGGACCGCCGCGAAGAGGTCATCGCCTATGTGCAGCAGAAATATGGCCGCGACCGCGTGGCGCAGATCATCACTTTTGGCGCGCTGTTGTCCAAGGCCGCCGTGCGCGATGTGGGCCGGGTGTTGCAGATGCCCTATGGCCAGGTGGACCGCCTGTCCAAGCTGATCCCGATGGAGGGGGTCAAGCCCGTCAGCATCGAACAGGCGCTGGCACAAGAGGAACGCCTGCGCGAGGCGTCGCGGTCCGAAGAAGTGGTCAAGCGGCTGTTGGATTACGGAATGCAGGTCGAAGGGCTGTTGCGCAACGCGTCGACCCATGCGGCGGGGGTGGTGATTGGCGACCGGCCGCTGGACGAGTTGGTCCCGCTCTATCAGGATCCGCGGTCCGATATGCCCGCCACCCAGTTCAATATGAAATGGGTCGAGGCGGCGGGGCTGGTCAAGTTTGACTTTCTGGGCCTGAAAACCCTGACGGTGATCCAGAACGCCATCGACCTGATCCGCGCGCAGGGCCGGCATCTGCATACCGCCGCCGATGGAACCCTGCTGTATCAGCCGCCCGCAGGCGCGGTGGACGATATCGGCGCGATCCCGCTGGATGATGCCAAGACCTATGAACTTTACGCCCGCGCCCGCACGGTCGCGGTGTTTCAGGTGGAATCCTCGGGCATGATGGACGCGCTGCGGCGGATGAAACCCACCTGCATCGAGGATATCGTGGCGCTGGTCGCGCTCTATCGTCCCGGCCCGATGGAAAACATCCCCGCCTATTGCGAGGTCAAGAACGGCCTGAAGCCACGGGTGTCGATCCACCCGTCGATCGACCATATCCTTGAAGAGACGCAGGGCATCATCGTCTATCAGGAACAGGTGATGCAGATCGCGCAGGTCATGGCGGGCTATAGCCTTGGCGGCGCGGACCTGTTGCGCCGCGCCATGGGCAAAAAGATCGCCGCCGAGATGGCCAAGGAACGCCCGAAATTCGAGGCGGGCGCGATGGCCAATGGCGTGGACGCCAAGAAAGCCGCCGAGGTGTTCGACCTGTTGGAAAAATTCGCCAACTATGGCTTCAACAAATCCCACGCCGCCGCCTATGCGGTCGTCAGCTATCAGACCGGCTGGCTGAAGGCGAACCACCCTGTCGAATTCATGGCGGGTGTGATGAATTGCGATATCCATCTGACGGACAAGCTGTCGGTCTATGCCGAAGAGGTGCGGCGCGGCATGTCGCTCACCATCGTGCCGCCCTGCGTGAACCGCTCGGATGCGATGTTCTCGGTCAGCGAAGGGCGGCTGGTCTATGCGCTGGGCGCGCTGAAAAATGTCGGGCCAGAGGCGATGCGCCTGATCACCGATGCGCGCGGCGACAAACCCTTTGTGTCGCTGTTCGATCTGGCGCGGCGCGTCGATCTGAAACGCGTGGGCAAGCGGCCCTTGGAAATGCTGGCGCGCGCAGGCGCGTTCGATGTGCTGGACCCCAACCGCCGCCGGGTGTTCGACAGTCTGGATGCGCTGGTGACATGGTCGGCAGCGGTGCACGACGCGCGGGCGTCAGCGCAGGTGTCGCTGTTCGGCACAGGCGGTGATGACCTGCCGGAACCGCGCCTGACGGGCGTGCCCGACTGGTCCGCCGCCGACCGGCTGACCGAGGAACACAAAGCCATCGGGTTCTACCTTTCGGGGCACCCGCTGGATGATTACCTGCCCGCGCTGCGGCGCAAAAAGGCGATGACGCTGGCGGAATTGCAGGTCAAGGCGGAACAGGACGGGGCCGCCGTGGGCCGCGTCGGCGTGATCGTATCCGCGTTGCAGGAACGCAAATCCGGGCGCGGCACGCGGTTTTTCCGCATGAACATCTCGGACCCGACGGGGCAGGTGTCGGGCATGGCGCTGTTCCCCGAAGATTTCGACGCGGTCCGCCAGGTGTTCGAACGCAGCTTGCAGGTGGTGATGACCCTTGAGGCACGGTTCAACGAGGGCCAGTTCGATCCGGTGGCGCGCGGCGTCACCGCGCTGGAAGATGTGGTGGCGGATGCGGGCGCGTCCGGCCTCAAGGTCTGGCTGGAGGAAGCGGGCGCGGCGGCGCTGGTCGCGCGTGTGCTGGCGGATGCGGCGGCGGCGGCAAAAACCCGCGCGCAAGCACGGGCGATTGGGCCGGTCACGCTGTGCCTGCTGCATCCCGACCTGCCCGGCGAGGTGGAAATCGACTGTGGCGCGGATTACCCCGTCACCCCACAGGTCAAGGGCGCGATCAAAAGCCTGCCGGGGGTGGTGATGGTGGACGAGGTCTGACAGGTGGACAGGCCGGGTGGCATCGGGCAGGGTGCGCGGCGATGAAACACATGTTGATCCCTTGCGCGCTGCTGATGCTGGCGGCCTGTGGCGGCCCTGTTTCTGATTCGGCGACCGATGCCGACATCCCGCCCGAATTTTCGGTCGAGGCTGCGACCTCGCCCGCCGAACCTGCCGCAGAAGCCCCACATCGCGGGTTGTTCGGGCGGCGTGCGCCCAAGCCTGAAACGACCACGCCTGACACGACCAAGCCAGAGGCGGCCCCGCCTGATCCCGCCATAGCCATCCCCGCCGCACTTGTCCCGTCCGATCTGTCTGCCGCGCCGCGCGTTCTGTGCGGTCCCGAGGCGCGCAGCCCCGGCAAGACAACCGCAGAGGCGGCCGGGTTCCGCCTGCATGACCCCGCGCCGGGGTCCGTCAGCCCCCGCGCGGTGCGGATCACCGGCTTTGCCGATGGCTGCGCCCGCGAAATCACGGGCGCGGTGGTGCTGTTCGGGCGACCGGCGCTGTATGAACTGACCCGCGGCGCGCAGCGCAAGCAGGCGTCAGGGCCGACCGACATCGCCTATGACGCGCTGAAATCCAAGGTCTGCGGCGGCCCAGCCACATGCGCCGCCGTGCAGGACCGCGCCGTGTTCGTCACCGCGCATGGCAAGGCGGGCGAGGATACGCGCTGGGTCCAGATGCTGTTGGCCGATGGCGCATTGCTGGCGTCCGAGGTCAAAACCCCCTGATCACCAATGCGGGGGGCGTTCGTTCGGCGTGACCTGCCCGCCGGTTTCGGCCTCCAGCCGCTCGGCTTCGCGCTTCAACAGCATCTCGACGCGGCGCTGGATCAGGTCGATCTCGCGGGCCTGCCGCGCCACGACCTCGCTCAGATCATCGGCCAGCCGTTCCAAATGCGCCAGCCGCAGTTCCAGCCGTTCGGTCACACCGCCACCCCGTGCTGCGTCACCATGGCAACGAACGCGGGCCACGCGCCGGCATCGGCAACCGTCTTGTCACGGCAGAAGGCGTTGCAGAACCCCCAGCGGTTGCCGTGCAGGTCCAGCACATGGGTCACGGGATCGCCGGAATAGGGGCAGGCGGCGTTGAGGGCATCGGTGCCCTCCACCGCGCGCGCAGGCAAGGGCGCAGGGCTAGGCCACGGGCGCGTGGGCCAATCGCGGCGATAGAACGCCTGATCCGGGCCATCGACCAGCCCCATCGCGCGCCAGCGCCGGAACGACGGGTGGTTCAGATGCGCCTGCACATAGGCCAGCGCCTGCGCGCTCACCGGCAGGTTATAGCCTGCAATCCGCCCCGCCACCGGGGCAAAGAACGCATCCGCCGCTGAATAGTCCCCGCACAGCCACGGCCCGCCGGATTGGTCCAGCGCCCAACCCCAGATCACCTCCAGCCGCGCCAGATCGTCCAGAACGGCGGGCGGCGGGCTGCAATCTTGATAGCTGACGCGCAGGTTCATCGGGCAATAGCTGCGCAGCGCGCCGAACCCGGCATGCATTTCGGCGGCCAGAACGCGGGCCATCCCTCGCATCTGCGCGCCCGCAGGCCACAGACCCGCCTCTGGGTGCCGCGTCGCCAGTTCTTCGGCGATGGCGATGGTTTCCGGCACGATGAACCCCTCGGGGGTGCGCAGTGTGGGTGCGGTGCGCGCGGGCGGGAAATCGCGCAGGATAGTGGCCAACTGATCGGTGTAAAGCTGCGCCCGGATGGTGTTCACCGGGATGCCAAAGGCATCAAAGAACAGCCAGCCGCGCAGGGACCAACTGGAATAGGCGCGGTCGCCGATAACAAGATCATAGGTCGGGTTATTCATGGGGGTTACTCCGCGTTATGCGCCAACCCTGCGGACCGGCGGGCGCGACGGCAAGGGCGTTTTGCACGGGCGTCAGGTCAGAACACCTGATTGATCCGCAGCGATTGCCAGCCATCGTCCGTCAGGTGCAATTCGGTCAGCGACAGGTTGTCGATCTTGTGCGCAAACACGGCGCGACCCGTGGCGCGGGTGGCGCGCTGCACTTGCGTCAGGATTGCGCCGAAATGCGCCACCACCACGATGGCGCGCCCCGGATGCGCCGCCACCAGCCGGTCGGCGGCCCCGGACACCCGCGCCGATACCGCGTCCCAGCTTTCGCCGCCGGGGGGGGCGATGGCACCGGGGCTGTCCCAGAACGCCTGCAATTGCGCCTGATCGGGGATGTCCGCCCAGTGCTGCAATTCCCAGTCGCCGAAATGCATCTCGCGCAGGGCTGCGTCATGCGGCAGGCGGGGGCGGTCCTGCTGAATGGCATCCGCCGTGGCCACCGCGCGCGACAGATCGGACGAAATCACCAGCGCATCACGCGGCAACGCCGCCGCCAGCCGTGCCAGTTGCGCCGTGTCCGACAGATCGGCGGGCAGATCGGACCATCCGACCATCGTCTTGGCATGGGTCGGCCCATGCCGGACCCAGAAGAATTGCGTCATTCCACACGCCCTTTCAATACCAATGGCAACCCCGCCATTACCGCCACCACAAGCCCCGCCTGCGCCGCCACGCGCCGGTTCAGCCCGCCCTGCGCGTTGCGAAACCGCCGCCCCAGCGGGGTATCCGGCACCACGCCCATACCGACCTCGTTCGACACGCAAGTAACAGGCGCGGGGCAGGCGGCCAGCGCCGCCATCAGCGCCGCCTCTGCCGCCGCCAGATCGGCCTCCGCCAGCATCAGGTTCGACAGCCACAGCGTCAGACAGTCGATCAGCACCACCTCCCCCCTCCGCACATCGGCCAGGGCCGCCGGCAGGTCCGTCGGGGTCTCGATGGTGCGCCATGTCGCATCCCGGCGCGCGCGGTGCTGCGTCAACTTGGCGCGCATCTCGTCATCCCAGGCCTCGGCGGTGGCGATATAGACCCGCGAAACCCCTTGTTTCGCGACGAATTCCTCGGCCCATTCCGACTTGCCCGAGGCAGCGCCGCCCAGCACCAGACTGCGCAAAGGAGGTAGGTATTTTTGATCCGCTTCCATGTCCCTCCCGTAAGCCAAGGCAAGAAGATTGCAAGGGGTGGCGGAATTTTCCGCGCCCTGTCTGAAAAACCGGGGGAAAACATGGCACTTGACGGATCTGTTGACCTGACGATGTCCCGCCGCGCGATGAAGGCGGAACTCTTGGACGCCGAAACCGAATTGCGGCTGGCCTATGCCTGGCGCGATCAGCGCGACGAGGCGGCGCTGCACCGGCTGATCACCGCCTATATGCGGCTGGCGATTTCGATGGCGTCGAAATTCAAACGCTATGGCGCGCCGATGAACGACCTGATTCAGGAGGCGGGTCTTGGCCTGATGAAGGCGGCGGACAAGTTCGACCCGGATCGCGGCGTGCGGTTTTCCACCTATGCGGTGTGGTGGATCAAGGCGTCGATCCAGGATTACGTGATGCGCAACTGGTCGATGGTGCGCACCGGGTCCACCTCCAGCCAGAAGGCGCTGTTTTTCAACCTCAAACGCGTGCAGGCCAAGATCGAACGCGAGGCGCAGTCGAACGGTGAAACGCTGGACGGCCACCAGATGCGCCAGAAGATCGCCACCGAAATCGGCGTGCCGCTGGCCGATGTCGAGATGATGGAGGGCCGCCTGTCCGGGTCCGACTATAGCCTGAACGCGATGCAGTCGTCCGACGAGGACGGGCGCGAATGGATGGAAACGCTGGAAGATGACAGCGCGCAAGCCGATGAAATCGTCGAGGACCGCCATGACCGCGCCAAGATTCGCGAATGGCTGGCCGATGCGCTGGCCGCGCTGAACGAACGCGAGCGGTTCATTGTGCGCGAGCGCAAGCTGCGCGAAGAGCCGCGCACCCTGGAGAGCCTGGGCGAAGAGCTGGGCCTGTCCAAGGAACGCGTGCGCCAGTTGGAGGCGGCGGCATTCGCCAAGATGCGCAAGCGGCTGGAAACCGCCTCGAAAGAGGTTCACGCGTTTCTGGTATGAAAGCGCTGATTGCCGCCCTGCTGTTGATCGCGACGCCGCTTTGGGCAGATGATGTGCCGGCGGCGGCCCGCGCGGCGCAGGTGGTGTGGCTTGGCGAGGTGCATGACAACCCCGCCCACCATGTGGAGCAGGCGCGCTGGGTTGCGGCACTCGCCCCGCGCGCGCTGGTGTTCGAAATGCTGACATCGGAACAGGTTGCGGCCGTCGCGGGCATCGCCCGCGATGATGCAGCGGCCTTGGCCGCCGCGACCGGCTGGGCCGACAGCGGCTGGCCCGACTTTGCGATGTATGCCCCCATTTTCGCCGCCGCGCCGCAGGCGCGGCTGTATGGCGCGGCTGTGCCGCGCGATGCGGCCCGGACCGCGATGACCGATGGGGTGGCGCGCACCTTTGGTGCGCGCGCCGCTGCGTTCGGGCTGGACCGCGCGCTGCCTGCGGCAGCGCAAGCTGCCGCCGAGGCGGAACAAATGGCGGCGCATTGCAATGCGCTGCCGCCCGAAATGCTGCCGGGTTTCGTGGACATTCAGCGCTTGCGCGACGCGGAACTGGCGCGCGCGGCGCTGGACGCGCTGGACGCCACCGGCGGACCTGTCGCCGTGATCACCGGCAATGGCCATGCGCGGCGCGATGGCGGCGCACCCGCTTATCTGCTGACCGTGCGCAGTGACATCACGACCTTTTCCCTGGGCCAGTCCGAAGCGGGCGCGATCATCGGGCAGTTCGACGCGCTCCGCGATGCCGCCCCCGCGGATCGCCCCGATCCCTGCGCCGCGTTCCGCAAGCCCTGAGCTTGGCTTGCACCTCATGTCATCGCGCCCTAACGTCCCCGCAACGACGGAGGCCCCGATGCTGGCAGGCAAGCGCATACTTCTGATCATCGGCGGCGGCATCGCGGCCTTCAAGGTGCCGGAACTGATCCGCCTGCTGCGCAGCGCGGGCGCGGCGGTGACGCCGGTTCTGACGCGGGCGGGGGCGGAATTTGTCACGCCCCTGACCATCGGCGCGCTGGCGGGCGAGGCGGTGCATGGCGCGCTGTTCGATCTGACCCAAGAGGTGGACATCGGCCATATCCAGCTTTCGCGCGCCGCCGATCTGGTGGTGGTGGCCCCGGCCACCGCCGATCTGATGGCCAAGATGGCGGCGGGGCTGGCGGATGATCTGGCCTCCACGCTGCTGCTGGCAACGGACAAGCGCGTGCTGATCGCGCCCGCGATGAATGTGCGGATGTGGCAACACGCCGCCACGCAACGGAATCTGGCGGTGCTCTGCGGCGATGGCATCGGCTGTGTCGGGCCAAATGATGGCGACATGGCCTGCGGCGAATACGGGCCGGGGCGGATGGCGGAACCCGCCGAGATCATGGCGGCGATCCGCGCGCAGTTGACGGATGGTCCCTTGAAAGGGCGGCGGGTGCTGGTCACATCCGGGCCGACGCATGAACCGATCGACCCGGTGCGCTATATCGCCAATCGCTCGTCTGGCGCGCAGGGCACGGCGATTGCCCGCGCTTTGGCCGATCTGGGGGCAGACGTGGTGTTCGTGACCGGGCCTGCGACGGTGCCGCCGCCTGCGGGCGTGCAGGTGGTGCGGGTGGAAACGGCGGCCCAAATGCTGGACGCGGTGATGGCGGCCCTGCCGGTCGAGGCCGCCGTGATGGCCGCCGCCGTGGCGGATTGGCGGGTCGCGAACGCGGGCGCGTCCAAGATCAAGAAGGTGGCGGGACGCCTGCCGGTGCTGGAGTTTACCGAAAACGCCGATATCCTGGCCACCCTGTCGCAGATGACCACCGGGCGACCGCGTCTGGTGGTGGGCTTTGCCGCCGAAACCGATGACGTGATCGCGCATGCCACCGCGAAACGCGCGCGCAAGGGCTGTGACTGGATCGTCGCCAACGATGTGCGGCCCGAAACCGGCATCATGGGCGGGGCAGAAAATGCGGTGACGCTGATCACGGCAGATGGCACCGAGGTTTGGCCGCGCATGGCCAAGGAAGCGGTGGCGGTGCGGTTGGCGGCGCGGGTTGCTGCCCATCTTTCAGGGGCGGTGCGCCCTGACAGCGCGGCTGCCTCCGGCGGGAGTATTTCAGGCAAGATGAAGCCATGACCAGAATAGAGATGCTATGGGTCGCGGGCGCGGACGTGTCGCTGGGCCTGCCTGCCTATGCGACGGCGGGGGCGGCAGGGGCGGACCTGCGCGCCAACCTGCCCGATCGCGGCGCGGTGGTGATCGCGCCGGGGGCGCGGGTGCTGGTGCCAACCGGGCTGCGGATGGCGATCCCGGCGGGGTATGAGGTGCAGGTGCGGCCCCGGTCGGGGCTGGCGCTGCGGCATGGCGTGACGATCCCGAACAGCCCCGGCACCATCGACAACGATTATCGCGGCGAAGTCGCGGTGATCCTGGTGAACCTTGGCGATGCCGGGTTCACGGTCGCGCATGGCGACCGCATCGCGCAGATGGTGGTGGCCCCGGTGGTGCAGGCAGTGTTCCGCGTGGTCGAGACGCTGGAGGATACCGCGCGCGGCGCGGGCGGGTTTGGATCGACGGGGCGCGGTTGATGCTGTTTGTGGTTCTGGCCGGTGTGATCTGGGGGATCGGTGCGGCGCTGAAAGCGCCGCCTGCGCAGCGCGCCGCAGGCGTGGCGGCCCTTTGGGCCGCTTTCGTGCTGGGCGCGCTGGCGCTGCCAGCGGAGTCCGCGCTGCGCGCGGCGACGGGCGCGTCCCCCGCGCCCTGGCTGTTGCTGGGGGCGGCGGTGGCGCTGGTCATGGCCTATCGCGCGGGCATGGCACGGCTGCGGCGGCGGATCGCAGCCGCTGCCCCGGCGGTGGCTGCGCCCCGGCTGGCGCTGTCGGACGCCGAACTGGACCGTTACGCCCGCCATATCGTGCTGCGCGAGGTCGGCGGCACCGGGCAAAAGGCGCTGAAATCCGCCCGCGTGCTGGTGGTGGGGGCGGGGGGGCTGGGGTCGCCCGCACTGTTGTATCTGGCGGCTTCGGGTGTGGGCACCTTGGGCGTGATCGACGATGACAGCGTTGCGGCCTCCAACCTGCAACGCCAGATCATCCATACCGATGACCGCATCGGCATGGCCAAGGTGCGATCCGCCGCGATTGCCATCCGCGCGCTGAACCCGTTCGTGACGGTGCGGCCCTATGAACGCCGCCTGACCGCCGACATCGCCGCCGATCTGTTCGCCGATTACGATGTGATCCTGGACGGCAGCGACAATTTCGCCACCCGCTATCTGGTCAATGCCGCCGCCATCGCAGCGGGCAAGCCGCTGGTTTCGGGCGCCTTGACGCAATGGGAGGGCCAGATCAGCCTGTTCCACCCGGTGCGCGGCGGGCCCTGCTATCGCTGTGTATTCCCCGAAGCGCCCGCCCCCGGTCTGGCCCCGTCCTGTGCCGAGGCAGGCGTGATCGCGCCCTTGCCCGGCGTCATTGGCGCGATGATGGCGCTGGAGGCGGTCAAGGCGATCACCGGCGCGGGCGAGGGGTTGCGCGGGCAAATGTTGATCTACGATGGCCTTTGGGGCGAGACGCGGCGGATCGCGGTGGCGCGGCGCGCGGATTGCCCGGATTGCGGGGCCATCGACCATCTGGCCTGAGCGGTGCTTGCGCGGGCAGGGGTGCAGGGCTAACTCTGGGACAACCCGATAGGAGAACCCGATGACCAATCCGCTTTTGGCCCCCGTCTGGGACACGCCGTTCGATGTGCCGCCCTATGACCGGATCACCGATGACCATTACGCGCCTGCGGTGGAGGCCGCGCTGGCCGCGCATGTTGCGGAAATCGCAGCGATTGCAGGCAACCCAGACGCGCCGACCTTCGCCAATACCATCGACGCACTGGAGGCGGCGGGGCGCGCCCTGTCGCGGGTGCTGGGCGCGTTCTATACCGTTGCAGGCGCGGATGCGAACCCGGCGCGCGAGGCGTTGCAGCGCGAATTTTCGCCGAAACTCGCCGCGCATTGGGCCGAGATTTCCGCCAACACCGCGCTGTTTGCCCGCGTGGCCGACCTGTGGGCGCGGCGCGATTCGCTGGGCCTGACCCCGGAACAGGCGCGCGTGCTGATGCTGTCGCATCGCGGGTTTGTGCGGTCGGGCGCGGCATTGACGGGCGACGATGCAGCGCGGATGAAGGCGATCAAGGCGCGGCTGGCGGTGTTGGGCACGCAGTTCACCCAGAACCTGCTGGCGGATGAGCGGGCGTGGTATCTGGACCTGTCCGAGGCGGACCTGACCGGCCTGCCCGCGTTTCTGGCGGACGCTGCGCGCGCGGCGGGGGTGGAAAAGGACCGGCCCGGTGCGGTGGTGACGCTGTCGCGGTCGCTCGCCACACCGTTCCTGCAATTCTCGCCCAACCGCTCCCTGCGCGAAACCGTCTGGCGGGCGTTTACGCAGCGCGGTGCGAATGGCGGCGACACGGATAACCGCGCGGTGGCGGCTGAGATCCTTGCGCTGCGGCATGAACGGGCGACGCTGTTGGGCTATGCCGATTTCGCGGCCTACAAGCTGGAAACCGAAATGGCGGGCAATGCGGACCGGGTGCGCGATTTGTTGCTGGCGGTCTGGGAACCGGCGCGGGCGCGGGCGCGGACGGACGCGGCAAAGCTCGCGGCATTGATGGCAGCGGATGGCGTCACCGGCGCGCTGGAGCCTTGGGACTGGCATTATTATGCCGCGAAACTGCGCGCGGCGGAACATGATCTGGATGAGGCGGCGCTGAAGCCCTACCTGCAACTCGACCGCATGATCGACGCGTCTTTCGCCTGCGCGACGCGGCTGTTCGGGCTGGAATTTGCGCCTGTTGACCTGCCGCTTTACCGCCCCGACGCCCGCGCCTGGCAGGTGACGCGGAACGGCGCACACGTCGCGATCTTTATCGGCGATTACTTTGCGCGCGGATCGAAACGGTCGGGCGCGTGGTGTTCGGCGCTGCGCGCGCAGGCGCGGTTCCCCGACGTGCAGACCCCTGTGGTGATCAACGTCTGCAATTTTGCCAAGGGCGCGCCCGCGCTGTTGTCCTATGACGATGCGCGCACGTTGTTCCACGAATTTGGCCATGCCCTGCACCAGATGCTGTCGGACGTGACCTATTCCAGCATTTCGGGCACGTCCGTGGCGCGCGATTTCGTCGAATTGCCCAGTCAGTTGTATGAACACTGGCTGGAAGTGCCGGAAGTGCTGCGCGAATTTGCCACCCATGCCGAGACGGGCGAGGCGATGCCGCCGGCGATGCTGACCCGTGTGTTGGGGGCGGCAAATTTCGATCAGGGGTTCCAGACGGTGGAATATGTGTCCTCCGCGCTCGTCGATCTGGCCTTCCACGAAGGCACACCGCCCAGCGACCCGATGCAGAAACAGGCCGAGGTGCTGGATGCCATCGGGATGCCGCGCGAGATTGCCATGCGCCACGCCACGCCGCATTTCGCGCATGTGTTTGGCGGCGACGGCTATTCGGCGGGATATTACAGTTACATGTGGTCCGAGGTGATGGATGCCGACGCGTTTGCGGCCTTTGACGCGGCAGGCGATGCGTTCGACCCCGAAACCGCCCGCGCGCTAGAGGCGCATATCCTGTCGCGCGGCGGGTCCGAGGATGCGGCGGTGCTCTATGAACGGTTCCGGGGCCGGTTGCCGGGGGTTGACGCGCTGTTGAAAGGGCGCGGGTTGGTGGACGCGGCGTGACCCCTCAGGCCACCGCGCGGGCGGCATAGGTCGGCACCGGCTGGGAATAGCCCTTGAGCTTGAGCGGCTCGATCTCCTCGAACCGCACCGGGGCATCGGTGGCCAGCACGGCGGCTTGCACCGCCGGATTGACCAGCACATCGCCCCCCGGCGCCTTGTCGCACAGCCGCGCGGCAAGGTTCACGGTCGATCCCAGCACCGTGAAATCCATCCGGTCGCGCGCCCCCATCGCACCCAGCACCACTTCGCCCGCTGCGATGCCGATGCCGATGGTCAGGTTCCAATCCGGGTGCGCGGCCAGCAAATCCGCCATCTTGACCTGAATTTCCAGGCTGCATTCCACCGACCGCCGTTCCATCCCCGGCCCGTCAAAGATCGCCACCACGGCGTCGCCCACGAATTTGTCGATGTCGCCATGAAAGGCGCGGATGCTGGCGGTCTGGCTTTCCAGATAGAGGTTCAGCATTTCCACCACCACCTCGGGCGGGTTGTTTTCGGAAAACGCGGTATAGCCCCGAATGTCTGTGAACAGCACGGTCAGGTTGCGCCGTTCGCCCACGCGCGCCACGCCCGACGCCTCGGCGCGGCGGATGGCATCCACGGTGCCCGCACTGACGAATTTCATCAGCTCCATGCGTTCGGACAATTCGCCGATCATCGCGTTGAACCGCAGCGCAAGATCGCCGATTTCATCCTTGGCGCGGGTCTGCGGCAGGCGGATGGCGAAATTGCCCTGCCCGACCTCGCGCGCCGCAGCCCCGATGCGCAGGATGGGTTTGGTCAGCCGCTGCGCAAAGATCAGCGCACCGATGCCCGCCACCGCAAACCCGATCCCCGCAAGGATCAGCGTGGTGCGCGTCATCTGGTCCACCACGCCATAGGCGGCTGCCTCGCGCAATTCCGTCACAACGGCCCAGGGAAAGCTCTGCGGAAACGCATAGGCCGCCAGCATCGCGGTGCCGTCCGCGCGGGTATAGGCCTGCAACGCCACGGCCTGTGCGTTCGATCCGATCAGCCGCTGCGCATCGGTGACAATCGCGCGGTCGGTCAGGGCGCGCGGCCCGCCGGGTTCCAGTTGCGCGGCCCCTGCGGCGTCGATGAACGCAATCTCGCCGCTCTGGCCAAAGGGATGGCGGTCACGCACCGCCGCCAGCGCCGCCAGATCAATCTGCGCCGACAGCGTCACCGGGCGGCCCGCGATCTGCGTTGACAGCGGCAACACAAGCGTCGCCAGCCAATCGCCGGTCGCGGCAACATGACGAACCTGCGGCTGTTCCAACTGGCCATTGCGCGCCAACAGGCTCAGTGCATCGGGTTCCAGCCGCAATTCGGCCATCGGGTCGGCCCCGGCTTGGGCCAGGCGGTCGGCATAGGCGCTGTCCGTCACCAGAATGGGCAGGCTGGACCCCGCCACACTCAGCTGCAGCGCCTTGACGGCGGGCATCTCGGCAATCCCCAGCGTCAGCAGCGAAATCTTTTGCGGCACGCCCAGTTCCGGGCTTTGCACCCCGTCACGGATCACCAGCAAGGGCGTGCGCAATTGCCCCGACCATGTGCTGTCGATGTCCGCGGCCAGTTGGGCGGCAACGTTGATCAGGTCTTCGTTGGCGGCGCTGATCAATTCATCCCGCGTGATGCGGATCAGCGTATTACCCACCAGCCCCAGCGGCACCAGCGCAAGGATAACGGCAAACACAAAGAACTTGGCGCGCAACGGAAATCGCATGGTGTCACGCTAGGCGTGGCCCCCCGTGCCGTCAAGCCGCAGGTGCCTAGTTGCGCGGCAACGCCGTGATGGTGGCGGTGTCCGACGCCATGCCGCAGGCAAGCCCGCTTGTATCCGCCGCCGTCACGGTCACGGTATAGGTCCCCGGTGCGCCATAGGCATGGGTCACCTGCGCGCCGATGGCCTGACTGCTGGTCGCGGGCTGGCCCTTGGTGCCGGGTTTGCCGTCCCCGAAATCCCAGGTCAGGACCAGACCATCCCCATCCGGGTCCGTGGCGGCGGGATCGGCAAACGTCAGCACATCATGCGCCGCGCCGACAAAGGTGGTCCGGTCCGCGCCCGCATCGACGCGGGGCGTCCCGTTGACCTTGATCACCGCGCTGTCTGTGCCCGCGTTACAGGCCAGCGCGCCGCTTTGATCGGTGACCGTCAGCGTCACCGCCATCGGGCCCGCCGCGTCAAAGCCGCGTTCCACCACCGGACCGGTCAGCACGACGCCATCGGCAAATTCCCAGCGATAGCTGGCGATCTGGCCGTCGATATCGCCCGAGGCGCGGCCATCGAACACCACGGGATCACCGGGGCAGACCGTGCGATCCGGGCCTGCAATCGCGGTGGGGGGGGCGTTGACGCGGGCATAGACCTCTTGCAGGCGGCGGCTGTTGGGCAATCCGCGCCCGTCATCCATCGCCACGGTCACCGGATACAGCCCCGGCTTGGCAAAGGCGTGGCGCACCTCGGCCCCCGTCATCGACGTGCCATCCCCGAACTGCCATGCGGCGGCGGTGTCCGCAGGCACCGCCGCGCGCCAGGGCGTGTCAACCCCCGCGCACAGCGCCACCGGTGCGGCCAACCCCGCATCCGGGGCCGGGTTCACCGTGACGGGCAGGGTGGCCGTGGCGCCCGAATTAGGCGTGCCCGCATCATCCGTCACCGTCAGCGTCACCGTGTAATCCCCAGGCTGGGCAAAGACATGCGTCGCGCGCACGCCGGTGCCGGTATTGCCATCGCCGAAATCCCAGGCAAAGCCGGTCAGCGCGCCATCGGGGTCACTCGACCCCACGGCGTCAAACGCCACCTTTTCGCCCGCCGCCATCTGCGCGGGGCCTGCGATCACCGCCACGGGGGCTGCGTTTACGATCACCTTGCGCGTCACCGCGATATCCTGACAGGCGGCAACCGCATTGGGAAACCGGGCCGACGCGGTCACCAGATAGGTGCCGGGGCTGGCAAAGCTATGCTGCGTGTTGACGCCTTCGGCCTTGGACCCGTCGCCGAAATCCCACGCCACCACCGCGCCCTTGGCATCATCGCCCGCGCTGAGGACGGCGGCAAAGCTGTTGGCCACGCCCGCCGCCATCCGGTCATCGGCGCGGATCGCAAGGCTGGGCGCGTCAAAGATCTCGGCCACCATCTGGTCGCTGTCCAAGGGGCTGCACAGCCCGTTGCTGTCGCCGGTGATGGTCAGGTTGACGGTATAGCGTCCGGCCTGCGTGAACACATGCGTGGGCCGGTCGCCGCTGCCGGTCGCGCCATCGCCAAAGGTCCAGGCAAAGGCGTTTACCGCGCCATCGGCATCGGTCGATCCGGTACCGTCAAAGCGCACCTGCTGGTTGGTGCAGGCCACGATATCCGCCCCGGCGTTGGAAATCGGCCCTTCGCGGACCAGCGCCGCGATGCGGTCGGTCGCGGTGCCGGTCAGCGCCCCGCTTTCATCCCTCACTGTCAGCGTGACAGGATAGGCACCGGGCACCTCATAGGTCTTGTTCGGGTTCACGATGTCCGACGTGGTGCCGTCGCCGAAATCCCAGGAATACAACAGCCGCCCGCCATCAGGGTCAACCGAGGCCGACCCGTCGAACAGGATCGGAAAGCCGGAACAGACATCGCGGTTGCCGCCCGCCACCGCAATCGGGGGCGCGTCGATCACCACCACGGTCGCCGATGTGGCGCGCGCGTTGTCCAGACCCGTGCCGTCATCCACCACCAGCGTCACCGGATAGCGGCCCGCGCGCGGGAACGCATGGCGCACCTGTCGGCCCTGTTGCGCGGCCGTGCCATCACCGAAATCCCAGGTATAGGTCAGCAGATCGCCATCCGCGTCGCTGGACCCGCTGGCGTCCAGATCGACAAACAGGTCGGCGGTCGCAATTTCCGGGCCGGCATCGGCCACCGGCGCATGGTTGACGCGCACCGTGATCGCGGTCTGCGCCGTGGCGTTCAGCGCGCCGGACCCGTCCACCACGGTCAGTTGCACCCCCACCACACCCGGCACATCAAAGCTGCGCGTCAGCGTATCCCCGCGCAACGGCGCGTCGCGATCCTCGAAATCCCAACGGAAATCGCTGATCGTGCCATCGGGATCATGCGAATTCAGCCCGCTGAACGTCACCGGCACACCGGGCGCCACCAACAGGTCCGGGCCGATCACGGCTACCGGCGGTGCGTTGACGGTCACGATGACCTCGTCCTGATCCGCCACCGGGCCACCTTCGAAATCATCGGTCACCGTCAGGCTGACCGGATAGCGCCCTGGCGCGTCGAACACGTGCTCCACGAGCGCGCCATCAAGCGTGCGACCATCCGGCAGGGTCCAGGCCCAGCTTTCCACCGCGCCATCCGGGTCGATCGACGCTGATCCATCAAGCACCACCGGCTGTCCCGGCGCGGTCGTGATATCAGGGCCTGCATCTGCGACCGGCGTCGCATTGATCGTGACCCACAGCGTGTCCTGATCGGTGTTCAGGGGCGCACCGCTGTCGTCGATCACGTTCAGCGTCACCTCATAGGTGCCCGGTGCGCGATAGGGATGCGCGACCGTCTGCCCCGCCCCGGTGTTGCCATCGCCGAAATCCCACAGCCAGCGGGTGATCTGCCCATCCGGGTCACGCGATCCGCCGCCGTCGAAATTCACCACGCTTTGGGTCAGGAACTGGTCCGCGCCCGCTTCGGCCACCGGGGCCGCGCTGACGATCACCGGAAACGCGGTCTGCGTGGTGGCAGACGGGGTGCCCGAATTGTCGGTCACGGTCAGCGTCACATCAAAGGTGCCGGGGCGCGTCCACGCATATTGTACGTCCGCGCCCTCGGCCATCGCACCATCTCCAAAGGACCACAGGTAATTCAGGATCTCGCCATCCGGGTCCACGGATCCCGCCGCCGTCAATGTCGTGACCTCGCCCACCGCAATGGGGCGGTCCGGGCCTTTGCCCACGGGCACCGGCGGGGCATTGACGATCACGGTCGCCACATCGCGGGCGGTGTTGTTGGCCACGCCGCTGTCATCCATGACGGTCAAGGTCGCGGTAAAGGTGCCAGCCGTCGTGTAAACATGCGCCACATCGCGCCCGTCCAGCACGGTGCCATCGCCCATGTCCCAGCGATAGGACGCAATCGCCCCGTCGCGGTCATAGCTGGCCACGCCGGACAGCCGCACCTCGCCGCCGACCACATTCACCTGATCGGTGCCCGCCTCGGCCACGGGGGCGTGGTTCACGGTCACGACGCGGGTGGCAAGGCCAAAGCTGCAGGGATGCTGCGACTGATCCTCGACCCGCAGCACGGCGCGATAGGTGCCAGAGGCGGCATAGACATGGCTGACCTCCATGCCGCGCGCCTGTGCGCCATCGCCAAAGGTCCAGGCATAGCCGGTGATCGGGCTGTCCGACGGAACAGACGCCGCCCCCGAAAACGCAACGCTGTCGCCGGGGGCGACCAACACCGCATCACCGGGCACAGCCATCGGAGCCGGACGCACATGCACCGGCAGCCGCAGACGCGCCCCCGCAGGCGGGGCGGCGGCGGGATCAAGGATCGACAGCACCGCCTCATAGCGGCCCGGTGCGGCATATTCATGCGCAATCACGGCTGCGTCCGATGTCGCGCCATCGCCGAAATCCCACCGCGTGACCAACTCGCCCAGACCGCGCGACGCGCTGGCATCAAACGCGACCGAAGTGCAGTTCGACAAGGGCCGCGCGGTTGCAGCCGCCGTGGGCCGGTTCAGCCCCACCGCCCGCACCGGCGGCATGATCAGGGGCAACGCCGCGCCATCCGCACCAAACACCGACAGCGTCACGTCATTGGGTTTCTCGAACCCCTCGACCACGGTAATCGCGGCCTCTGCGTCCGCGATCAGCAGGTTCTGCACGCTCCAGACATCCTGCCCGGACGCGGTGACGGGAAACTCCTCATACAGCGTGTGCAGCCGCAACTGCCCCGCCGCCGCGTCGAAATTCTGCAATGTCACCTGACCGCCTGCGGGAATGGCCACCCGCACTTCGGTCGGCGCGCCGGTGCCGGGCCAACGCAGCGTCGGCGCAAAGGCCACCGTCTGCATCCCCTCGGGCGTCACATTGGCGCCTGCGTCGGTGCTGAGCGTGGCGGCAAACACGTTGCCGTCATCGCCCGCCGCCCCCTGCACATCCAGCCGGAACCAGATGCGGTCGCCCACAACCTCGCCCGCGCTGGCGTCAAGCGTGTGCAGCGTGACCCATTGGTCGTCAAATTCCGCGTCATTGGCGATCTGCCGTTCCACCAGCAGATCACCCGTCGGGGCGGGTTGCACCTCGCCACCGGGCTTGGCGCGCGCGCCGTCGGTCTGCCGCGCAGGCCGCACCGCCGCCGCATAGGCCCCCGTCCCGCCATACAGCCGGTAATCCGTCGCCCCGTTCAGCCGCCCCAACACCGAATCGCCGCGCCCGCCGACATCGGCATCGAACAGCCGCAGGTGCAGCGGCCCTGTGGTGCCCGCGGCCAAGCTGAAGAACAACCGCTCGATCCGGTCGGGGTCGCCTTCGCGGCTGTTGGCCGCCGGGCCATAGACCACCAGCAACGGCTCTGACGCCGCCTCTTGCGACCAGACAGGCGACGCCGTCAGACCCAGCGCCAGCGCGGTCATCACCAGGGGATATCGTGCCATACCGTGCGTCATCTCGTCTGCCTCGTCATTCCGTTGTCGCGATTTCTGGACGCAGCGTCTGCCCCCGTCGCGTCTGTGTCAGTTGCCCCGGCGTTCCGCCTTGTTGCCCGCGTAATCCGTCAGCGTGACCGACAGCAGGCGGATGTCGCCTTTGACGGGGGGTAGCGTGGCGCGGCAGGTGGTGGTTCCCGCCTGTGCCGCGCAGCGCAACACGCCCGCCTGTTCCGCGCCGTTGACCGCCACCACATACCGCCCCGCCGCGCGCAACCCGGTGTTGTCGCTGGCCGATGCCGAGATCTCGACCGCGCCCGCAGTGCGGGTCAGTTGCGCGCTGCGGATCACCGGCACCTCGGCGTCAAGGATCACGGTGGCGCGCCGCAGCCCGACGTTGCCGGCAAGGTCCGTCGCCGTGATCTCAAAGCTGTTCGACCCTGGCTGCAATGCAGCCTCCAGCCGGAACGCCCCGTCCGTCAGCGCCACCTCGGCCCCGTTCACGGTCACGCGCACCGCGTCCTCGGCGGTTCCCGCGATATCCAGACGCGGGGTGGCCACGGCCTGCGGCGGCGAGGTGGCAAAGGCGATGGCGGGGGCCGTCTGGTCCGACAGCACGGCAAGCGTCAGCGCCGCCTCGACCGCGCCCAGGGGCGACAGCACCTCGATGCGCCAATCCTGCGGGGTGGTGCTGGCCGGGATGGTCAGGCTGATCGCACCATCCGCGCCTACCGTCGTCTGGACAGCCACCGCGCCATCCGCCGCTACAAGCCGCACCGCCGCCCCAGCCGCCGCCGATGTCGTGCCCGCAAAGGCCAGTTGATCCGTCGCGGTCAGAAACCGACCCTCTGCATCACGCGGCAAAACCGCGTCGGGCGTGATCGTCAGGCTGGCCGCTGGACGATAAGTCACGCTGACCGCGCGTTCGGTCACATTCCCGGCGGCATCCTGCGCCATCAATGCCAGCGTATTCGCCCCCGGCTGCAAGGTCACATCCGCGCGGAACGTGCCATCCACCGCCACAGGCACCGCCACCCCGGCCAGCGTCAGCACCGCCCCCGGTTCGGTCTTGCCCTGCACCGCCAGCGCCGATGCGGCCAAAAGCGCGCCTTGGGCGGGTTCCGCCACCGCCAGATAGGGCGCGGTGGTGTCGGAAATCAGATCGAAACTTTGGGCCAGCCCCCAGGCCCCCGGCAACCCGAACGCATCCAGCGCCGCGACCCGCCAGTGATAGGTGCCGGGGTCGATCCCCGTCACGTCGAACCCGGTCGCGGGGATACCCCATTCCGACAGTTTCATCTCGTTGAATCCGGCGTCGGCGGCCACTTCGAGCCAGTAGCCCGCCGCCTCAGGTTTCGCCTGCCAGGACAGCGCCGCCGTGCGGCCATAAATCGCCGCCTTGTCCGCAGGCGACAATAACGTGGGCCGGTCCAGCACGCGGGTCACCTGCGCGTCACCCTGCGCGTCAACCACGGCACCCTGACCTTCGCCAAGGCTGACCGCCTGCGCGCCGCTGCCCACCACCAGCGCCTCTTGGTCGTAATTGGCAAACCGCGCGCCGCTGGCATCTGCCTTGACCCAGAAATCCGCGCTGTCAGTGGTGGTTTCCAACCCGGCCACCTCGATCTCGAAACTGGTGCGCTCGCCCAACTGGTTCAGCAGCGCATAGAAATCGCCCGACACCAGTTCGATCTTGGTCGCCTCGCCGCCGGTCAGCGGGTCGGTCCGCATGCTTTGGATCGTGGCATTGCTGTTGGGGTTCAGCCGCAACCGGCTGAGGTCGCGGAACGTCACCTGCGAGGTTGACGCCGAAAGGGTGCGCACCCTTTCAAACTGCACCAGCGGATCGTTCAGCGCCCGCCCGGTCCAGCGCGAGGTTTCGGGGCGGCGGCCCTCGACATTGCCCTGCACGTCGGTGATCAGCGCTTCGGCGGCGCGGTCGCGCTGCGCCAGCGACAGTTGCAGCGCCTCGTTGGCAAAGCCGGTGGCGATGGTGGCCAGTTGCACCGCCACGGCCCAGGCCCCTTCGCCGCGCCGCTGCACGGCATCGGAATGGCTGTTGATCGCGGCCTCGATCCGGTCGGGGGCAAACAGCCGCGCGCCTTCGGCATTGGCGGCCTGTATCGCGGCCAAGGCCTGCCCGATGGCGATATCGGTCGCCTTGACCTGCGTCACCGGCATCTTCAGCACCACACCGGGGCGCAGATCCGTGATCGCCGCCACGCCGCTGAGTTTCAGCACCAGCGGCCACAGGTCGGGGTCGTTCAGGATGCGCCCGGTCAGCGTGCGCAGCGTATCGCCGTCCTGATAGACCACATCAACCAACGGGCCGTTCACCGCTTGCGGCTGCGCTTTTGCCTGGGCCTGTGCGGCCACCGGCGTCAACCCCGTCAGCAGCACCAGTCCGCCAAGGACCAGCGCCCGCAGCGGGGCGCAGATGAATGAGATGATCTGCAATCTTGTCGGCACAAGCACGGACGCAAACCCCATTCGGGATGAAAAAGTTAAATGAGATTAACGTTAAAAACCCCTGAAAAGCAACAGTTTTTCAAAAACGCAAGTGCAGGCGCAAAAAGGTGCGACACAAAAGTGACGCGATTGTTTCCGCCCTTATTCCGATGTGGAATTGCACCGATCATTGATCACCTTTCCGCAACATGCGGGGACTCCGTGATATTTCCTTTTGCCTGCCAATTGCGCAGCCCGCATGATTCGTACCTGATCTTGCGGAACTCTCCGGAAATGGGAGCCCCGAAAAACCGCACTCACGACCGCTTGTCGCCATCCTTGTCACCCGGCAACAGCGTTTCAAGGTTCAGCCCGATGGCATCGCCCATCTTCTTCATCGTGGGCAGGCTGATCGCCATGTCAAGGATCGCGTTAACAGTCTGATCCACCGGCGATGCGGGCCGTTCGCCTCCCTCACGCCCCAGCCCATGTCCTAGCCCGGTAATATGGTTGATCGAGATACCCTTGATCCGTTCCGCAGGCTTGACCATTTCGCCGATGATCGCGGGCATGGCGGCCAGCCGCGCCTTTTCCATCTCGAAGGACAACAATTCCGCGCTGCGCTGATTTTCCGCACCGATGCGCGCCGCTTCGCCTGCCGCCTCGGCCTCGCGCAGCACTTGCAGCGTCGCGGCCTCCTCGCGTTTGATAATGCCGCGCGAACGCGCCGCGACCTGATCGGATTCCGACGTGATCCGCACCCGCAGCGCCTGCGTTTCGGCGTCCTGTTCGGTGGCCAAGAGCGCCAGTTGCTTGCGCCGTTCGGCCTCGGCCAGTTGGCGCTGCGTGGTCAGGTCTTCTTCGGCCTTGACCATCTGCGATTTCGCCGCTGTCGCCTCGGCGCGGGCGCGGCTTTCGTCCTGCGATTTGGCGGCAACCTGAATGGCGCGGTCCTGTTCGGCCATGTCCAGCGCGCGGGCCTGTGCAATTTCGGCCTCGCGGATCGCCTGTTCGCGGATCAGGGATGCGGACTGAATCGCGCGTTCCATCTCGATGCGTGCTTCGGCGGCGGACCGTTCGGCGTCCGCCTTGCGCCGCGCGACCTCGGCCAGTTGCGTGGCCAGCAAGCCCTCGATCTCCTGCGTTTGCAGGATCTCGGCGCGGCGCTGTTCCAGATCAATCTCCAGCTTGGCACGGCTCGCCTCGACCTCGGCGCGGCGCACGCTGACCTGGGTTTCACCCTCGATCTCGGCGCGTTCCTTTTTCGACTTGGCGATCACCTCGGCCAGTTTGCGCATGCCGACCGCGTTAAAGGCGTTGTTTTCATCCAGCGCGGAAAACGGCGTCTGGTCCAGCGAGGTCAACGACACCGAGTCGAGTTGCAGCCCGTATTTCACCAGCGTATCGGCCAGCGCATCCCGGACATCGCGCACGAATTGCCCGCGGTTCTCGTGCAATTCATCCATCGTCATCTGCGCGGCGACCGCGCGCAGCGCGTCCACCATCATGCCGTCGATCAGCGATTTCAACTGGTCCGGCTGGAACGTCCGCCGCCCCAGCGTCTGCGCGGCGCGGGTGATCGCGTCCGGGTCGGGCATCACCGAAGCATAAAACTCGGCCCCCACATCAATCCGCATCCGGTCCTTGGTGATCAAGGCCGAATCCCCCGCCCGGATCACCTCCATGCGGATGGTCTGCATGTTCACCCGGCTGACCTCGTGGAAATAGGGGATCGCCAGCGTGCCGCCATCGATCACCACCTTGCGCCCGCCGACGCCGGTGCGCACCAGACTGACCTCGTTGGTGGCGCGTTCAAAGAACCACGCGGCAACTGCGATCAGCGCGGCGGCAATGACGATCAGCAGAATGATCCAGCCCAGAGTGCTCATGATGTCGTCTCCTTACAGGGATCAGAATTGCGGCGGAAAATGACGCCCGCCGCGATCCAGCGTGATCCAGCGCAATTCCGTGAAGGCGTCCAGCGACCAGCGCCCGCCATAGCGGCCCACGCCCGACGCCTTGACGCCCCCAAAGGGCACATGCGGTTCGTCGTTGATGTTCTGGCAATTGACATGCGCGATGCCGGTTTCCAGCCGCATCGCCATGTCCAGCGCGCGCGCCTCGTTGCGCGACCAGACGGCGGCGGTCAGGCCGTATTCGGTGTCGTTGTTCATCGCGATGGCTTCTTCCTCGTCGCGGAACCGGCTGACGGTGACGACGGGGCCAAAGGTTTCGTCGTTCCAGATGCTCATCGACGCGTCCACCTGCGACAGCACCGTGGGTTCAACGAAATTGTCCCAGGCCCGGCCCCCCAGATCGACGCGCGCGCCCTTGGCCACCGCATCGTCGATCAGCGCCTTGACGCGCAGGGCCTGGCGGGTGTTCACCAAAGGCCCGATGGTGTTGGACGGGTCATTGGTGTGCCCAGTTTTCAGTTTCCGCGCGCGGGCCAGAAACTTGTCCATGAACGCGTCATAGACCTTGTCGTGGATCAGGAGTTTCTCGGTGCTCATGCAGACCTGCCCCTGATGCATGAAGCTGCCAAAGTTGGCAGCGCGCGCGGCGGCGTCCAGATCGGCATCCTCCAGCACGATCATCGAGTCCTTGCCGCCCAGTTCGACGCAGCATTTCTTCAGGTAAGCCCCGCATTTCGCGGCGATATGGCGGCCCACGGCGGTTGATCCGGTGAAACTGATCGCCTTGACGCGCGGGTTCGAGATCAGCTCATCCCCCACTGCGCCCACGCTGTCGCGCGAACAGGTGACGACGTTGAACACACCCGCCGGGATGCCCGCTTCGGCAAGGATTTCGCCAAAATACAGGCCCCCCGCATAGGGCGTATCCTCGGACGGTTTCAGCACGATGGTATTGCCCACGGCGAGGGCTGCGGCGAACCCGCGCGAGGTCAGGATGCCCGGCATGTTCCACGGGCTGATGACGCCGACGACACCAAGGGGGAACCGGGTCGCCATCATGAATTTCTTGTGTTCCGACGGCAGCACATCGCCGATGGACTGGTAACACAGCGCGGACGCGGCGCGGAACACTTCGGCCACATAACCCGCCTCGAACAGGCCCTTGCCCTTCCAGCCGCCGCCTTCGGCCATCGCGGCGGCGCAGAAATCGGGGGCGCGGCGTTCCCAGACATCGGCGATCTTCAGCATCAGATGCGCGCGTTCGTGGAACGGGCGGTCGGCCCAGTCGCGGAAGGCGGCCTGTGCGGTGTCAATCGCGCGGCGCATGTCGGCGGCAGAAGCGTCGGGGATGCGGGCGTAGACCGTGTTGTCGGAGGGGTTCAGGTCTTCGAACGTGCGGGCGGTGGGGGTCCATTGGCCCCCGATATACAGGCCGCGGATCGTGGGGGCGGTTTGGGCGGTGTCCAGCATGGGGGCGTCTCCTCTAGGGGCGGCGGTGGGCGGGTCGACAGGCGCGCGCGGCGGCGGCGGCCTGTTCGATCTCGGCAAGGGCGGTTTGCAGGCGATCAGCGCCTGATGCGGTGGTCGCGGGCAGGGCGGGGGCGGGGCGCGGGGCGGCGCTGCGTGGCGGCGGGGTGGTGCCATAACCGGCGCGGCTTGCCGCGGCGGCCTCGGCCACGACATTGTCCAGCGCAAGCCCGAACATCGGCGCAGCGGCTGGGCGCGGCGGGGCGGGCCGTGCCGCTTGCGGCACGGGCGGTGCCGCAAGCGGCACCATGGCCGCAGGCGCAGGCCGCGCCTGCGGCGCGGCGGGCAGCGCAGACATGGCGGCGGCGGCGATATCGGCGGGCGAGGGGCCTGCGGCGGCGCGTTGCGGCGGCAAAGCCGCCGCCACAGGTGCGGCGACCATGGGTCGCCGCGCCGCAGTTGCGCCGCCGCCCAGATAGGCGGCCTGCACCGCCGGATCATTGCGCAGCCGATCCGCGCTGTCGGCATGCACGATATGGCCGTTTTCCAGCAGATAGCCGCGATCCGCAATCGCAAGGCTCGCCCGCGCGTTCTGTTCCACCAACAGGATGCCGATGCCGGTATCGCGCACCCGCCGCAGGTTCTGGAACAACTCCTTGGACAAGAGCGGCGACAGTCCCAGCGACGGCTCATCCAGCGTGAGTAGCGCCGGGTTCGACATCATCGCGCGGCCAATCGCCACCATCTGCTGTTCGCCGCCCGACATGGTGCGCACCACCTGTCGCTTGCGCTCGATTAGCCGGGGAAACAGCGCCAGCACCCGGTCAAGGTTCGCCGCCGCCTCGTCGCGCGCCCGCGCCGGGTGCCCGCCAAGCGCGAGGTTTTCCGCCACCGTCAGGTCGGCGAACACGCCGCGCCCCTCGGGGACCAGCGCAATCCCGGACTCGACGATGCGATGCGCGGGCAAGGCGGTGATATCCTCGCCCTGCATGGTCACGGACCCCGCCACGCGCCCCTCGCAGATGCCCGAGATCGCTTTCAGCGCGGTGGATTTGCCCGCGCCATTCGCGCCCAGAATGACCACGATCTCGCCGCGTTTCACGTCCAGTGCCACGCCGTCCAGCGCGCGGTGCTGGCCATAGCTCACGGACAATCCCCGGACCTCAAGCATCGTCATCCCCCAGATAGGCGCGGATCACGGTCGCGTCGGACAACACCTCGGCGGGCGTGCCCTCGGCAATCTTGGTCCCCGCCGCCATCACCACGCAACGGTCGCACAAGGACCGGATTGCATCCATCACATGTTCCACCAGAATGACGGTGCGCCCCTCGTCGCGCAGGCGTTTGATCAGCGCGATCCCGTCCTGCAATTCGGTCGGGTTCAGCCCCGCCAGCCATTCGTCCAGCAACAAGACCTTGGGTTCGCCTGCCAACAGCCGCGCGAGTTCAACGCGTTTGGTGTCGATATAGGTCAGTTGCCCCACGGCCAGATGCCCGCGCCCGCCAAGCCCCACCTTGTCGAGCATTTCCGCCGCGATGCGGTCGGCCTCATGCCCCCAGCGGCGGCGGTGCCCGAACACCGCGCCCGCGCGCACATTGTCCAGCACCGTCATATGCGGCAACAGCCGCACCAGTTGGAACGTCCGCGCGATGCCGCGCCGCGCGATCAGATGCGCGGGCATGGAGGTGATGGGCGCGCCGCGCAGGGTGATCTCGCCCGCCGACACCGGAAACGCCCCGGAAATCAGGTTCAGCGTGGTGGATTTGCCCGACCCGTTGGGGCCGATCAGGCCCAGAACCTCGTGTTCCGCGACATCGAAATCCATGCTGTTGACAGCCGTCAACCCGCCGAACCGCTTGGTGACACCGCGCAGGGACAGGACGGGGGTCATGACCAGCCCTCGGTCCGGCGGCGCGCGGATTCGATCAGGCCCACGAACCCCTTGGGCAGCAGGTAAACGATGGCGAGGAACGCGATGCCCAGCAGCAGCGTGGTCTGGTTCGGAAAGCTGCGCGAGATCGCCTCCCACAGGAAGGTGAACGGGATCACGCCCACGATGGGGCCCCAGAGCCTGCCGGTGCCGCCCAGCAGGGCCATGATGACGACCTGAAACGATAGCATCGGGGTGAACGCGATCAGAGGTTCGATATAGACATAGCGCGGGGCCAATATCGCCCCCGTCATCGCCGCCACGCCCCCCGGCAGCATGAACAGCAGGATCTTGGCCCGCGCGGTATCAATGCCCGCATGTTTCGCCACCACCTCGTCATCGCCGATGATGCGCAGCGCAAACCCCAGGCGCGACCGCCCGATGGCCCAGCCCGCCAGCCACACGAGCGCGGCGAGGCCAAGGAGTTGCCAGAAAATATGCGCCTCGGTGATCGAGGTCAGGACGTAAATCCCCTTGGTGCCACTGATATTCTGCCCCCAGGTGATGACCTGCCGCAGAAATTCCGCCAGCCCCAGCGTGAAGATCACGAAATACACCCCCGACAGGCGCAGCGTCGCCAGACCCACCAGCGCCGCCATCACCGCGGCGATGACGCCCGCAATCAGCGGCAGCGCCCAATAGGGCAGATAGGTGATGCCGATGCCGGTGACATAGGCCCCCACGCCAAAGAACGCCGCCGTGGCAAGGGATATGTAATGCGTCGGCCCCGAGAATATCGCCCAGGACGTTGCCAGCACCGTGTACATCGCCACCGTGACGCCCAGCGACAGCTGATAGCCCGAGGCCACCAGCGGCAGGCAGGCCACCACGATCAGCGCGATGGCGGCAAGGGTCAGGCCCTGCCAGTCCTTGGGCGACAGTCTCATGTGGTTTTCCGCCCGAACAGGCCCTGCGGGCGCACCAGCAGGATAATGACGAACAGCAGATACGCCGCCGCCAGTGTCAGGCCGGGGTCGATCACGCTGGCCACGAATGTCTCCAAAAGGCCCAGCAGCAGCGCCGCGACGACCGTGCCGCGCACATCGCCCACCCCGCCCATGATAACGATCACCAGCGCCTTGAGCGTGAAGATCACGCCAGTGGACGCATCCAGCGTCAGAAAGGTGGAAATGAGCGCGCCGCCCGTCGCCGTGACCGCGCCGCCCAAGGCAAAGGCCAGCGCCGCCAAGGCGCGTACGTCGATGCCGACTAGCCGCGCACTGTCCGGCGCGACGGCAATCGCGCGGATCGACACGCCCATGCGTGAATAGGCCAGCCACAGCCACAAAGCGCCGCAGATCACCACGGCGGCCCCAAAGGCCACCAGCCGGTTCGCGCCATAGGTGTCGCCCAGCAGATGCACCGGCACCGACAGGTAGGAATAGCTGAAATAATCGCCGCCAAAGAACGCCAGCATCAGGCCGACGCCGACAAAGGACAGGCCAAAGGTGGTCAGGATCGCGTCAACCTCCAATTGCCCGCGCGATTTGGCGCGTTTGACAAGGGGGCGCAGAAAGATCATGTAGATCAGCCAGTTGGCGGCAAAGGCGACGGGGGCGACAAGGAACACTGTCAGGACCGGGCTGACCGCGCCAGCCGTGTAGAACCAGAAGGCGGCGAACCCGCCCGCGACCAGCATTTCGCCATTCGCCAGGTTCATGATCCGCGCCATGCCATATTGCAGGTTCAGCCCCATCGCGATCAGCGCATAGGTGCCGCCCAGCAACAGCCCGGTGATGATGATGTCCATGCAGATATCCCCGATGGGTGCGCCGGGGCCGTGCGGCCCCAGCGCGGACGCAGGATTATTTCCAGCCGGCTTTCTTGATCGGCTCCACCGCGCCTTCGCGCCCCGTGGACGCGACGCCCTTGAACACGCCGCCCTGCCACTGGCCCACGGTCCAGAACGACGGGTTGTTGTTGTTGTCGTCGAAATCCAGCGTACCGATCACGGTGTCAAAGGCATTGCCCTTGATGTGCGCGATGATCTTGGCGTTATCCAGACCCACGGCCTCGATCGACTGTTCCAGCACCTGGAAGGTCGAATAGACCACGGCCGAGGCCCAGAAATCGGGGGCAGCGCCGGTCACGGCCATGTGGCGCGCGGCGTATTCCTTGAACGCCGGGCTTTCGGTGTTCACGCCGCCGATGCCCAGCACGCCGTCGATGGCCGGGCCGAACCGCTTGACATAGCCGGGGAAGGCGGTGGCGACAGCGGTATAGAACGCGCCCACTTGCAGGTCCTCGACGATGGCCTGTTCAGTCAGCGCGAAAGTATCCGGCGGATAGGAAAACGCCACGAACGCATCCGGCGCGGCGGCCTTGGCGGCCTTCATCACCGGGGACAGGTCCTGTGTGCCCAAGGGATAGCTGGTTTCATAGACGATCTGGAAACCGGCGGCTTCAAAGGCCTTTTTCGCCACGCCCGCCAGTTCGATGCCAAAGGCGTCGGCGACGTTGACCATGGCGATCTTGTTGCCGATATCGCCCTTGGCCTTCAGCTTGGTCAGGGCTTCGACGGCCCCCAGCGCGATGGGCTGCGCGCCGCCCAACGAGATGAACACGTTCGGGAATTGCTTGGACAGGTCTGCGGCCTTGTCGGTGGTCGCGGTCGAGGTGATCATCGGGATGCCGTAGCGGGCATAGATCGGGGCTGCGGCCAGGTTCAAACCGGTGGAATAGGGCGGCAGTACGATCTGCGCCTGATCCTGATCGACCAGACGCTGCACGGCCTTGATCGTCTCGCCGGGGTTGGTCTGGTCATCATATTCCACGACTTCCAGTTTCATCTGCTTGCCATCGACCTTGAGGCCGCCGCGTGCGTTCACGTCTTCGACCCACAGTTTCACGTTGGGCCAATAGGACACCGCCGCGCCACCGGCCAGCGGGCCAGTCTTGGGCGCGACGGCGCCGACTTTCAGCGTGTCCTGCGCAAAGGCGGGCGTCGTCAGCCCGGCCATCAGCGCCAGCGTGGCCAGCGCGGTAAAGGTTCTGCGTTTCATGTCATCCTCCCAGATGTTGTCCTGTTCGCGTGTCTCCCCGTCGCGCAGTGTGGCGTCGGGCCGTCCAAGGCGCAGGCGTCTGATTCCAGATCGTCCTGCGCGATAAATCAGGGTAGATTACTGACAACGTCAAGTATGTCCTGCGCCCGGAGGGGCCATATGTTTGTGTCCGCACCCCTTGATTGCGGCGCGCAGGCGCCCAGCCACACCGGGGCGGTGCCGCCTGTGGTTGCGCCTGCGAAGGCCCGCGCCTGTGGTTTCGCAACCAGCGCAAGAACCGCCGTCTGGTCCGGCGGCACCGTCCATCCGGATTATCGGCGGCCCGCCCGAAAACCGCTCGACAAGCCGAATCACCATGGGATAACTGATTCCAGCAGCAAGGACCGGAATTGAACATGACAGCAGTTTTTGGTTACATGCGGTTTTCCTTTTTCGGCAAGAACGATACACTTGTTGCGCGCAATTTGAGTGATGATCAGGAACGCTTTGACGCGCTATATAATGCCGCGCGAATGGAGAACCGGTTCTATTTCTTTGAAAAAATTACCCTGCCATCATTCCGCGCGCAGACTGACAAGGATTACAAGCTGATCATCGTGTCATCTGACGTGATGCCCGATGAATACAAGCAGCGGCTGAATAATGCTGTGGCGGATATTCCGCAGATCGAGGTGGTCTATTCCAATGCGCCGAACCTGAAGGTCGAATTGAATCCGCGTATTGCAGATATGACGGCGGGAAATGCGGAAAAGACTGTGCATTTCCGCATGGATGATGATGACGCCATCTGTTCGACCATGATCCAGCGGCTGCGCGCCATTCGCAGGCGCGCGCGCAAGAACGAATTGGTCAGCTTTCCGCGCGGCCTGTATCTGACGATGATGGATGGCCAGCCCAAGATCATCCGCAAATTCTCGCCCTATATCGCGATTGGCTGGGCCTATGTGAGCGCGCCCGGTCAGGTGCGAAACCCCTATGTGGGGATGCACACCATGGCGCATTGGTTCGTGCCGTCGATGCTGGACCCGACGCTCTGGGCTTATATCCATGTCGCGCACGAAAGTTCGGATTCGGTGACGCGCCAGGGCAAGAAACGCAAGGAGGCGCTGGAATTTGACCCGGATTTCGACAGTGAAGCCAGTCGTGCCACCATCGACGGCATCGTTTTAGCGAATTTTCCAAGTTTCACCAGCGACGGCCTGCGGCAGATCATCGCGGAAACGCCTGCGGGGTAATTACCGCCGCGCGCCGCCGGTTGCCATGCGCGCGAATACGCCGTCCCGCAGCACCAGCGCGTGATAAAGCGCGGCACCCACGTGCAGCACCACCAGCGCGGTCAGCAATAACGCGCCCGCGTAATGCGCGGATTTGGCGGCGGCGGCGAGGGGTTCGGATTTGGCAATCAGGGCGGGCACACCCCAGGCGTCCAGCGATTCCACCGGAAAGCCGCCCGCGCGGACCCGGACATAGCCAAGCACCGGCATCGCGATCATCAGCAGATAGAGCGAGGCGTGGGATACCGCCGCGATGCGGCGTTGCACCGGGCTGATCGAGGCGGGCAGGGGCGGGGCCGGGTTGACCATGCGATAGGCCAACCGCAGCAGCACCAGCACCAGAACCAGCAGGCCGATGTTCTTGTGCATGGCGAAAAGCTGGTTCTGCAAGGCTTGCGGCAGGCCGTTCTGCACCATGATGAACCCGGCGATGATCAGCCCGATCAAGAGGATCGCCATGCCCCAGTGCAGCAAACGGGCGGTGGCGCGGTAATGCCTTGTCTGCGGTGCCATGATCCCTCCAGATCCTGATGTCTGGCAGCATAAATGCAAACCGCACCGCGCCGGTCAAATGTTTCGATATGAAACTTGTGCGACGTGATGGCGCTGCGGGCGGGGGCACCGGGCGGGGGCACCGGGCGGGGGCATCGGCCATCTTGCGTCTGCGCGCCAATCCCGGCAGAGGATAGTTTACCAGAGCGGCGACAATCCGGGGCATCCAACAGAGATGTCATTTGATCGTCACCGGTTCCTGACCATGTTACGGCCAAATAACCGCTGCCCCACCTTGTTGAAAGGGACCAGATCTTGAACGTGACACCCATCCATTCGTCGGGCCATACGCTGGGCCCCGCCCAGATGCAGGCCCCGCAGGTCATCCGCACCCGCCGCCGCGCCATTCTGGTGCTGAACCTGGTCACGATTGCCGCGCTGGCGGCGGCGATGCTGGTGCTGTTGTCGATTGGCGGGTTTCAGCCCATCGAATGGGTGATGATGGTGGCCTATGTGGCGACGCTGCCGTGGCTGTCCATCGGGCTGTGGAACAGCCTGATCGGGTTCTGGCTGGACCGGCGCTTTGGCGACACGGCGGCGGCGCAGGTCACGCCTGCGATTGCACGCATCACCGGGCAGGAACCGGTCACGTCGCGGATCGCAATCATCATGCCGCTGCGCAACGAAGACCCGGCCGCGTCACTGGAACGGCTGCGCGGGGTGCAGATCGACATGGCGCGCACGCCCTATGCGGCGCATTTCGATTACCACGTCCTCAGCGATACCGACCGCCCCGAGATTGCCGCGCGCGAAGAGGCCATCGTGGCCGCGTGGCAGGCCGAGATGCCGGGCGCGGGCGTGTTCTATCGCCGTCGCACCGAAAATTCCGGCTACAAGGCGGGCAATGTCGCGGAATTTCTGCACCGCTGCGGGGCGCAATACGCTTATTTCCTGCCGCTGGACGCCGACAGCGTGATGGGCGCGGACACGGTGCTGCGGCTGGTGCGGATCATGGATGCGTCGCCGGAAATCGGCCTGCTGCAAAGTCTGGTCACCGGGATGCCGTCGCGCACCTTTTTCACCCGCGCGTTCCAGTTCGGGATGCGCCACGGCATGCGCGCCTATACGCTGGGGTCGGCGTGGTGGCAGGCGGATTGCGGGCCGAACTGGGGCCATAACGGGTTGATCCGCACAGCGGCCTTCCGCGATCACTGCATGTTGCCGGTGCTGCCGGGAAAGGGCCCGCTGTCGGGATACATCCTCAGCCATGATCAGGTCGAGGCGGTGCTGATCCGCCGCGCCGGATACGAGGTGCGCGTGTTGGCCGAGGAAAGCGAAAGCCACGAGGAAAACCCGCCCAGCCTTGCGGATTTCGTGCGCCGGGAACTGCGCTGGTGCAATGGCAACATGCAATATCTGCGGCTGCTTGGCCTGCCGAACCTGCTGCCCGTCAGCCGGATACAGCTGTATCTGGCGATCCAGATGTATCTGGCGGCGTCAGCCTGGATGCTGTTCATCCTGCTGGGCGCGGCCCAGGCGGCGGACCCGACGCAATACGCGGGTGTGCCGTTCTGGTTCGGCATCGGGCAGTTTGCGGTGATCATGACGCTGAACCTGATGCCGAAACTGATGGGGCTGGCGCAGGTGTTGGCGGATCAGGCGCGCGCGGCGCGCTATGGCGGGCGGGCGCGGGTTGTGATCGGCGGGTTGGTCGAGATCGTGGTGTCGATGCTGACTGCGCCCATCGTGGCCTTCAGCCTGACGCGGTTTTCCATCGGGCTGCTGTTCGGCAAGCGGGTCGGCTGGGACGCCCAGCAACGCAGCCGCGAACGGCTGGAATGGTCGGAAGCGGCGCGCGTGTTCTGGCCGCAATCGGTGGTGGGAACGGTGCTGGCGGTCTGGATTTGGGTCATGGCCCCCGGCGCAATCTGGATCGCGCTGCCGCTGTTGACGGCGCTGGTGTTCGCGGTGCCGATTGCGGTGATCACCACGCTGCCCGGCCTGAGCCGGTGGTCAGTGCGGCAGGGGCTGTTCGATATCCCCGAGGACCGTGCCAGCGCTGGGTTGGACGCGCCAGCGGAATTGCGGGCCGACGCCGCTTGATATCGCCAGCCTAATATGACGCAGCGTCAGGACGCCCCGCACACAACTGTTTGCGGGGCGTTTGCGTGCGCAATCGCGGGCGCAATCCGCTGACAGAACAGAGGTTTTTCGCAGATGTCGCTTTGCGCGTGGTGCGCGTCTGACCTGTGGCGGCGGCGCGGGTCTGACCGAGGCGTGACTTGATCGAAATCCAAACCCTGCGCAGCATGGCCCCGGCAGCGGTCTGGAGGGGGCGCTGCGCCAGCGTGCCGGTATCACCCGGCATCTGAAAAGGGGGAGGAACCATAACCATGTCAACGCAGTATGATTTTGTCATCGTCGGCGGCGGATCCGCCGGGGCGGTGCTGGCCGCGCGGCTGAGCGAAGACCCGTCTGTGCGCGTCGCCCTGATCGAGGCCGGCGGCAAACCGCCCGCCCATGAGGTAATGCCCGCCGCCGTGGGCAGCCTGCAACTCGATCCCACTACCGACTGGATGTATACCGCTGATCCCGGCAATGCCGGTCTGGGGCTGGTCGGCAACGTCATGCCGGTGCCGCGCGGCAAGATGCTGGGCGGGTCGTCGGGCATCAATTACATGGCCTATGTGCGCGGCCATCCCGGCGATTTCGACGCCTGGGCCGCCAAGGGCGCGACCGGCTGGAGCTATGCCGATGTCCTGCCCTATTTCATCAAATCCGAGGATCTGGCCCCCAGCAACGAAATTTCCGTGGACAGCGCCGCGCATGGCACGGGCGGCCCGTTGGGCGTGTCGGTGCGGTCGCCGGTGATCCCGGCGGCGCGCGATTTCGTGCGCGCGGCAGGCGCGGTCGGCATCCCGACCGGGGATTACAACGGGCGCGACCGGGGCGGGCCTGCGGGTGTGGCGTCGCTGTTCCAGACCACGACGCGCAAGGGGATGCGGTCCAGCACCTATCACGCGTTTCTGGAAGGCAGCACCGAGGCGCGCGCGAACCTGACCATCATCACCCATGCCCATGTCACGCGGGTGATGCTGTCGGACGCCGGTCCGCTGACCGCGACGGGCGTGGAATACAAGGGCGCGGACGGCGCGTTGCACCACGTCATGGCCAGCCGCGAGGTGATCCTGAGCGCAGGCGCGGTCGGGTCGCCGCAGATCCTGATGCTGTCGGGTATCGGTCCGCGCCGGGAAATCGAGGCGGTGGACCTGACCTGCCGCCACGAATTGCCCGCTGTGGGCAAGAACCTGAAGGATCATTTGCATTGCGCGTTGTTCTTCCCCGCGCCCGGTATCGGCGTGCCGGTGGTGGAAATCGGCATTTCGGCGGGGCCTGACGCCTTGCGCGCGCCTGCGGGCCCCTTGCCTGCCAACCCGGCGGATGACGTCAACCTGCCGCCCGAACTGGCCGGGCTGAAGGCCGAGGCGGAACGCCGCGTGACGCAATGGGCGACCACCGGCGAAAGCCTGGTGTCATCGTCGCTATATGACGCGGTCACGTTCTTTTCGACCGGCTTGGGCGATCTGCACAGCCATGACGCGCAGATCGGCTATGTGCCCTGCGGCTATGACGCGGGGCTGTTGGGCGACCGGCTGCGCATCGACCTGAGCACCTTCTTTGAGGACGCGGCCAAGACGCTGGCCCCGGATCAGGAAAACATGATCCTGCTGGCCAATCCGGTGCTGCCGCACAGCACGGGCGAGATTGTGCTGGCCAGCGCCGATCCCGCCGTGGCCCCCATCATCCGGATGAACTATTTCACCGATCCGCATGATCTGAAGGTGATGGTGGCCGTGATGCGCAAGGCGCTGGACATCGCCGCCAACTGGCCCGGCGACAAGAAACCCGGTCCGCTGAACGTGCCGCCTGCTTTGGCGAAAAAGCACGGCTATGTGCCGGGGCAACCGCCCAGTGATGCGCTGCTGGAAAACATGGCGCTGCATTATTCGACGACGGTGTATCATCTGGTCAGCACCTGCCGGATGGGCGATGTGGTGGACCCGTCGCTGCGGGTGCATGGCGTGGCGGGGTTGCGGGTGGCGGATGCCAGCGTGATGCCCGACATCATCAGCGGCAACACCAATGCCGCCTCGATCATGATCGGTGAAAAGGCCGCCGACATCATCGCGGCGGATCACGACCTGCGGCGGGTCGCCGCGTAAACGCAGAACGCCGCCTGCCCATCGGGCGGGCGGCGCACTCTACGCATCAGAACAGCTTGGCGTCCTTGGCCAGCATAGCGGCCTGAGTGCGGTTGGCCACCCCGATCTTGCGATACAGCGTCTTGATGTGCAGCTTGACCGTCGGTTCCATCAACCCCAGATCGCGGGCGATTTCCTTGTTGGATTTGCCGCTGCACAGCCCTTCCAACACCTCAAGTTCGCGGGGCGTCAGCCCTTCGGCCATCGGGTGACGGGGTTGCGGTTCGATCACCGGGGCGGCGGTCATGAAATCGACGGGCGCATATTGTTCCCCCATCGCCATGAACCGCACCGCATTGGCCAGCGTCTTGGCCGCCAGCGTCTTGGGCAGGAACCCGGCCGCGCCAAGCGCCAGCGCCTCTTCGGCAATCTCGCGCGGGGCGGTGCCCGACATCAGTGCGACGCGGGTGGCACCGGGGCTGACAAGCGCGGTGCGCAACCCTTCAAGCCCGTTCATGCCGGGCATCCCGTAATCCAGCAGCACCAGATCGAAAGGGCCTTGGCTGGCCATCGCGGCCAAGGCTTCGGGCAGGTCGCGCACGGCGATGGGTTCAAGCCCCGGCTGGCCTTGCAGGAACAACACCAGCGTATCGCGCAACAGGTCATGGTCGTCGGCAATCAGGATGCGCATGGCTCAGGCCTCCGGGGTCGCTTTTCCCGATCCTAGCGCGGCGGCAATACCCGCCACAAGGGCTTGTGCCGTCACCGGTTTCGCCAGCACGGCGGCAAATCCCGGATCGGCCACGCCCACGCGGTCGCGCCCGCGCCAATCGGGCAGGGCGGTGACCAGCACCACCGCCAGATCGGGGCGCAGGCCATGCACCGCGCGCGCCAGATCAGCCCCGGTCATGCCCGGCATGTCGAAATCCGTCACCAGCACGTCAAAGGCTGCGGGATCTTCGGCCAGCACGTCCAGAATATCGGCGGGATTGGATGACGGCGCGACCTCGGCCCCGGCCTTTTCCAGGATCGTGGTCCAGACCGCCAGCACGTCTTCGGCGTCATCGGCCAACAGGATGGCGGTGCCGTCCAGTCGCCCCATCGCCGTGATCTGCGGCGCGGCCTGCGACGGCGCGGCCTTGATCGCCAGCGGCCAGCGCACCACGAACCGCGCGCCTCCCTGCGGTCCGCGCGCCAAGGCCAGCGCGCCTTGGGCCGCAAGTGTGATGCCGCGCACGATGCCAAGGCCCAGCCCGCTGCCCTTGGCGCCCTTTGAGGTGAAATAGGGCGAAAACGCGCGTTCGGCCTCGGACGTGGTCAGGCCGGGGCCGGTATCGGTGACGCTGATGCAGGCATGCACGCAATCCGGGGCCAGCGCCCCCACGCCGAACACCTCGTCACCCGTGGCCAGCGGGCCGTTGTGCAGCGCAAGGGTCAGCGTATGCCCGCCCAGAGGCGCGGGGTGCCCGGTCATGGCATCGCGCGCGTTCAGGCCAAGGTTCAGCACCAGTTGCAAGATATCGGTCGGGTCCGCCTCGGCCAAGAGCGGCTGATCCGGCAGGTCCAGCACCAGGCGCAGCGATTTCGGCAGGCCGGGGCGCAAAAGGTCGGCGGCCTCGCGCAGGCAGGCGGCCAGATCGACGGTGCGGCGTTGGCTGGACCGCGTGCCAAGCGCCAGCAGGCGGCGCACCAGCGCCTCGGCCTGATCGGCGGCGCGTTGGATGCGGGCGGCGTGGCCAAGGATGCGGTCGGTGGCCTGCGGGCCGGTTTCGGTGGCAATCAACCCGGCGGACCCAGAGATCGCAGCGATCAGATTGTTGAAATCATGCGCCAATCCGGCGGACAACTGCCCGATGACCTCGCGGCGCTGCGCCAGTTGCAAATCCTCGCGCAGGCGGTTGCGTTCGTTTTCGGCGCGGTGGCGTTCGGTCAGATCGCGCATGATCCACAGCACCGCCCCATCCGGCCGCCGCGTCAGCGAGATATCCAGATCAACGGGCGCGCCATCCGCCAAGGTGCCGGTGATATCGCCCTGCCAGGTGCCATCGCGCGCCAGCCGGGGCAGAACATCGGCGCGCAGGCCGCGCACAACATCGGCCCCGAACAGGTGCTGCCAGTTCTGGCCCGTGAGCGTTCCGGTCGCGCCACCCGGCGCGTGGGTCAGCGCAGCATAGGCGGCATTGGCATAAAGGATCGCGCAATCCGGCCCGGTGATCGCAATCGCATCCAGCGACGCATCCATCGCCGCCGCGCGGTCGGCCAGTGAGCGCGCCTCGGCCTCTTTCAGCGCGGTGATATCGACGCGCAGGCCCACCCGGCCCCCGTCCGGCGTGGCGCGTTCATAGACGCGCAGCCAGCGGCCATCGTGCAACTGCTGTTCCATCTGGTTCTCGGGGGCGCGGTGGGCGGCCAGCCGCTCAGTCAGCCATTCTTCTTCGCGGCCAATCGCGGCGCGGTATTCCCCATGCGCCAGACCATGGCGCAGGATATCCTCGAACCGTGTGCCGGGCTGCATCGCGGGTGCGGACAGCGGATAGATCTGGCGATACTGTTCGTTGCACAGCACCAGCCGGTCCTCGGCATCAAACAGGGCAAAGCCGTCCTGCAACGCATCCACCGCCGCCGTCAGGCGCACGCGGGCGCGTTCCGCCTCGGCGGCGGCATATTCCAGCGCCAGTTCCTGCGCCTTGCTGACGGTGATGTCGGTCTGCACCGCCATGAACCCGGTCAGGGTGCCTGCCTCGTCTTGCAGAGGCTGAATGTCGATCTGCAACCAGTATTCCACGCCCCAGCGATTGCAGTTCAACAGTTCGACCTGCACGGCGCGGCCCGCGTTCAGCGCGTCGCGCAGGGTGGCCCGCGTGACGGGATCGGTGCGCGCCGATTGCAGGAAATGGCCGGGGTTGCGGCCCTTGACCTCGGCCAGGGTCCAGCCGGTCGAGGTTTCGAACGCGGCGTTGACCCAGGTGATACGGCGGTCGGCATCCGTCACCACGACAAGGTTGGTGGTGCGACGCGCCACTTCGGACAGCCGCGCGATTTCGGCGGCCTGATCGCGTTCGCGGGTGATGTCGCGCAGCACCATCAGGAACCCGGCCGGTTCATCCTGCGCATCGCGCCCGCGCAGCACCGCGTTGACCTGCAACCAGCGCGGGCCTGCGCCAAAATCGAACCGCACCACCTGCGGGTCGGCCTGTCCGGTGGCGGCAAGGTCGGTCAGGATGCTGCGCCCGACGCGGGCCAGATCGGGAGGCAGCGCCTGTTCCAGCAGGAACCCGTTGAACCGGTCCACCATGTCCGTCGGAATGGTGACGCCGCCAGTATGGTAATCGGTGAACCGCCCCGCCGGGTCCAGTTCCAGCACCAGATCGGGCAGCGCCGACAGCGTCAGCGCCAGCCGGTTGCGTTCTGTTGCCAAGGCTTCGGTGGCGGCGCGGCTTTCGGCCTCGGCGGCGGTGCGGCGCAACACGGCGTGGATGGCATGCGCCACCGAGCGCAGCAGATGCACCTCGCCAGGCAGGAAATTCTGCCTTGTATCGCGCAGCGCGTGTCCCAGCACCGCCACCAATTGCCCCCCCGTCAGCGCGGGCACCAACAGCGTGCGCGGCGCGGTCTCCGGGGCGGCGGCGTCGATCACCACTTCGACGCCCGCCTGCAGGCGTGGCAGGAACCCGGTCAGGTCCGGCAGCGGGCAGGGGGCGGCACCTTGCATCCAGTCATGGCTGAGGGTCAGGCAATCTGGGGCCAGCAGGAAGGTGCGTTCCGCGCCGCTGTCCTGCCCCAGCCGCGCCAGCGCACGGGTGATGGCGCGGTCCACATCCGACGACGGCGCGGTCAACAGGTCGTTCAGGATATCGACGGTCAGCGCCTGCGCCTTGGTCAGCCGTTCAAAGGCGCGGTTGACCGATTGGAACGGCACGTCGATGCCCGATGGTGCGCCGTCCTGCGGCAGGGGCGTGCCTTCGATCAGCGCGGCCAGTGCGGCGTTGCGTTGCGACAGCCGCAACGTGCCCAGCGGCTCAGACGCCACCTGCGCCACGCGTTCCAACAGCGCCAGATCATCGGCGGCAAAGCTGCCCGCGCCGCGCGACAGGCACAACAGCGCGAGCGGCCTTTCGCCCGCGATCCGCAGCGGCGACAGCATCAGGCTGCGGAAATCGCGCGCCGTCTCGGGCAAGTCGCCCCATCCTGCCCGCGTCAGATCGGGCAGGCGGCGCGCGCGGTCCAACAGGCCGGGGGTGGCGGCCAGCGTCAGCCCTACCAGATCACCGGGCCGCGCCGCCAGCACGATCACCTGACCGGGCAGCGCATCGGTGCCCGCGTTTTCGATCACCGCGACGGCATCGCAGGCCATGTTCCGCTGTACCGCATCCAGCAGCGCGCGCAGCCCCGCGCCGGGGGTCTTGGCGGTGGAAATGGCATCCAGCACCGCAAACAGCACGGTTTGCGCCCGCAGCGCCACCTGTTTACGGGCGCGCAGCGTCTCGACTTCGACCAGCGCGTTGCGCAGCGATTCGGCTTCGGCCACCAAGGCGCGGTTGGCCTCGAACAGGGCGCGGCTTTTTTCTTCGAGAAGGGCTTCGGCCTGTTCGCGCGCCGCCCGTTCGCGGTCATAACGCGCCCGCGAGACCCGGCCATCGGGGTCTGGCGGCGCTGCGGTCATGCGGGGTCAGCAACCTGAATGACGAAATCGCGCCGGGTCAGATCGGCATCGGACCGGTCGGCAGCGGTGATCTGCGCCGTGGTGTCGTAATGCGCCAGACAGCCCTCGATCAGCCCGTGACAGAACGGGGCCAGCGGGCGCGGCGAGGAATAGTCCATTTCAAGCCGGTCGGGCGCGGTGCGCCGCACATCGAAACGCGGCAATTCCGATTCGGGATACAACTTGATCACCTCGACATGGATTTCCGATTCGATGGATTCCAGCATGCTGAGCGCGTCGGGGTTGGTGCGGAAGAAATCCGGGTAATGCGTGGCGAACACCTTCATCATCCAATGGCCGAACACACGCTGCAATTCATCGGCATCGACGCCCGAGGTGGCGCTGAAGCCCTGCACCAGCGTGGTCAGTTCCGCGCAGGGATAGTTGCCGACTGAGGTATAGGCCCCCCGCGACGGCAGGTCGGCGGCGTCGATCACCGCATCGACGCGGTCCTCGCCCAGCAGGTCTTCGGCCATTTTCAGCAGTTCGACGAACACGATGCCTTTCATGGTAGGCTCCTTTCAGGATGGCCGAACACGGTGCAGGAAAACATCAGGTTGCCGTGACGTGACCGGTCTGGTGGCAGGATACCCTGTTCGCCAAAGGTGAACACCCCCAGAAATGGCGCGCCCTGCAATGCGGATGTGACTTGGGCCACCACATCGGGCAGCCGGTCGGGCTGTGCCAGCAGACAGCCGCCGCAATAGACCACCAGCGCGCCCGCAGGGGTCGGGGCCGCGCCCAAAGCGGTGCGCGCGACCTGTCCGGCGCGGTCCACCAGGCTGTCGGGGGTGCCCTTCATCTGCCAGATGCGGTCGCCCTGGGTCAGATCGGCGAACAGGTCGATACTGCCATCGGGGTGGCTGGTGGCGGGATGGGCCAGCATGTGAAACGGAACGCCCGCGATATGATCGGTGACCACGCCCAAGGGATAGAGCGTGCTGTCCGACAGGATCGCGCGCGGGCCCTCTGTCGCCGCTGGCACCGCGCCCTGCGTCCATTCGGCATAGACCTCGGCGGCGGGGCGGTCGTCGATGCGCAGCAACCGACGTCCTGCGGCGGCGGTGATCACGCCACTGTCGCCGGTAGGCGCATAGCCGCCCTGAAACGCCGTGCTGACGGGGCCCGACGGGAACAGCACCGACACCACCACCGAATCCGTCAGCAGATCGCCGTTGCACATTTGCCGCCACAGCCCGGCAACCGCATTGTCCGCCGATGATCCGCCCAGCACCGGGGTGCCGCGCCCAACGACGTTCTGGATGCCTGCCAGCACCGCCTCTTCGCAGCCCGGCGCGGCGGTCAACCAGATCAGGGCGGGGCTTTCGCCCTGCCGTCCGGCAGCCTGCAAGGCGGCAAGCGTCGCCTGTTCGGCGGCGGCCTGCGGATCATCGGCCAAGGGGGCCGCACCCGTGCCATAGCTGCCATCGGGGTCATAGATCGCAAATGCGCCGCTGCCGCTGCCGCCCGCAATCGCCGCGCCCTGATCCGACATCACGCCCAGACAGGATGTCCCGCCATGCAGTGCGCGCGTCGGCAGTTGCGCCACCGCCTGCGCCATGCCACCGGCCAAGGGGGCGGCGAAATGCAGCGCCACGAAATCGGGCCGCGCCCCATCCGGCACCGCCACCCCGGCGACAAGGTCCGCAAGGGCGGTATGGGCGTCGTTTTTGATCGAAATAGCCGTCCTGATCCGCACCTTTATCGCACCCCACCCATACCCACAGCGGGCATAGCCGTTAGCCCTGATTCTGTCGCCGTCACGACAGGATAGGCCGACTATCCGAACGGATGGTTTATTCGCCCGTCAGCGACTGGATCAGCGTGATCGGCGTCAGAATCCCGCCCAAAACCTGCAAACTTGGCAGCACCTGCGCCAGCGCGGCGTTCCATTCCCCGATGGCGGATCGCGGCACGAACACCACGTCGCCGGGTTCCAGCGGGAAATCCAACCCGCGCCCCGCCAGCATCGCCTCGACATCGACCATGATCAACTCGCCGCGCGTGGGGGATTGGGCGCGGATCACGCGGACCTCGCGCAGATAGGACTGCCCCGGCATCGCCCCGCCCGCCAGCGACAGCACCTGCAACAGGGTGCGGCCATCGGTGCCGAACGGCACCGATTGCGGGCTGGCGACCGCGCCAAGGACGAACACCGACATGTCCTCTTTGCGCGGGGCAAAGATCACGTCATGCGGTTTGATCCAGATGTTCTGGTTGAAATCGCCGTTGCGCAGCAGGGCGTTCAGATCGACGGTGCAGGTATGATCCCCGCGCAACAGCCGCGCGCCGGGCAGGAAGGCGTCATCTTCCAGCCCGCCCGCCAAGGCGATGGCCTCAAGCACATTGGTCGCCCCCGACATGTACCGCACCCCCGGCGCGCGAAATTCGCCCAAGAAATAGATCGGCGCGCTTTCGGCCTCGATCAGTTCGACCGTGACCCAGGGGTCGATAAATTCCGCCGTATAGGCGGATTTCAGTTCGGTCTGGATTTCGCGGGTGGATTTGCCGCTGACCTTGACCAGTTCGATGATCGGCAATTGCACAAAGCCCGCGTCATCGACCCGCGCGGTCAGGTCGGTCATGCCTTCGGCGCCAAAGATGTTGAATTTCAGGTTATCGCCGGGGCCGACCACATAGGCCACGCCGCGCGCCGCCCCGCCATCCTTGCGCCCCGGCGGCAGCGATGTGCGCCCGCAACGCGGCCCGGATTTTTGCGCCACGGCAGGCGCGGACACCATCAGGCGTTGCACCACGCCGTCATCCCGCAGCTTGTCACGATTCACCACCGGGGCCACGTCGCAGGCGGCAAGCCCCAGCAGGACAGCCAGAACCGCCGCAAACCGGGGCCAGTTTTGCGTGCCGCCTATCCGAAGGGGTAGAACCCGGCCCATCCGTGCTGATCCGCCTTGCCTGTTGGGTGACGCCCGGCCCCGCAAGGCCGCATGGCTATCCCGCGCAGTGCGAGACTGCGGCATGGGGAAACGATTATGACCACGACGTCAATAGTCAGAAATCGGGACCACGCCATGATAACCTTGTTGAATGCAGCGCCAGACACCGGCAACCAAGGGGTGAGCGCGCTGTGCCTGTCGGCGGTTGCGGGGCTGACCGCGCGCAAAGCCGGACGGGTGGCGGTGGCCGATCATGGCCGGGGCCGGCGTCAAGCCGATTGGGGCTTTGCCACGGTCGATCTGGTGGGGCTGACCCACAGCCGCCGCTATTGGCGCAGCGAAAGCCTGTCCACGGTGCGCGCCTTGGCCCGTGTCGGCGGCGGGTTCAGCCCGACGGCGCAGGTCATCGCCCGGTCGCGCGTCATTCTGGACGTGTCGGGCGGCGACAGTTTCACAGACCTGTATGGCCCGCACCGGTTCCGATCGATGGTGCTGTCCAAGCGGCTGGCGCTGGACAATGGCGTGCCGCTGATCCTCTTGCCGCAGACGCTGGGGCCATTCCGGGGCGAGGCCGCGCGCATCGAGGCCGTCACGATCCTCGCCGCTGCCCGCGCCGTCTGGGTGCGCGACGCGGCGTCCTATGCGTTTTTGCAAGAGGCTTTGGGGTCGCGGTTCGATCCGGCGCGGCACCGGCTGGGGCTGGACATGGCGGTGGCGTTGCCGCAGGCCGACCCGGTCGGGCTGTCGCCCGCGCTGTTGGCGTGGCTGTCGCCCGCCCGCGATTTCCCGCTGGCGGGGCTGAACGTGTCGGGGCTGCTGGCGTCTGATCCGGTGGCGGCGCAGGGCCTGTTCGGGCTGGCCGACGGCCATGACGCGCAGATTGATGCCGCCGCGCGCGCGGTGCTGGACAGCCATCCGCAGATGCGGCTGTTGCTGATCAGCCATGTGCATCGCGCCGTCGGCGACCGCGAAAGCGATCTGGCGGCGGCGCTGGCGTTGCAGGCGCGGCTGGCGGCGGATTATCCCGACCGTATCGCCGTTCTGCCCGGTGCGATGAACGCGATGCAGTTGAAATCCGTGCTGGCGCGGCTGGACTGGTTTGCAGGCGCGCGGATGCATGCCACCATCGGCGCGTTTTCCGCAGGCACACCGACGCTGGGTCTGGGCTATTCCGACAAGGCGGCGGGCGTGTTCGCGCAATGCGGGATCGGGACGCATGTTGCCGACCTGCGCCTGATGGATGCGGCGCAGATCGGACGCGCGGTTGCGGCGTCGATTGTGAACCGCGATGCGATGCGCGCGGAATTGGCGGTATTGCTGCCGGGTATCCATGCGCGGGCGTCCGCGCAGATGGATGCCATCGTCGCGCAGATCGAGGCGTAACCCGATGGGCGCGTCACGATCAGGCCGGGCCGTTGCTTGGGCGGTGCCAGTTTTGAACGAGGCGGGGGCACTGGCGCGTTCTGCCGCGATGGCCTGGGTCATCGGGCCGGACGAGTTGGGCCGTGCCATCGTGCTGGCGCTGACGCTGCGGCTGGCCGAAATGGTCAGCGACATCGGCGTCGAGCGGCTGCTGGCGCAATCGCCCGATGGTGATGCCCCCGGTTTCCTGCGCGCATTGCATGGCGCGGCGGTGCTGCGCGGCGTGGTGATGGCGGCGTTGCTGCTGGCGCTGGCGGTGCCGATGGCCTGGGCACTGCCGGGGGGGGCCACGGGTGCCACCTATGCCGCGCTGGCGCTGGTGCCGTTGCTGCGTGGGGCGCTACATCTGGATTATCGTCGGGCTGAGCGCGGGTTCTCGTATCGCGCCATGGCGATGGTCGAGGGCGGGGCGGTGTTGGTGATGTTGGCGTCGCTGCCCGTCGTGCTGTGGGTCTGGCCCAGCCATCACGCCATGCTGGCGGTGCTGGTGGTGCAGGCTGGCGCGCAGGTGGCGCTGTCGCATCTGGTAGCGACCGTGCGGTATGCGGTGACATTTGACCGCGCGGTGTTGTGGGCGGCCTTTGGGTTCGGCCTGCCGCTGGTCGGCAATGCGGCGCTGATGTTCCTGACGTTTCAGGCGGATCGCCTGATCGTGGCGGGCGCGTTCGGCTGGGCCGATGTGGCGATTTACGGCGTGGCGTTGCAACTGGCGATGCTGCCTGCGCAGATCGCGGGGCGCGCGGCGGCATCGCTGCTGGCGCCCCGGATGCGGCTGGCGCTGATTGCGGCGCGGCTGGACGCGGTCACGACGCAGGCGCTGCGGGCGCATCTGCTGCTGGGGCTGGCCTTTGCGGTGGGGTTTGCCGCAGCCGCCCCGGCGCTGATCGCGCTGGTCTATGGCGCGGCGTTCCGGCCCGATCCGGTGCTGGCGCTGGCGTTCGGCATCGCGGCGGGGGCGCGCATCCTGCGCACACCCTTGTCGCAGCGCGCCGTCACCGTCGGGCGCACCGGCGATCCTGCCCGCGCCAACCTGTGGCGGGCCGCGGCCCTGATCCCGGCGTTTTTCTGTGCTTTGGCTGGTTTGCCGTTGGTCGCGCTCGCCGTTGCTGCCGCCTGCGGCGAAGTCGCCGCCACCCTCTCTGCCCTGTTTCTGGCCCGCCACGGCGTGGTGCCATCTGTCAAGGAAAGCCTGTCATGACCCAAGATCCGATCACCCGCGCTGTCGCCTGCAACCTGTGCACCGGCTGTGGGGCCTGCGCCGGGGCGTTCCCCGATTTCATCACGATGGTGGATGACCCGTTGAACGGGCGGCGTCCCGTGGTGGCCGACGGGGCCAAGGCGCGCGAGGCCGCCAAGGCCGCCGCCAGCCTCTGTGCCGGAACCGGGGCCGATTTCACCCGCTTGCCGCAGACGGATGCCATTGACCGCGACTGGGGTCCGGTGCTGGCCGCGTGGCAGGGCCATGCCGCAGACGCCGAGATCCGCCATCGCGGCTCATCCGGTGGGGCGGTGACGGCGCTGGCGCTGTTTGCGCTGCAATCCGGGGTCGTGGACGGTGTGGCGCATATCGCGGCGCGCACTGATGATCCGCGCCTGAACGAGGCCGTGATCAGCCGCGACCGTGCGGCGCTCTTGCGCGGTGCCGGATCGCGGTATGCCCAAGCCAGCCCCGCCGAGGCGCTGGGCGCGATTGCTGCCGGGTCAGAGCGGACCGCCTTCATCGGCAAGCCCTGCGATGTCGCCTCTGTAGCGCAGGCGGCGGCGGGCGATGCGGCGCTGGCGGCAAAACTGCCGCTGACGATTGCGATTTTCTGCGCCGGTGCGCCGAACCTGAACGCCACCGAAAAGCTGCTGGACCGGCTGGAGGTGCCCAAGGGCGCGCGGTTGACCGATCTGCGTTATCGCGGCGCGGGCTGGCCGGGGCTGATGCAGGCGCGGTGGCTGGATGAGGCGGGCGTGGAACAGGTGTCCAAGGGCATCCCCTATGCCGAGGGCTGGGGCCGTATCCTGCAGGCGGACCGCCGCTGGCGCTGCCGCATCTGCACCGACCATACGGGGGCGTTTGCCGATATCTCGGTGGGTGATCCCTGGCACACCCCGCCTGCGGGCCACGAGGATGCGGGCCGGTCGCTGATCGTGGCGCGCACCGAACGTGGGCGCGCGCTGATCCATGCGGCGATTGCGGCGGGGGTGCTGGTTGCCACGCCGGAAGGGCGCGACGCGATTGCGCGCGCGCAACCCGGTCTGGTGCAGACACAAGGCGCGGTCTGGGGGCGGCGTCTGGTGATGCGGCTGATGGGGATGCCGGTGCCTGCGGATCGCGGCCAGCCGCTGCTGCGGTTCTGGCTGGCGCTGCCCGCGCGCGACAAGCTGTCGTCGATCGCGGGCACGGCGCGGCGGATCATCCGCGCGCGGTTGTGGCGTGCGGTGCGTGTTTCTGCGCGGGTGGTGACACAATGATGTTGGCGGATGCGTTGCGGCCCGAGGTGCCGAACAACCTGCACGTGCTGCGGCTTGTCGCGGCCTCTGCGGTGGTGATCAGCCACGCCTGGCCCTTGGCGCAGGGCGCGGGCACGGCGGAACCGCTGGAGGCGCTGACCGGCCATTCGCTGGGCGGTTGGGCGGTCGTCGTGTTCTTTTTCCTGTCGGGGCTGTTGATCGCGCAAAGTGCGGCGCGGCGCAGCGCGGCGGCGTTCTGGTCGGCGCGCGCGCGGCGTATCCTGCCGGGGCTGGCGGGCGCGCTGGCGGTGACGCTGATATTGGCGGCGCTTTCGGGGGGTGCGGTCACCGGCGGCGTCGCGTTGGATTACCTCTTGCGCGGGATCACGCTGGTATCGCTGGAACACACGATCCCGAAGGCTTTTGCCGCCAACCCGATGCCGGGGCTGGTCAACGGCCCCTTATGGAGCCTGTTTCACGAGGTCGCCGCCTATGCCGTCTGCTTTGCCGCCGTGCGGTCCGGGCTGATGGACCGCGCGCCGCTGGGGATGATCGCCTTGGCGCTGGCGCTGTGGGGGGCGGTGGCCATGGGCCTGCCGGGGATTCCGGCGCGGGTCGCGACATTCGCGCCGCTGTTTCTGGCCTTTGCCGTGGGCATGACCGCGTGGCGGTTCGCTGCGCGTTGGCCGTTAACGTGGCCGCTGGTGCTGCTGGCGGTGTTGCTGGCCCCGCTGGGCTGGCCATTTGCGGTGCTGGCGGTGGCGCAGGTATCCCTGTGGCTGGCCTTTCGCACCCCCGCTATCCGGTTGGGCCATGATCTGTCCTTTGGCGTCTATGTCTATGGCTGGCCGGTTGCGCAATACATTGTGCATCTGGTGCCGGGTCTGAACGCCCCGGAACTGGCCGTTCTCAGCCTGCTGGCCACGCTGCCTTTGGCCTTTGCAAGCTGGAGCCTGATCGAACGCCCCGCCCTGCTTGGGCCGGGTAAACCTGCCCGCAAGCCCGCTGCAACCTTGACCCAAGTGTGAGCCATGACCGCCGCCGCCGCCCTTCCCGCCCCGCGCACCCGCCGGATTTTCGGCATCCCCGTCGTGGTGGCGCTGTTCTTTCTGGGCATGATGCTGCCGACTTCTGTGTCGGTCAGCGCGGGTGGGTTGCGGCTGTCGGTGTTCCGGGTGGTGCTGCTGGTCATGTTCATCCCGATGCTGGTCACGCTGATCTCGGGGCGACGCGGCAAGATGACGTTCTTTGACATGCTGGCCATCGGCCATTCGGTCTGGGCGCTGCTTGCGCTGATTGCCTGGGGCGGGCTGGCCCAAGGCATTGAATCTGGCGGCATCTATATCGTCGAGTTTCTGGGGTCTTACCTCTTGGGGCGGCTATATATCCGCAGCTACGAGGATTTCCGCGCGTTCGCCTATTTCTTTGTGCTGACGGTGTGTTTCCTGCTGCTGTTCACCATCCCCGAAGCCCTGACATCGGTGCATATCCTGCATGACACCATCGCGGGCGCGATGGGCGCGCCGCCTGCCCCCTTCATCGAACAGCGGATGGGGCTGGAACGCACATTCGGACCGTTCGACCATCCGATCCTCTATGGCGTGTTCTCGGCGGCGTCGTTTTCGATGGCCTATTTCGTGATCGCGGAAAAAAGCCTGATGAACTTCAAGGGCATGGCGATGGTGTTGGGCGTGTCCGTCGCCACCTTCATGTCGGCGTCGGGCGGGCCTTATGTGGTGTTGATGATGCAGGCCTTTGTCGGCGTCTGGGAACGCGCGCTGGGCCGCATCAACGGGCGCTGGAAGATGATGTTCGGGCTGTTCGGGTTTATCTATCTGTGCATCGACCTGTTTTCCAACCGCACCCCGTTTCATGTCTTTGTGACCTATTTCACGTTCTCGACCGTGTCGGCCTATAACCGGATCATGATCTTTGAATATGGCACCGCCGAGGTGGCGCGTCATCCGATCCTGGGCATCGGGTTTGCCGATTGGGTGCGGCCCAGCTGGATGTCGGACAGCATGGACAATTTCTGGCTGCTGACCGCGATGCGCTATGGCCTGCCCGCGCTGTTCATGCTGATGGGGCTGATGGGCGGGCTGCTGTATGCGGCGGCCAAGCGCAAGGATATCCCCGAAAGCTGGCGCCGCGCGCGCCATGCCTGGGCGTTCACGCTGTTTGGCATCAGCGTAGCCGCCGCCACCGTGCATCTGTGGAACGCGCTGTTCGTGCTGTTCATCTTTCTGATCGGGTCGGGGGCGTGGCTGATCGACGCCAAGGTTCCCGATGACCCCAAGGCACCCCTCAAGACCCGCCTGAAAAATGGCCTGAAAAACGGCCTTAAGGCCGCGAACGTCAACGCCTCTCTCACACCTCCCACCTTGGCCCGCCCGATTCCGGCGCGGCTGTTCTGACAGGAAACCATCATGACCCCGGCAATGCACCCCGCCCTCGATCTGTCCATCGTCATCGTGAACTGGAACACCCGCGACATGCTGCGCGACTGTCTGGCCTCGGTTTTTGCCGGGGCGGGCGGGCTGTGCCTTGAGGTGTTCGTGGTCGATAACGGCTCGACCGACGGATCGCGCGCCATGCTCGCCACCGAATATCCGCAGGTCGATGTCATCGCCAACCCCGACAACCGCGGCTTTGCGGCGGCGAACAATCAGGCGCTGCTGCTGGCGCGCGGGCGGCATGTGATGCTGCTGAACACCGACACGCTGGTGCATGACACCGTGCTGCCCGACAGCGTGGCGTTTCTGGATGCCAACCCGCGCATCGGCGTGATGGGGCCGCGCATCCTGAACCGCGACGGGTCGGTGCAGGCGTCCTCGACCCGCTATCCGTCGCTGTTGCGGCTGGTGGGGCAGACCTTGGGCCTGAACCATATCCCGGCACTGGATGGCTATCGCATGTCGGGCTGGGACCGGCGCGGGCTGCGCCATGTCGAGGTGATCTCGGGCTGTGCCATGCTGGTGCGGCGCGCGGCGATGGATCAGGTCGGGCTGTTGGACGCCGGGTTCTTTTTCTATGGCGAGGAAACCGACTGGTGCCGCCGCTTTGCCGCCAAGGGCTGGGAAGTGGTGTTTGCCCCGGTGGGCGAGATCACGCATTTCGGCGGCGGTTCGGTGCGCAACCTGAACCATCGCCGCGATGTCATGCTGACCGAGGGCACGGTGCGGCTGCACCGCAAGCATGGCGGGCTGATGGCGGGGGTGGCGTGTTATGTGCTGCTGGCGGTGTTCAACGCCTCGCGCGCGGTGCTGTGGGCGACGGTCAGCCTGACGCGGCGGCCCGCTGCCGTGGCCCGTGCGCGCCATTTCATCGCGGTCTGCGCCGATTTCGCCCGCGCCTGGCCGCGTCTGCCATTGCAGGGCGGTCAATCGTGAAAGTCCTGCTGATCGCACCCAACATCGACGGCACCGATGTCGGTGAGGCGTTTGTCGCGTTCAAATGGGCCGAGGCGCTGGCCGCCCGCGTCGATCTGACGGTGTTGTCGTTTGAACGGCCCGGTCGGGCGCGGCTGGCGGCACAATTGCCCGCTGCGCGCGTGGTGACATGGCCGGAACCGGCCTGGGCGCGGGGACATGAACGGCTGAACGCGATGCTGAAACCGGCTTGGCCGGTGTTTGCGCGTCATGTTCGGCGCTGGATGGCGGAGGCCGTGGCGCAGGGCGCGGCGTTCGACGTGGCGCATCAATTGATGCCGCAGGCCGCGCGCTATCCGTCGCCGCTGCGGCATTTCGCGGTGCCCTATATCATCGGCCCTTTGGGTGGCGCGCTGGACACCCCCGCCGCCTTCCGGTCCGAAGCCGGGTCGGCCCCGCTGTTCACCCGCCTGCGCAGTCTGGATGCAGCGCGGTTTCGCCATGACCCGTGGCTGCGCGCCAGCTATACCCGCGCGGCGCTGGTGCTGGGGGTTGCGCCCTATGTCGCCGACGTCCTGCGCGATATCCCGTTACAGCGGTTCGAGCCCGTGCTGGAACTTGGTATCGACGGGGTGGAGCCGCCGCTGACCCGCCCGCAGACACCGGGCGCGCTGCGCCTGCTGCATGTCGGGCGCGGGGTGCGCACCAAGGGGCTGCGCGATGCGGTCCGCGCGATGGCCGGGTTGCGCGATCTGAACGTGACGCTGACCAGCGCAGGGGCGGGCGAGGAAATCGCGATTGCGCGCGCCGAGGCGCAGGCACTGGGCCTCACCGACCGCGTCACCTTTCTGGACCGCCAGCCGCGCGGGGTGATCGAGGATCTGTACCGCAGCCATGACGTGTTCCTGTTCCCGTCGTTCCGCGAACCCGCGGGCGGCGTGCTGTACGAGGCGATGCGCCACGGCCTGCCGGTGATCACGGCGGCGCGCGGCGGGCCGGATTTCATCGTCGATGACGCCTGCGGCATCCGGGTGCCGGTGACGAATCCCCAGGATTTTGCCCGCGATCTGGCGCTGGCCGTGCGCCGTCTGGCCGCCGATTCGGACATGGTTGACGCGATGGGGCAGGCGGCCCGCGCCAAGGTTTTGGCCCAAGGGATGTGGTCGGCCAAGGCCGCCCGGATGGTGGACCTTTACCAAAGTGTTGCGCGCGGTCCGAAGGGGTCGCCCGCCTATCCGATCGGGTATGCGGATGCACCTGTTGCACCAGGTAAAAACCCTTTGCCCACAAGCGTTTAATCGGGGGGCGGCGTATCAGTTGGGGCAAGAAATGACCCCAACTGAAAGCCACCCCGATGTCCTGCCAGACCCCGATCCAGACCCCGAATACGAAGCGTCCCCTGCGCCTGTTGGCCGTCGCATCCGGCGGCGGGCATTGGGTGCAGATGCTGCGCCTGCGCCCCGCCTTTGACGGTGCCGACCTGCATTTCGCCACGGTTGACGCCAGCGCCGCCACGATGGTCGCGCCCGCCCCGGTCCACATTTATCCCGACGCCAACAAGGACGCGCCGCTGCGGTTGATCCGCATGGCGCTGCGGCTTGGCGTCATCGTGCTGCGCGTGCGCCCCGATGTGGTGGTGTCCACCGGGGCGGCGGGCGGGTTGCTGGCGATCCTGTTCGCGCGGGCAATGGGCGCGCGCACCATGTTCATCGACAGCATCGCAAATGCCGAACGCCTGTCGTTGTCGGCGCGGCTGTCGCGCCATGTCGCGCACCGAGTCCTCAGCCAGTGGCCCACTGTCGCCGCGGCATCCCGCACCGAGTTCTGCGGCGCGGTCATCTGATCCCCCTGTTCATCTGAAAGCCAACGCCATGATATTCGCCACTGTCGGCACGCAATTGCCGTTCGACCGTCTGCTGTCCGCGCTGGATATGTGGGCCTCGTTTCACACCGAAGTGCCCGTCGTGGCACAGACCGGGGCCAGCACCCGGCGGTTTCGCCACCTGACCTGCCAGCCGCATCTGGATCAGCCGGGCTTTGCCGCCCGCATGGCCGAGGCCCGCGTGATCGTGGCCCATGCCGGGATGGGCACCATCCTGCAAGCCGCCGAAGCCGGCAAGCCCCTGATCCTGATGCCGCGCCGCGCCGATCTGGGCGAGCACCGCAATGACCACCAACTGGCGACTGCGGCCGAGATGGCGCTGTTGTCGAATGTGACCGTGGTCGAGGATGCCACCGGTCTGGCGATCGCCTTGAGCCGCGCGCTGCAAAAGCGTGACACGTCGCGTCCCGTGGTGTCCAAGACCGCGCAGCCGCAACTGATTGGCGCGGTGCAGGATTTCATCTGGGCCAAAGCCGCGCGTCCCGTCGTGGCGGCGCAACACGTGGTCGGAGGCATCCGGGCATGACCCTGCGCGCCAACGTCCTGATCCCGGCCTGGAATGAGGCGGGCGTGATCGCGCAGACGTTGGCCGCGATCCGCGATCCGCGCCTGCATCTGATCGTGATCGCCAACGCCTGCACGGACGCCACCGCCGCTGTGGCGCGCGCCGCCGCCCCGCAGGCGGTGGTGCTGGAAACCCCGGTTCCCGGCAAAACCCATGCGATGAACCTCGGCCTTACCCACGCGATGCCGGGTCTGCCGGTGGTGTGTCTGGATGCCGATCTGGCCACGACGCCCGCGATGATCCTTGACCTGATCGCGCCCCTCGAAACGCCTCTGGACACCCATCTGGCCGCCTGCGGGCGGATGCAGATCGACGCTGCACAATCGTCGCCGATGGTCCGCGCCTATATGCGGGCCTGGGCGCATAACCCCTATTTTGCGCAGGGAAAATTCGGCGGGCTGTTCGCGCTGTCGGCCAAGGGCGCGGCGCAGGTGTTCCCGCTGCCGTATCTGACCGCAGACGACGAATACATCCGCCGCAGCTTTGCCCGCCATGAGACAGCCTTTGTGCCGTCTTGCGTCTTTGTGGCGCGTGCGCCGCGCGATCTGGCCACGCTGATCCGGGTGCGGCGGCGGTCCCTGCGGGGCGCGCGCGCGGTCGCGGCCAAGGGCTTGCGCGCGCCGGGTCGGACCAATGGCGGCGTCGGCACCATGCTGCGCGCGGCGCTGATCCGTCCGGCGCGCTGGCCCGATCTGGCGGTGTTTGTCGCGGTGATGGCGCTGGTGCGCGTGCAACTGGCGCTGGAACCGCGCGCGGCCAAAACCGCATGGGAACGTGACACCACCAACCGGCCTTCCGAGGTGGCACAATGACCGCCGCGCTCGCCGTTCAGGTCGAGGATCCCCATGATCTGATCGACCCCACCCCGCGGACGCCCGCCGAACCCAACCCGATTGGTGCGCTGGCGCGTGCGATGCGGGGCCGGTGGCTGTGGACCGGTGTGGCGGCGATTGCCCTTGGGGCGGGCCTGGGCGTGATGGGCGCGCTGTCGGGCGTGGAACTGTATTCCTCGCAGGCGATCCTGCGCATCTATCCACAAGAAGCCAACATCCTGTATCGCACCGGCGACGATTCGGTGTTGAAAACATTCGACAGTTTCGTGAAGGCCGAGACGTCTTATGTCGCCTCGCACCCGGTGATGGAACGCGCCACGGCGCAGTTGAAACGCGATTTCCCGGAACTGGCCGCCGAACTGACGCCGCGCGATCTGACCGGGTCGATCGAGATCAAGCGCAACGACAGCCTGATCACGATGGCCACCAAATCGCGCGAAGCGGCCTTTGCACCGGCCAAGCTGGAAGCGGTGATTGCCGCCTATCTGGACCTCAAGGCCGAAACCGAGGCCAAGCGCAGCGCGGTCCGTCTGGGCGAATTGCAGGACCGCGAAGCCCAACTGACCGCGCGGCAGGCCGAAATCCGCGCGCGCACGCTGGCCGTCGGCGGCGAATACGGCATCGACGCGCTGAGCAAGGCGCATGTGGAAAAGGTCGCCCAGATCGATTCCATCGCGGCGCGCCGCAGCGAGGTTGAAGCGACGCTGGCGTCGCTGAGCGCCGCGGCGGGCACATCGTCGGCCGACATGTCCGACGACGAAATCCTGCGCGCCACGCTGTTGGACCGCGCGTTGGCCGACCTGAACTATGACCGCGCGAAACGCGAGGCGGAGCTGTCGGTGCTGATGACGCGCTATCACGCGGATTCGGTGCCACTGCGCAACAAGATGGCCGAGATCGCCGTGATCGACAAGGCGATGGCCGACCGGCGCGAACAGATCAAGGTTCTGGGCCAGACCGGCGCGCTGACCGACACGTCCAAGGCCGATCCCGAATCGAATGTGGCCGAGATCGCCGCCCTGCTGGAAAAGGTCACCGGCCAGTTGGAAGCCGCCCGCATCGAGGCGCGCGAGTTGAACGGCAAGCGCGCCGAACTGGCGTCGTTGCAGGAAGAGGCCGTCGATGTGCGCGCGCTGCTGGATGACACCCGCAAGGCGCTGGAGATCATCCGCCTGGAGGCAGGCCGCGCGCTGCCCGGCTATTCGGTGGTGATGTCGCCGCCGTCCTATTCGGCGGAACCCTCCGAGGACAGCACCAAATCCGGCGCTGTCGGCGGTTTGGCCGGGGGGATGGCGCTGGCGCTGTTTCTGGCGCTGGCGATGGGGATCGCCTCGCCGCGGGTGCGTCATTCGGATGCGCTGGTGCGCTTTGGCCATCTGGTGCCGGTGCTGCGCACGCTGCGCGGGGCCAAACTGGACGCGCCCGCCGCCGATACGCTGCGCAACGCGCTGCAACTGCATCCGCTGCGGGTGCCGCGTGTGGCGGGAACGGCGCGGGTGATCGCGGTGACGCGCGCCGACAGCGGCGGGGCCGATCATCTGGCGCTGGCCTTGGCGCAAAGTTTTGCCCGCGCGCATGTCCGCACCCTGTTGATCGACGCCGATCTGACGGGCGCTGACGGGTCGCCCAAAAGCCTGACCGCGCGGCTGGCGATGGCGGATGCCCCCGGCTGGCGCGAGGCGCTGATGGGGGCCACTACCCCGGCGCAACCTTTCCCGCCGTTCGCGGCGCTGACGGTGCTGCCTGCGGGTCTTGCCGCCGATGTCGATGCCGGGTCGATCAGCGTCAGCGCCATCCGCGCCGCGCTGACCCGGCTGGGCCATCCGGTCGATCTGGTGATCCTGAACGTCGGCTCGCTGCGCGACAACCCGTCGGGTGACCTCTTGATCTCTGCCGCCGATCTGGCGGTGGCCGAGGTGCGCCCGTCCGACCGCAAGGCCGCCATCGCCGCGCGCATCGCCCAGTTGGACAGCCTGCCCCGCCAAGGTGCCGTCATCGCCTTTACCGGCGCGGCCAAGGGCGATCCCGGCCTGCTGCCCTGACCCTGAACCCCTGAATTTCCACATCTTTTCAACCTCATGAGGCTCTACGATGTCTGTTCTGACTTTCCCCGGCGCGATCTCTGTCAACTCTGGTTCGCTGTCCTCGGCCTTTGCCCGCCCCAGCCGGTGGTGGAAACGCCCGCTGGACCTGACGCTGACCCTGATGGGATTGGCCGTGTTCTGGCCCGTGCTGGTGGTAATTGCGATGGCGGTGCGGCTGTCCAGCCCCGGCCCGGTGTTCTTTGTCCAGACCCGGATCGGCAAGGACGGGCGGCCCTTTGGCATGATCAAGTTCCGCTCGATGTATGCCGATGCCGAGGCACGCCGCGCCGCGCTGCTGGCCAGTTCCGACCGGGACGGCATTTGCTTCAAATCGCGCCACGATCCGCGCGTGACATCGGTGGGCCGGGTGCTGCGCCGCCTGTCGCTGGATGAATTGCCGCAGATTTTCAACGTCTTGCTGGGGGATATGTCGCTGGTTGGCCCGCGCCCCGGTCTGCCGGAAGAGGTGCGCGCCTATCCGCCGCGCGCCTATGGTCGCCTGTCCGTGCTGCCCGGCATCACGGGCCTGTGGCAAGTGTCCGGCCGCGCCGAGATCGGCTTTGACGACATGGTCGAGATGGACCTGCGCTATGCCGCCGATGGCCGTCTGACCACCGACCTTGCCCTGATTTCGCGCACCTTCGGGGCCGTGATCACCGGCCGGGGTGCCTATTGATTACCCCCTCCAAAGTTTCCAAAAGTCCCAGAAAGGACACCTGAATGACTGCCGTCTCTGCCACCAAACTGCCCGTCACGACGAATGTGACGGCGCTCAAACTTGCCGAAACCATGTTCGGGGATGGCATCAGTATCGTCGCTGCCAGCTATACCGGCGATCCGCTGTCGGCGGGCATCTATAGCCAAGGCACGTCTGTCGCCCCGGATTCGGTGCCGTCTGAAATGGGCGTCATCCTGTCCACCGGATTGGCGCAGGATTTCACCAATGCGGCCAATCTGGCCAACCAGACCGCAGACCAGTCGACCGACACGACCGGTTTGGACAACACCGCCGCCATGAACGCCATCGCCGGGGTTCGCACCTATGACGCGGCGTTCTTTGACGCCAGCTTTGTCCCTGTTGGCGATACCCTGACCATGCGGCTGGTATTCGCATCGGAAGAATATCTGGAATGGGTCAATTCGGGATACAACGACGCGGTCGGCATCTGGGTCAACGGTGTCAAGGTCAAGCTGAGCCTGGGCGACGGCGACATCTCGATCGACAACATCAACCTCGATGTGAACGGCAACCTGTTCCGCGACAACGCAGGCAGCCTCTACAACACCGAAATGGACGGCCTGACCCGCGTTCTGACGCTGAAGGCGCCGGTCACGATCGGGCAGGTCAACACGATCCGCATCGGGATCGCGGATGCGGGCGATGCGGTCTACGATTCGGCGCTGCTGATCGTGGCGGATTCGGTGCAGTCGGTGCTGATCGCGCAAGATGACGCGGTGGCCGTGACCGCCAAGGGCGAGGCCACGGTCACATTGATGGGCAATGACACTATCATCGGGCGCACGGGTGTGGTGATCAGCCATCTGAACGATATCGCGGTGACAGTGGGCCAGAAGATCACCCTGCCCTTGGGCGAGGTGCTGCGGCTGAATGCCGATAACACAGTGACGGTCTGGGCCACGGCGGCGATGGACCCGGTATCGTTCAGCTATACCATCACGGACGCGACCGGCACGGCGGACACGGCCTTTGTCACAGTCTTGCCCGCCCCGGTGGATGGCACGGCGGGGCATGATTCGTTGAACGTCGGATACCGCGACGCGCAGGGCAACATCATCGACGGCGCGGATGGCGCGTCCGAGGTGATCCTTGGCTATGGCGGCAATGACAAAATCTTTGCCGGGTTTGGCGATGACGACATCTATGGCGGCGCGGGCAATGATTTTATCCGCGCGGGCGCGGGTAACGACCTGCTGGACGGCGACACCGGCAATGACGTGCTGGACGGTCAGACCGGCGCGGATACAATGGCGGGCGGCGTGGGCGATGACGTCTATTACATCGACACCGCAGGCGATGTGGTGATCGAGGGGGCCAATGCGGGCTATGACAAGGTGATCTCGGACCTGTCGCATGGGCTGGCAGCCGATTTTGAAGAGCTGTGGCTGCGCGCGGGCACCGCTGCCACCACCGGCACCGGCAACGCACGTGACAACAAGATCGTCGGCAACGCGCAGGCCAACACCCTGTCGGGTCTTGGCGGCAAAGATCAACTTTTCGGCGAAGCCGGCAATGACACAGTCATGGGCGGCGCGGGCGATGATGCGATCTGGGGCGGGGCCGGCAATGACCGGCTGTATGGCGAGGATGGCAACGACAAGATCATCGGTGACGGCGGCACGGATTGGCTGTTCGGCGGCGCGGGCAACGACAGCCTGACCGCAAGCACGGATGGCAGCCGCATGGACGGCGGCACCGGCAATGACCTGTTGGGCGGTGGCGCGGGCGCGGATGTATTCGTGTTCACCACCGGCGCAGGCCGCGACACCGTGAAATACTTCGATCTGGGCGTGGACCAGTTGGAATTGGTCGGGATCAGCGCGGGTGCCATCAAGACGCAGATCGCGGGCGGCAACCTGCGCGTCACCTTGGGCACCGCCGACATGATCACCCTGTCACAGGTTGATGGCCTGACGCAGGCGGCGCTGGACAGTGTCGATCTGTTCCTGTGACCTGACCGCTGCGGCCAATGTGCGGGGCCTGTCACGCGCCTGACAGCAACCCCGGACAGGTCCAGCCGCCGCTGATCGCCACCGGCAGGCTGTCACCCGGTTGCGCGCGCTGTGGCAACGACAAGAGGGCGGCGTGGCCGGACAAGGTCACCTGCGCCTCCCAGTGGTCGCCGCGATAGGTGCAGGACACGACCCGCGCGGGCGTTCCCGCCTCATCAACCCGCAGATCGCCGGGGCGGATCAGCACCGCCGCCGGACCTGCGACAGCGGCATCGGCGCGGGCGTCAAATTCAAGTCCGGGCGCAAGCGCCACCCGCGCCGCGCCCGGTGAAACGCCCGTGACCGTGCACGGCAGCACGACGCCGCGCCCGATAAAGCCCGCGACAAAGCCATTGGCGGGGCGGTCATGCAGCACCTGCGGCGGGGCCACCTGTTCGAACCGCCCCGCGCGCATCACGGCGACCAGATCGGACAGCGCCATCGCCTCGCGCTGGTCATGGGTGATGAACAGCGTGGTGGCCCCGGCGCGGGCGTGAAACGCGGCCATCTCGTGTTCCATCGCGGCGCGCAGATGCGGGTCCAGATTGGCCAGCGGTTCATCCATCAGCACGACGCGCGCCCGCGCCGCCAGACAGCGCGCCAGCGCCACCCGCTGCCGTTGCCCGCCCGACAGATCGGCAGGACGGCGCGCGCCAAAGCCCGCCAGATCGACACTGGCCAGATGATCGTCTGCCGCTGCGCGGGCCGTGCGGCGGGGCGTGCCTGCCGCCTCGATCGGGAAGGCGACATTGCCCAGCACATCCATATGCGGCCAGAGCGCATAGGATTGGAAAACCACGCCCACACCGCGCGCCTCGGGCGCGACATGCAGGCCGGGACCCGCGACGCGCCGCCCTTGCAGCGCGATGGTGCCTGCGTCCACCGGTTCCAGCCCCGCGATCATCCGCAACAGAGTGGATTTGCCGCAGCCCGATGGCCCCAGCACGGTGAAAAAACACCCAGTCGGGATATCCGCCGAAAGGGCGTCCACCGCAGGGGTCGCGCCATAGCGCCGCGTCAGGGTGTCCAGCGTGATCGACATGACCTTAACCTTTCCACGGGATGATGCCGGGGGGCAGGTTGCGGCCCAGCCGGTGCAACAGCGCCATAAGCGCCACGGTTGCCAGCACCGATATTACCGACATCGCCGCGGCCAGCGTGGAATATCCGCCGTCCTCGTAGTTGAAGATCACCGTGCCCAGCGTCTCGGTCCCGCGCGTCCACAGGATGGCCGACAGCGTGACCTCGTTCCATGCCGTCAGCATGACCAGCACCGCACCCGACGCGGCGGCAGGGGCGGCAAGTGCCGCGTCAATCCGCCAGAACCGCCGCCAGAACCCTGCGCCGGACACGCGCGCCGCCTCGGACAGGGCCGGGTCCAGCGCGGCAAAGGCGGTGCCCACGGGTTTCAGCCCCACGGCCAGAAAGGCGCTGAGATAGGCCCCCAGAATGATCGCGTGCGTGCCATAAAGCGAAAACCCCAGCAGTGGCAGGGGGTTGAGGAAGGCGATGATGAAGCCCACCGAAATCACCAGCCCCGGCACGGCATAGGCCACTTCTGCCAGCGTCACCACGGCGCGCGCGCCAGACCCTGTGCGCCCGCGCGACAAGGCCCCGATGGCCAGCGCCAATGCGGCCACGCCCAACCCCGCCAGCACCGCCAAGATCGCCGAATTGGCGAAGGCGCGCGCGGTCACGGATTGAGTGAACAGCACCTCGTGAAAATGCCGACCTGTGATCGTGTCCGGGGTCAGCGCCACGCCATAGGTGGGCACCAAAGCCGTCGCCAGCATCGCCAGCAGCGGGGCCAGCAGCACCAGCGCCAGCATCGCCCACAGCCCCGCCGCCACCCAGCCCCGCGCGCGCCCCAAGGACAGGCGCAGCGGCTGTTGCGGCGGGCCGATCAGGGCCACCGCGCTGCGCCGCATCACCCACATCTGCGCCCAGACCGCAATGACGGCCACCGCGCCGATCAGGCCGGCCAGCACCGCCAGATCCACCAGCACCGATGGCCCGCTTGACGCCAGCCGCTGCCACATCAGCACCGGCAGCGTCACATAGCGCGCCGGGATGCCCAACAGCGCGGGCACCCCAAAGTTGCCAAGCGCCGATACGAAGGCCAGCGCGAACCCCGCCACGAACGCCGGTGCCAGCAGCGGCAGGATCACGCGGGCCATAAGCCGCGCGGGGCTTGCGCCGCTGACGCGCGCCGCCTCGGCCAGATCGCGGGGCAGGGCGCGCAGCGCGGCGCGCAACGTCAGATAGACCAGCGGCACCTGCTGCAATGCCAACAGCGCGATGACGCCCGCGCGGGAATAGAGCGGGTTGGTGGCACCTAGGAGGGGTGCGACGCCAAGCGCCTGCAACAGCACGCTGGACGGGCCCAGCATCTGCATCCACGCAATCGCCGTGACATGCGGCGGGATCATCATCAGCATCAGGATCGCAAACGACAGCGCGCCGCGCCCCTGAAGATCGGTCAGCCCGATCACCAGCCCCAACGCCCCGCCCGCAAGCGTGGCCAAGGCCGCCGCCCAGACAGCACTTTCCAGCGAACGATACAGCGCGCGCTGCACCGAAGGGCTTTGCAGCGCGGTCGCAAACGCATCTATCCCGCCGCCCGTGCCAAACAGCGCCAAGCGGCCAATCGCACCCAAGGGCAGCAGAAACAACGCCACTGCCGCAACCGCGACCAGCGCCAGCAGCAGCGGCGCGCCCAGCACGGGCTGCATCCGAACGGAACGCAGCCCCGACCGGGAGGCCGGGGCTGCGCGATGGTCCACATTCATAGGCAGATCAGCCGCCGAACATCGCGGTGAAACGCGCCTTGTTGGCGGCCTCGTCGGCCAGCGCCTTGGCCGGATCAAAGGCCAGCACCTTGATGGTGTCGCGCGCGGGGAAACCTGCGGGCGGCGTGATCGCCGGGTGCGCGGGCAGATAGCCCATGTCGGCGGCCAGTTGCTGCCCCGGCGCCGAGATCAGGAAATCCACGAAGGCCTTGGCGGCATCGGGGTTCTTGGTGTTGGCAAGGATCGCGGCGGGTTCGGACACGGCCGACACGCCTTCGGTCGGGAACACGAACTTGATCGGCGCGCCCTTGGCGGCTTCGCGGATGGCAAGGAAATCGACGAGGAAACCATACAGCTTTTCGCCGCCTGCAACCGCCTTCAGCACGCCGCCGTTGCCGCCATCGGCCAGCGCGCCCTGCTTGGCCAGCGTTTCATAGAACCCCCAGCCCAGATCGGTGCCGGTCACGGCGACCATGTGGATGGTGGCAGCACCCGACGCCATCGGCGAGGGCATCATGAAGGCGGATGTGACGTCGGGGGCCAAGAGGTCGGCATAGGACGTCGGCTGCACCGGGGCGGCGGTGTTATAGACGATGCCGGTGGTGATCAGCTTGGTGGCGAACCACGATTTATCCGCGTCCATGATGCCGGGTTCATAGGCGGAAATATCGGCGGCGGGATGGGCCATCAGCAGGCCCTCGGCCTTCAGGCCCTCCATCGTCACGCTGTCGGCGATCAGCAGCACATCGGCCTGCGGTGCCCCGGCGGCCAGTTCGGCGCGGAATTTCGCCATGATCTTGGGCGTGCCGTCGCGGACAAATTCCACCGTGACGCCGGGATTGGCGGCCATGAAGGCATCGACGGTCTTTTGCGCGTCTTCGTTGGGCTGCGAGGTATACAGCACCAGCTTGCCCGCGACCTCGGCAAAGGCGGCGGTGGACAAGGACAGGGCTGCAAGCGTGGACAGGATCAGGCGGCGCATCGGCGTTTCCTTTCAGAGGGTTCGGGTCAAGGTCGGTTGGCGTGTCCGGCGCTGTGACCGGGTGAACGGGTGCAGCATCGGCAGCGCGGATGGTTGCGGCGGTTGCACAAGGCACCACGCCCGATATGGCGTCAGTCGGTAATGCCGCAGTGCAACATCCGCATGACACCACACGGAAAAATGGCGGTGCGGCGCAGGTTGACGGCGGCCTTGCGTCGCCTGCCCGTGACCTCTGCCATGATCCAGATCAGCGCCGGGTCGAAACAGTGCAGATATGTCGCGGTCAGGTCACGCGCTGCCGTTCGGTCCGGGCGGCGTGCTGGCGTGTTGCAGATGCTTGTTGAAGATTCGGAGCCGCGCATGCCCTCGTCCCCTTCCGACCGACCCGACGTTACGGCTGACGCCACCCTTGCGTCCGCCGTGACCACCCCGCCGCGCCTGCCGGTGGTGCGCGCGCCGGATCCCGCCGCCGCAGCGGCACCGCGTGCAGGACGGCGGGCGTTGGTCTGGGCTCTGGGGTTGGTGTTGGCCCTGGGCGCGGGGGCGGCGGCCTATTTCCAGCCGTGGAATGCGGGGCCGGTGGTGGTGGCGGTCGAAACGGCGGCACTGGCCCCGGTGACGCGGGTCTTGGCGGTCAACGGGCGTATCGCGGCGGAAAATTTGGTTGCGGTGCGCGCCTTGGTGGGCGGCACGCTGGCGGTGGTGCCGGTGGTCGAGGGTGACAAGGTGCAGGCGGGCGCGGAACTGGCGCGCGTGGATACCGCCGCGCAACAGGCGGTCGTGCGTCAGGCGGTGGCGGGGCTGGACGCTGCATTGGTCACCCGCGCGCAGGCCGCCGATACGCTGGCGCGCACCGAGGCATTGGCGGGCAACGTCACCCGCACCACGCTGGAATCCGCGATGCGCGCGGTCGAACAGGCCGATCAGGACGTGGTGCGCGCCTCTGCCATGCTGGATCAGGCGCGGGTGCAACTGGCCAACCATACCGTGCAAAGCCCGATGACGGGCACCGTGCTGACGCTGGACGTGGTGCAGGGCCAGAACATCGACGCGGCCACCGTGCTGATGACCATCGCGGATCTGGACCGGTTGCAGGTCGAAACCGATGTGGACGAGGCCTATGCCACCCAGATCCGGATGGGTCAGCCCGCCGTGATGCAATTGGCAGGCGAGGCGGCGCAGCGCGCGGGCCGTGTCAGCTATGTCTCGCAGCGTGTCGATGCCACGACGGGCGGGCTGGCGGTGGAACTGCAGTTTGATGACGCGGTGACAGCGCCGGTGGGCCTGACTGTGACCATCAATATCGTGGTGGACAGCCGCGATGCCGCGCTGACCGTGCCGCGCGCAGCGGTGAAATCCGACAGCGAAGGTGACAGTGTGCTCGTGCTGCGCGACGGGGTGGCCACGCGCCGCACGGTCAGCGTCATCGACTGGCCCGCCGCGCGGCTGATCGTGACCGACGGGCTGGCCCCCGGCGATGTGGTCATTCAGGATGTCGCTGGCCTGACGGACGGGCAGGCGGCGCGGATGGCGCAGCCCTGATGCTGTATGGCCTGAAAATCGCCATCCGTTACCTGACCGCGTCCAAGGCGCAGACCGCGCTGTTGGTCGTGGGTGTCGCGGTGGGGGTGTTCATCTTTATCTTCATGTCGGCGCTCATTGGCGGGCTGGCCGAGTTCATCCTGTCGCGCACGGTGGGCGATATCAGCCATGTCACCATTCAGGCCGAAGATGCCGATCCGGCCTTGTTGATCGCGCCAGAGTTGCTGGGGACGGGTGGGCAGGTGTTGGCGGTGATCGAACGCGGGCGGGCGCGCACCGCGACACTGGCCGAGGCGGCGACATTCATCCCGCTGATCGAGGCGGTGCCGGGGGTGCGCGCGGTATCACCCCAGATCACCGGCGCGGGGTTTCTGACCCGCGGCGGGCAGGTGGCGCAGGTCAGCGTCACCGGCGTGGAACCGGGCCGCGAATCCGCGATTCTCGACCTGCGCGGCTATATGACCGAGGGGTCAGAACGGCTGGGGTCGGGCCTGATCCTGCTGGGGCGCACCTTGGCCGATGACCTGTCGTTGCGGCTGGGACAGACGTTGCGGCTGCAATCCTCCAGCGGGGTGGCAATGGTGCTGACGCTGTCGGGGATTTATGACACCGGCAACGGGCGGCTGGATGACAGCAGCGTCTATGTCAGCCTGCCCACTGCGCGCACGCTGTTCGCGCTGCCGCAGGGCGTCACCCGGATCGAGATCAAGCTGACCGACCTGAACGCCGCCGACGCCACCGCGCTGCGCATCCGGGGTCTGACCGGCATGGACGCCAAAAGCTGGACCGAGGGCGCGGAACAGTTGATGGAGGCGTTGGACGCACAGGCGCAGACCGGGTATTTCCTGAAAACCTTCGCGCTGATCACCATCGTGATCGGGGTCGCCTCGGCGCTGTTGTTGTCCACCTACCGCCGCCGCCCCGAGATCGGCATCATGCGTGCGATGGGGGCGGGGCGCGGGTTCGTGGTGTTCGTCTTTGTCACGCAGGGTGCGCTGGTGGGGCTGCTGGGCGGGCTGACGGGGGCGGCGCTGGGGTATCTGGCGCTGTTGCCGTTCCCGTCGCGCGATGCGTTCCGCGCGGGCACCCTGCCGATGGACATCACGCAGGGGTCATACGGGCTTGCGATCGCGCTGACGGTGATTGGCGCGATTCTGGCGTCGATCCTGCCCGCCCGCGCCGCTGCCCGCGTTGATCCCGTGACGGCGATCGGGCAATGACGGCGCTGTTGCAGATCACCGATCTGGTCAAGACCTTTGGCGCGGGCGAGGCGGAAACGCGGGTGTTGCGCGGTCTGTCCTTGGAATTGGCCGTGGGCGAGATGGCCGCGCTGCTGGGTCCGTCCGGGTCGGGCAAAAGCACTTTGCTGACCATTCTGGGCACGCTGATGAAACCCACATCGGGGTATTATTCCATGCTGGGTCAAGACCTTGTGGCCGCCGATGACCGCGCGCTGACAGAATTTCGCAACCGTCACATCGGGTTCGTGTTCCAGTTCCACAACCTGTTGCCGGATTTCACCGCGCTGGAAAACGTGGTGTTTCCCACGGCGGTGCGGATGGGGCGCGAAACCGCCGCCGCCCGCGCGCGGGGCCGCGAATTGCTGGTGCGGATGGGCTTGGGCGACCGCATCGACTTTCCGTCCACCAACCTGTCGGGCGGGCAAAAGCAACGCGTGGCGGTGGCGCGCGCGCTGATGAACCAGCCGGAACTGGTGCTTGCGGATGAACCCACGGGCAATTTGGACCGGGTATCCGCGATGCAGGTGATGGACCTGATCGCCGAGATCAACCGCGACGAGGGCACCACATTCCTGATCTCGACCCATGACGAGAAAATCGCCGGGCTGTGCCGGCGGCAGATCGTGGTGGGCGACGGGGTGGTGACGGGCTAGGCGCGCCCCAGCAGATCAGCGGCGATGGCGGTGCCGCTGGTCCAGGCGGCCTCGACGCGCGGGCCGATGCACCAATCGCCGCCCAGATACAGGCTGCCGTCATCCGTGGACAGGAACGGCTGGCCCAGCGGCGCGGCGACGCGGGCATAGCGCCAGCGGTGCGCGGCGGCATAGGCCACCTGATCCGGCATGACGCCCAGCCGGTCGCACAGCAGCGGCAGCATCACCGCCGCCATCGCCGCCGGGTCAAGGTCCAGATGCGCGCGGCTGAACGCGGTGCCCGCCTGCGCCACCCATGTGGTGATGTCGCCCACGGGGCGGCCCGGCTTGTGGCTGTCCTGCGCGATCCAGGCCAGCGGATCATCGCCATCGCTGCGGGTGACGAAGGGCGCAGGCGCATTGACCGCCGCCATCAGGGTCAGACACGGGTCGATCTGCACCGCGCGCAAGGGGGCGGTCAGCGGATGATCCGGCCCCAGCAGCCCCGCCACCTGCGGCGCGGGCACCGTGATCACCACGCGCGCGGCCTGATGATCGGTGGCCCCGATGCGCAGGTGCCAGTCGCCGTCCACGCGGGTCACGCGGCTGACCTCGTGGCCCTGATGCACGGTGACGCCAACCGCTAGCGCCTTGGCCAGCGCCGTCATCCCCGGCACCCCCACGATACGCCCCGCCGTGCCGTCCTGCCATTCCGCCGCCGCGCCCTCTGCGATCATCCGGGACAACACGGCGGCAAAGCCCGCGCCCTTGGCGGTCACATATTGCGCGCCGTGATCGAATTGAGCCGCACCCACCCGCCGCGTCGCCATCCGCCCGCCGATGCCGCGCCCCTTGTCGAACACCACAGGCGTCAGCCCCGCAGCAACCAGCGCCCGCGCACAGGCCAGCCCGGTGATACCGGACCCGATGATGGCAACCGGGATCACGCGCCGCGCCCCGCCCGATAGCCAAGGACCGCCGCCGCGAGCAAGCCGTTGCCTGACAGATAGCCCGCATCGCCCGACCCCGACACGCCGCAGGCCGCGCCGCCCCCGGCCCAGAGGTTGCCCAAGGGCGCGCCATCGGCGCGCAAGACGCGACCATGGCCATCCGTGACCAGCCCGCCTTGGGTGTGAAACAGCGCGCCCGTCACCCGCACCGCCGCCAAGGGCGCGCACAACGGCGCGACACCGGTCAAGGCGCGGCCAAAGGCATCTGGTGCGCCCGCTTTCGCGGCCGCGAAGGTGGTCAGTGTTGCCGCGAGTGCGTCACCGGGCAGGCCCGTGACCTGCGCCAGTTCCGCCACCGTGGCGGCGGTTTTCACCGCGCCCTGCGCCTCGGCATCGCGGAAATCCTGAAATTGCCGCGCCACGGCGGCGATGCGGGCATCAAAGATCGCCCAGGCCTGTCCGTCTGGCTGGGCCAGCACGGCGCGGGCGGCCTCGGAATAGCCCTGCGATTCATCCCAGAACCGCTGGCCATGCAGGTTGACCTGACAGCCCCCCTCCATGATCGTGGCCCATGTGATCAGGATGCCATGCGGATGGGCGACGTTGCCGTGGCCCTGATACGCGCCCGGATGCCGGATCGCAGCGCCCAAGGCCGCCCCCCAGATCATCGCCTCGCCCTGATTGCCGGGATGGCCGAAATACAGCGCCTCCGCGATGGCGGGCATATGTTCGGCCACCATCGCCTTGTTGCCGCCAAAGCCGTTGCAGGCGAGGACCAGCCGGTCACACCCGATGCTGTCGGTGCTGCCATCGGGTCGGGTGATCTGCACCCCCATCACCTGCGCGCCATCTGCGTGCAGCGCGCTTACCCGCGCCTCGGTCAGGATGTCGATGCCTGCGCGTTCGGCGGCTGTGCGCAGCGCGTCGATCAATGCGCGCCCCGACCGGCTGGGCAAGCCGTGCATCCGGCGCGCGGAATGGCCGGGATAGCTGAAATCGGTGATCACGGACAAGGGAAGGCCATGCCGTTCGGCCAGCCAATGCAGCACCTCTGCTGCCCCTTCGGTCAGCGCCCGTTCCAGCGCCGGATCGTTTTCATGATGCGCCTTGACGGCGATATCGGCGGCGAAGGCTGCCGCGCTGTCCGCGATCCCGACCTCAGCCTGCCAGCGCGTGCCCGCCGCCGGGATCAGCCCGGCTGACAGCGCCGTTGACCCTGATGGCACCGCGTCGCGTTCCAGCACCAGCACCCCTTGCCCCGCCTCATGCGCCGCCAGCGCCGCGATCAGACCACAGGCCCCCGCGCCGATGATCAGCGTTTCAACATGCGCGTCATGGTCAACCGGCGGCAGGATCATGGCGTGCTCCCATCGAACCGCGCGCCCAAGGCCAGCATCTGGACCGTGCCGATGCGGTCATTCAGCCCGTCGAAATCATACATCCGGTCCGCAAAAGGCGTGTTGGACCCATGCGCCAGCAGGCTGCGGTAATAATCGCCCGCCGTGCGGGCCAGCGCGCGCACGATGCCGCCCGGAAAGATCACAAGGTTGAACCCCATCGCCTGCAAATCGCCCGCCGATTTGATCGGGGTTGCGCCGCCTTCTACCATGTTGGCCATCAAGGGCGCGCGGCCCCGGAATGTTGCGGCCACCTGCGCCAGCTCGTCACCCGTGCGCGGCGCCTCAATGAACAGCGCATCCGCACCCGCGTCAAGATACGCCCCCGCACGGTCGATGGCGGCGTTGAAGCCCTCGACCGCAATGGCGTCGGTCCGCGCGATGATCAGCGTTTCAGTGCTCGCCCGCGCATCCGCCATCGCCGCGATCTTGCCCGCCATTTCCGCGCTGGAGATCAATGCCTTGTCGGCCAGATGGCCGCAGCGTTTGGGATAGGTCTGATCCTCGATCTGCAAGGCATTCGCGCCCGCGCGTTCATAGGCGCGCATGGTGCGCTGCGCGTTCAGCGCGTTGCCAAAGCCCGTGTCGGCGTCGATGATGACGGGCAGCGCTACCCGGTCGCGGATCAGCGCCATTGTATCCGCCATTTCCGACATGGTGGTTAACCCGATATCCGGCCGCCCCAGCCGGGTATAGGCAACGGCAGCGCCGGACAGATACAGCGCCTCGAACCCGGCATCTGCGGCAATTGCCGCCGTCAGCCCGTCATAGACCCCCGGCGCGATCAGGATCTGCGGCTGCGACAGACGAGATTTCAGGGTCATGCGGCACCTTCCAACATCGTGACAGCATCCGCACAGGTCATCTGCTCGGTCACCGACGCCAGCGACAGCAACGTTGCCGCATGCACATCATCGCGGAAGGCCGCGCAACCGTCCGTCAGCACGATGGTATGCAACCCCCGCAGATGCGCGTCGCGCAGCGTGGACGCGACGCCGCCATTCGTCACGATGCCGCCCACGATCAACGTATCAATCCCCAGATGGCGCAGGATATATTCGAGGCGCGTCTGGTACAGCGCGGAATAGGCGACCTTTTCCACGGTGTAATCGGCGGGTTTCAGGGCATCGGTCAGGTCATGGCCAAAGCTGCCCGGCGCGAAATCGCCCCATGTCAGGAACGGGCGCAGCCGTGCCAAATGCGGAGCGATCAAGGGGCCATCGGGACCGGGGATCAACGTGAACTGGGCCGAGATATAGACGCCGCCCTTGGCCCGCAGCGCCTCACGCACCGGGGCAATCCGCGCAGGCAGCGCAGTAATCGCCGCCGCCGTCTGGCCTGCGCGACCATAGGCCCCTTCGGGGTGCAGGAAGTCGTTCTGCAGGTCGATGGTCAGCAGCGCGGTCTTGTGCGGATCGAATGTCATGCTGCGCTCCGCGTCAGGATCACGTTGCCATAGGCATCGACCGTGCCCATCAGGCCGGGTTCGACAAGGATCGTGGTATCGGGCTGTTCCAGCACCGCAGGCCCGTGGATCACGGTGCCGACGGGCAGCGCCAGCCGGTCGTAAATCGCCGCATCGCACCAGTCGCCGCCCATATGCACGCGCCGCGTGGTGCGGGGTGTCACAGCGCCGCTGGTGGTGGGGGCCAGCGTCGCCAGATCGAATTTCGGCCGCTGGCCGATGACGGCGGTGCGCAGGTTCAGGATGCGGCTGACGCCCCCCGGCAGCAGGCGGTTGTAGACGCGCAAGTATGCCGCCTCGAACGCCGCCGTGATATCGGCCACGGTTGGCGGGGTGACCACATCGGCGGTGATCGTGACCGGCAGCGCGACCGATACCGTATGCGTCTGGCCGACATAGGCCATGTCCAGTTCCACCGTGACCACCCGCGCGGCAAAGGCCCCGCCGCTGGCGGCCAGCATCGCGGCACCTTGCCCCAAATGATCGCCGATCAGCGCGGCCAACGCCGCGCCGTCTGCCGCCGTCGTCATCGTGTTCACCGTTTGCACGAAATCCGCCCGCATGTCGGCGATGACGCAGCCCATGGCCGAGGTCACACCGGGATAGCGCGGCACGATGGCGCGCGACAGGCCGACCTCGGCCAGCATCGCGCCTGCATGCAGCGCGCCGCCGCCGCCGAATGGCATGAAGGCGAAATGTTTCGGATCATGACCGCGTTCGATACTGACCAGCCGGATCGCCCCCGCCATCCGCGAATTGGCAACGCGGATGATCGCCTCGGCGGCCTGTTCGGTGGTCAGTTTCAGCGGCCCCCCGATATGCGCGTCAATCGCCGCCCGCGCCGCCGCCACATCCAGCCGCCCGCCGCCGATGGGGCGGTCGGGGTCGATGCGGCCCAGCACGATATTGGCATCCGTCACCGTGGGGCGCGTGTTGCCACGCGCGTAAGCCACCGGGCCGGGGTCCGATCCAGCGGACTCTGGGCCGATGTTCAGCAATCCGCCCTTGTCCACCCAGGCGATCGACCCGCCACCCGCGCCAATCGTCGTGATCTCGATCATCGGCACGCGCACGACCATGCCGAAATCAATCGCGGTTTGTGCCGCCAACGCCGCCTGCCCGCCCGCGATCAGCGCCACGTCGAACGACGTGCCGCCCATGTCGCCGGTGATGATGTCGGGAAAGCCCGCCGTTTCTGCAATGTAAGCCGCCGCGATGACGCCCGCCGCAGGGCCGGACAGCGCGGTGCGCACCGGCAACCGGCAGGCGGTATCCACCGCCATGACGCCGCCATTCGACTGCACGATCAGGAATTCGCCGCCAAAGCCGCCGCTTTTCAGCGCGGTTTCCAGACGACCCAGATAACCCGACACCTCGGGTTGCAGATAGGCGTTCAGGGCCGTCGTCGAAAACCGCTCGAACTCGCGGATTTCCGGCAGGATTTCGGACGATGACGCCACATGCGGGGTAGGCCAGATGGCGCGCAAGGCTGCCACGGCAGCCTGTTCATTGGCCGGGTTGGCGTAGGAATTGACGAACAGCACGGCCACCGCCTGACAGCCTTGCGCCAGCAGGGCATGCCCCGCCGCCCGCACCGCGTCCAGATCGACGGGCGTATGGATCGTGCCATCCGCCAGCGTGCGTTCTGCCACCTCCAGCCGCAGATCGCGCGGCACGACGGGGGTGAAATCGCCGCGCAGCCCCCATGTCCGGGGCCGGTCGCGGCGGCGCATTTCCAGCACGTCGCGGAAGCCCGCCGTGGTGATCACGCCGATGCGCGCGCCCTTGCGTTCCAGCAGCGCATTGGTGCCAGCCGTCGTGCCATGCACCACGGTCGCCACTGTGCCAAGGTCTGCGACCCGCTGCGCTATGCCCGCCAGAAACCCCGCCGATTGGTCGGGGCGCGAGGTGGGCACCTTGGCGACCTCGGCCCGGCCCGTGGCCGCATCCAGCACGAAGATATCGGTGAAGGTGCCGCCGACATCGACGCCGATCAGGATCGAACTGGTCATGCTGTGATCCCCCGCCATGCGGTGCCGTATGCGGCATCTGCCGCCTGCGCGCTGACCAGCCCCAGCGCCACATCGCGCGCCACTGCGCCCGGATCGCGCGCCGCTGCTGGCCCATATCCCCCGCCCCCCGGCGTTTCCAGCCGCACCGCGTCGCCACGCGCCAGCCGCATCCCGGTGCCTTTTGACACCATCGCGGGGGTGGCCCAAGCGTCGCCTTGGGAATAGCTGAACCGGTTCAGCGCCGCGTCACCGCCGCCCGCCGCGCCCTTGGGCGCATGGCGGCCACGTTCGCCGAACAGGAACACCTCGGCGCTTTCCTCCAATAATTCAATCTCATAGACCGCACCCATGCCGCCGCGATGCGCGCCAGCGCCGCCGCTGTCGGGGCGCAGCGCCCATTGCCGGAACATGACCGGATAGGCGGATTCGAGGATCTCCACCGGCGGGATCGTCGCGGTGGAAATCGGCGCATTGCCGTGGTTCAACCCGTCACCATCCGTGCTGCCGCCATGCCCGCCGCCGTAGAAGGAAAACATCACCCAACGCCGCCCGTCACGCCGATAGCCCGCCAGCGACAGCGCGTTGATGGTGCCATAGGCATTGGCGACCACCAGATCGGGGGCCGCCTGCGCCATCGCGGAAAAAATCACGTCGATCATCCGCAGGATGGTTTCGGTGTAACCGCCGGTGGGCGCGGGAAATTCCGCCGCCAGCAGGCTGCGGTCGGGCACGATGATCTCTAACGGGCGCATCACGCCCGCGTTCGCGGGCAGGCCAGGAAAGATATGCTTGATCGCCACATAGACCGCCGCAATCGCCGTGCCGCGCGAGATATTCACCGGCCCTGCTGTCGCCGGTGCCGTGCCAGTGAAATCGAGGCTCAGCCGGTCGCCCGCCACTGTCAGCGCCACGGTGATCGGCAGGGCCACGTCGGTGATGCCGTCATTGTCGAGGTAATCCGTCGCCTCCCACCGCCCATCGGGCAGGGATGCGACCTCGGCCCGGATCAGCGTCTCGGCGCGGTCCGACAGCGCATCCAGCGCGGCGCGCACGGTATCCGCGCCGTATTCCGCCAGAAGGCCGTCCATCCGCCGCACGCCCAGATCCAGCGCGCCCAACTGCCCGTTCAGGTCGCCCTGCGCGGATGCGGGCAGGCGGGTGTTGCGCAGGATGATGTCGATCACGTCCTGCTGCACCACGCCCGCGCGCATCACCTTCACGGGGGGCAGCACGAACGCCTCTTGGAACACCTCGGTCGCGCGGGGGTTATAATTGCCGGGCACCGCGCCGCCCACGTCATGCCAATGCCCGACTGACGCGAGGTAGCAGAACAGCCGCCCCTGATGGTAATAGGGCCGCACCAGCCGCATGTCCGACAGATGCGTGCCGCCGATATGCGCGTCGTTGAATATATAAACATCGCCATCCGCCAGATCGCCGTCGCGCGCCGCCTTGTCGATCACCGCCTTCACCGCGAAGGCCATCACGCCCACGAAAATCGGCAGGCCGGATTTGCCCTGCACCAGCGTGTCGCCGGTTGCGGCATGATAGAGGCCGTGGCTGGCGTCATGCGCCTCGGCGATGATCGGGTTGAAGGCCGACCGGAACAGCGTCGCGTCCATTTCATCGGCGATCTGTTCCATGCGGCCCGCAAGCACCGCCAGCGTGATGGGGTCGATCATTTTGCCCCACCCTGCGCCAGCACCTCGGCGATGTCGTTCCAGACGTCCTGCCGCACGATCAGCCCGCCCGCCAATTCGAACCGGTCAATGAACCGGATGCCCGCAAAGGCCGTGCCATCCGGCCATTCGCCATGCAGCGTGCCGAAACAGTAAACCAGCGACCCCATGGCATCGAACCGCTCATAGGTCTTTTTCACGAATCGGTAGCGGGGCTTGGCCCATGCCACCAGTTCCTCCAGCGTGGTCATGCGGCGGTCGCCGGGAAAGGTCATCGTGAACCCTGCCGCCAACAGCGCGCGCGCTGATGCCAGATCGCGCGCCTCCATCGCGGCCAGAAACGTCTGCACGACATGGGCCGCATCGGGCAGCGCGGGCGCGCCTGCGCGATGTTCACCGCCGCGCAGATAGTTGGCGGTGGGCATCTCGTTTAGGATCACGGTCACCGCCTCGGGCGCGGCGGGCACCACTGACCGCACCGCATCGGTCAGCGCGCGCCCCAGCCGGGTTTTCGCCGCCGCATCATAGCCTTCCAGAATCTGCACGGTGACGATGGGCATGGTGACCTCCGCAATTCAACCTGTCTGATTTTTAATACTGCTTTGATCCATGCCGCAATACATTTAGTTGCGCCTTGACCAGACATTTCGTTTGCTTTGTTGCAGGCCGGGGGTAACATTTGACTGCGATGGGGGGGCGGATGGCACTGCAAACGGCGCGGATTTCGGCAGAGGGCGGCAAGGCGCAGCGGGTTTACCTGCTGCTGCGCGACGAGATCACGCGCGGCGACCTGCCCCCCGGTGCGGTATTGCCGGGCGAATTGCGGCTGGCCGATCACTATGGCGTCAGCCGGGTGACGATCCGCCGCGCTTTGGATGTGCTGGCGCAGGAAGGGCTGATCGACCGTCGCGCCGGGTCGGGCACGGTTGTGACGGGAGCGGCCCCGCAACGCGCCGCGATTGCTGCCGATTTCGCCACGCTGATGCCGCAACTGGTGCAGATGGGCCAGCAGACCACGGCGCGGCTGTTGTCCTATGCCTATATCCCCGCCCCCGCCCCTGTCAGCGACGCGTTGCGGCTGGCGGACGGTGTGCGGGTGCAGCGCGCCGTGCGGGTGCGCCTGATGGACAGTGCGCCGTTCTCGCATCTGACCACGCATGTCCCCGATGATATCGCACAGGATTTCAGCGAAACCGATCTGGCGGGCACGCCGCTGTTCCGGCTGTTGGAACGCGCAGGCGTGCAGGTTGATCATGCGACGCAGTCGATATCCGCCAGCCTAGCGACCCCAGACGTTGCCGAGGCGCTGGAGGTGGCGGTGGGTGCTGCGCTGATATCGCTAACGCGCGTGGTGTTCGACGCCACGGGGCGGGGCGTGGAACATCTGGCGGCGCTCTATCGGCCAGACCGGTTCCGGCTGGACATGGTGCTGAACCGTGTGGGCAAGGCGGGCGCGCGGCAATGGGAACCGGTGCTGGTGCCGATGACAGGTGCAGCGGAATGAGAGCGCTTTTCGACAAGCTGTGGGATGACCATGTCATCCTGACCCGCGACGATGGCGCGGCGCTGTTGTGGGTTGACCGGCATTATGTCCACGAAGGCTCGCACCACGGCTTTCGTGCGCTGGCGGCGCGGGGGATGACGGTGGCGGAACCGGGCCTGACCGTTGGTGTGGCGGATCATTACGTGCCGACGCGCGGACCGGTCAGCGATCCCGACATCGCCCGCATGGTGCAGACCTTGCAGGACAACACGGCCACCCAAGGCATCCGCCTGTTCGGGCTGGGCCATCCGGGCCAAGGCATCGTGCATGTGATGGGGCCGGAACAGGGGCTGACCCTGCCGGGGATGCTGGTGGTTTGCGGCGATAGCCATACGGCCACGCATGGGGCGCTGGGGGCCTATGGCTTTGGTATCGGCGCGACCGAGGTGGCGCATGTGCTGGCCACGCAAACCATCTGGCAGAAAAAACCCGCGCGGATGCGGATCACCTTTACCGGGCAGGCCGGGTCGGGCGTGGGGGCCAAGGATATTGCGCTGGCCTGGATCGCGCGTCTTGGGGCAGATGGCGCGCGCGGACATGCAGTGGAATATGCCGGGGACGCCGTGCGCGCGCTTTCCGTCGCGGGGCGGCTGACACTGTGCAACCTGTCGATCGAAGGCGGCGCGCGCACCGGCATGGTAGCCCCCGACCAAGTGACCTTCGACTGGCTGCGCGGACGCCCCTTTGCGCCAGATGACTTCGACGCGGCCTGCGAGCAATGGGCCGCGCTGGCCAGTGGCCCCGACGCGGTGTTCGACCGCGAGGTGACCATCGACATGGCCGATGTCGCCCCCATCGTCACATGGGGCACATCGCCCGAAGACGCCCTGCCCATCACCGCCACCATTCCCGACCCTGCTCGGGCGACCGACCCCGCCGAGGCCGCCCGCATCGCGCAGGCGCTGGATTATATGGGGCTGACCGCCGGTCGCCCGCTGGACAGTGTCGCGGTGGATCAGGTGTTCATCGGGTCCTGCACCAATGCCCGGATCGAAGATCTGCGCGCCGCCGCCGCCGTGTTGGCAGGACGCAAGGCCCGCGTGCCGGGGATGGTATCGCCTGGATCGGCGCTGGTGAAAGCCCAGGCCGAGGCCGAGGGGCTGGACCGCATCTTCATCGACGCCGGCCTTGAATGGGTGGGCGCGGGCTGTTCGATGTGTGTGGGCATGAACGGAGATCTGGTCGCCCCCGGCAAACGCTGCGCGTCCTCCACCAACCGCAATTTCAGGGGGCGGCAAGGCCCCGGCGCGCGCACGCACCTGATGTCGCCCGCCATGGTCGCCGCCGCCGCCGTCACCGGCCATCTGACCGATGTGCGCCCCTTGCTGGAGGGGCGGGCATGACCGGCCCGACAAAAGGATGGACCGTGCATCAGGGCCGCGCTGCCGCGCTGCCCATCGAAAACATCGACACCGACCAGATCATCCCGGCGCGGTTCATGTCGGCCCCGCGCGCATCGGGCTATGGCCGGTTCCTGCTGCATGACCTGCGCCGCGATGGTGACGCTCTGCGCCCTGACTTCCCGCTGAACCATACGGCGGCGCAGGGGGCCAGCATCCTGATCACGCGGCGCAATTTCGGTGGCGGATCATCGCGCGAGGCCGCCGTTTATGCCCTTGTCGATGCCGGGTTCCGCGTGGTGATCGCGCCCAGTTTCGGGGATATTTTCGCAGGCAACGCGGTTAACAACGGCCTCTTGCCCGCCCGCGTGTCCGAGGCGCAGGCCGAGGCGTTGCTGGCATCCTGCCCCGCCACGCTGACGGTTGACCTTGACAGCCTGTCCATCGTCGGGGCCGACAGCACACCCTTTGCGCTGGACCCGGTCTGGCGGCAGAAGCTGATCAACGGGTGGGATGACATCGACCTGACCGCGTCACATGGCGCGGCCATCACGGCCTTTGCCGCGCGTCGCCGCCGCGCCGCGCCGTGGGTCTGGCCTGTCGCTTGACCGATCATGTGGTCGTAAAACGCCGGCGCGCGGTTTTGCTCAGGCGGTTTCGACGCTGACCGCCACATCCATCGTGACGCTTTCAGCGGCGGCACCATGCAAGCTGCCGATGATGGGCGCAATCTGGGCAATGTTGCGCGCGACGGCGACCGGGATCAGGTGCCCCGACCCCACCGCGCGATTGGTAGGGTCGAACGCGATCCAGCCCGCGCCGGTCACGAAAACCTCGGCCCAGGCATGGGTGGATCCGGCCACACCCGATCCGGTCAGCACCTGCGTCGGATCATACAGGTATCCCGATACCAGCCGCGCGCCCAATCCCAAGGTGCGCGCCGCCTCGGCGAACAGCACGGCGAAATCGCGGCACGAACCCCAGCCGCGATCCAGCGTGTCCAGCGGGCCTTGGGTGCCTTCGGTTTCACGGGCCTGATAGGCGATCTGCGCAGTAATGCCATTGCTGATGTCGGTCAACAGCGCCAGCGTATCGGTGGGCCGCGCCATCACGATTTGTGCAACCCATGCGGCAAGGCGGGCGTCCGGGTCCACATATTGCGGCTGCACCAGCGCGCCCAGATCAGTGGCATCATCCGCGCCATAGGCGAACGGGTATTGCGCGGCGCTGGCGGCGATGGCGAATACGGGCCAGAGCGGGGCCGTCATATCGACCGTGGCGCGCGACCGGATCGACAGGGTATCCGTCACGCCGCGCATATTGACCCAAGCAATCGCATTGCCCGCCACGTCATGCGACCAGTCCACCGGGGCTGTGGGCGTGATGTCCAGATCGAACGCCAGCAGGCGCAAGTTGCGGGTTTCGCGCGGGCGCAGCATCAGCCGGTGCGGACCCAGGGCCACAGCCGCGCCATAGCGATAGGTGGTTGCATGGGTGATAATGACGCGCGCCATGAGAGCCCCGACATGGTGGAATGACTTCGACAGCAGACGCGGGGCGGATTGCAGCCATCCTCCTGCCATAGCCGCTGCACCGCACCGGTGCCACCCGTCATTCTTGCCGAATTATCCGGGGCCATGCTGATCCGGATCATTGCGCGCGCTAAATCGCGACCCTACCCGTCGGGCTGATCTGGGTCAGCACGGCCCGCCTCTGCCGCGCCTAGGCTGGGCGCACTCCGTTTGCGAAGGAAATGCCGATGTCCGCCGCCCCCATCCTGACCCCGCATGACCCTGCCTTTGACCGGTTCCTGTATGCGTCCGTGGGCGAGGACCGGCGGGGCGCGCGGGTGAGCGTGCTGTCGGCGCTGGCGCGGTTTTTTGACGTGCCCGCGTTGATCCGCGATCACGCCAGCGTGGCACAAAGCCTGAGCGGGCTGTTGCCGGACCGTGTGCCGCGCGGAGCCGTGCCGCAACCGGATGCTGTCGCGGGGGCAATGCGAGGGACCACCCCAAAGCTGTCACTGGGCATGATCGCGGTGCTGGTTGGGGCCGCGTTGATCGTGATCCAGATCCTGATCAGCGGATCAATCGGGCCGGGGCAATGAGTGCGACCCTGACGCCACGCAACCCTCATGCCACCACGGACCGGCACGATACCGCGTCGCCCGAGGATCAGGCCATCCTCTGGGATCTGGAAGAACGGTTCTGGACCGAAGGCGCGGACAGCGCGCGCAAGATGACGGCGAAAGACGCGGTGTTCATCTTTCCCTATCCGGCGGGCATCCTGCAAGGCGGCGACCTGTGGCGCGACAAGAACGTGGCGCAGCGCTGGCGCGCGATCGAGATGACCGACCGCTATCTGGCAATCCGGGGCGTGATCGCGGTGCTGGCTTACCGCGTGGCCGCAGAACGCGGCAGCGACCCGGTGCATGTGGCGCTGTGCAGCTCAACCTATCTGAAGGATGGCGCGGCGTGGCTGCGGATGGCGCATCAGGAAACGCCTGCACTGGCAGAGCCGCACTGATCAGGTCAGATCGCGCGGCGCGTGTTTGCGCGCCCCTGATCTGTGCCTGTCGGCCGTGGTGGCGGGTCCGATCCGGCAAAACCCCGCCGGACCCCTGGCAGCCGTGTCAGCCACCCAGCCGAACCGAACCCAGATCGCCCATCACGCCGAACCCGCGCAGCAGCCACAACACCACAAGGATCACCACGACCACGTTCAGGATGGATTTGATCTTGCCGTCCATCGGCAGATAATTGTTGACCGCCCACAGGGCGACGCCAACGACAACAAGCGTAACAATCAGATCAATGACTGTCATGGGATTTCCTTTGTTTCAGGGGGTAAAGCGCGGATCACAGATCGTGATCAGCCGCGCGCATCGCCGCGATACAGCAACGCGCCGCCGCCGATGATGGCCGCAAGTCCACCGATCAGATACCACATGGTGGCACCGGTATAACGCCCGGTCAGCGCTTCGGTCACCTTATCCACGGGCGCGTTCGCCCCCTGCCAGGCGAAATACAGCAGCACCCCGCCAAGGGCCAAGGCGATGAAGGCGGCGATATTCGATTGCGTCAAGATGCGTTCCTTTGGGCCGTTCCCAGGGCTGTGCCGCGCGATGCGGTCTGCGGGGATGAGAGGACCATTGTGAACCAAGGCTGCGGATATGCACTTATATGGATCAGTAAACCCACCCCGCGTTGCGCTGATGCAGGTTAGGGCAGGTTTGACGGCCCGCGATAGGGTGGTCCTATCATCGCCGCAGTTGCACCACCGCGCACGGATATCCGGCGCAGCTTGGCGGCATGTCCCATACAGGAGCACGTCCCATGGACAAAGACCGCATCAAGGGCACCGTCAAACAGGCGACCGGCACCATCAAGGAACAGGTCGGAAAGGCCACGAACGATCCTGCGCTGGAAACCGATGGCAAGATCGAGAAATCCGAGGGTGGCGTGCAAAAGGCCTTCGGCAAGGTCAAGGACGCGCTGCGCGGCCTCTGACCCGATCCCCGCATCTGAAAGGCATCCGTCATGGACAAGAACAAGAAACCCAAGGCCAGCGCGGCCTCCAAGGCCGCCAAACCGGGCAGCGACTATAAATCCCGCGATCCCGAGGGCAAGACCACGCCGAACGACGCGGCATTCCAAAAAGCATTCGGCAAGGGAAAGGCCCTCCCCAAAAAGGGCTGATCCCGCTGCCGAATGGCCCCGCCGCCAGAATTTCGTTGGCGGCGGGGCTTTTCCCGTTTCCCGCCAGACCAAAGGTCATGCCATGCTCGGAACCGTGTTGATCGTCGTGCTGATGCTGACCGGACGGATGTAACCGCATCTGACATGACAAAAGACGCCGTCGCGTGATCGCCGGCGCCTTTTGGGTGTCATTGCGGTCTTGGCCGCGCGTTCAGCGCCGCCGCACCGAATTGCCACCCAAGATGATGTTGTTGATCAGCGCCGCCACCGCCACATGCAGCGCGTCCTGATCGCCGGGCGGGGCCTGTTCGTGGGCCGCTGCCGCATCCTTCAGGATCCCGAGGATTTCACGTTCCGGCAACACATTTCGGTCGTTCAATGCCAGCAGCAACGATTCGCAGATTGCGAGGGCGGCAGTGCCGGCAACATCGTTGGGCGCGGGAATGGGCATGTGCAGTGACTTTCAAAGCTGACTGCGCAGGGGGCCGACAGGGCCGTGTCGCGGTATGCCGTTATGATATCGCGTAATTTTGTTTCCAGACTGATATAAATCAGCATGAAGGCAAAGTTACCGCAGTACCGAAGGTAAATCGCGCAACCTATCAAAAAAGGGATTTGCCATGTCGATCCTGGAAAGCCCTTTGACACGGAAACTGTCGGCCTTTGTCGCCTTGTCCAGCGTTGACCTTGAAACGCTGGCCAAGTTCCACCGCCGCCGCCGGTCGTTCAAGGCCGGGCACCAGATGGTAGCCGAAGGCGAAACCCATCAATCCGCCTTCATCCTGGCCGAGGGCTGGGCCTGTTCGTTCAAGGTGCTGCCCGACGGGGAACGCCAGATCATTGATTTCCAGATTCCGGGCGATTTTCTGGGTCTGCGCAGCATCCTGTTCCGCACGTCGGATCACAGCAGCGAGGCCGTGACCAAGATCGAGGCGTCCGAGGTGCTGGCCGCGGATATGTTCGACAGTTTCGGACAGGCCCCGCGTCTGGCGACCGCGATCTTGTGGGCCGTGTCGCGGGACGAGGCGATGGCGGTGGAACATCTGGTCAATCTGGGCCGCCGGTCCGCCGAGGTGCGGATGGCGCATTTCCTGCTGGAATTGGGGGCGCGGCTGAAACTGGTGGGGGTGGGGGACAAGACCGGGTTCAACTGCCCGCTGACGCAATATCATTTGGCCGATGCGCTGGGCCTCAGCGCCGTGCACGTCAACCGGGTGTTGCGGCAATTGCGCGAGGACGGTTTGGTGACGTTTCAACGTGGCCGGGTCAGTTTCGACAATATTCGCGGGCTGATCGCGCTGGCAGAGTTTGACACCGCCTATCTGGATCATGACGGGCCGCTGTTGAAGTAAGCCGGGGCCGCCGCCCCTTTGGCCGATGACCAAAGGAGCCTTGGTTGCAAAGATCAGGTCAGAGCGTGGGTCGCGGCATCAAGCGCGCGGTTGCAGTCGGCGTCATTCTTTGCAGTCTGCGCTTTTTGCGCCGCCTCGTAATGCTTCAGCGCCGCGTCTTTCTTGGGGCCGGCGGGGGCTGCGTCCCAGGCCGACTTGACGGTTTTCATCTTGTCTGCGGTGTTTGTGGTCGAGGGCGATTTCGCGTCCATGGCAATAGTCCTTTTCTGATGGGTGCGAGGGGGCGAAACTATTGGCCGGATCGGATTTCACGCCGATGACCCGCGCAGTGGTTTCGCCGATACGCGAACCTTACGACGACGGCGGAAACTTTTGCCGTCTTGGAAAGGATGCACCGAGTCGCGCTGGGCTGGGCTGATTCAGATTGGTGGGTGGGCACAGTAAATTCCGCCGGATATCGTCGACCGCCCAAGCGCGTCATGCGGGTTTGGGGCGGCGCGGGCGGTATTTGCCTCACGAGGAGTTGAGTTGTCACCGGCCACGGTGCAGCCTTGTGTCGGCGCAGGCGTGCAACAGGGGGCTGCGATGTCGGGATATGCGGATCAGGCTGGGCGCAGCGATCATCTTGGGCGCACCGCGGATGTGATTGCGCGGCGGCTCTTTGACGCCGGGATACGTCACGCCTTTGGGATGCCGGGGGGCGAGGTGCTGACGCTGATCGACGCGCTGGAACGGGCGGGGATCACCTTTGTGCTGGTGCGGCACGAGAATGCGGGCGGGTTCATGGCCGAAGGCGTGCACCACGCGACGGGGGCACCGGGGCTGTTGGTGACGACCGTGGGGCCGGGGGCGCTGAACGCGGTCAATGTGGTGGAAAATGCACGCCAGGACCGGGTGCCGATGATCGTGATCACCGGCAGCCTGGATGCGGCAACGGCGCAGCGGTACACCCATCAGGTCGCCGATCAGCGCGCGGTGTTTGCCGCCGTTGCCAAGGCCAGCCTGACGATGGTGGCAGACGCCGCCGAGGTGATGGTTGACCGCGCCGTGGCCTTGGCCACGTCGGGCCAACCGGGGCCGGTGCATATCGACCTGCCGATCCATGTGGCCGATGCGCCTGCGGTCGCGCGCCCCGCGCTGCGCCGCCGCGCGGCGCTGCCGATGGTGCCGGCGCAAGGCGAAGCCTTGCGCGCCCTGCGGAGCCGGATGGCGGGCGCAAAGCGCCCGCTGATCATCGCGGGCGTTGATGCAGTGAACGATGGTGCGGCGGCGGCGCTTTGCGCCGCTGCCGCCGCGCTGGGTGCGCCAGTGATCACCACCTACAAGGCCAAAGGCCTTGTGCCCGAAACGCACCCGCTGGCGCTGGGGGGCACGGGGCTTTCGCCCCGCGCGGATGCCCTGCTGCTGCCCTTGGTGCAAGCGGCGGATGTGGTGATCCTTGCAGGGTATGATCCGATCGAGATGCGCGCGGGCTGGCAGGATGCAGTAGACCCGGATCGGCAATGCGTCATCGACATCTCCGCCGTGCCCAACACGCATTACATGCATCAGGGCAGCGTGAATATTGTGGGGTCGATCGGTGCCACGCTTGCGGTGCTGACCGATGGCCTGCCCCCCGCACCCCGCTGGGCGGACGGCCAACCCGCCGCCACCCGCGCGGCGCTGGCGCAGGCCTTTGCGCCCGAACCCGTCTGGGGACCGGGCGTGGTGATCGCCACATGCCGCCGCATCCTGCCGCCGGACACCCGCGCCAGCGTGGACAGCGGCGCGCATCGCATCCTGTTGTCGCAGATGTGGTCCTGCGATTATCCCCGCGCGCTGATGCAATCGTCGGGGCTGTGCACCATGGGCTGCGCCGTGCCCTTGGCCATCGGCGCGCAGGTCGCGGAACCCGACCGCACTGTGGTTTCATTCAGCGGCGATGCCGGGTTCCTGATGGTGGCGGGCGAATTGGCCACCGCCGCCGATCTGGGGTTGCGGACGATATTCGTCATCTTCGATGACCGCTCGCTGGCGCTGATCGAGATGAAACAGCGCAGCCGCCAGTTGCCCAATGCAGGCGTCGATCTGGGCGGCACGGATTTCGCAGGCCTGGCCCGCGCGATGGGCGGGGCGGGGCATACCGTCGGGTCCGCCCCGGAACTGGAGTCGGCGTTGCAGGCGGCGCTGACCTGTCCGACCTTCACCGTGATTGCGGCAACCATTCCAAGGCAGGCTTATGATGACCGGATCTGACGGCAAAGGCGCCCAAAGGGGTGCATTGGACGGGCTGATCGTGCTGGACCTGTCGCGTATCCTTGCAGGGCCGACGGCGACGCAATTGCTGGCCGATCTGGGTGCCACCGTGATCAAGATCGAGAACCCGCTGACCGGCGGCGACGACACCCGCGCCTGGGGGCCGCCCTTTGTGCCCACCAAGGATGGCATCCGCGACATGTCGGCCTATTACCTTGCCGCCAATCGCAACAAGCTGTCGGTGGCCGCCGATATCGCCACCCCCGAAGGTGCCGCACTGGTGCGCCAGATCGCCGATCACGCCGATGTGGTGATCGAGAATTTCAAGCCGGGGGGGCTGGTGAAATACGGGCTGGATCATGCGACGCTGTGTGCGGCGCGGCCCGATTTGGTGTATTGTTCGATCTCGGGCTATGGCCAGACCGGGCCGAACCGCGATCTGCCGGGCTATGACCTGATGGCGCAGGGCTTTGGCGGGATCATGTCGCTGACCGGGCCGGTGGACGGTGCGCCGCACAAGGTGGGCGTGGGCATCGCGGATGTGATGTGCGGGATGTATGCCTGTGTGGGCATTCTGGCCGCGCTGCGTCACCGTGATGCCACCGGCGAGGGCCAGCATATCGACCTGGCGCTGGTCGATGCGCAGATGGCGTGGATGATCAACGAGGGCACGAATTACCTGTTGTCGGGCGAGGTGCCGCAGCGGCGTGGCAATGCCCATCCGAACATCTGCCCTTATGACGTGTTCGCGTGCGCGGATGGTCATATCCTGCTGGCGGTGGGCAATGACGGGCAATTCCGCCGCTTTGCAGATGCGCTTGGCGCCGATGACCTGACGCTGGACCCGCGCTATGCCACCAACCCCGACCGGCTGGCCAACCGCGTGGCCCTGACGGCGCGGATCGCGGCGCTGTTGGCCCCGCTGTCCAAGTCGGACGTGCTGGCGCGGCTGGCGGAGGCGACAGTGCCCGCAGGGCCGATCCAGACCGTGGCCGAGGCGCTGACATCGGATCAGGCGGTGGCGCGCGGTGCGGTGGTCAACGTGGCGAACGACGATGTCGAAGGTGGCGCGGTGCGGCTGTTGGGCAATCCGTTGAAACTGTCGCGGACCCCGGTCACGATGCGGCTGGCCCCACCCCGGATGGGGCAGCACAGCGCGGGCATCCTGGACCGTCTGCGCGCCATGATCGCAGCGCGCAGCGCGCGTTAAGGCGTTTCACGGCCACTGTCACAGACTGTCACGACTGCGTGGGTATCGTGTCGTCCCGATGTCAAGAGGGCCAATCATCGCTAGGGTGATCCCAGACGACCTGTCTGTTCCCTTGTGAAAGCTGCACCATGACCCCCGATATCTGCCGCGCCGACACCGGATTGACTGACCCCGAGGCGGTGATGGCCTGGGACCGGATGGTGCGCGCCTTTCTGGCGCATGGCGCGGCGACACCCACCCATCTGGCCCGTGTGCTGGAACGGGAACCGGACGCGGCGCTGCCCCATGCGGCGCGGGGGCTGTTCTGCCTGATGCTGGGACGGCGCGAGATGGTGACGGCGGCGCAAGCGGCGGCGGATGCGGCGCGCCGCGCGCTGGACGCAGGTGGAGCGCCGCTGCGCGCACGGGCCTATGTCGCGGCGTTGCAGGATTGGCTGGCGGGATCGCCGGGCTGTGCGATTTTCCACCTTGAGGGCGTATTGGCGCAGAACCCCGCCGACACCCTGACGATGAAGGTGATCCACGGCATCCGGTTCATGATCGGCGACAGCGCGGGGATGCGCCGGTCGGTGGAACGCGCGCTGACCGGGCACGGCGCGGATCATCCGCTGCGCGGCTATGTGCTGGGCTGCCACGCCTTCACGCTGGAGGAAACCGGCGATTATGCAGCGGCCGAGGCGGCGGGGAGGCAGGGTCTGGCGCTGACGGGCGATGACGCCTGGGGGCTGCATGCGGTGGCGCATGTGCATGACATGACGCACCGCCCTGCCGAGGGCATCGCGTTTCTGGACGCGCACGAGGCGGCCTGGGGCCATTGCAACAATTTCCGTTTCCACGTCTGGTGGCACAAGGCGCTGCTGCATCTGGATCAGGGCGATCATGCGCGGGTGCTGAACCTGTATGACGCGCAGATCCGGGCGGAAAAGACCGATGATTACCGCGATTTGTCCAATGCCACCTCGCTGCTGATGCGGCTGGAGCTTGAAGGCGTGGCAGTGGGCGACCGCTGGTCCGAACTGGCCGATCTGGCGGAAAACCGGGTGACGGATGGCTGTCTGGTGTTTGCCGATTTGCATTACATGCTGGCGCTGACGGGGGACGCGCGCGCGGACGCCGCACAGCGGCTGGTGGGGCGCATGGCGGCGACCGGGGCAGAGACGTCAGAACCGGGGCGCGTCGCCGCCCATCCGGGTCTGGCCGCCGCCGAAGGTCTGGCGGCGTTCGGGGCAGGGCGTTATGGCCGCGCCTTCACCCGGTTGCAGGCGGCGCGGTCGACGCTGATCACCATCGGCGGCAGCCATGCGCAGCGTGACGTGTTCGAACGCATCACGGTGGACGCCGGGCTGCGCGCGGGCCGGTTTGACGCCACCGCTGCCATTTTGGCCGAACGCACCGCCCTGCGCAGTGGCCGCGCGGACAGGTTCGCCCAGACCCGCACCGCCCAGCTTGAGGCCTTGCGGCGGGCAGCATCGGTTTGCGCGGCCGAGTAATCGCGCGAAGCATCCGGTCCGGTGACCCTTTTCAGAGACATATGATGAACATTTCCCTGCCGATGCCGCCGCTGACACCCCCGCCCGTGCAGACACGCGCGCCTATACGCAGTACGTTGCGCGACCCCCGGCTGGATTTCTTTCGCGGGCTGGCGATGTTCATCATCCTGATCGCGCATATACCGGGCAACTGGGCCACGCTGTTCATCCCGGCGCGGTTCGGCTTTTCGGATGCGACCGAGATTTTCGTGTTCTGTTCGGGGATGGCAAGCGCGGCGGCCTTTGGCAAAGTGTTCCGCGATCACGGCTGGAGCTATGGCGCGGCGCGGATCGCGTTCCGGGTCTGGCAAGTGTATTGGGCCCATATCGGGCTGTTTCTGGCGGTCGCGGCCTCCATGGCGCTGGTCAATTCCAGCCCGTTCGCCACCTTTGACTATGTCGCCGACCTGAACCTGTATCCGTTTTTTGACGACACGCAGGCCAATCTGGTGGGTCTGCTGACGCTGACCTATGTGCCGAATTATTTCGATGTGCTGCCGATGTATATCGTGATCCTGCTGATGCTGCCGGTCGTGGTGGCGTTGTCGCGGGTGCATCCGGGACTGGCGTTTGTCGCCATCATCACGCTGTGGGCGATGGTGCAGGCCGGGATGCTGAAACTGCCGGCCGAGCCGTGGACGGACCGGCCGTGGTTCTTCAACCCGTTCGGCTGGCAACTGATATTCTTTACCGGGTTTGCCTTCATGTCGGGGTGGTTGCCAGCGCCACCGGTGGACCGCCGCCTGATCGTGCTGGCCGCGCTGATCTTGGTGCTGACGGTGCCGCTGGCGCATGTGCCGACGCTGTTTCGCTATGAGCTGCTCGCCGACTGGAACCGCGCCATCCTGCGGCTGATCGACAAGCCGGATTTCGGCATCCTGCGCTATGTGCATTTTCTGGCGATTGCCTATCTGGCTTGGGTCGCGGTCGGGCCGGGGGGCGCGCGTCTGGCACCGCCTGCGGGCGATGGCACGGTGGCGCGGCTGTGGCGCGGAACGATGGCGGTGATCCTGAAGGTGGGGCAACAATCGCTGGCCGTGTTCATCGCGTCGATGTTTCTGGCGCGGCTGTTGGGCGTGGTGCTGATCGAGGCGGGGGCCAGCTATGGCACCATGTGGCTGGTCAACCTCTTGGGCATGGCGATGATCATCGGCGTGGCTTACGGTGTGGCGTGGTTCAAATCGCCGCCGTGGAATACCGCGAAGGCGTCGAAAGGGGCGGCATGATCCGGCGCGATGTTCTGACGGGGCTGATGGCGGTGCTGGGCCTGCCCGTGGTGGCGCAGCAGGGAGGGCCGGTTCAGGGTCTGCAACTGGGCACCCCCGCGCCGTTCCAACTTACCGACCTGCGCGAGATGGCGCGCGGGATGGCCACGCAGCCCTATGTCGCCCCCGCCACCGTGCCGAAACAATGGACCGACATCGACTATGACACCTATCGGTCGATCTGGTTCGACAGCCGCAAGGCGCTGTGGGAGGCGTCGGGCACCGAGCCGTTCCGCGTCGACGTGTTCCCGCCCGGCCTGTTCTATCCCGCCCCGGTGCGCATCGACGTCGTCGAAGGCGGGGCTGCGCGCCCCATCCTGTTCGACATCGGCGTGTTCGACAAAAGCGATCAATTCCCCGATCTGCCGCAGGATGACAGCTTGGGCTATTCCGGGTTCCGCCTGCGCGCCGAACTGGAAACACCCGGCATTTTCACCGAATTTGCGGTGTTTCAGGGGGCAAGTTACTTTCGCGGCATCGGCACCGGGCAGATTTACGGATTGTCCGCGCGCGGCCTGATCCTTGATACCGCCGAGCCAAGCGGCGAGGAATTTCCCGAATTTCGCCGGTTCTGGATCGAGCGCCCGTCACCCGGCGCGCCCGATCTGGTGATCCATGCCCTGCTGGACAGCCCGTCCTGCACCGGCGTCTACCGGTTCCGCATTCGCCCCGGTGCGCGGCTGGATATCGCGGTGGATGCCGAGGTCTTTGCGCGCCGCACCCTGCGCCATATCGGGCTGGGGGCGCTGACCTCGATGTTCCAGTTCGACGAGACGAACCGCCACCGGTTTTCCGATTTCCGCAGCGCCGTGCATGACAATGACGGGCTGTTGATGGTGAACGGCGCGAATGAGACGCTGTGGCGGCCCTTGGCCAATCCCCGGCACTTGCAGATCAGCGCCTTTGAGGATCGCGACCCCCGCGGGTTCGGCCTGATGCAGCGCGCGCAGAGTTTTGACGATTTCGCCGACCTCGAGGCGCTTTATCACCGCCGCCCGTCGCTGTGGATCACCCCGCGCGGCAGTTGGGGCAAGGGCACGGTGACACTGGTGGAAATTCCCACCGATAACGAGGTGAACGACAATATCGTGGCATACTGGCGTCCCGCCAACCCGGTCGCCAAGGGATCGAGCCTTGCGTTCAGCTATGACATGACCTGGGGCCGCGACGGGCAGGGGTCGGGCCTGCGCGTGATCAACACCCGCGCGGGGCGGGGGCAAAGCGATGGTCTGGTGTTTGCCATCGACTATGCGCCGGGGGCGACCCTGCCCGCCGATCTGAGCCAGGTCGTGGGCGCGGTATTCACCACCGCAGGCACCGTCAGCGCCGCCACCGTGCAGCAAAACCCGGTCACGGGCGGGCCACGGTTGAATTTCACCTTCCGCCCCGGTGCGGCGGCGATTGCCGAATTGCGCGCCGAATTGCAATTTGCCGACGGGTCGATGCTGGGCGAGGTGTGGCTGTATCGATGGACCCCGGAATAGCCGCAGATCACGCGAAATCTATGCCCGACAAACCGGCATCTGTCGCGCAGCTTTGCGGGGCTGTGGTAGTCATACGCCAAACCCATGCGAATCTGGGGCCAATCAAAACAATCCGAGGGACTAATCATGTTTCCCACACGCCTGATCGGTTGGGCCGTGAAAAGCACGGCAGCGCTGGCGATGATGCTTTGGGCACAGGCGGGCGTGGCCGGCTGCGGTGCCTCGCCCGAGGTCTGCACCATCGCGGCGGGCAGCTATCATATCGAACGGCCCGCGAAAGCCGACACCCCCGTGCCGGCCTTGGTGTTCCTGCATGGCTTCGGCAGCAGCGGCGCGGGCACGATGGGGATGCGCAGCATGGTCGATGCGGCGCTGGCGCGGGGTTATGCGGTGATCGCGCCGGATGGCGTGCCGCGCGCGGCACCGGGGGACCAGACCGGGCGCACCTGGGGCTTTTATCCGATGCGCCCCGGACCGCGCGACGAGATCGCGTTCCTGCAAGCCGTCCGCGATGACGCGGTTGCACACCATGGTGTGGACCCCGGCCGCGTTGTGCTGGGGGGATTTTCGCTGGGCGGGGCGATGACAAGCTATCTGGCCTGCGCGGTCCCCGATGCCTTTGCCGCCTATGTGCCGGTGGCAGGCGCGTTCTGGTATCCGCTGCCCGAGGCCTGTGTGGGGCCGGTGCATCTGTTCCACACCCACGGCTGGTCCGACAACGTCGTGCCGCTGGAAGGCCGCATCCTGCGCGGCGGCACGTCGCTGACCGAACCGGGGGCGATTGCGCAGGGCGATGTGTGGCAGGCGATGCAGGTCTGGCGCGCGGCCAACGGTTGCCGCCCCAACCCCGCGACATTCGCCGAGACGGGCATCTTCTGGCGCCGCAAATGGGAGGGCTGCACCTCCGGCCACGCGCTTGAATTTGCGCTGTTTGCAAGCGGGCATATGGTGCCGGATGGCTGGACCGACATGGCGCTGGATTGGTTCGAGGCGCTTTGATGCGCCGCCCGCGCCAAGTGCCGGAGTTGAAACAATCCATAAACTGATGGTGACAAATCCGGGGTTTTCACGCTTTGCGTTGACCCAGAGGGGTCCGGCATGGTGACCATTTGTCACATCCAACCCTTTGCAATGAACAGGACTTGTCATGCGAACTGAAACGACCGCCCGCCCGTTCGGGGCTATCCCCGCGATTGATGCCCGCACCCTTGGCGTGATGTTTGTGGCGGGGTTCTTCGCCACGCTGGCCTTTGATCTGTGGGGGCAGGTCATCAGCCCCGGTCTGGGCTTTGCCAACCTGTCGCCGCATGGTCTGGCCATCAGCCTGCTGGGCAGCCTTGGCCTGCCCGCCAATGATTTCGCGGGATATTTCGTGCATTTCTATCTGGTGGGGCTGATCGGGTATCCGGTCGGCTGGCTGTTCATCTTTGCCCCCGTCTGGCGCGCGGTGCTGGGACAGTCGCATTGGTTCCTGCCCTCGGCGGTCTATGGTTTCGGCCTGTGGGTCTTTGCGATTGGCGGGATCACCGCGATTGCCGGATTGCCGTTGTTCCTGGGGTTCACCGGGATCACCTGGGTCGCGCTGATCGGCCATGTGCTGTATGGCATCGTCATGGTCGCGGTCATGGACCGCATCGACCGCTAAGGCGTCGCCGGTGCCACCCCGGCACCGGCGCTTTGACCTTTTGTGTCGCGGTGAACTTGGACGGAAAGGGACAGGCGATGGCGATGACTGATGACTGTGTGATCGTGACCGGGGCTGCGGGCAATCTGGGGTCGGTGGTGGCGCGGATGCTGGCCATGCGCGGCGCACAGGTAGTCTGTGTGGACCGCAGCGAACGCGCCTTTGACATGGCGGGCATCGACCCCGCCCGCGTGATGTGGATCAGCGGCGCGGACTTGTCCGAGAAATCTGCGATGGATCAGGTGGTCGCAGGCGCGCAGGCGCGGTTTGGCCGCGTGACCGGGCTGGTCAATACCGTCGGCGGCTTTGCTACCGGGCGCGTGACGGGTGACGCGCTGGACCAATGGGACCTGATGATGACGCTGAACGCCAAGGTGGCGCTGGTGACCAGCGCCTGCGTGCTGCCCGCGATGCAGGCGGCGGGGCGCGGGCGGATCGTGCATATCGCGGCGCAACCGGGCCTGAAGGCGGGCGCGGGGCAGGCGGCCTATGCCGCATCCAAGGCCGCCGTGATCCGGCTGGTCGAAGCCATCGCTGCCGAACACCGCGCGGATCGCATCACCGCCAACTGCATCCTGCCCGGCACTATCGACACCCCCGCCAACCGCGCGGCAATGCCCAATGCCGGGGCCGATGTCTGGATTCCGCCTGCCGCGATTGCCGAGGTGATTGCGTTCCTCGTCTCGCCTGCGGGCGCGGTGGTGACGGGGGCCGCGATCCCTGCCACGGCGCTAGTCTGACAGCAGGCGTCGTGCGGCGCATCTTGCCCTGCCGCACAGATTTCGTTTGATTTCCGGCCAAACCCCGGCGTCAACTCGACGGCGACAAATCCCCGGCGAATTGCGCGCGACAGATTTTTACAGCAGGGGCGTTTCAAGATGACCGAAGGTCCGGTATTCCCGACGCAAAAGAGGCCCCGCCGCCATGCTTGACAGCAATATCTCACGCTACATCTGGCGCTATACCCGCATGCAGCAGTTGTGGATTCTGGCCATCGTCGCGCTGTCGATGGTCCCGTATTTCATGGCGTTCAGCCTGCCCAAGAACATCGTCAACGGACCCATTCAGGGCGGCGGGTTCGAAACGCCGGACGCCACGCAGGTGTTCGGGCGGCTGGTGCTGCCGTGGCCCGGTGGCGAGGTGGTGCTGTTTCCGGGCGTGGCGCTTGACCGGATCGACATGCTGTTCGCGCTCAGCGCGGTGTTTCTGGCGCTGGTGATCATCAACGGCCTCTTCAAGTTCTACATCAACACCTACAAGGGCAAGTTGGGCGAGCGGCTGTTGCGCCGGGTGCGGTTCACGCTGGTGGACAATGTGCTGCGGTTTCCGCCGCAGACCTTCAAGCGGCTGAAGGGTGCCGAGGTGGCCAGCATGGTCAAGGACGAGGTGGAACCGCTGGGCGGGTTCGCCGGTGACGCCTTTGTCACGCCCGCGCTGTTGGGGGGGCAGGCGCTGACGGCGCTGGGGTTCATTTTCCTGCAAAGCGTGCCGTTGGGGTTCATTACCGCCGCGCTGGTGTCGGTGCAGGTGCTAGTGATCCCGCGGATGCGGCGGCGGCTCTTGGTGCTGGGCCGCGAACGGCAATTGACCGCGCGGCAGCTTGCGGGCCGCGTCAGCGAGATCATCGACGGTATCGGCACCATCCACGCCTATGACACCTCGAATTACGAACGCGCCGATATCGCGGCGCGGCTGGGGCGCATCTTCAAGATCCGGTTCGACATCTATCAGTGGAAATTTCTGGTCAAATTCATCAACAACATCCTCGCCTCGCTGACGCCGTTCCTGTTCTACAGCGTGGGCGGGTTTCTGGCGCTGAACGGGCGGCTGGATATCGGGCAGTTGGTGGCCGTGATCGGGGCCTACAAGGATTTGCCGGGGCCTCTGAAAGAACTGATCGACTGGGACCAGAACCGGCAGGATGTGCAGGTGAAATACCAGCAGGTGATCGTGCAATTCGCCGTCGATGACATGCTGGACCCGGCGATCCAGACCGTGACGCCTGCGGTGCCTGCCGCGCTGGAGCCGCCGCTGGCGGCGATCAACCTGCGCGTGGTGGATGATGGCGGCGGTGTGGCGCTGGAACGGGTGAATTTCGCGGTCAACCCCGGCGAGGCGGTGGCCGTGGTCGGCATCGCCGGATCGGGCAGCGATACCCTTGCCGAAGTGCTGGCGCGGCAGGTCTGGCCTTCGGGTGGCAAGGTGACGGTCGGTCCCGACAATCTGCTGACTTTGCCCGAGGCGGTCACGGGGCGGTCCATCACCTATGCGGGCAGCGACGGCTTTTTCTTTTCCGGGTCAGTGCTGGACAACCTGCTGTATGGCCTGAAAAACGCGCCGCAGCCGCGCGCCGATGCCGCCGCCCTGACACCTGCGCGCCGGTTCCAGCAGATCGAATCGCGGCTGTCCGGCAACCCCGATGTTGACCCCGAACAGGGCTGGATCGACTATGCTGCCCTTGGGCTGGACGGCGAGGCGGCCTTGCTGACCCATGTGCTGGACGTGCTGGAATCCGTGCAGTTGCGGCAGGACATGCAGGAACTGGCGCTGCGATCCTGCGTGGAACAGGCCAATCACCCGGCGTTGGCGGTGCAACTGGTGGCGCTGCGCGAACGGCTGCGGCAGGAATTGCAGGAACGCGACCTGACCGGCCTGATCGTGCCGTTCGAACCCGGTGCCTATAATGCCGAGGCCACGGTGATCGAAAACCTGCTGTTCGGCCATTCGCGGCGCCATGATCTGGTAGCCGAAGAGATCAATGCCAACCCGTTCTTCTTTGGTCTGCTGAAGGACCAGGGCCTATGCGACACCTTTGCCGAGATGGGTCGCGAAATCGCCGCCAACGTCATTGGCCTGTTCGCGGACCTGCCCCCCGATCATCCGTTCTTCCGGCAACTCAGTTTCATGTCCGCCGATGACATCCCGGCCTACAAGCTGTTGCTGCAACGGCTGGAAAAACCGGGGACAGCGATGACCGATGATGACCGGGTGCCGCTGATCCGGCTGGCATTCGAATATATCGAGCCGCGCTATCGTTTCGGTCTGCTGGATGCCGATCTGAAGGCGCGGATTGTGACCTTTCGGCAGGCGTTCCACGATACCATGCCCGAGGATATGCGCGGCGGCATCGAAATCTATGACCCGGCGCAATTCATGGATACCGGCACGTTGCTGGACAATGTGCTGTTCGGGCGGATCAGCCAGAAATTCCGCGATGGAGCCGATCAGGTCCGCGATGTGCTGACCGGGTTGCTGCACGAGGAAGGGCTTTATGACGATATCCTTGCCATCGGGTTGATGTTCGATGTCGGCAGCGGCGGGCGGAGGATCAGCGTGGCGCAGCGGCAAAAGCTGACGCTGGCGCGCGCGCTGCTGCGGCAGTCGGCGTATTTCGTGTTCAACCGTCCGCTGTCGGCGCTGGACACCAAATCCCAGGAGCGAATCCTGACGGCTGTGCTGGCGGGGCTGCGCGCGCGGGCCGCGCCGCCCGGCATCGTCTGGGTCGTGGCCACACCCGCGTTGGCCGCGCATTTTGACCGGATTGCGGTGCTCAGCGACGGCAACATCGTCGAAAACGACACGCCGGCGGCGCTGATGGAAAAGAACGGTATCTTCAGGGACATGGTCGCGGCATAATCTCACAGCGGGTCACAAGGCCGTGGCGCGCAGGACACCGGCGATGCAGAATAGACTGGCGAACAATGACCACGGACAACGGAAAGGTCAGAACGTGCTGTTGAACGACGAAGTCAGGATGTTGCGGCAGGTGCCGATGTTTGCGGGCATCGCGCCTGCGAAACTGAAACTGCTGGCCTTCACGTCCGAACGGGTGGCGTTCCGCGCGGGGGACGTGCTGTTCCGGCAGGGCGACGACGGCAACGCCGCCTATGTCATCCTCGAAGGCCGCGCCAAGGTGCTGCTGAACACGCCCAACGGCGAAATCGAGGTGGCCGAAATATCCGAGAACGCCATCGTCGGTGAAATCGCCATTCTCTGCGATGTGGCCCGCACCGCGACGGTTCGCGCGGTGACCACGGTCGAAGCGCTGCAGATCAGTAAAGAAAACTTCAAGAAACTGTTGCTGGATTTTCCGGAAATGACGCTTGAGGTGATGCGGGTGCTTGCGGATCGTCTGATCCGGACCACGGCGGAACTGACCGCCGCCCGCAGCAAAGAGCAAGCGCTGCATTGAACGGGAAGGCCAAGGCAGGGCAATGAGCGTGACACCACGTTTCGACGTGAAAATCTGGGGCGCGCGCGGTAGCCTGCCGGTAGCCAGCCCGTGTTTTGCCGAATTTGGCAGCAACACGGTCTGCATCGAGGTGCGCTGCGGCGATCAGGTGCTGCTGTTCGATGCGGGCTCTGGCATCGGCATGGCGGGCAAGGCGCTGCTGGAACAAGGCGCGCGGCACCTGAACCTGTTCTTTTCGCATTGCCATTATGATCACATCCTTGGCCTGCCGTTCTTTATCCCGTTCTTCATGCCGGACATGGTGATCGACATCTGGTCGGGCCATCAGTCCGACGCCACTACAGCGACGATGATCAGCGATTTCATGGCGCGGCCGTTCTTTCCGGTGGGTCCCGAGGTGTTCCGCGCCAAGGTGACGATGCGGGATTTCGTGCCCGGCGCGGTGCTGATGCCCGGTGACGGCGTGGTGATGCACACCGCGCGGCTGGATCATCCCGGTGGTGCGGTGGGATACCGGATCGAATTTGGCGGTCGGGTGGTGGCGATGGTGTTCGACACCTGCCACACCCCCGATGTGCTGGACCCAGGCGTGTTGGACCTGATCCGGGGCGCGGATTTGTTCCTGTATGATGCCACGTTCTCGGATGAGGAATTCAAGACGTTCGCCCATTTCGGCCATTCGACCTGGCAGCATGGGGTGCGGCTGGCGCAGGCGGCGGGGGCGGCGCGTGTGGGCATGATCCACCACGCGACGTTCCGCACCGATGACGAACTGACCCGGATCGAACAGGACGCACAGGCGCTGTTCCCCGGCGCATTCTGTGGCCGGGATTTTCAGGTGATTTCGGTCTGATCCGCGCGCGCGGCCATCAGGTCTGCGATGATGTCTGCCACGCGCGCTGCGCCATCGGTCTGTGCAAGGCGACCCGCCGCCGTGATGTCCTGCGCCAATGCGCGGTCAATGGCCGTGGCCATCGCGGGGCCGCTCAGGTCAGCCTCCGCCAGCATCACCGCGCGGCCCGCCTGATGCAGGCGCGTCGCGCGGTCGGTCTGTTCCGTCTCGCCGCCTGCGGCAAACGGCACCAGCACCGCGCGGCACCCGGCCTGCACTATGTCGGCCACGGTGTTATAGCCCGCCTGCGATACCGACAGCCGCGCAGAGGCCAGCAGTGCTGCGAAATCGCTGCGGAACCGGCAGAGCGTGACGGCAGGCGGGGCCAGCGCGGCCAGCGCGTCATAGTCCGCCTGCGGCAGGTTCGGCCCGGTGATCACCAGCACACGGTCCAACGCGGGGCGCAAGGCCACCGCCGCCAGCGCCGCGCGCACCAGCCCCGCCCCGACCGCGCCGCCGCCTGCGGACACAACGATGTCGAACCGTTCCGGCGCGGGAACCGGCACCGGCGGGCACACCAGCCCGGTATGGATCACCTTGTCCGCGATCTGATCCGCCAGCGGGAATGTGTCGCCAAGCGCGGCAAAGGCCGGGTCGCCATGCACCAGCACACGATCGTAATGCGCGCGCACCAGATCGACGGTGTCCGCGTCGCGCCCCGGCTTGGCGCGTTGTTGCAGGATGTCGCGCACAGAGGCCAACAGGATCGGGCGCGGGCGCGCCACCGCAATCGCCGCCAGCAGCGGCAAGAGTTCGAACCGCACCTGACGGCGGCCAAAGGGGAACGCCTCGGTGATCACCACATCGGGGCGCAGCCGGTCAAACGCGGCCAGCAGCGCCGCGCGGCGCGCGTCCAGATAGGCGGCGTCTGCCGGATTGCCGGTGCCATCCACCAGCCCCGCGAAATCGCCATCGCTGACCGCCAAGGGGGGCAGCGCGACATGATCCAGCCCAGTGGGCGGAAACCCCGCGACGGGCAAGCCGCCAGTTACCAGCGTCACCGCCATGCCGCGCGCCTGCACGGCGGATGCGATCCGGCTGGCGCGGGCCAGATGGCCGATGCCCAGCAGGTGCTGGACATAAAAGAAAACGCATGTCGTCATGACCGGATGCCGTCAGGGTCGAACAGACGGGTCAGAGCGGCGATGCTGGCGTGGTAATCCAGATGGGCGCGCACCTGATGATCCGCCGCCGCGCCGCGCGCCGCGCGCGCGTCCGGGTCGCGGATCGCTGCCGCCAGCGCGGCGGCAAAGCCCGCCGCATCCTCAGGCGGGGCCAGCCAGCCGGTGACGCCATCGGTGATCAGCTCCGGGATGCCCGAGATATCGGTGGCGACGCAGGCCAACTGCTGGCTGGATGCCTCGACGATGACATTGGGCAGGCCATCGCGATCACCGTCGGGCGTAATGCGACACGCCAGCGCAAAGATATCCGCGCGGCGGTAGGCCGCAATCACCTGTATCTGGTCCACCGCGCCGACCCAGTCACAGCGCCCGGCGATACCCAGCGTCTCGGCCAGCATCCGCAGCATCTGCAATTCACCGCCGCCGCCCAGATGGGTGAACCGCCAATGCAGATCATTGGGCAGGGCCGCCAGCGCGCGCAACAGCACGTCATAGCCCTTTTTCGGCACAGCGCGGCCGACGCTGACGATCTGCACCGGGTCGGCGGGGTCGCGGCCATCGCGCAGGGCGCGCGGGGCGTCAAAGGGCGGAAAGCGGTCAAGGTTCAGGCCATGATAACTGAGATGGACGCGGGCGGCATCAGCGGCCAAGGCTTGCAGGTGGCTATGCCCCGTGGCGGTGCAGGTCACCGCCCATGACGCGCGCGCCAGTTTGCCCTGCAAGTCCCAATCCGGCGAGGTCCAGATATCCTTGGCATGGGCCGACACCGACCATCCCATGCCCCTGATCCGCGCCGCATAATCCGCGACAGACGCAGGCGTATGGATGAAATGCGCATGCAGCCAATGGCCACCTTTGGGCCATTCCGCCACCAGCACCGCCGCCTGACCCAGACGGCGCACCCGGTTGCGGCTGGGGTCGCGCCACAGATCGCGCAGAAATCCCGGCAACAGGCGCCAGAACCCGCGATGCCGCAGCGCCACCCACAACCCCCGCGCCACGCGCAAAGGGTCATCGCGCAGGTATTCCGGCAGATACATCACCGGGGCCGTGATCTCGTCATGCACCGCGTGGCGTTTGGTGTCCGTGGGCCTGCGCAGCGACACGATCACCAGATCGAACCCCGCCAGTTCCAGCCCGCGCAATTCCTGCGCGATGAATGTCTCGGACAGCCGGGGATAGCCCTTGACCACTACCACAAGTCGCGGTCGTGTCACTTCGCGGTCCCGATGACATGGCGCACGGGGGGCATGTCCAGCATCGCGCTGCGCTGACGCAAATCCTCGCCGATCAGCCCCGAAATCCGCGCCAACCCGTCCAGCCGCAGCCCCGGCCACCCCTGCGAGGGCCGGTTGCGATGCGCCAGCGCGCGCAAGGCCGCCGCCATGCGGGCGGGGTCGCTGGCATGTTCGGGCAGCAGCATGTCGATCATACCCAATTCGGTGGCCCGTGTCGCGCGCAGCAATTGTTCCTCGCGCGGGGTGGTGCGCGGCACGATCAGCGCCGGTTTGTCAAAGGACAGGATTTCGCAGAACGTGTTGTAGCCGCCCATCGCAACCACGGCCTTGGACCCGGCGATGAGTTCCTCCATGCGGGTATCAAACTCGATCACCTCGACATGGGGGATGCGCTGGCCCATCGCCATGAATTCGGCGCGGCGGTCGGCGGCCATGTAAGGGCCCAGCACGATCAGCGCGCGTTCCGTCAGCGCCGGATCATGCAGATAGGCGTTCAGCACATCCTCGATCAGGTCGGCCCCATCGCCGCCGCCCCCCGTTGTGACCAGAATATAAGACCCGTCCGGCTGATTGAGCGACACCTTGGTTTCATGCGCGCTGCGTTCCAGAAACCCCACGAAATTCATCCGTTCGGTCACACCCGGCGGCACGTCCAGCCCGGCCAGCGGATCGTGGAAATCGGGCGGGCCATAGACCCAGATCTGATCGTAATAGCGGTCGATCTTGGCCAGCACGTTGTTGCGCCGCCATTCGGCGTCCAACAGGCGCGGCGCGTCCATCACATCGCGCAGCCCGAGGATCAGCGTGGTGCCCTGATCCTTGAGATAGGCGAGCGTGTCCTCGACCTCGCCGCGCAGGCCCATCGGTTCCTTGTCCACGATGAAGATGTCGGGTTTGAAACTTTCGGCGGTGTGGCGGATGATCGAACGGCGCATGTCGATGGTGTCCTGCACGTCGATATGTTCCGACAAGGACGTGTATTCGCCATTGCGCAGCTTGATCACGCTGGGAATTTTCACGAAATCGACGCGTGACCGGTAATCGAACGCGCCCGCGATCTGTGACCCCGAGATGATCAGCACCATCATGCCGCGATAATCCTGCACCAGCGCGTGGGCGATGGTGCGGCAGCGGCGCAGGTGGCCAAGGCCAAAGGTGTCGTGGCTATACATCAGCACACGGGCGTTTTTGAGGCGGTCTTTCATCGGGGCGGTTCCGGCAAACGGGGCAACGGCCCCTGAACGAAATATGACTGCGCCATTAACCGGCCCTGTCGCCTGAGGTAAGTTAATTTGTGGTCACTTATACGGATCAGCGGCATCGCGTAACCCGTCACCCAGAAAATTAAAGGCCAGCACCACAAGGATCACCGGAATGACCGGGAACATCAGCCACGGATAAAGCGCGATGATGTTCACGCTGCGCGCCTCGGTCAGCAAGATGCCCCAGCTGGTGATCGGCGGGCGCAGGCCGATGCCCAGGAAGGACAGCGCAGTTTCGCCAAGGATCATGCCCGGAATGGTCAGCGTTGCGGTGGCGATCAGGTGCGACATGAACCCCGGCACCATGTGCCGCCCGATGATGCGCGCCGACCCCGCCCCCATCAGCCGGGCCGCAAGCACGTAATCCTCTTCGCGGAGCGACAAGAGTTTCGACCGCACCGCGCGCGCCAGCCCAGTCCAGTCCAAGAGGCCCAGAATGACAGTGATGCCGACGTAAACCAACAGCGGGCTCCAGGTGATGGGAATGATCGCGGCCAGCGCCATCCACAGCGGGATCGACGGGATGGATTGCAGCACCTCGGTCACGCGCTGCGTCACCGCGTCGAACCAGCCGCCGTGATAGCCCGCCAGCCCGCCGATGACGATGCCCAGCACGAAGCTCATGGTCACGCCAAGGATGCCGATGGTCAGCGAGATGCGCGCGCCATAGATCGTGCGCGACAGCACATCGCGGCCCAGCCGGTCGGTGCCCAAGAGAAAGAACTGGCCGTTTTCCGCAGGGCAGACCAGATGGCGGTCGGCGGGTATCAGCCCCCAGAACATGTAATCGTCGCCCCGGCAGAAAAACCGCAGCTTTTGCACCTCGTCCGTCGGCGTATAAACTCGGCGCAGCGTGTCCATGTCCAGCGACTGGCTGCGGCCATAGACGAATGGCCCGACAAAGCGCCCGTCATGGAACAGGTGAATGGCCTGCGGCGGGGCATAGATGAAATCAAGGTTGCGGCTATCCTGATGATAAGGTGCCAGAAATTCGGTGATCAGGATGCTGGCATACAGCACCAGCAGAAACACCAGCGACGCCACCGCCACCTTGTGACGGCGGAATTGCCACCACATCAACTGGCGCTGCGAGGCCTCGGCCATCGCACCGGAACGACCGTCGCCCGCGTTGGGATCAAAGGCACGATCCGAGATGAAATGCCCCAAGGGCGCGCCGGGTTCGGGCAATCCGTTCGGGGTCTGTGCGGTGACGGTCATTTCGCGCTTCCCTTGCCCAGCCGGATGCGCGGGTCCAGAAGCGCCAGCGCGATATCGGAAATCAGCACACCTATCACCGTCAGGAATGCCAGAAACATCAGGAACGACCCCGCAAGATACATGTCCTGACTTTGCAGCGCCCGGATCAGCATCGGCCCGGTGGTTTCAAGGGACAGAACGATGGCCGTCACCTCGGCGCCCGAGATCATTGCAGGCAGGATCGAGCCAATGTCTGAGATGAAAAAGTTCAGCGCATTGCGCAGCGGGTATTTCCGCAGCACGCGGCCCGGTTCCAGCCCCTTGGCGCGCGCGGTGGTGACGTATTGTTTCTGCAACTCGTCCAGCAGGTTGGCGCGCAGCCGCCGCACCATCCCTGCGGTGCCTGCGGTGCCGATGATCACCACGGGGATCCAGATATGCGACAGGATCGACATCGCCTTGTCCCAGCTCATCGGCTGGTTCAGGTATTCGCGGTCCATCAGGTTACCGATGGACAGGCCGAACCAGATATTGGCGAAATACATCATGATCAGCGCCAGCATGAAATTCGGGATCGCCACCCCGATCAGCCCCAGAAACGTGACGCCGTAATCGCCCCAGCTATACTGGTGGGTGGCAGAATACATGCCGATGGGAAAGGCCAGCGCCCAGGTGAAAATGATGGTGATGAAAGACAGCACGATGGTCAGCCACAGCCGGTCGCCCACGACCTCGTTCACCGGCAGGCGATATTCGAAACTATATCCGAAATCGCCTACGAACATGCCGCCGACCCAGCGCAGGTAACGGATATACTGCGGCTGATCAAAGCCATAGCGGTCACGCAGAATCTCGATCTCGGCCAGATCGGCCTCTTCGCCCAAGGCTTTCAATTCCGCGACATAGCTTTCGAAATAGTCGCCAGGGGGCAGTTCGATGATCAGGAACACCAACAGCGACACCAGAAACAGCGTCGGGATCATGGTCAGGATACGGCGCAGGATATAGCCGGTCATGTGCTTGGACCTTCGGCATAAAAGAACGTGTCGGGAAGGTAGGCCCCCAATTGGCTGGTGGGTTCGAACCCATACAGCCCCTGTTCGGGCACATTGCGCAGCCGCGCCGACCGCACGATGGGTTGCAGCGCGCCGCTGACCGTGCCGATGGAAAACACCTGATCCGCGCGCAACTGCAATATCTGATGCCAGATCGCGGTGCGCGCGGCGGGCGTATCCGACCGGTCCCATTGCGCGACCAGATCCAGCAGCATCTTGGCCTCGGGCAGGTCGGGGCCTTCGCCTGCCGCGCCGCCTGCGGCATACCAACTGCCCCAGAGCGGCCATTGCAACTGATCGCCCGAGGTCGGGGCCAGCGGCGCGGGCGACACTTGCTGGTCCGGCACCCCGTTGTCCAGCCCCTGCCAGACCGACATCTGCACCTGCCCCGACAGGGCGCGACTGCGGAAAATGTCGCGCTGCGAGCTGCGGATATACAAGGCCAGCCCGACCTCGCGGTAATGATCGCGGATCAAGGACAGCACATCTGTTTCCAAGGCACTTTCACCGGCCGTTTCCACCACGATCCCCGCCTGCCGCCCGTCGGGCAGCACCCGGATCTTGCCCGGTCCGCGTTCGCCCAGCCCCAGATCGTCCAAGAGCCCATTGGCCATGTCGGGGTCATATTGCACCCAAGCGCGGGCATATTCGGGGCGATACAGCGGGCTTTCCGGCAACACGGTATCTGCGGCCTCGGTGCCCAGACCAAAGAACAGCGCCTTGTTGATTTCCTCGCGGTTGATCGCCACCGACAGCGCGCGCCGCATCCGCACATCGCGGAACAGGTCGCGCCAGACGGTGTCGGCGCAATTCAGGTTCGGAAGCAGCGCCACCGCCGACCCCTGCGATTTCCGCCAGAGCGCGACGCGCAGCGGGTGCAGCTTTTCCGCCTTTTTCAGCAGGGTATAGTCGGGAAACGCGATGCCGTTGGATTGCAGGTCGCTTTCGCCCGTTGCCGTCTTGGCGGTGATGATTTCCGATGACGACACGTTCAACACGATCCGGTCCACATAAGGCAATTGCGTGCCCGCCTGATCGACGCGATGGAAATACGGGTTGCGCTCAAAGATGAATTGCTCGGCGGGTGGTTTGGTGCGCGGATACCACGCTTCCAGCGTGGGCAGGTCGGGGTTTTCGGGCCGGATCGACCGCGACATCTTCAGATGCAGGCGGCGCCAGTCATCGACGCGTTCCTGTTCCGACAGTTTTGCCAGCGACGCCTCGTCGTTATATTTGATGTGGAACTGGCGCAGATAGGCCGACGGCATGAACAGCACCGTGGGCAGCGGCGCGGCCAGACCGGCCAGAAACCCCGGCATCGGTGCGGGGAAATCAAAGCGCACTGTCACATCGTCAATCACCGTGAACACGGGCGGTGCGCCACCTGCCAGCAATTCCGGCGGCGGGCCGGATTTGTAGAGCTTTTTGTTGTTGATCACGTCCTCCCAGCAATAGCGGAAGTCTTCGGTGGTGAACGGCGTGCCGTCCGACCAGCGATGGCCTGCGCGCAGGTGGAAGGTATAGCTGCGGTCGCCCGTCACCTCATAGCCTGCAAGGATATCGGGCCGCAGTTGCAGGTCGGGGCCATAGCCCACCAGCCGGGCATAGCTGTTGATCGGGATAAACCGCACATCGCGCTGCCCGCCGATCAGCATCCGCACCGTGCCGCCCTGCCGCCCGGTTTCGCGCCCCAAAGCGGGCAGGTCGATGACGCGCGGATTGCTGGGCAGGCCCGTCGCCGTCTGCGCGCGCGCCAGCGCAGGCAGGGCCAGCCCGCCCAGCATCCCCGCCAGCGCCGCGCGCCGGGTGATCGTGAAACGTCCGGTCATGCGCGTATCTCCGCGATATCGGCCATCGGGCTGGCCAGCACGAAATGCCCCTGGCCAAGGTCAAGCGGTTGCAACGGCTGGCCGGGGCGGAACGCAGGTTTCCAGTCGGACGCCGCGTCCACACTGGACCGCCCCACCGTGGCGAAATCCAGCGGGCGGTTCAGGTCGGGAAACGGCACGGCGGCCAAAAGCGCACGGGTATAGGGATGCACCGGGGCCTGCATCATCACTTCGCGCGGGGCGATCTCGACGATCTTGCCCGCCCACATCACCGCCACCCGGTCGGCCATGTAATCCACCACCGCCAGATTATGCGAGATGAACAGGTATGTCAGCCCCATGTCGCGCTGCAAATCCTTGAGCATGTTCAGGATTTGCGCCTGCACCGACACGTCCAGCGCCGACACCGGCTCGTCGCAGATCACCAGACCGGGGGCAAGCGCCAGCGCGCGGGCGATGCCGATCCGCTGGCGCTGTCCGCCGGAAAAGCTGTGCGGATAGCGGTTGCGGTCGGATTTGTTCAGCCCGATCGCCTCCAGCAGCGCGGCCGCCGTGGCGCGGCGCGTCTCGGCGGTGCCGATGCCGTGGATTTCCAAGGGTTCGGTCAGGATATTGCCCACCGTCATGCGCGGCGACAGGGACGACACCGGGTCCTGAAACACCATCTGGATGCGGGTGCGCAACCGGTGCAGGGCGGCCCCTTCGGCCCCCAGCACATCAACCGGGCCGGACCCGTCATCAAAGGTGATGCTGCCGCTATCCGGCGTGACCGCGCGCATCAGGATTTTGCTGACCGTGGTCTTGCCGCAGCCGCTTTCGCCCACCAGCCCCAGACATTCGCCGCGCCGGATGTCGAAGCCCACACCGTCCACCGCCGGGGTGACTGTGGGCGCGGTGCCAAAGAACTGCCATTGCTGGTTGCGGGTCTGGAACGTCTTGCGCAGGTCGCGCACCGACAACACCACCTCGGGCGCGTTTGCCGCTGCCGGTGCCGCCACCGCCCCGATGGCGCGCTGCAACGGCGCGCGGTCGATGGTGATCTCGCGCAGCGGTTTCAGCCGCGCGCCGCGTTCCATGCCGAAATGCGGGATCGCCGTCATCAGCCCCTTGAGATAGGCATGACCGGGACGGCGAAAGATCGCATCGACCGGCCCCGCCTCCATGATGTGGCCACGGTAAATCACCACCACCTCATCGGCGACATTCGCCACCACACCCAGATCATGCGTGATCAGCAGGATGGCCATGTTCAGCCGCTGTTGCAGATCGCGCAGCAGGGTCAGGATCTGCGCCTGAATCGTCACGTCCAGCGCCGTGGTCGGTTCATCCGCGATCAACAGCGACGGGCCACAGATCAGCGCCATCGCGATCATCGCGCGCTGGCGCATACCGCCCGACAATTCGAACGGATACAGGTCGAACACGCGGGCGGGATTGGTGAACCCCACCAGCGCCAGCATCGCCTCGGCCTTTTCGCGCTGTTCCTTGGGTGACATCGGGGAATGGATGCGCAGCGCCTCGGTGATCTGGTTGCCGATGGTGTGCAGCGCGGAAAACGACGTCATCGGTTCCTGAAAGATCATGCCGATATGGCGGCCACGAATGGCCCTGATCTTGCGCCCGTCGCGCGGCAGGTCCAGCAGGTTGACGGGTGCCGTCGCCCCTGGCTCAGTAAACAGCACCCGCCCCGACAGCCGCGCCGATTGCGGTTGCAACCCAAGCACGACCTGGCCCAGCACCGATTTGCCCGACCCGGATTCGCCCACCAGCGCCGTGATCTTGCCCGGCATCACCCGCAGGCCGACGCCTTGCAGCGCCTTGATCTCGCCGCCCGGCACCGGGAATGTCACATGCAGATCCTCGATCCGCAGCAGATCTGTCGTGGCCGCCGAGGTCAGACCAAGGTTTTGCAGTGTCATCTGGTCCGTCCCCCGTTGCGAGATGGCGTTGATCGCCATTCCCGTCATCTGCGTCAAAGCCTAGCCGAGCGGGTTTGGCCTGTCTATCGGCGGCAGGGGAACCACGAAGCTACGTCAGATATGTGACAAAATGTCCTGCACCGATGCCCAATTACATCCCGGATGATCCTGTGTCAGGGCAAAAAGCGCGTCAAGAAAAGCCCAGACATGGATATCATGCACAAGATGATGGGTCAGGATGCCGATGGGCTGGTACGGGTGGATGGTCAGCGCGGTGGCCAGATCGGTGAACAGCACGTCGGTTGACCGCCCGCCGCGCGTGCCGCGCCAGTCCATGACATCGACATGGGTGTTGATGATGGGCAGGGGGGCAGGCTGTGCGGGGCCGAAAACCGAAAGCGCCGCGATGCTGATCCCCGGCAGATGGTCCAGCAATTCCGGCGCGATCCGGTTCCACGGCGGCACCAGCAGGGGCGCAAAGCGGGGTCCGTGCAGGGCGCGCAGCTTGTCCAGCCCTGCTTTCAGCTCGTCCAGCACGACGGCAATAGGCCGGTGCAGGCCCAGTTCCTGCTTCTTGCCCTGACCCGCCGCATGATCGGTATGCGCCCAGCCGTGCAGCGCCACGGTGATCCGCGCCGCCTGATCCAGCCGCGCTACCAGCGCCGCGCCGGTGGGTTGCGGGATCACGGCCAGCGTCAGGGGGATGCGCCACGCCTCTGACAGCGCCAGCAGGCGGTCCAGCGGTGCGCTTGGCTCCACTGCATCATCATCGCGCCACCACAATTGCGCGGGCTTGCCCTGCGCAGCGCAGGCATCAAGGGCGTGCAGAACGGCATCTGCGGCTGTGGTCATGCGCGGCCCCTCGCTGTGCTGCGTTCTGCCATCACGCTATCAATCGCCGCGGCCAGACGCGTCGTCGCGGCCCCGATCGAATGGTGGCGGCGGACATGGGCGCGGGCCGTGGCTCCGCGCGCAGATCTGTCGCGCAACATCCCCGTCACTGCATCGGCCAGCGCCTGCGCGTCCAGCGGCACCAGACGGTTGCCCGCCTCTGCGCTGACCACCTCGGGCACCCCGGCGGTATCGCAGGCGACCACGGGCAGACCCGCCGCCTGCGCCTCGAGATAGGCCAGCCCATACGCCTCGCCGCAACCGGGCCAGAGATAGACCTGCCCGCGCGCGAGCAAATCCGCCACGCCCGCGCGCGGCAACGCCCCCAGCCACGCGATCCGCGCCGGTGGCAGGTGCGCGAACAACGCCTGCACCGTGTCGCGTTCGGGGCCGTCCCCCGCCACGCTCAGCCGCCAGTCCAGATCGGCGGGCAAGCGCGCCAGCGCCTTGGCCATCAGGGCAAAGCTGTGCGTCTTGTCGCCCGCGCGCATCATCGCCACTGTGACGATATGGCCGGGTTCCGGCGCGGGGGTGGCGTCAAACGGCGTGGTGTCGATGAAGGGCGGCAGGCGTGACAGCCGCGCAGCGGGGGCCGCCTGCGCCAGTCCCGTCCTATCGCGCGCCGTCAGGCACAGGTTCAGTGCGGCCCCCGTCACCGCCGCCAGCGCCGCCGCCTGCGTGTCCACCCAGATGCCAAGGTTGCGCCGCGCGGACCATGACGCTTCGATGGTGATGAATGGCAGGCCAAAGGCGCGGCACAGGTCCGGCCCCAACAGGTCGGGTGATTTGACATAGGGGTGATAGCAGACCCACAGATCCGGCGCGCCTGTGCGCCAGTCCGCCGCGATCCGCGCGCGTTCCTGCCCCGCCTCGGCCTGCAACGCGCGCCAGCCCGCCGTATCGTCTGACCGGCCCAGATAGGCCCGCAGATGCGACACCACGTCCACCCGGTGCCCTGCGGCCCGCAGACAGGCCAGCAATTGCCGCGCCATCAGCCGGTCGCCCGACGGCACCGGGTGGTCCGGCGATTTCAGCGGCGCATAGAACGCAATGTGCAGCGGTCGGCGTGTCATGCCCGGTCTGGCCCCGATGATCCGTCGTTACCCTAGCCCGGAAATCCGCCCCACAACAGACCCGGCACCCTTAGGTCACTTGGGCCTGATGGCCTGTGGCTTGACAGGGCAGGCGGTGCGGCCCATCACCGTGCCGAACACAGGCGGGCGCATGATGGCAATTCTGGACCTGATCACCACGCGGGCAGCGCGTGTCGGCGTCATCGGGCTTGGCTATGTCGGCCTGCCCTTGGCCGTGGCCGTGGCGCGCGCGGGCTTCCGCGTGACGGGCTATGACACCGATCCGGCCAAGATCACCGCCATCGCCGCCGCGCAAAGCTATATCGAGGCGGTGCCGCCCGAAGCCCTTGCCGCCGAGGTCGCGGCTCATCGCCTGACCGCAACGGGGGATTTCGCCAGCCTTGGCGCCTGTGATGTCATCGTGATCTGCGTGCCCACGCCGCTGACGCGGCACCGCGAACCCGATTTGTCCTATGTCACCCGCACCTGCCGCGATATCGCAGCAACGCTGCGGCCCGGTCAGGTGATCGTGCTGGAAAGCACCACCTATCCCGGCACCACCGATGGCCCGGTGCGCGCCATTCTGGAACAGGGCGGGCTGCGGTCGGGGGTGGATTTCTTTCTGGGCTTTTCGCCCGAACGCGAAGACCCGGGCAATCGCGCCTTTGACACCGCGTCGATCCCCAAGATTGTTGCGGGCGATGGCGCGCTGGCGGGTGAACTGGTCGCGGCGTTCTATGGCGCGGTTGTCGCGCGTGTGGTCCCGGTATCGACCACCGCCACCGCCGAAGCGGTCAAGATCACCGAAAACGTGTTTCGCGCCGTCAACATCGCGCTCGTGAACGAGTTGAAGGTGATCTATGACGCAATGGGCATCGACATCTGGGAGGTGATCGAGGCCGCGAAAACCAAGCCCTTCGGCTATATGCCGTTCTATCCCGGCCCCGGTCTGGGCGGGCATTGCATCCCCATCGACCCGTTTTACCTGACGTGGAAATCGCGCGAATATGACCTGACGACGCGGTTCATCGAACTTGCGGGCGAAATCAATTCCGCCATGCCCGCCCATGTTGTGGCGCGATTGGCCGAGGCGCTGGACCGCCGTCACGGCATCGCGCTGTCGCGGGCAAAGGTGCTGATCATCGGGCTGGCCTATAAGAAAAACGTGCCGGATATCCGCGAAAGCCCGTCGCTGAAGCTGATCGAACTGATCGAAGAGCGCGGCGCGCAGACGGCCTATCACGACCCGTTCGTGGCAGAAATTCCGCGCACCCGGGCCTATGGCGCGCTGATGGGGCGGCGCTCGGTCACGCTGGATGCGGCCACGCTGGCGGGATTCGACGCGGTGCTGATCGCCACGGATCACGACGCGGTCGATTACGCCGCACTTGCCGCCCATGCACCCTTGATCGTCGATACCCGCAACGTGATGGCGCGCCTTGGCCTGCCCGCCGCAAAAGTCGTCAAAGCCTGATACCCCGAAAGGAACCCCATGAGCCGTCTTGACCATTTCATCGCCCGCATGATGGCGCAGCGTTCCATCCTGAACCATATCGCCGCCGACCGCCCGCTGGGGCCGGGCGCAATCCTTGAGGTGGGGTTGGGCAATGGCCGCACCTACAGCCACCTGCGCGAATTGTTCCCCGACCGCCGCATCGTGGCCTTTGACCGCGCGCTGAACGCGCACAAAGGCTCGCACCCCGATCCCGATGATATGGTGCTGGGCGAAATTCGCGAAACCGCGCAGGCGTTTGTGGGGCAGGGGGCCGCGCTGGTGAATGTCGATATCGGCACGGGTTACGCCGACAAGGACGCCGTGACGCTCACATGGCTGCCCGATCTGATCGCGGGCCTGCTGGCACCGGGGGCCTATGTGGTCAGCGGGTTGCCTTTGGACCATGCGGCGCTGGCACCGTTGCCATTGCCAGAAGACGTGCCGCTGGCGCGCAGTTTCCTGTATCAGCGCCGCGCTGACTGATCATGCCGCCGCGTTGCCGCGTCGCGCTGATCGCGGATGCGCATTTTCACGACCCTACCGGGGATTTCGGCGCTGGCGTGGCGGATGGCGCGCGGGTGTTGGCCTATCGCCCGTGGTCCGAGGCGCGCGCGGCGGGGCGGTCGGTGAATGACAGCGCCCATGCCTTGCGCGCCGCACTTGACCGGATTGCCGCGCAGGGCATCCGGCAGGTAGTTCTGGCGGGCGATTACAGCGATGACGGACAGGCGGAAAACCTGACCCGGCTGGCGGCCTTGTTGCATGAGGCCGAGGCGCGGCTGGGCCTGCGTATCCACGCCATTCCCGGCAATCACGACGGCTATGGCGTGGCAGGCAAGCATGTGGCGCAACGGATCGCCACGGCACCGGGCCTGTCGCAGATGGTGACAAGCGACCCTGACTTGGTCGGCGCGCGGCTGACGGGCGCGATGCACTGCCCCGGCTGGCCCGCGGCGCTGGACCCGTTGGCCGCGTTCGGACAGCGCCGCCGCGCGGGCGACCTGCATTGGGAAAGCCCGTTTGGCGCATCGGATCACTGGGGTGACCGCCGCTATCTGGCGCGGTCAGCGGATGGATCGGTGGCGCATTGGCTGGTGGATGCGTCCTGTCTGGTGGAACCCGAACCGGGGCTGTGGTTGTTGCTGCTGGACGCGACCGTGTTTGAGCCGCGCGACGGCATCACCGATCCGCGCCGCAAACGCGCGTTTCACGATCCGGCGTTGGCGGGTTGGGCGGCGGTGCTGCGGGTGAAACCGTTCCTGATCGACTGGATTGCGGATGTGATGGCGCGCGGGCGGGCGGCGGGCAAGCTGGTGGTGCCCGTCTCGCATTACCCGGCGCTGGCGCATTTGCCCGATCTGCAACGGCTGTTGCCGGGGTCGGCCCTGGTGCGGCGCAGTCCGGGGCCAGAGGTGGCCGCGCGCCTGGCCGCAGCGGGCATGCGGCTGCATTTCGGCGGCCATCTGCACATGCAGGGGCGCAGGGCCGAGGCTGGCGTGACCGATATCATGCTGCCGTCGTCCTGTGCCTTTCCGGCGGCGGTGACGGTGATCGAAGGGGATATTGAGGCGTTGTCAATGCGGCACATCGTGCTGGGCGACCTGCCGCATGATCCGCCATTGGCGGCGTTTCTGCGGGCCGAAGGCGCGCCGGACTCGGCCAGCTTGGGTCAATCGCTGCACACCCGCGCGCGCGAACGTCTGTTGACACGGCGTCTGGCCCGCGAACTGCCCGCCGATATCTGGGCGGCGGTGCAGGCGCACCGGCTGGCTGATCTGCCCGCGCTCATGGGCGCAGATGCCTGCGCGCTGCCGGATCAGCCGCTGACCGATCTGGTGATCACAACGGTGCTCTTGGCCGAGGGCGGGGCGCTGGCGCGCGCGGACCTGACCCCTGCGCAGGTCGCCGGTCTGCGCGCGCTGTCATCCTTGCGCGCCACGCGGGATGATCCGCTGGCGCTGTGGCTGGCAGGGCTGTTGCATCTGCTGGATCAGGCGTTGGACGCAGAGTTGGACCCAGAGGCGGGCGCGGCGCCGATCCCTTGATCGCCCGCGTTATCTGGAAGGGTCAGCTCGGCGGCGCGGCGCAGGGTCAGGACCTCGACTGGCACGCTGAGCCCGCGCACGTTTACCGATTGCACTGTCGTTTTGTCGCAGGCGGACAGCCCCGCGCGCGCCGCACACGCCGCCGAGATCACCAGTTGCACCCCCAACTCCTTGCAGGTGCGTTCCAGGCGGCTGGCCAGATTGACCGTTTCGCCCAGAGCGGTCAGTTGCGCCGCCCCCGACCTGTTGCCCTGCGAACGGGTGCCTTGCGCGGCACCGATGCGCCCAAGAATGGCCATGCCGGTATGCAGCCCGATCCCCATCGACAACGGTGCGGGCAGGGTTTCGCGCAGCGACTGGTTCAGCGCGTCCAGCACCCCGCCCATCGCCGCCGCCGCGCGCAGCGCCGCTTGCGCGCCCAGATCGGCGGGGCGGTCCATGCCGAAGATCGCCATGATCCCGTCGCCCATGAACTTGTCCACATGCCCGCCGGCGTCCTCGATGGTTTCGGCCATCCGGCCCAGAAACTGGTTCAACAAGAACACCACATCATAGGGCAGCCGCCCTTCGGACATCTTGGTGAACCCGCGCAGGTCGCAGAACATCACCGTGACTTCCTGTTCCACCCCCCACAGGTATTTGTCATCGGGCGCGTCGCCCGTGGCGGCAAAATCGGCGGGAAACAGCGTCGAGATTTTCAGCGCGGCGGTGGGGTGAACCTGACAGGCAAGGCGCACATTGTCGGGCGCGCGGACGCGGCGAAGCACCTGATATTCCTGATCCGAGGGCGGCGGCAAGTGATCCTGCCCTGCCAGAACCCGCACCCGGCAGGTCGAACAGCGCGCCCGCCCGCCGCAGACCGCCGCATGGGGGATGCGGTGCATCTGGCTTATGGCCAGCAGGGACAGGCCGCGCGGCGCACTCACGGTCGGCCCATTGACATAGGTGACCGCGATCCGCTGCCCCATCCGGCTGGTCAGCCACAACAGCGCCCAGCCCAACAACGCCAGCGCGAGGATCGCCAGATAGGTGCGTTTTGACACCTGCATGACGTTCGCGATCTGGGCGTATTGCCCCGGCTGGAACGGCGCGGCATAGCCGCCCTGCACTGCGGCCAGTCGCCCTGCGCTGACAAACCCCGCATAGGCCAGCGCGGGGATCAGCACCGCCACCCCCTGCCACAGCGCGAATGTGCGCTGATACCAGCCACGATGCGCCAGCCAGTAATGCATCCCCAGCCCGCCGTGCACCCAGACGAGCGTCATCAACAGCGCCTGACTGACCGCCTCGCCGGGCCACATCGCCCACAGCGCATAGGCGTAATCATCGGTGATGCCGAACAGGATGGCCACGCCGTGGGTGCCCAGAACATGCCGGATCAGCAACACCGGGATCATCAGCCCGAACATCAGCTGCACCGCTTGGCGCAGGTCCATGCGCCGCTGTCCCGCCTGCACGATCCGCAAAAGCCCCAGCACCAGATGCACCAGCGCCGCCGCGATCAGCACGGACATCCCCACCGCACTGCGCGTCACCGCCAGCCGCGCATCCTGCATCGCCTGCATCGCGTCCTGCGACACCAGCCCCAGCGCGTGGTTCACCAGATGGGTCAGCACAAAGGCGAACAGCACCAGCCCCGATGCCAGCCGCCAGCGCGCCGGATCGCGCAGCGCGCGGCGCAGGCCAACGCCACGGGTCACGGTTTGGGCCATGTTGTTAAATCCTTCATTAGGTTGAATCGCCGCGCCGGATCAGGCCAGCATCACCAGATCGACAGGGTCGGAAATGCCGAACACGGTCCGGCCCGGACGCAGACTGACCGGTGCCGTGCCATAGCCCTGCCGCGTCGCCAATTCATAGGTGGCGGCATCGGTCAGGATCTGCGCGTTTTCGGTCTTGTTGGCGCTTTCCAGCTTGGCGGCAAGGTTGACGACATTGCCGATCACTGTGAACTCCAGCCGGTTTTGCGAGCCCACCACACCCACGGTCAGCGGACCCGCCGCGACGCCGACACCGGCCCGGAACGGGCCGTTCCACCCGGCAGCGCGAATGGCGGGTTCGATCCGCGTCATCGCCTCGATCACGGCGACGGCGGCGCGCAACGCGGATGCGGCGTGGATTTCATTCGGCTGCACCGCGCCAAATGTGGCAAGGATGCCATCCCCCATAAACTTGTCGATCTGCCCGCCCTGACGTTCGATCTCGGTCACGGCGGCCTCTTGATACAAGGCGAGGACGGCCATCACGGTGGCCCCCGGCAGATCGGCGGCCGTCTTGGTGAAAGACCGCAGATCGACGATCACCACGCTGGCGTCACGCTGTTCCGATGTGCCAGCCTTGGGCAGGTTCGCCGACCCCGTGATCGCATCGGCGACGGCGGGGGCGAAGAACTGCTTCAGGTCCTCTGCCGCCGAATGGCTGCGGATCGATGCCACCAGCACGGCGCGCGCGCGGTATTGGGCCAGCGTCAGGATGGCGGTGACGCCCAACAGCGCGATGCCCTTGTCGATTTCCGCCCCCAGCAGGATTGTGTTCGAGGTCAGGTATTGGACGAAATTGCGCGTGATGTGCATCTGGCCCATGTCGGTCGCCAGCGCATAGCCCACCAGCACGAACCATCCGAACGCTGATATCAGACCCGCCAGCAGCACATAGCGCGGATCAGAGCGCAGCGCCCGGATCGCGATGAAGATGAAGAGATAGATAAAGGTCGGCGCCTTCAGGTAAAACGCGGCGGGCTGGGCATACTGGATGTGAAAGGAAAAAATCAGCCCGCACAGCAGCGCCACGTCCGCCACGATCGACAGCACCAGAAACCACGCGGGCAGCACGATCCGGTAGGACAGCCAGACCCGGAACAGCGTGAACAACAGATAGACCGTCAGCACATAGGGCGTGGACACCGGACCGCCCCCGCCCTCGGCGCGCGGGCTAATGAAATAGAGCGTGGCAAAGGCCCCGAACAAGGCCAGTTGCACCCAGCCGATCAGCCGCTCGGCGGCCTCTTCGCGCTTGTCGATCTGGGCCTGCACCCGGTCCGGAATGGCGGTGAATGTCGGAAAAGCGCGCGGCGCGGTCGTTTCGGTCATGACGTCTGTCAATGTCGGCCCCCGCCTACGCTGTCATATTGGGTAAAAGGTTAAGCCAGACGGCGTTGTAACACCATTCAGGATTTGGTGCGTCTGCGGCACCGGCCGGTGCAACAGCGCGCAAATCGGGTAAGTCGTGGTCGTTTTCTCCGTTCGCAAGGTGGCAGGCGTCACGAATGCGTCATGCGGATCGGTTACCGGACAGCCCATGATGATTGCGCCTGATAACAACCCCGCCGATGCGGCTGTCACGCTGGATGGCGTTGGCCGCAGCTTTGACGCCGCCGTCGCGCTGTCCGACATCAACCTGACCTTCGCGCCGCAGCGGTTCACCGCGCTTTTGGGCCCTTCGGGCTGTGGTAAGTCCACGCTGCTGCGGCTGGTGGCGGGGCTGGATCGTCCTACCAAGGGGCGCGTGTTGATCGGCGCGCGCGATGTGACCGATGCGCCCCCCGTCGCGCGCGACCTGTCGATGGTGTTCCAATCCTATGCGCTGTTTCCGCACCTGACGGTGCGCGACAATATCCTGTTTGGCCTGTCGGTGCGCCGGGTGCCGCGCGCGGATCAGGACGCGCGGCTGGCCCGCGTGGCCGGCATGATGGGGCTAGACACGCTGTTGGCGCGCAAGCCCGCGCAATTGTCGGGTGGCCAGCAACAGCGCGTGGCGCTGGCGCGCGCGGTGATTTCCGAACGCCCGATCTGCCTGATGGACGAACCGCTGTCGAACCTTGACGCGAAACTGCGCGCCGAGATGCGGCTGGAACTGCGCGCGCTGCAACAGCGGCTGGGGTTGACGGTGATCTATGTCACCCATGATCAGGTCGAGGCGATGACGATGGCCGACCGCATCGTGCTGTTGAACGCGGGGCGCGTCGAACAGGAAGGCACGCCCGAGGATATCTATCGCCACCCCGCCACCACCTTTGTCGCGCGTTTCATCGGTACGCCGCCGATGAACCTGATCCCGGCGGACAGCCTGCACCGCGCCGGTGCCGCCCTGCCCCCCGAGGCCGTCAGCGGCACCTTGGTTGGCCTGCGCCCCGAGGAAATCATGCTGGGCGATCACGGCACGCCTGCCGATCTGGACAGCGTGGAATTTCTGGGCGCGGACCTGTTGATCACTGCGCGCGTGGGCGGTGCCCCCGTGGTGATCCGGCGGCCCGCGCATCTGCCGCGCCCATCAGGGCGGCTGCATCTGACATGGCCCGCGGACGCGCTGCATCTGTTCGATGCCGCCACCTTCCGCCGCATCGCCTTTACCCCCGCGCCGCTGCCTGCGGTGCCCCTCTTGCAACCAAGCTGAAAGGACTGCCCCGATGACTTTGCGTCAGCACTTCCTGGCCACGGCCGCGCTGTTTGCGTTGGCCACCCCGGCCTTTGCGATCGACCTCGAGTTTTACTTCCCCGTCGCCGTTGGCGGCAAGGCGGCGGAAACCGTTCAGGCCCTGACCGACAACTACATGAAGGCCCACCCCGACGTGAAGATCAGCGCGATCTACACCGGGTCTTATGTGGACACCACCGCCAAGGCAATCACGGCAGCGCGCGGCGGCAACCCGCCCGAATTGATCATCGCCGGGGCCGCCGACATGTTCGCCTTCATCGACGAAGAGCTGGTCGTGGCGTTTGACGATCTGGTGTCCGAGGCCGATAAAGCCGCATGGCTGGGCGGTTTCTTCCCCGCGTTCATGGCCAACAGCCAGGCTGACGGCAAGACCTGGGGCATCCCGTTCCAGCGGTCCACCCCGGTGCTGTACTGGAACAAGGACGCGTTCAAGGCCGCCGGTCTGGACCCCGAAAAAGGTCCGGCAAACTGGGCCGAAATGGTCGAGATGGGCAAGAAGCTGACGGTCAAGGACGCCGGCGGCGCGGTCAAGCAATATGGCGTGCAGATCCCGTCGTCGGGTTTCCCGTCCTGGCTCTGGTCGGGGATCGTTGCGGGCGCAGGTGGCAAGATGGCCAATGCGGCTGGCAACGAGACCTATTTCAACTCGCCCGAAGCCATCGCCGCGCTGGAAGCCATTGTCGCGCTGTCGAAAACCGATGGCGTGATGGCCCCCGGCATCCTGGAATGGGGCTCGACCCCCAAGGCCTTCTTTGAAGGTCAGGCCGCGATGATCTGGACCACCACCGGCAACCTGACCAACGTGCGCACCAACGCGCCGTTCCCGTTCGGCGTCGGTTTCCTGCCGGGTCTCAAGCAGAACGGCGCCCCCACCGGCGGCGGCAACTTCTATCTGATGAAGGGCAACAACGAGGCCGAACTGAAGGCCGCCGTTGATTTCGTGAAATGGGCGACCTCGCCCGAACAGGCCGCAAACTGGACCATCGCAACGGGCTATGTCGCGCCCCGCGCCGACGTCTGGGAAACCCCGGTGATGAAAGACTATGTGGCCGGTTTCCCGCAGGCCGCCGTGGCGCGTGACCAACTGCAATACGCGATTGCCGAACTGACGGTGTTTGAAGGCCCGAAAGTGACGCAGATTATCAACTCGGCGCTTGAAGCCGCGATCACCGGCCAGAAGTCCCCGAAAGAGGCGCTGGATGCCGCGCAAGCCGATGCCGACGCGATCCTGAAGGCCTACCGCTAAACCCACCGGGCCGGGGGTTCGCCTCCGGCCCATCCACCAAAGGAAAACACGATGCGCCGCGCATGGGGTCAAGCTTGGCTGTTCATCCTGCCGGCATTCGTGTTTCTGCTGGCCTTTACGCATATTCCCGTGGTGCAGACGCTGATTGACAGTTTCTGGTCCACCGCCAAGGGCCGCCGCCCCGCGCGTTTTGTGGGCCTCGAAAACTATGCCCACATGATGGCCGATCCGATCTTTGCCAAGGCGATGATCAATTCCGCGATCTATGGCGCGATCACCATCCCGGCCTCGGTCGGCTTGTCGCTGGTGATGGCGCTGTTCGTGCACCGGCGGTTTCGCGGTGTGGGGCTGATGCGGGTGGCGTTCTTCACGCCCACGGTGCTGCCCTTGATCGCGGTCGCCAATATCTGGCTGTTCTTCTATGCGCCGGGGTTCGGATTGATCGCGCAATTGCGTGATCTGGTCGGGCTGGCACCTGTCAACCTGGTGGGTCAACCCGCCACGGCGCTTTATGCCGTCGCCGCCGTGACCGTGTGGAAAGAGGCGGGGTTCTTCATGATCTTCTACCTTGCCGCGCTGCAAACCATCCCCGAACCCCTGCGCGAGGCCGCAGCAATCGAGGGCTGCCGCCCCTGGACATTCTTTCGCCGCGTCACCTGGCCCCTGATCATGCCCACGACGCTGTTCGTGTCGGTCAATGCGGTGATCGGCGCGTTCCGGCTGGTGGATCATGTCTATGTCATGACGCGCGGCGGGCCGGATAACGCGTCGCAACTGCTGCTCTATTACATCTACGAGGTGGGATTCCGGTTCTGGGACACCGCCTATGCATCCGCGCTGACCATGGTGCTGGTCGCGATCCTGACGGTTGTCGGCATCGGGCAGTTCTTTGCCGCCGACCGCAAGGTGCATTACAAATGACCCGCACGGATACTTTTCTTGCGCGTGTGGCGGGGTGGATGCTGGCGCTGTTGTGGGTGCTGCCGCTGCTCTATGCGATCTGGGCGGCGTTCCATGCGCCGGAATTTGAGGCAAAGTTCGATCTGACCGCGCCGCTGACGTTGCATAATTTTAGCCGCGCCTGGGAACAGGCTCCGTTCGCGCGGTATTTCCTGAATACCATCCTGCTGGTGACGATGATCCTGTCGGTGCAATTGGTGCTGTGCACATTGGCGGCCTTTGCCTTTGCGCGGCTGGAGTTTCCCGGCAAGAACGCGGCCTTTGCGCTGGTGCTGGTGCAGTTGATGGTGACGCCCGACATCCTGCTGGTCGAGAATTACAAGACGATCCGGGCGCTGGGGCTGGTGGATACGATTGTGGCGATCGGCCTGCCGTATTTCGCGTCGGGGTTCGCGATTTTCCTGCTGCGCCAGACCTTCATGACCATCCCGCGTGAATTGGACGAGGCGGCCCGCGTCGAGGGCTGCACCCTTTTGGGCCTGTTGTGGCGGGTCTATGTGCCCTTGGGCAAACCCGCGATGCTGGCGTTCGGCCTTGTGTCCGTCAGCCACCACTGGAACAATTTCCTCTGGCCGCTGATCATCACCAATTCGGTGGAAACCCGGCCCCTGACCGTGGGCCTGTCGCTGTTTTCCACCACCGACAGCGGCACCGACTGGGCGCTGATCATGGCCGCCACGCTGATGACATCGGCGCCGCTGCTGTTGGGGTTCCTGCTGTTCCAGCGCCAGTTCGTGCAAAGCTTCATGCGCGCCGGGATCAAGTGATCAGCACCGCAGACTGTCACAAAACCTGCATGTCCTTGCAATGCGACTGTCACCGAACACCGCCAAGACGAACTCACACGTTAACCTGGGAGACATCCATGATCCGTACCCTCAGCCTGTCGGTGCTGGCGCTCAGCACCTCGATGACCGCCGCAGTGGCACAGACCGAAATCCAGTGGTGGCACGCCATGGGTGGCGAACTGGGCCAAAAGCTTGAGGCCGTCGCCGCCGCCTACAACGCGTCGCAGACCGAATACAAGGTCACCCCGTCGTTCAAGGGCACCTATGCCGAGACGATGACCGCCGCCATCGCCGCCTTCCGCGCCAAGGAACAGCCCGCTATCGTGCAGGTGTTCGAAGTCGGCACCGGCACCATGATGGCCGCCAAGGGCGCGATTTATCCGGTGCACCAGCTGATGAAGGACGCGGGCGAGCCGTTTGACCCCAAGGGCTTCCTGCCCGCCGTCGTCGGTTATTACACCGACCCCGAAGGCAACATGCTGTCGATGCCGTTCAACTCGTCGACGCCGATCATGTATTACAACAAGAACGTGTTCGAAAAGGCCGGTCTGGACCGCAACACGCCGCCCAAAACCTGGGAAGAGGTCGAAGCCTTCTCGAAGAAGATCATGGAATCCGGCGCGGCCAAGTGCGGCTTCACCACCGGCTGGATTTCCTGGGCACAGCTGGAAAACTTCTCGGCCTGGCACAATCAGCCCATCGGCACGCTGGAAAACGGGTTCGGCGGTCTGGCGACCGAGCTGAACGTGAACGGCCCGGTGCAGGCCCGTCATTGGGAAAACCTGGCGCGCTGGCAGAAAGAAGGCATCTTCCAGTATGGCGGACCGGGCGGCGGCTCTGATGCCCCGCCGAAGTTCTATACGCAGGAATGTGCGATCTACATGAACTCGTCGGCGTCCCGCGCCGGTGTTGTCGCCAACGCCAAGGAATTCGAAGTCGGCTACGGCATGTTGCCGCATTATGCCGACATCGCACCGCAGAACTCGATCATCGGCGGCGCGACGCTGTGGGTGATGACCGGTCGTCCGGAGGCCGAATACAAGGCCGCTGCAAACTTCTTCACCTTCCTGTCCTCGCCGGAAGTGCAGGCCAAGTGGCACCAGGACACCGGCTATCTGCCGATCACCCAGGCCGCATGGGACCTGTCCAAGTCGCAGGGTTACTATGAAAAGAACCCCGGCGCTGATGTGTCGATCAAGCAGATGACGCTGAACGCGCCCACCGAAAACTCCAAGGGTCTGCGGTTCGGGTCTTATGTCCAGATCCGCGGCATCATCGACGAAGAATTCCAGGCCCTGCTGGCCGGGACCAAGACCGCACAGGTTGCTCTGGATGATCTGGTCAAGCGCGGCAACGTGCTGATCCGTGAATTCGAAACGGCCAACAAGTAAGACGCGCCCGCGTCACCGACAGCCCGCGCCACCCGCGCGGGCTGTCTTTTCGTTTTGCTGCAAGGCCCACTCATGAAACGCGCGATATTCCGCAATCAGTTGCTGCCGTGGCTGTTGCTGGCCCCGCAACTGGTCGTCACCTTCATTTTCTTCCTGTGGCCCGCCGCGCAGGCCGGGTGGCAAAGTTTCCTGCGCGAAGATGCCTTTGGCCTGAAAACCACCTTTGTCGGGTTTCAAAATTACACCGCCCTGCTGGATGACAGCCAATACGTCGATTCCATCGGTGTCACGCTGGTGTTTTCGATCTCTGTCGCGGTGCTGGCGCTGTCGATTTCGCTGCTGCTGGCGCTGGCCGTGGACCGGATGCTGACATCGGCGCGCACATACACCACGCTCTTGGTCTGGCCCTATGCGGTCGCGCCCGCGATTGCGGGGCTGTTGTGGTGGTTCATCTTCAATCCCACCATCGGGCTGGCGCCTTACGCGCTCGAGGTGCTGGGCATCGACTGGGATCACAGCCTGGACGGCACGCAATCCATGATCCTTGTGATCATTGCCGCGACGTGGAAACAGATCAGCTATAACTTCCTGTTCTTTGTCGCCGGATTGCAGGCGATCCCGGCGTCCTTGCGCGAGGCGGCCGCGATTGACGGCGCAGGCCCGGTGCGGCGGTTCTGGACCCTCACGCTGCCGCTCTTGGCGCCCACGACATTCTTCCTGCTGGTGGTGAACACGGTCTATGCGCTGTTCGACACGTTTCCGGTGATTGACGCCACCACCGAAGGCGGCCCGGCGCAGGCCACTAACATATTGGTTTACAAGGTCTATGTGGACGGATTCCTTGGCCTGAACCTTGGCTCGTCGGCGGCGCAATCGGTGATCCTGATGGGCGTGGTGATCGTGCTGACCGTGATCCAGTTCCGCTATATCGAACGCCGGGTGGAGTATTGACATGATCGAACGCCGCCCCCTGTTGCAGGCCGCCGCCCATCTGGTGCTGATCATCGGCGTGTTGACCGTTGCCTTTCCGGTCTGGCTGGCCATCGTCGCCTCCACCCATCCGCAATCGGCGTTTGAAACCGGGCTGATCCCTGTCTGGCCGGGGGATCAGGCGCTGGTCAATTACGGCGCGATGTTCGGCGAAGGCTTGTCGAACCTTGGCGCGCCGCCCTTGTCAGGGATGCTGTTCAATTCGCTGGTCATGGCGTTGGTGATTGCCTGTGGCAAGATCGCGATATCCATCACATCCGCCTTTGCCATCGTCTATTTCCGCTTTCCGTTCCGCATGTTCGCATTCTGGTGCATCTTCATCACGCTGATGCTGCCGGTCGAGGTGCGCATCCTGCCGACCTACAAGGTGGTGGCCGATCTTGGGATGCTGAACTCTTATGCGGGCCTCACCATCCCGCTGATAGCCTCGGCCACGGCCACCTTCCTGTTCCGGCAGGTGTTCCTGACCATCCCGGATGAATTGATGGAGGCGGCGCGGATCGACGGCGCGGGCCCGTTGCGGTTTTTCTGGGAAATCCTGATCCCCTTGTCGCGCACCAATATCGCCGCGCTGTTCGTGATCCTGTTCATCTATGGCTGGAACCAGTATCTGTGGCCGCTGCTGATCACCACTGACGAGGGCTTTTACACCATCGTCGCAGGCATCAAGCGGATGGCCGAAGCCGTGGACAGCTTGCCGATCTGGAATTACGTCATGGCCGCGGCGGTCATGGCGATGGTGCCACCCGTGCTGGTGGTGGTGCTGATGCAGCGGGTCTTTGTCAAAGGCCTGATCGAGACGGAGAAATAACATGGCAACCATCACGCTGGACAATGTGGGCAAATCCTATGCGGGCGATGCCATGGCAGTGTCGAATGTCACGCTGGATATCGCGGATGGCGAATTTGTCGTGCTGGTCGGCCCCTCGGGCTGTGGCAAGTCCACGCTCTTGCGGATGATCGCGGGGCTGGAAACCATCACGGCAGGGCAGGTGCGGATCGGCAACCGCGTCGTGAACGATCTGGAACCGGGCGAACGTGATATCGCAATGGTATTTCAGAACTATGCGCTGTATCCGCATATGACGGTGCGCCAGAACCTGGCCTATGGGCTGAAAAACCGCCGCATGGACCGCGCCGAAATCGCGCGACGGGTCGATCAGGCGGCGGGGATCCTTGAAATCGGCGATTATCTGGACCGCAAGCCGCGCCAATTGTCCGGTGGCCAGCGCCAGCGCGTCGCCATGGGCCGCGCCATCGTGCGCGAACCCGCCGCCTTCCTGTTCGATGAACCGCTGTCCAATCTGGATGCGAAACTGCGCGTCACCATGCGCAGCGAAATCCGCCAGTTGCAGCGCCGCCTTGGCACCACATCGGTCTATGTCACCCATGATCAGGTCGAGGCGATGACGCTGGCCGACCGGCTGGTGGTGCTGAACAAGGGCCGTGTGGAACAGATCGGCGCGCCTTTGGAGGTGTATCGCAACCCGGCCTCGGTCTTTGTGGCGGGCTTTATCGGTGCGCCGTCGATGAACCTGCTGGCGGCCACCCGCGACAATGGCCGTGTCATGCTGGGCGATGTCGCGTTGCCCGTGGCGGTGCCGGGGCAGGGCCCTGTGACGCTCGGCCTGCGCCCCGAGGATCTGCACCGCGCCCCCGAAGGTGCCGAGGGCGGGCTGGACATGACCGTCGCCCATGTCGAGGAACTGGGCGCGCAGCGTCTGGTGCATGGGCATGTGGGCGGGCAGGCCCTGGTCGCCACGCTGCCATCCGATGCGCCGCTGGCCGACCGGCTGACCTTTGCCTTTGACGCCAGCGCCGCGCATCTGTTCGACGCCACGACGGGCAGTAGGATCTAAGGGCGGCGGATTTAACGGAACCGTTCGACCAGCGGCCGCAGCGCCACCCGCGCGCCGAGCCGCGCCGCCAGCATGTAAATCCCGCCGATCTTGCGATGCAGGAACAGCGTCGCAGGCGGCGGCACATGCGCCAGATCGCGGTCTGCGCCCAAGGCCAAACCCATGTCGCGCAGGGTTTCCAACAGCGGTGACGTGCCGAAATCAAACGGCGCGTCCTGCCGCAATGGTTCCATCGCCACGGTGAACATGGACTGGATCAGGTCCTGATGCTGTGGCGCGGTCGCCGTGTCGAAATACCCGATCCGCTGCAGCGCCGCCCGCGTGGCATCGGGATCATCGCCAAGCGCCACCTGCAACAGCCCGCGAAAATCCGCGACCACGCCTGGATCAATCGGCATCGCTGCGCCGAAATCCAGCAGCACAACCCGGCCAGACCCCGCATCCCAACGGTAATTCGCCAGATTGGGGTCGGTCTGCATCAGCCCAAACGCGAACAATTCCCGCAGGCACAGATCAATCAGGTCCCGCGCCACCCGGTCGCGCGTGGCTTGCGGCGCGTCCAGCAGCGCGTCAATCGGCGCGCTGTCCACATAGGTCATGGCCAGCACCTGCGGCGTGGACAAATCAGGGATCAATTCGGGCAGCACGAAACGATCCGACCCCGCCAGCAGATCGCGGAACGCGGTCAGATGCTGCGCCTCGGCGCGGTAATCGGCCTCGACGTGCAATTGCCGCTTGGCCTCGGCCAAGAGCGGGGACAGGTCCATCCCGCGCGGCAGCAGCCCCGGCAACCGCATCACCAGCGCGAGGTTATCCAGATCGCTGTCAATACTGGCGCGCACGCCGGGGTATTGCACCTTGATCGCCAGATCGCGGCCCGCCTGCGTCGCGCGATGCACCTGCCCGATGCTGGCCGCCGCAAAGGGGCGCACGTCGAACCGGTCGAACCGGCCATACCAGCCCGGCCCCCATTCCGCGTTCAGCACCGTCTGCAACTGTTTCGGCGGCATATGCGGCGCGTCAGCCCGCAGGGCGGCAAGGATCGCGGTCATCTCGGGCGGCAGCACCAGCCCGGTGTCCATCGACATCATCTGCCCCAGCTTCATCACCGCGCCGCGCATCTGCCCCAGATCGCGGGTGATCCGCGCCGCAATCGCGGGCGTCAGCAGCGCCCCCGCCACGCTGGGCCGTTCGCCGCGCGCCAGTTGGCGCAGCCCGCCCGCCACGGCGCTGCCAAGGATGCCCGAGGTGGTGCCGCCGATCCGCAACATCCGGTCCAGCCGCCCGGTCGGCACGGCATAGGCGCGGGCGGGGTCATCGGTCACGGTCTGTCCTTTGCGGTGGTTGACAGGCGTCAAATAGCGGTCAGGCCCGCAAGGTCCAGTGGCGCGCGGGTCACTCCGGGTCGGGGAATTGGCGGGCGATGGCCTGACGCTCTGTAAAGTCGAAACCATAGCGGGTGCAGAGCATCTTCGCCTCGGCCTCGCGCGCGCCCCGGTTCACACCTGCACGGGCGCGGACCAGCAGGCAGGATATCAGCCACCCCGCCGCGATGCGCCGGTCGGGGTGCTGCGGTTGCGCGGCAAAGACGTCTTCGCGAATCTCCAGCGCCTCGCGCAGCAGCGGTTCGGCAAGGTCGGGGCGGCGGGATTTCAGCCATGTGGCGCCGGTGTTCACCGCGCTGTAGGCCAGCCGCGCATCCCCCGGCGGCAGCACCTTGCGCCTGATGTTTAGCGAAGCGCCATACAGCCGCGCCGCCGCTGCGGTGCGCCCTTGGTGACTGCGCGCCGCGCCAAGGTTGTTCAGCGCCTGCGCCACCGGGTCCGTCCCGCGCCCGGTCACCCGCAGCCGGATCGCCAGCGACTGTTGACGCAGCTTGACCGCCCGGTCCAACCGATCCGGTTGCCCCGCGCGCGCAAGGTCCAGCATCAGGCCGCCGAGTAGGTCGAGGGTATCTGCATGATCCGCCGATCCGGGCCGATGTAGCCGATACAGGTCCAGCGCCCGGGTCAGTTCCGCCTCGGCCCGGTCCAATTGCCCCAGCCGCTTATACGCCATCCCCAGATTGGCATGACCGACGGCGATGACGCGATCCGACTCCGGCAACCCGCGCGCCTGTTTCACCCGCAGGCTTTCCTGCGAAACGACGAGATCGCCTGAATAATCCGCAATTTGGGTCAGATAGACGCCCGCCTGATTCAGCAGGTATTGCCACGCCGCCACCTCTGGCGCCGCACCACTGTCCAGCATCGCGCGGACATGCGGGGTCACGCGAGCGCAGGTGTCGAAATTTCCAGAATGGTCCGAGTCGTAGGGATACACCGCCGCCAGCAGCGCCACGGCAGCGGTGGCCAAGGCGTTACCCTCTAATTCCCGCAGCGCGGCGGCGGTCATGCGGTGCATCGCGCGGGCATCCCCGGTGCCGGTCAGGATCGACCGCGCGCAAAGGTCGGAAAACGCTGCCCGCACCCGGTCCTTATCCTGCGCCAGCGCCTGCACCGCGTCGGGGATTGGGTCAGTGCGCCAGCGATCCCAAAGCCACCCGCCCGGCGCATCGCAGATCAAGCGCGGGCCCAACCCGTCGGCGGCCCAGAAGCTGCAGAGTTGCGCGACGATCCGGGCGTCATCGGACAGGTGGCGGTAACTGAGTTCAACCGCCCCCAGCACCGATGACGGATAGCCCGCGTTCTGCGGCACCTTCCGCAGCACCGCGCGCAACTGTCGCCCGCCATCGGCAAACCCCAGCGCCTCTTCGCGCAGATAGGCCCCCATCACCACCAGCGCCAAAGGCAGCCCGCCCAGCACCTCGGCCAGCGCGCGGGCGTCATCTGCGCCATCCGTCCGCCCCGCCGCCTCCATCAACAGCCGCACCGCAGGCGCGTCGGGGGTATCGAACGCCAGCACCTCGGCCCGCAGCGCCTGCCAGCCATCCCATCCCGCGCCCTGCCGCGTGGTGACGATCACATGCGCCCCGGCAGGCACCAGCCCGTCGATATCCGCGCGATCCTCGACGTTGTCGAACACGATCAGCCACGGGCGCGCGGATTCAAATATCTTCGCCACGATTGCTTTTGCATCCGTTTCCAACACCGGCTTTGGCAGGGGCAGGCCAAAGTGGAGTGAAACATCACCCAGCGCGTCGATCACTTCCTGCCGTGTGGCGGCGCGCGTCCAGATGATGCCGTGATAGTCCCCATCAAACGTTTCGACATAATGCCGCGCGATCGTGGACTTACCGACACCGCCTTGGCCCGCCAGCACCACCCCGGCCAGTTTACGCGCGTTCATGACCGCACGAATTTCTGCCAACTCAGCGTCGCGCCCGATAACCGGGCGACCTGCGGGCATCGCGGATCGGTAGCGCGGTGCCGGGGGTAGCGGTGGTGGTGCGGGATGGTGAACCACGACCGGCATGGGGATAACGGGGTCAGGTTTGCCAAGGCGTAAAACCCAACGCACAGCTTTGAAGCCGCTCCGTCCATCAAGACCGAGAAGTGCCATAATAGCGATGGCAAGCGCCCAATGGTCGGTCGTCAAAGTACAAAGCCACTCAACCATCCCAACCCCCACCCTTCACCTGCACCATACCCCCAGCATTGCAACCGGCAACTGTCAGGGCCGCAACCGCTCCAGCGCGACATCGATGATATGCGGGCGCGCGGGGTGCAGGGCCACATTGGTGACGGACAGCGCCCCGCCCTGCCAGCGGACGATGGTGTAGCCGGCGCCTTCGGTCACCCGCAGCAGGGTGGTTTCGCGCGGGTCGATGGCGGAGGACAGGCCGGCATGGGCAAAGACCGGCACGCCCTGCCAGATCGTGACCCGGTCGAGATGGGCATGGCCACAGAACACCCCCGCGATCTGTGGCAGCAATTCCGCCAGCGCGGCGGTCGAGGCGGGGTCGAGGCGGTCCCAGGCGGGGCCGGTGCCGTCCATGTCGGGCGGGTGGTGCAGGAACAGCAGCGACGGTTCGGCCAGGTGCGCGGCGACTTCGCTCAGCAGGCCCGCGTCCAGCGCGCCGCCGGTGCGGCCCGCGACAAGCGTGTCAAGGAACACCAGCCGCACGCCCGCCACCTCGGCCACCCGCCAGGCCCGCGCCCGGTCGGGCATCACAGTGGCGAAGTTCTCGGCATTGTCGTGGTTGCCCAGACACGTCAGCACCGGCACCGGGCATTCCTCCAGCAGGTCGCGCAGAACGCTGTAGCTGGGGATATCGCCGTCATCGGTCAGATCGCCGGTGATGGCGACGAAATCGACATCCAGCGCCACGGCGTCGGCCAGTGCGGCGGCCAGACGTTCTGCCCGCACGGGGTGATCAGGGTGCAGGTGCGGGTCGGTCAGATGCAGAAAGGACAGGTCGGTCATAGGGGCCTCTTAGGCGGCGGCGAACAGCGCCTGCGTGTAGGGATGCTCTGGCGCGGCAACGATCTGCGCTGTCGGGCCGGTTTCCACGATGCGGCCATGTTGCATCACCGCGATGCGGTCGGCAATGGAGGCAACGACCGCCAGATCATGGCTGATGAACAGCATGGCCAATCCCATGGTGCGGTTCAGGTCCATCAGCAGGTTCAGCACCTGCGCCTGCACGCTGACATCCAACGCGGCAACGGGTTCATCCGCGACCAGCAACGCCGGATCAGGCGCGATTGCGCGCGCGATGGCGATGCGCTGGCGCTGGCCGCCGGAAAACTCATGCGGGTAACGCGCCATGTCGGCGGGCGACAGGCCGACCCGCGCCAGCCGGTCAGCCGCGCGGGCGTGACGTTCTGTGGTGGTCATGGACGTGGCCAGCAGCGGTTCCGCCACCGACCAGCCGATGCTGCGGCGCGGGTCCAGGCTGTCATAGGGGTCTTGGAACACCATCTGGGTCTGGCGGCGGGCGGCGCGGGGCAGGGTGGCGGAGTCCTGGCCGTTCAGCCAGACGCGGCCCCGGTCGGGGCGTTCGAACCCCATCACCATCCGGGCGAGTGTGGATTTGCCCGATCCGCTTTCGCCGACGATGCCAAGGATCTCGCCCCGGTCCAGCGTCAGGGATATGCCCTGTACCGCCGGGATGACTGGCGGCGCGCGGAACAGATGCGTGCGCGGCAGGGCATAGCGGCGGTGGACGTTTTCGATGGACAGCAGCATCACGTGGCCTCGCGGTGGCAGGCGGGGTTTCCGGTGGGACGGGTGCTGTGGCAGTGCGGCAGTTCCACCGGACAGCGCCCCGAGAAACGGCATCCGGGTGGCAGGTCGGCCAAGGCGGGCACGTTGCCGGGGATGGTGGGCAGGGGCTGGCGGCGGTCGCGGCTGGCCGACAAGACGGGGCGCGCAGCGATCAGGCCTTGGGTATAGGGGTGGCGCGGCGCGGCCAGCACATCCGCCGTCGGTCCCTGTTCGACGATATCGCCGCCATAGAGGATTGCCAGCCGGTCAGTGACACGGGCAATGGCGCGCAGGTCATGGCTGATCAGGATCAACGCCATACGGCGGCGTGTGGACAGGTCGCGCAGCAGGTCAAGGATATGGGCCGCGACCTGCACATCCAGCGCGGTAGTGGGTTCATCGGCGATCAACAGATCGGGGTCGCAGGCCAAGGCAAGCGCGATGGTCACCCGCTGGCGCTGACCGCCTGACATCTCGTGCGGGTATTGCCGCAGGCGGGCGGTGGGGTCGGGCAGGCCGACCTCGGCCAGTAACGCCGCCGCGCGGTCCAGTGCGGCGGCGCGCGACAGCCCGCGATGCAGGCGCAGGGGTTCCGCGATCAGGTCGCCCACGCGGCGCAAGGGGTTCAGCGCGGATAGTGGTTCCTGAAACACCATCGCGATGCGCTGACCACGTAAGCTGCGCAGCGCGGTTTCCGGCGCGCCAACCAACTCCTGCCCGTCGAATTGCACCGATCCGGTGACGTGCGCCGCTTCGGGGGCCATGCCCAGCAAGGACAGGCCCAAGAGCGTCTTGCCCGATCCGCTTTCGCCCGCGATGCCCAACCGTTCGCCCTTTGCCAGCGTCAGCGCGGCCCCGCGCAGCGCCAACCCGGCCTTGAACGCCACCGATAGGCCGGACACCTCTAGCATCACCGCGCCCGCCGCAGCATCGGGTCGGACAGGTCGCGCAGCCCGTCGCCCAGCAGGTTGAACCCCAAGACCGCCACCATGATGCAGACCCCCGGCCAGATCGCCAGTTGCGGGGCGAGGTATAACAGAGTCTGCGCCTCGGACAGCATCCGGCCCCAGCTTGGGGTGGGGGGCTGGACGCCGAGGCCGAGGTAACTCAGCGCGGCTTCGGCCAAGATACCCACGGCAAATTCAATGGTCAGTTGCACGGTGACCGGGGCCAGCACATTGGGGATGACATGGTCCCATGTGATCGCCGCCCGCCCGCGCCCCGCCGAGGCAGCGGCCAGCACATAGCCCCGCGTCCAGACCTGCGCGGCGGATGCCCGGGCGACGCGGGCAAAGACCGGGATGTTGATAAAGGCGATGGCGATGACCGCATTGGTCAGCGACGGGCCGAACACGGCCGCCAGCATGATGGCGAACAGCAGCGCCGGAAAGGCAAAGCTGAAATCCGCAAGCCGCATCACGACCTCTTCGACCCAACCGCCGACTGCTGCCGCCAACAGCCCCAGCGCCGTGCCGATGCCCCCGCCCAGCAGCACCGCCACCAGCGCAATCGCCACCGAATTACGCGCACCGACCATCAGTTGCGACACCACATCGCGGCCCAACTGGTCGGTGCCCAGCGGGTGTGACCACGACGGCGGCTGGAATTTCATCGCCACGACGATGCGGGTGGCGTCATGCGGGGTCCAGACCAGCGACAGCGCCGCCGTGCCCAGCACCAGCGCCACCAAGGTGCCGCCGATCAGCAGGTTCGCGGGCAGCCTCATGTCCGCGCCCGCAGGCGGGGGTCGATCCACAGATAGGCCAGATCAACGAGGAAATTCGCGGTGACGACGATGGCGGCGAACAGCGTGACCATCGCCTGCACGGTGATCAGATCGCGGTTCGATATCGCCTGAAACACCAGCCGCCCCAACCCCGGCAGGTAGAACACATTCTCGATAACGATGGTCCCGGTGACCAGATTGGCGACCTGCATCCCGATGATCGTCACGATGGGAACGAGCGCATTGGGCAGCGCATGGCGCCACATCACGCGGGCGGGGCTGAGGCCCGTCGCGGTCGCTGTGCGGATATAGGTCTGGCGCATCACCTCCAGCATGGCCGACCGGGTCACCCGCGCCAGCACCGCCGATTGCACCAGCGCCAGCGCGGTCGCGGGCAGGATCAGCGCGCGCAGCGCGGCGATGGGGTCATCCCAGCCCGGAAAGCCGCCGGGGGGCAGCCAGCGCAGCGTCACCGCGAACAGGATCACCAGCAGCATCGACAGCCAGAAGGCCGGGATCGCAATGCCCAGTTGCGAAAACGCCATCACCGCCCAATCCCCCGCGCGGCCGTGATGCGTGGCGGCATAGACGCCCAGCACCAGCGCCAGCGCCACCGTCACCACGGTGGCCAGCCCCGCCAGCGCCAGCGTCATCGGCAGGCGTTCGGCGATCAGTTCCGCCACCGGCACCTTGAAACTGTAGGACACGCCGAAATCGCCCTGCACCGCGCCGCCCAGCCACGCCAGATAGCGCCAGATCACCGGGTCGTTCAGGCCCAACTGGTCGCGCAGCGCGGCGCGGGCGTCTTCGGTCGATTCGATCCCCAGGATCACCATCGCCGGATCACCCGGCAGCACGTTCATGAGGAAAAACACCGCTGCCGAGATGGCCAGCAGTGTCAGGGCAAAGCCGAGCAACCGGCGCAGGATCAGCAGGGTCATTCCGGGTGGGTCGGGCGGGGATTGCCCCCGCCCGGTCCGTGCATCAGTTGGCCTTGGCGACGGTCGCCAGCGGCTGATACAGCACGGGCGAGCTGTTCCAGAACCCGGTGACGCCCTTGGCATAGACGCCCAGCTTTGGCAGTTGGAACAGGAAACCATGCACCGCCTGATCGGCCACCATGCGCTGCGCGTCCTTCAGCAGGGCGTCGCGCTTGACGGGATCGGCCTCGAACTTGATCGCGTCCCAGAGTTTCACAAACTCGGGGTTGTCATAGCCGTAGAAGTAATCCGGCCCGCGCGCGAAATTGCCCAGATCGTTGGGCGAGGTATGCGCGATGATCGAGAGGTCATAGTTTTTCTTCTTGAACACCTCGTCCAGCCAGAAACCCCATTCGACGTTCTCGATTTTCACGGTCATGCCGGCGTCGGCCAGTTGGCCCTGAATGATTTCCGCCGACCGGGTGGCATAGGGGAAGGGCGGCACGCGCAGCAGGAATTCGGGCGCGGTCACGCCAGCCTCGGCCAACAGCGCCTTGGCCTTGGCGACATCATGCGGATAGGTGCCGGTCAGATCGACATAGGACACATGGTGCGGCGCAAAGAAGCTGCCGATGGGCTGGGCGCGGCCATACATCGCGCCGTCGATGATCGCGTCGCGGTTCAGGGCATGGCTGATCGCGCGGCGGACGCCGATGTCTTTCAGCACCTCGTCCGAGTTGTTCATGGCGAGGATCACCTCGCCCTCGGTGGACCCGACGACGACGGTGAAGCGGGGATCGGCTTCGAATTGTTCCATCAATTCAGGGGCCGGAAAGCCGGGGAAGGCGTCGATTTCGCCGGCCAGCATGGCGGCTGTCGCGGCGGCGGGTTCGGCGATAAAGCGGAATTCGACACGGTCAATCGCCACCGATCCGGCATCACGCCATGCGGCGTTTTTCGTCAGCACCAGACGGTCGCCCCGGGTCCAGTCGGTGAACATGAATGGCCCGGTGCCCATCGGCTTGGTCGCGTTGCCATCCACGCTTTCGGGGGCCACGATGGACGCATCGCCCTGCGCGATGTTGAACAGGAAGAACCCGTCTTTCTGTTTCAGCGTAATGCGGATGGCGTCCGGCGCGGTGACCTCGACGGACGCAATAGGGGCAAAGATCGACTTGGACGGGTTCACGCTGCCTTCGGCCATCGCGCGGTCAAAGCTGAACTTGACGTCATTGGCGTCAAAGGTGGTGCCGTCATGGAACGTCACACCGGATTGCAGCGCGAAATCATAGACCAACCCATCGGGCGACACCGTCCAGGATTTCGCCAGCTGCGGCAGCACTTCGCCCGGTTCGTTCACCTGGGTCAGGGTTTCATACACGTTCTGCACCAGCATCCCGTCGATGGACGCGGTGGCATCCGCCGTGGGGTCAAGGCTGGTGGGTTCCTGCTGCGTGCCGATGGACAGGGTGGTTTCGGCAAGGGCGGGGGTGGCGGCAATCAATGCGGCCAGCAAGGCAGCCGGCAATGCAGCAGTGGCAGCGGCGCGAAAGGCGGTCATGGCAATCTCCGATGGGGTGTGAATAGCGCAAAGGTTAATGCGCGCGGGTGACACCGGCGTGACGGCTGGAGGATATTCGCAGCTTTCCGGGCGCAGCACCTTTCGTTAGCCTGACCGTTGAAACGCGCAGGAGGGCGGCATGGCGGAACCGAAAAACATCCTTTTCATCATGTTTGACCAACTGCGCTGGGATTACCTGTCCTGCTATGGCCATCCGCATCTGCACACGCCGCATATCGACCGGCTGGCAGCGCGGGGGGTGCGGTTCGACAACGCCTATATCCAGTCGCCGCTTTGTGGCCCGTCGCGCATGTCCACCTATACGGGGCGGTATGTGCATAGCCACGGTGCAAGCTGGAACAACGTGCCGCTGAAGGTGGGCGAGTTGACGCTGGGCGATCATCTGCGCGATGCGGGCATGGGATGCTGGCTGGTCGGCAAGACGCATATGAAGGCTGACGCGGCGGGCATGGCGCGGCTGGGGCTGGAACCCGACAGCGTGATCGGCGCGCGGGTGTCGGAATGTGGGTTCGACGTGTTCGAACGCGATGACGGCATGCGCCCCGAAGGCCCGGACGGGATGTATGATCCCGGCGGCGCGTTGAAATACAACGATTATCTGCGCGCCCAGGGCTATGCGGGTGACAATCCGTGGCATGATCATGCCAATTCCGGCGTTGATGATGCGGGCAATGTGCTGTCGGGCTGGTTTCTGGAAAACTCGGACCAGCCCGCGAATGTCCGCGAAACCGACAGCGAAACCCCCTACTTGACCCGCCGCGCGATGGAATTCATCGCCGGGGCCACCGCGCCGTGGTGCTGCCACCTGAGCTATATCAAGCCGCACTGGCCCTATATCGTGCCCGAACCCTATGCATCCATGTATGGCCCGCAGGATTTCCTGCCCCGCGTGGCGTCTGATGCCGAACGTGCCACCGATCATCCGGTCTATGCCGGGTTTCAGCGCGCCCCGGTGGGTCAGGCGCTGTCGCGTGATGATGTGCGGGACAAGGTGCTGCGCGCCTATATGGGGCTGATCAAGCAATGCGATGACCAGATGGGGGTGTTGTTCGACTGGCTGGAAACCACCGGGCGGATGGATGACACGCTGATCGTGATCACATCCGATCACGGCGATTTCTTGGGCGACCATTGGCTGGGCGAAAAGACGTTCTTTCAGAACGCCAGCGTGAAGGTGCCGCTGATCATCTATGACCCGTCGGAACAGGCGGAGGCAACGCGCGGCACGGTCTGTGACTCGCTGGTGGAGTGCATCGACCTGGTGCCGACCTTTGTGCAGGTGGCGGGGGGCGATCCGGCCCGGCTTGATCACATCCTTGAAGGGCAGTCGCTGTTGCCCATGCTGCGTGGCGGGGCGGCGCCTGCGCGCGATGCGGTGTTCTGCGAATACGATTATTCCGCCACACCGCTGGCGGGCAAGCTGGGCCTGCACCCGCGCGAGGCGCGCATGTTCATGGTGCATGACGGGCGCTGGAAGATGGTGCATTTCGACGGCGGAATCCGGCCCATGCTGTTCGATCTGCGCAATGATCCGGGCGAGTTGGTCGATCTGGGCGCGTCTGACGCGCATGAGGGTGTCCGCGCGCGGCTGTATGACCGGCTGCACCGCTGGGCGCGGCGTCCGGCAGCGCGGACGACGTTCCCGAACGACGCCTTCATCGCGGCGCGCGGCAAGGGATACCGCAAGGGCGTGCTGATCGGCGTGGTGGGCGAATCTGATCTGGACCCCGAACTGGTCGCGCATTATGTCGGCCGCCGCGCGCCGGATATGCGCGACAAACCCTAGTGGGTGTCGGTCGCCGCCACCACCACATCCAGCAGGACATGGCGGCGCTCCTGCCGGATCACCTGCACGGCGCGCGCCAATGCGGCGGGCAGGTCGGCCCCGGTTTCCACCCGTTCGGCATGCGCCCGGCTGGCGCGGGCCACCATGGCGAAATCGGGTAGCGGGGCCAGCGAGGTCAGCGGCACCTCGTTCATGCGCGCCGCCGCCCCATCCGGGTAATCGCGCAGCACTGACCGCCGCACCGCGTTCCACATCGCGTTGTTTTTTACGATGATCAGGACGGGCAGTTCCAGCGCTTCGGCGATCTGGTGGCAGGCGACGGGGTTGGCGAACATGTACGACCCGTCGCCCATGCAGCCGATCACCAGCCGGTCACGGTCGGCCAGTTGCGCGCCGAGGGCGGCGGGAAAGGCCCAGCCAAGGCCACCCGCGTGGACATTGTTGAACAGCCGGTTCGGCCCGCGCAGGGTCATGAAACCCGCCATCAGGCCCAGTTCGCTGAAGGCGACTGCGCTGTCATCCATGATGTCGCTGACACATGCGGAAAACCATGCGGGCGACATGGGTGTGCCATTGCCCCCCGCTGCAAGTGCCGCCGTGCGGGTGCGCCGCGCTTGGGCCTTTTGCGTCACAGTTGCGGCGCGGGCGGGATGCGGGGTGGACACCGCCTTTTCCAGCGCCTCCAGCGCGGCCACCGGATCGGCGGCAATCGACAGATCGCTGCGATAGCCGCGCACGGGCATGCGGCGGAACAAGGGATCGGCGGCGATATGGGCGATGCGTGGGGCAGGGCCGGGGGCATGCAGCAATTCGATCCAGGGGATTGCGCTGTCCAGAACGATGATCAGGTCCGCCCCCGCCATCGCCGCCGGATCATACCCCAAAAGGCTGGGATCATCCGAGGCCAGCACATTGCGGATGGTAAAGGGTTCCACCACACCAATCCCTTGCGCGCCCGCCAGCCGCGACAGCACATTGGCCAACCGCCCGTCCGGGTCGCCACGCTGGCACAGGATCACCGGCGCGGTCGCTGCCGCCAGCCAGCCTGCAAGCATGGCAATCGCGGCGGGGTCGGGTTGCGCTGGCGTCGCGGGCGGGGCGACAGGCGCGGGGGCGAAACCATCCGGCAGCGCATCTGACAAAGGTTCACGCGGCAGGCTGATGTAGACCGGCCCGGCAGGGGCGCTGGCAGCGAGGGAGGCCGCGCGTTTCACCACGCTGTCGCCCTGTTCGGGATAGCGCAGTTCGTAATTGAACTTGACCACATCGCGCAGCAGCGACGTCTGGTCATACATTTCCTGCCCGACCTGAATGGGTGTCGCGCGCGCGCCCAGACGGCCCGTTTCCGTGATCGGTGTGCGGCCCGACAGCACTATCACCGGCACATCGTCGCTGGCAGCGTTGATCACGCCCATCACGGCATTGGCCAGACCCACATTGACATGCACCATCACTGCCTGCGCGCGGCCCGTGACCAACCAGAACCCATGCGCCATGCCGACAGCGGCGGTTTCATGCGGCACCGTCACCGCCTGCGGGATCGCCTGAGGCCCCAGCCGCGCCATGCCTTCGATCACCGGGGGAAAATCGGTGCCCGCATTGGCGAACAGATACTCCACCCCCACAGCGCGCAACGCCATCAGCAGCGCCTCGGCCCCGGTTGTTGCCGTCTGATCCGTCATGCCCAGCCCCCCTGCATCCCCGCGTCAATCCGCCGCGCTTTTCACTTGATTACCGCCCGCGCTTGGATAGCTTCAAGACAATTCTCATCAGTTGGGATTTCTCGACTGTTGGGAATCTTCAGGGAGGGAGAAACCAATGAAACATCTGATCGCCTCGGCCTTGGCCGGGCTGAGCCTGCTTGCAGCACCTGTGGCGCATGCGCAGGGCGTTGTCGGGATTGCCACGTCGAACCCCGGTTCGATTTTCCACAATATCGGCACCGCCATTGCCAATGCGGCCAACGAATCCGGGCTGAACACCACGATCCAGCCCGCGACCAGCCCGAACCAGTTCATCCCCTTCGTCAATCAGGGCGGGATCGACTTTGGCATCGCCAACCTGCAAGAGGTGGACTATGCCTTTGACGGCGCGGCATGGTGGACCGGGCAGCAGTTCCCGAACCTGCGCATCGTGGCGCATTTGCAGCCCCTGGTCGAAGCGATTTTCGTGCGGGCCGACAGCGACATCATGAAAGTGTCGGACCTGAAGGGCAAGCGGATGACCGATGGCTATACCGCGCAGAACACCATCCTGCCGCAACTGTCGGCCTTTTACGCCACCGCAGGCATGACCCGCGACGACGTGGAACAGGTATCGGTCGCGTCGGTCGTTGCCGGTGCGGATGCGTTCATCGCGGGCGATACCGTGGGGTTCATCTTTGCCCATGGTGCCGGCAAGGTCCGCGAGGCGGATGCCGCCGTCGGCGGCCTGCGCGCACTGGGGGTCGAGGACAGCAGCGATGCCGCGCTGGCCGCCGCCAAGGCGCATTGGCCCACCGCCTATTTCACCCCGCTCAAGGCCGGATCGCAGCCCGGCGTGATCAAGGATGACATCTATATCGCCTTTCCTCAGGTGATCTTTACCCATGCCAATGCGTCCGACGAGGCCGTTTATGCCATGGTCAAGGCGATGTTCGAGGGATCGGAAACGATGAAAAAGACCTTTCCGCCGATGGCTGCCTTCAAACCCGCCAACATGAAGGGCGACCCCGGCAGCACGCCTTATCACCCCGGCGCGCTGAAATTCTTTGCCGAAAAAGGCCTGGAATAAGCAATGGCCGACGTGCAGCAGACGTCAGCGGGGGCCGGGTCCGGCCTTCCTTCCGCGATCTGGCGGCCGATGGCAGACGGGGTGGCGATCCTCGCCACCCTGCTTTGCGTCGGTTGGGCCCTGTCGCTTCAGCGCACGCTGGGTCTAGGGCTGTATCCAGAGCAGTTCTTTGCGGCGATCCTGGGCCTGATCATGGCGCTGGCGTTTCTGTCGCTGCCTGCGAAACAGGGCACCACGCGCACACATGTGCCCTGGACGGATGCTGCGCTGGCGCTGCTATCGGTTTTGACCGTGGGTCACATCGCGGTCAATTTTCCTGATCTGGTGCTGGTGATCTTTACCCGGCCACCCGCGTTGTGGGTGCCTGCTGTGATCGTCACGCTGCTGCTGCTGGAAACGCTGCGACGGGCAACCGGCTGGGCGCTGGTCATCATCATCACGGTGTTCCTGCTCTATGCGCTGTTCGGTGACGTGGTGCCGGGGCGGCTGCAGGGGCGGCCACAGAATTGGCAGATGCTGGCGGGCTATATGGTGGTGGACGCCAACGGCATCCTTGGCCTGCCGATGTCGATTGCCGCAACGGTGGTCGTCACCTTCATCCTGTTCGGCGCGCTGTTGGGCATCACCGGCGGCAGCCAGTTCTTTACCGATGCGTCCATGCTGCTGATGGGGCGGTTTCGCGGCGGGTCGATGAAGATCGCTGTTATGTCGTCGGCGCTGTTCGGGGCGATTTCCGGCTCGGCGGTGGCGAATGTGGTGGCGACCGGCGTCGTCACCATCCCGATGATCAAAAAGGACGGCTATCCCGCCCACAAGGCCGCCGCGATCGAGGCGGTTGCGTCCACCGGCGGGCAGTTGATGCCGCCCGTCATGGGGGCGTCCGCGTTCCTGATGGCCGAATTGCTGTCGATCAGCTATGCCGATGTCGTCAAGGCCGCGCTGATCCCGTCTTTGCTGTTCTACATCGCGCTGCTGATCCAGGCCGATCTGGATGCCGCGCGGCTGGGCATCCGCCGCGTCGCCGCCGACCTGATCCCGAAGGGCCGCACCGTGCTGACAGGGCTGCATTTCATGGTCTGTTTCGGGGTGCTGATCTATCTGCTGTTCTGGAAGAACTATCTGCCGGAACGGGCCGCGCTCTGGGCGTCGCTGGCGCTGATCATCACGGCGATGGCGCTGGGGTATCGCGGCGAAAGGCCAAAGCTGCGCGCGATTGTCGGCAGTCTGGCGCAGACCGGGCATGGCATCGTGGAGATCATCCTGATCTCGGCGGCGTCGGGCATCGTGATCGGGGTGCTGAACATCACCGGCCTCAGTTTCAACTTGACCTACCTGCTGGTGCAGATCGGAGGCGGCAGCCTGATCATGCTGCTGGCGCTTGCGGCCGTCGTCTGCCTCATCCTGGGCATGGGCCTGCCGACGCTGGGGGTCTATGTGTTGCTGGCGGCGCTGGTGGCACCGGCCTTGGTGGAACTGGGGATCGAACCTATCGCCGCGCATCTCTATGTGATGTATTTCGGCATGATGTCGATGATCACGCCGCCCGTCGCGTTGGCCGCCTTTGCCGCCGCCTCTATTGCGAAAGCCTCGCCCATGGCGACCGGTTGGGCGTCGTGCAAATTCGGCTGGTCGGCCTTTATCATCCCGGTGCTGTTCGTGTTTTCACCGACGCTCATCATGATCGGCGCGCCGCTGGACATCGGAATTGCCGTCATCACCGCAATCCTGGGGGTCTGGCTGATTTCAGCCGCGCTGGCCGGGTTCTTTGGCGGGAAACTTGGCATGGGCCTGCGGTGGCTATTCGGGATTTTCGGCCTTTTGGCGCTGATCCCGGCCGGGGCATTTCCGGGCGCGGGCTATACCGATATCATCGGCGTGATCGGCGGGGGCGCGGTGATGGTGCTGGACATCCTGCGCAGCCGCCGCGCCGCCGCCTTGCAGGTCACGGAGGGCGCATGAGCAGCATATCGGGCAGCGGCGAACGTATCCTTGCCATTCTGGACCTGTTCACCGAGGCAACGCCGGAATGGACGTCCGAGGAAATGCGCGTGGCGCTGGGGTATTCGCGCCCCACGCTGTATCGCTATCTCAAGACGCTGAAAGAGGCGGGGTTCCTGATGGCGTTGCCGCAATCGGGCTATATGCTGGGGCCGCGGGTGACGGAACTGGATTTCCTCAGCCGCCGGTCCGATCCCTTGATCGCGGCAGGGCGCGCGCATCTGGTGGCGCTGACGGCGGCGCATCCGGGGGTGGCGTCGCTGGTGCGGTGGTATGGGCGAAAACTGCTGTGCGTCGCTTCCGAGGATTCGAGCCCCGTCACCCTGTCCAGCTATCCGCGTGGCCGCCCGATGCCCTTGGCGCGTGGCGCGATCAGCCGCGCGATCCTGGCCTGGTTGCCAAAGCGTGACCAAGAGGCGCTGGTGGCCGAACACGAGGCCGAATTTGCCGCCCCCCGCGAGACGGTGCTGGCGATGCTGCGCGACACCCGCCGCGATGGCGTGGCGGTCGCCTGGGGCGAGGTGACGCCGGGCGTGGTGGGCGTCGCTGCCCCGGTGCTGGCCGCTGACCGCGCCCCAATTGCTGCGCTGTGCCTGACCAGCGATGCCGCCACCATGACCCCCGCCCGGCTGGCCGCGATCCGCGACACCATCCGGGGCATGGCGAGCGCGATCAGCACCGATTTGCGCGTCGACAACACCGATCAGGCCGTCAACGGCTGACGCAGCAATCCACATGGCCACATGAATGGCAATCAAGAAACGGAGACGGGCATGACCGACAGCTTTGACATCGTGATCAACGGCGGCGGGCCGGTGGGCATGGGGTTGGCCATCGAATTGGGACAGCGCGGGGTCCGTGTTTGCGTGATCGAACGCCACCTGACGCCGCAACCGATCCCCAAGGGCCAGAACCTGACGCAGCGCACCGCAGAACATTTCGCCGCGTGGCATTGCGAGGCTGAACTGCGCGCCGCGCATCCGATCCCGCCCGGTGCGGGTATTGGCGGGCTGACCAGCTATGGCACGCTGCTCTCGGGCTGGCATTACGATTGGCTGAACCGCGCCTCGGTCAAGGATTTCTATTTCACCGCCAACGCGCGCCTGCCGCAATATGCCACCGAAGGCGTGCTGCGGGCGCGGGCCGCCGCGATCCCTGCCATCACGGTGTTGTATGGCTGGACCTCCACCGCGCTGATGCAGGACGCGCAGGGTGTCAGCGTGACGGTGCAAAGTGCTGCGGGCGAAACACGCGGCTTGCGCGCGGCCTATGCGGTGGGCTGCGATGGCGCGCGGTCATTTGTGCGGAATGCGGCAGGCATCACGGAAACCCGGTCGGATCATGACCGGCTGATGGCGCTGTTGGTGTTTCAGTCGACCGAACTGCATGATCTGCTGGAACGCTATCCCGGCAAGGCGTTCTATAACGTGCTGCACCCGGATTACGACGGCTATTGGCTGTTCTTTGGCCGGGTGGATCACGGCAAAAGCTGGTTCTTTCACGCCCCCGTGCCCTTGGATACCACGCGCGAGAATTTCGATTTCGCGGGCTTCCTGCATCGCGCCGTAGGGCAGGAATTTGCGCTGTCCTTTGATCATATCGGGTTTTGGGATCTGCGGATATCGCTTGCCGATACCTATCGCGAGGGGCGTGTGTTCATCGCGGGGGACGCGGCGCACAGCCACCCGCCCTATGGCGGCTATGGCGTCAACACCGGGCTGGAGGATGCGCGCAATCTGGGCTGGAAACTGGCCGCGACGTTGCAGGGCTGGGGCGGGCCGGGGTTGCTGGACAGTTATGATGCGGAACGCCGTCCGGTGTTTGCCGCCACGGCGCGCGAATTCATTGCGCGGTTCATCAATGACGACCGCGCGTTCCTGAACACCTATCATCCGGATCGTGATCGCGCCGCGTTCGAGGCGGCATGGTACAACCGCAATCTGGACGCGGCAGAGGTGAACGCGTTTGAACCGCATTACGAAGGCTCGCCCCTGATCGGTCCCGGCGCGGGGCCGAATGCGCGGGGCGATCATCAGCACATCGCACGCGCGGGTCATCATCTGGCCCCGCCGCCGGGGGCGGGGGCGGCGGTGTGGACGGCGCTGGGGTCCGGGTTTACGTTGCTTTCGCAGGACGTAGGCGGGGCTGTGGCCATGGCGTTCCGCGCGGCGGCGCAGGCGGCGGGGGTGCCGCTGACCGTGGCCGCAATGCCGGACGGCGCAGAGGCGGTCTATGGCGCGGCGCATGTGCTGGTGCGGCCCGACACCTATGTCGCCTGGGCCGGTGACGCGGGCGATCCAACGGCAGTGCTGGCGCGCGCAACGGGGCAGCGGGTGGCGCAAGGCGGGCGTGACGCCGCCTGACGCGTCAGTCGCGGGTGCGGTCGGCCAAGATGCGGCCCAACACAAACCCTGCCGCGAAAACGGCTGTGCTGACGGGATCGACCGGTTTCGCGGCCGCAGGCGGCGGCTGGACCGGCGCGGGCCGTTGCAGGTGATCAGCGCGCGGGCGCAGCCACAGCGCCGTGGCCAGCGCGATCAGCACCGCCCCAAGGATCAGCCCCGCACCCACCGGCCCCGCCATCCCATGCAGCGCGCTGTAGAGGCCCGCAAGGATGAACCCCGCCCCGATCAGCGCGACCAGCAGGGCCGCCGTCTGCCACAGGGTTGCGCGCGCCGCATGTCGTGCGTCGCGCGCGATGGTTTGTGCAAGTTGCAACAGGCCTGTGATCACCGGCGTGTCATCGCCCCGACCAACAGGCCCGCGACCGCTGCAAGACCCAGAGCCAGATAGGGATGGCTGGCGACCGAACGTTCCAGATCGGCTTCGGCGCTGAGGGTCTTGCGTTCGGCATAGTGCATCGCCTCGGACATGCCTTCGCTGACGTCGGATGCCATGCGGCGGCCGCGGCGTTCCGCGATGCTGGCGACTGACCGGGTCAGCGTGGACAGCTCTTCGCGCAGCGCGGTGAACTGCGTGGCCAGCGCGTCGAAATCTGCGGGGGCCGAGGATTTCAGCGATTTGTTTTCTTGCAGCATGATCAATTCCTTATTCCGTGTGCGGGCGGGACTGCCCGGTGTGGTTTCATCAGATACCAGAGCGGATCATCCGGCACTAACCTGCCTCAGGCAGGCGTGGTGTCGGCGGAAAGCCCCTCAGGCTTGCGGTGTGGCGGGGCGCAACAGCAGGCGGTCGGGCAACACGAATGCCGCCAATGTGCCGACCCCCAGCAGGATCAGGCCCAGCACAAAGATCCAGCCCACCACCGGCACGAGCCAGGCCAGCCCGGTCAGCAGCGCGCCCAGACAGGCCAGCAGGAACTTGCCCCACAGCACATCCGGCATCGGTCGCCCGACCGCGAGCCAGATACCGACACCCAGCAGGTATGACCCCAGAACATAGCCCGCCAGTGCGGCCAGCCATGTTACCGTCAGCATCACCGGCAGCAGGATCACGCCCACCAAGGTCATGGTCAGCACAAAGCCCGACCCCGCCAGCGCCGACAGCACCAGAAACCCCGACCACGTTGCCCGGCCCGGCTGGGCCAGCGCCAGTTGCCGCCAGGATTGCACGGCGACAGGGGCCACCGCGATGACCACGCTGGCCAGAACGCCGGTCATCAGCACGCTGAACAGGAACCCGATCACCATCTGCCAGACCGGAAACGTCTGCGGGCGCGGCTTCTGTTCAGATTGCTCCATGCCGTAATACTGCGCGCGCTGTTCGATCCGCACACGGTCGGCGGGGGCCACCGTTTCTGGCACCACAATCAGCGCCGGGTCTGCGGCATAGATCGTCAACGCGCCCGCAACGCGCGCTTCGGGTCCGAAACTGACGGTGTCCGCCACCAGCACGGCATCGCCCGCAATCGCACCCGTCAGCGCGACCTCGGCCCCGGTGATCACGGCATACCCGCCGACGGACCCGGTCGTGACCTCGGCCGCGGCGACGCGCAGATTGCCCGTGACGGGCCCTACCGTCACCTCATAACCCGTAACAGACGCATCGCCGCCGACCGACCCTGCGATGGTCACGCCGAACCCCGCCGCGAACACATCGCCCGTCACCGGCGCATCCACCGCCACCCGCCGCGCGGCCAGATGCGCGGACCCGGCGACGGGTGCTGCGACGGTGATCCGGTTGCCAGCCAGAAACACGTCGCTGACCCTCGGCCCGTCGAAGCGCACCGAAGCGCCCGCCTCGTAGCGGTCATTGGCGATGGTCAGCACGGCATTCTGGGCCAGCGCCGGGGCGGCCAGCAGGCAGGCGATAAGGGTCATTGTGCGCAGCATGAGACAGTCCTTGGACAAGGGGAAAAGGAAGGGCCGCTATTCGCTGGCCACCCCGTCAAATTTTTCGATGGTGGCCTCTGCCACGGCCTTGGTCTGTTCCACCAAGCGGTCAAGGTGATGCGGCGGGCCATAGATCGTGTGCATCCGCAGCGGGCGATCACCGATGTTTGCGATGTTGTGCGCCGCTCCCGCCGGGATAACGACGCCATCCCCGCCCGTCACCACATGCGTGGTCCCGTTGATCACCACCGCGCCATGCCCGCTTTCGATGCGAAAGAACTGGTCGTGGTCCGAGTGAGTTTCCGCGCCGATGTCCCCGCCGGGGGGCAGGGTCATCAGCACCAGTTGCAGGTGATGCCCGGTGTAAAGCACATGGCGATAGGCGTCGTTGTCTTCGGTCTGGGCTGCGATATCGGCAACGAAACCTGTCATGATCGCCTCCTTGGCTGTTGGCCGGATCAGTTGTTGCGGCAGCCGGGGACGTTCAGGTCGCGGCAGAACAGCCCTGCTGCGCCGCCAACCACGGCACCGCCCAGAGGATTGCCCCCGGTTGCGCCCGCGATGACGGCACCCCCGGCAGCGCCGGCCACGCCGCGTTGTGCATCGTTTTCAAGGCAGCCGGCCAAGGTCGTGGCCATGGCGGACATCAGCAGCAGGGAACGGAAGGTCATGGTGATCTCGCTTTGTGTTCAGGGTTGCGGGGCGGTTGTCGCGCCTGGTCAGCACAGGTCGGACGGGTTTTCCGCTTGGGGCCATGATGCGCCGCGCGTCCGCTGGACGTGCTGCCACAGATCAGTAGCCGCGCGCCAAAAGGCCGTGCCCGCGCGCCTCGCCCATGCAAAACAGGCCGGGTTGCCCCGGCCTGCATGACGGGTCGTCACATGAAAATTCAGAAGTTCGGCAGGTTCATCAGGTCTTGGGCCGTGACGTTGTGCATCGTCAGCTTGTTGCCGACCAATTCGAAATTCGCCGTCGAAACCACGACCGAACGGGTGTCGCCCTTGTTGGTCGGGTCAGTCTTGATGATCGCATAGGGCACCGTGGCTCCGGTCGCGACCAGCAGATCCTGCAGGGTGCCGATGGTGTTGCCCAGATCGTCATGGACGCCCGCGCCGATGATCGTGGTCGCGCGCCATGCGGTGGTCAGCGTGGCCGGGTCAACCTGCGTCAGCATGACCTTGTTGGCGGTCTGCGCCAGAACCGGTGCTGCGCCCAGCGTGAACGCCATGGCCGAGGCCGACAGAAGAAGTGCGAAGTATTTCATGATATTGTCCTGATTGGCCGGACCTGGCCAGGGTGCCTGCAAGGCGCGGGCGGGCTTTGGATGCCCCACCTTGGGCCGGTTTGCGTCCGGTGACCCTGCCTTGGATCAGCCTGCGTCAGATGCGGCGAAAACCAGCCGGGACGGACGTCATCCAGTGCCCAAAGCAGTTCGCGTTATCGGCGAAAAAGATAACAACGGGAAATAGTGGACAGAATCAAAAATACGGACATACTGTCGCACAAGGAAATTTTTCAGGCCGCTGCCCGGGCCTTGTTTTGCGGATGTGATGCAGGAACGGCTGCGGCCCTAATTTAGGGCTAGGGCATCATCATGGCAGTCGTCACCTCCAACTTGACATTTTCCACCGTCAGACAGTCCCTGTGGCGGCCAGGTCCGGCAACCGATTTGACAATAGACTCCGGCAATACCCTGATCTGGGATCCGGAACCCATCGTGAAAGATTTCGGGTTTTCGGCACTTGGTTTCTCGCTTGATGCGGAGTTCTTTCTGGATGTGCGGTTTGGTTTGCTGGCCTATGCAAGCCTTGGCACTGGCGGACATTTTGATGCGGACTACAATATTTCAGTCAATGTGACGCTGCCCGGCGCAATAGTTTCCGGCAACGCGATGACATTCGATTTTCGGAATTATCAGGTCACTTCATCAAGTATCACCACGGCAGGTTTCGGCACACCGGAATCCTCCAGCGTGGGGAAAATCGGCGCGGGGCTCGACCTGATTGTCGAGGCGCAAACTGGTTTCCGCGATATCGTATTTGGTCATTGGTTCGGCGAGGAAGGTCCGTCAAGTTTCGACATTCTGAACATCAAAGAGCGGATTACGCTGCTCGAAGTCAGCCCGCTGAATCCCGAGTTCGTGCTGAACCTGACCGAAGGCGTGACCTTGACGGCGCGCCTGCCGACAGGGGCAAGCATCGACGAAAGCAGATCATCGAATGGCGGAGGAAAAGTATTCGGCGAAGGCGCGTCAGATCGGCAATTCCTGTCGCTGGATGCCGATATCGACGCCCTGCTGGTGCGGATGTTGGAAAAGATTTCCTTTCCGCCTGTCACTGTGATTGCAAAGTTTCTGGGCGAGGTCGTGTTTGCCGAACACAGCTATGACATCGGCGATTACCTGCCATTTGTTGGCAAGGGCAAGGCGGCTTTCAATTTTACCCTGCTGGACATCACTGCCAATGCAGGTTTGAATGTCACTGAGGAAGTCAGTCTGGATATCAATAAACCAAAAGAAAACCCGACAGACGCTGACATTCCTGATATTCTGGTGACACTTGTGTCAGACAATGGCACTCCGGGCGATTCAAGCGATGATAAAACCACGCGCGGTGCCTTGGGTCAGGTGCTGTCCTTGGACTCGCCCGTCAATCAAGGTGTTGGCGACGCAATCATTACAGCTACATATTCCGTCAATCGCGCCAGTTTCTTTCACGGTGTCGGTGTTGGGATCAACGCGTCCATTACAATTGACGCTCTTCAGGGCTATCTGACCGGATCATGGGTGCCAGAGGCGCTGCGGTTCAGCTTTGGTCCGTTGTTTACGACCCAAATTCCCGAGGGCGGTTTTCAAGTAAACCTCGGCAATATCTACGAAGACACATTCGAAGTCGCCGGTTCCGCCTTCAATACCGAAACCGAAAAATACAAGGTGCTGTTCGTCGATCCTGCACTGGCCCCGACTGGCTGGCAACCGAATTTGCCCAACGCCGAAGAGGCGCTTTATGGTTTCTTCGCAGCAGCGCACGCAAACCGGGTCGCAACGCAGGCCAATTATGAGATGAGCGGTTTCGATGTTCGACCCGATGATTTGGATGGGTTGGGTCCGAACTACAACTATTCCGCATTGTCCGGACCCGTCATGTTCGTGTGGACCGGAGCCTTCACAAATGGCGTGACGCTGAACACGACGAATGGCAGCGTCGCAACTGTGGATACTTTGCTGGAAACACCGTCGACGCCACTGACGTCCGGATTTGTCGGTTTCGGTCGGGTTAATTCAGCGGTGTCAAATTTGACCGGCTACCAGCTCTTGCAGTTTTCGGCATCGAGCCCGAATGCAAGCGTGCAATATTCGACAAATCTCAAAGTCCTGACTGTCAATACTTCCGTCAACGTCGCGGGAACAGCCAATGCCGACGCAATTGTTCTTAGCGGCAATGATACAAGTTTTATCGACGGTGGTTCAAACCAAACAACGCAATTTGACACCTTTATCGCCAATTTTGCGGCCCATTATGGCGATGTTGCGATCCGTTGGGATCTGAACAAATCAGTGACTGACGAACAGGATGGCAACCCCGCAACAGCGGGTGGCATCGAGTTGTTTGCCAATGATCCTGCAATCGTTGATCTGACCGTCCGCAATATCGAACGCGCAATCATTGAGACCGGAGCCGCGGATGATTATCTGGTTGGCTGGATTTTCAGCGACGTTTTCGTGACCGGCAACGGTGATGATATCGTGACCATGCCAGCCGATGCAAATGCAGATATCGCCATTCTGGGTGGCGGCGATGACGTCTATATCAGTGCGTTTTCAAGTTTCGCGGTCACGGCGAATGATATCATCTATGGCGGAACCGGAATAGACAACGCCTTTGTTTCCGCGGGTTCGCAGGGTCTGCGTTATGATGTCATTTTCAATACCGGGTCCGCTGCCGGGTCCATCGCGTCGAGCTTGCTTGGTGGAACATCCGGAATAGGCGCCACAACAGACTTCGCAAGTATTCAGGCGTTCTATAACACTCTTTCTGTTTTCAACTTTTCGGCACTCGTCTCGCCGGGTAACATAGCCGCACCCATTTTTTCTGTCGGACCCGAATTCTATATTTCGCTGCGTAACGGCGTGGCGAATACCATGGAGTTCAGAGACGACGTCGAACATATCAGCATCGTGGCCGGTGGATCCGGTGATGATCTGGCGATTTTCCTTGGCGGCACGCGATATGATGGTGGTTTGGGCATCGACACCTTTGCCGCAGATTTTTCGCGCTATCACAGCCTTGATGGGTTTGGGCCGCGTGGCGGCATCAATCTGATGGCGGGCCGTGACGGGATTGACGGTTATTACGGCGAGACCGTAATTGACGGCTTTGAGCGGCTTATCGTGACTGCGACAACAGCCAACGATGTTCTTATTGGCGGCGGCCTGAGCGATTATCTGGCGGGGGGCGACGGCAATGACATTCTGCTTGGCAGCGCGCGGACATTGCTTGAAGCGCAGAGTGATACGCTGATCGGCGGTGCCGGGAATGACCTGTTCTATTGGAGCAACGGCGGATCGGATATTCTGGATGGCGGCACGGGCCTTGACCGGCTGGAGGTTTCCGCCAATGGCGTCGAAGCGCATGGATTGCGCTATCGCTTTACCGATACGGCAAATGGGGTGCCATTGGCTGGGACCGACTCATTCTATTGGGCCTATGACTCGGCCCAATTGTTGCTGGAGGCCTTGGACCTTACAGCTAGCACCGACAGTTTCGCGAAAGAACTCAGCTTTGGAAATGGCGTGAATGGCGGTTACGCGCGGACCTTTGGCATCGAGGTGGTGAATATTCGCGGGGCCGCCGCGCAAGACGACCTGATGATCTATCAGGGCGGGATCAGCTATATCGGCGGCGAACGCGCGAATGATGACGATACGTTTGTTGCCGATTTGCGAGGTTTCAGTGCCGGTATAATCTTTGTTATTCAGGATGATGAGGCGCTTGATGGATCGGATGGCTATGTGCTGGCCAATACGATCTATATCGAAGGGATTGATCGCGGTGTTTTGCTGACCGGCGATGGCAATGATCGCCTGATCGGTGGCGAGCTTGATGATTACTTTGCCAGTGGCGCGGGAAATGATACGCTTGGTGGCGGCGAAGGCAATAACGTATTGCTGGGCGGGGCTGGCAATGATTTGTTCACCTGGCTTGCCATCGGAAATGATACAATCAGCGGCGGTGATTTCCGCGATTTGACTGGACGCGATGTGCTGTTGCTGGGCGGCGCAGCGAACGGCGTATCGAACCTGCGCGCCTTTACGTCGGGTGGGTCGGAGATCAACACGAACGGCCCGCTGACCGCTTTCAGCAGCCATACCGATATCGGGCAGGTTGTCACGGAAGCGTTGACTGCGTCGCGGTTCATTTACACCACGCGGGATTTCGCGGTCGATTACAGCAACATCTCCAAGGTCGAATTTGCGGGTTCTGATTCCACCGATGAAATTGCACTGTTCCAGTATGGCGAGAATTATTGGGGTGGTGAGCGAGTTGGCGATGCCGATTTGTTCGCGGGTGATTTCCGCTTTTCGGTCAACCCGAACAACAGTTTCGGTGATATGTATTTCGATGCACGTCGCAGCGATGTCTACGAGGCCGCTGATGATCTGAATATTGGCGGGTTTGAACGGTTCCACCTCTATCTGGGCGAGGGAACGCATCTGGTGCGCGGTGGCGATCTGGGTGATGCGGTCTTTGGCGGCGACGGGTTTGTCACATTCGAGTCCGGGCTGGGCAATGACGTGTTCCAGGTCGGCACAGGCGGCGGTCTGTTTACCCATACTGGTGGCAATGATACTGTATTCGGGTCTGGTGCCGGCGACACAATTGTCTATGTCGCCAGCGGTGCCGTTGAACTGCAATTTTTCGATGTGAACTTTCAACAGATCGGTCCGATCCTGTCGCGCGTAACGGGTTTGCAGGATTTGTCGGTGTTCCAGCAGATTCTGGATGCCACAATCAGTTTCACCAATGCTTATCACGGGTCCAATTCGATCAATTACTCGGGTGTGAGCGAGATTTTTGCCACCGGCAGCAGCGGCAATGACGTGCTGATGGGCGGGTTTGGGCAGAACCAATTGGTTGGCGGTGATGGCGATGACGTGCTGATTGTGCGTCAGGGTAATAACGTGATGATAGGTGGGGCTGGTCGGGACACCTATGTCTTTGATGACCTGTTCGGGTCGGCGGTGATCCTGAACGAAACCGACAGCTTTACCGACACCATCCTGATGTTTACCGGCGCGACTTTTGCCGAGCTGTCCTTTGCGAATGATGGTCTGGACCTGTTGATCACAACCTCGCCGGAGTTCTTTGTGTCCAGCACCTTACGGGTGGTGGATTATTTTGCGGCGGGCCCGAACGGGTCGAATTTCGCGATAATGACGACGGATTCGTTCTTTACCATCGACCTGTCGGGGTTCGGCGCCTTTACCGGGTTGGTCGAGGCGGCGGCCTCTGTGGTGATTGGCACGGATGGTGATGATGATTTTGGTCCGGGCAACCATGTCGGGCGCGAGATTCATATGGGTAACGGCGATGACTTTGCGCGTGCCGGGGCCGGGGCTGACCTGTTCTTTGGCGGTGTGGGGCAGGACGGTGTGTCTTATGTCGATGCCGATAGCGGCGTGCTCGTCGATCTGGGGCTTCAGTCCGGCAGCGGCGGTTTTGCCCAAGGCGACATCTATAGTGCCGTCGAACATGCGGCGGGATCGCGGTTTGACGACCAGATGATCGGCTCGGCCGTGGGCAACACCTTTGTCGCGGACGCGGGCAACGACAGCCTTTTCGGCATCGACGGCGATGACGCGCTGTTCGGCGGGTTGGGCAATGACAGCATCGACGGCGGCAACAACGACGACGTGTTGCAGGGCGACGAGGGCAACGACACCATCATCGGCGGGCATGGCAACGATGTGCTGCGCGGCGGTGACGGCGATGACAGCCTTGATGGTGGCACCGAGGATGACCTGATCGAGACCGGCAATGGCAATGACAGCGTGCAGGGCGGCGATGGCGATGACATCATCTCGTATATCGGCAACGGTCATGACACCATCGACGGGGGCATCGGCAGCGATTGGGTCAGTTTCGCCCAACATACCGCGCGTGTGGTTATCAACCTGCGCACGGGCGCACCGGTGCTGTCCGATGATGGCGAGAACGAGACGACAATTGCCAGCCTGACCGGCATCGACAACCTGCGCGGTACGGATTTCGACGATGAACTGATTGGCAACGACGGTGACAACATCATCGACGGCGGGTTGGGCTTCAACGTGATGACCGGCCATAACGGGGCGGACACCTTCATCAGCACCGGGCGGCTGGGCTTTGTTGATTACGACACAGAGACCGGCACGCAGGGGCTTGATCTGGTATTTCAGGCGTTCACCCCGGGACTAAGCGCGCATATCGCAGGCACCGACAGCCACGGTGCGACGGACCGGCTGTTCAATATCGCCTTTATCCGGGGCACCCGGTTTGCCGACAACATTCAGGGCAACGACGACGACAATGAATTGCAGGGCGGCGACGGCGAGGATGTGCTTAACGGACTGAACGGAAATGACCTTCTGTTCGGCGGTGACGGCAATGACCTGCTGTTGGGCTTTTTCGGCAATGACACGCTGTTGGGTGGCGATGGCACCAACACCCTGCGCGGCGAGGATGGCAATGACCATCTGATCTCTGATGCCTTGGCCGCTTTTGACAACATGATCGGCGGGGCCGGGTTCGATCTGGCGTATTTCGATGGGTTCGAGACCGGCGTGTCTGTCGGCGGCGGGCAAGTCTTCAAAGACGGCGTGCAGATCGGCCAGTTGGACGGGATCGAAGGTTTCGTCGGTGGGATCGGGAACGATACCATTCAGTTGTCGGCAGCAGATCAGCTCGATCCCGCCAATCGTGAGTTCCTGCAAGCCTATTATTATACCGGCGGCTTTGACGAGGTGACCGGCACGAATGTGTTCCTCGGCGGCCAGAACACCGTCAGTTTCAGCATGTTCGACGCGGCCGTTCATGTCCGGTTGGCATCAGGCATCGCGCGGACCGATGATCTGGACACCATCACGGGTCAGGGCACCCGGCGCGCGATGGTGATGGACGACATCTTTGCCGTCATCGGGTCGCGGCACGGTGATTACCTTGAAGGCAATGTCATGGTGCCACCGGGCACGCCAATCACGCTGTCGCAACTCGTGGGGGGCGATGGCAATGACACGCTGGTGGCGCTTGGCGGGCGCACCGAACTGCTTGGGGGCGACGGCGATGACCTGCTGCGCATTTTCCTGCCGCAGGTCGATCCGACGATGGATCCGCCCGTCTTCGACTACTTGCTTGACGGTGGCGAGGGTAACGACAGCTTGCAGATCGACGGCCGGACCAGTTGGGATATCGACCTGACCGCGTCTTACGTCAGCTTGTTCTTCACCCGGATCGAGAACGTGGTTGGCAGCACCGGTGACGATACGCTGACCGGTGATTCGGGCGACAACGGCTTTGCCGGTGAAGGTGGCAATGACGTGTTCCTTGGCGGCGACGGCAATGACACCCTGATCTATTCGGAGGGCTTTGATGCCTTCTTTGGCGGGATCGGGTCCGATACGCTGGACCTGGCGCGCCTGACCAGTGCCGTGGCGGTTGATCTGGCCAACGATACGCAGACGGTTCAGACCAACGACACCGCGACCGCTGTCGGCGGGGTGTTCCATACGATTATTGCCACCCCGGAGCTGGATGTCGAAGGCGTGATCGGCACCGCGTTCAACGATGTCATTCAGGGCAATGGCCTGAACAACATTCTGGTTGGCGGGCTGGGCAATGACACGGTCAGCGGCCAGGACGGCAATGACCTGTTCACCTATACGGCGGGCCGCGACACCTGGGTGGGCGGCAACGGTCTGGATACCGGCAATTTTGCCGAGTTCGGCTTTGCCATCAACGTCAGCCTGGCGACCGCCGGGTTGAACGTGTTCCACCGCAGCGGGCCAACCGTGGTGACCGGGACGCGGGTCAATATCGCCGCACTGACCGAGATCGAGAATATCATCGGCACGGCGCAGGCGGATGTCATCGTTGGCGACGGACTGGCCAACATCCTGTGGGGTAATGGCGGTGCCGACCGGCTGACCGGGGCGGACGGCAACGATTCGCTGTTTGGCGCGGATGCGTCCGACACCATTCTGGGCGGTGAAGGCGCGGACAGCATCATCGGCGGCATCTCTGCGGCCGATCTGGGCGACAGCATCGACGCTGGAACCGGCAATGACACCGTCTTTGGTGGCGCAGGAAATGACACGATCCTGGGCGGCGAAGGTGCCGACACCCTGCGCGGTGAAGAAGGCGATGACAGCATCAACGGCGGCGTGGGCACCGACCGGATCGAAGGCGGGCGCGGCAATGACACGATCCACGGCGGCGATGGCGACGGGTTGGATTCGATCTTTGGCGGCGACGGCGACGATACGCTGACCGCAGGCAACGGCACCCAAAGTTTGCTCGAAGGTGGCAGCGGCAATGACCTGCTGGTCGGCGCATCCAGCGCAGATACCCTGAACGGCGGCGAAGGCAACGACACGATCGTCGCGGGCAGCTTTGACAACGTCAACGGCGGGAACGGGTTTGACATCGTGTCCTATGCCCCAAGCGCCATTTCGGTCACGGTGACGCTGTCCGACACCGGCGGCCCTGCGGTGGTGGCAGGTGCGGCGCAGTTCGACATCGTGAGCAATGTCGAAGGCGTGTTCGGCGGCAGCAGCCACGATGCACTGACCGGCAACAGCGAGGCCAACCGCCTGCACGGCGGCATCGGCAATGACACGCTGAACGGCGAAGACGGCGATGACGTGCTGGAAGGCGGCGACGGCAATGACCGCCTGAACGGCGGCGACGGGCGTGATCTGTTGAAAGGTCAGGTCGGCAATGACACCCTGACGGGCCATGCGGGCGACGATCTGATCCATGGCGACTCGGGCACCGACAGTCTGGTGGGGGGCGATGGCGCGGACGAGATGCACGGCGGCACCGAAAACGACACCCTGCTGGGCGAGGCGGGCGACGACACGCTGAACGGCGATGCCGGGCTGGATACGCTGAACGGCGGTGCGGGCAATGATGCGCTCGACGGCGGCGAGGGGGATGACGTGCTGATCGGCGGCGCGGGTGGCGATGCGCTGACAGGCGGCAATGGCATCGACACGGCGGATTATTCCACCGCGGCGGCGGGCGTGGTGGTTAACCTGCTGAACGCGCTGCTGAATACCGGCGAGGCGGCGGGCGACATCTATGACAGCATCGAGGCGGTCACCGGCAGCGGTTTCGCCGACAGCCTGATCGGCACTGACAGCGCCAACACGCTGTTGGGCGGTGCCGGCAACGACACGTTGTTCGGGTTCGGCGGCAATGACACAATCATCGGCGGTGCGGGCATCGATTCCATGGTCGGCGGCGAGGGCGATGACCAGTTGTTTGGCGACAGCAGCGCCGATACGCTGGACGGCGGCGCGGGGAATGACACCATGCTGGGCGGGTCCAGCAGCGACACCTATGTCGTGGACAGCGCGGGCGACCGCGTGTTCGAAACGACGACCACGACCAGCGGCATCGACGCAGGCGGCACGGATACGGTGCTCAGCAGCATCACCTACAGCCTGGCAACTGATGTCGGCGTGCAATTCGTCGAACGTCTGACCCTGACCGGCACCCGCACCATCAATGCCACCGGCAACGCCTTGGCCAATACGCTGACCGGCAATGCGTTGAACAACCGCCTGGATGGCGGCACCGGCGCAGACTCCATGATCGGTGGCGCAGGCAACGATACCTATATCGTTGAAAACAGCGGCGACAGGGTGTTCGAGACCACGACAACCACCAGCAGCATCGACGCAGGTGGTACCGATACGGTGCAAAGTTCGATCAGCTTCGCGCTTTTCGGGGTCCCCGGCCTGCAATTTGTCGAACGTCTGATCCTGACCGGAACGGCAAACATCGACGGAACGGGAAATACGCTGGCCAATCAATTGACCGGCAATTCCGGCAATAACCTGTTGAACGGCGGCAGCGGCAATGACCTCATGATCGGGTTGGGCGGCAACGACACATATATCGTGGAACGTGTCGGCGACCGGGTGATCGAGACCACCACCACCACCAGCGGCATTGACGCGGGCGGGACTGACACGGTGCAAAGCAAGGTGACCTACAGCCTCGATACCGAAGCTGGCATCCGGTTTGTCGAGAACCTGACCCTGACCGGCACGGCCAATATCAATGCCACCGGCAATGCGCTGGCCAATATGCTGACCGGCAATGCGCGCGACAACCAGCTGGAGGGCCGGGGTGGTGACGACACGTTGACGGGCGGCGGCGGGGCGGATGATTTCATCTTCGCCACCGCATTCACTAGCGCGGGGGTCGATACCATCACCGATTTCACCCGGAATGTGGATGATTTCGGTCTGGATGACGCGGTGTTCACGGCGCTTTTGCCCGGCGCAATTACCGCCCTGCAATTCGCGGCGAATGTCGGGGGAATTGCCACGACGGCTAACACCCGCATCATGCATGACACGGCCACCGGCGCGGTCTTTTACGACGCGGACGGCTCTGCCGCCACCGCGCGCGTCCATTTCGCAACCGTGGGCCTTGGCGTGATCCTCAGCGAGGCGGATTTCTTCGTGTTCTGAGCTAGGTCTTGGGCGGGTTACGCCCGATCCGGTCTGGCATCACCGGCAACGCATACCGACCCGGCACCGCGGGTCGGTTTCCTCATGACATCCGGGGCCGAAGCGATTAATGGGAAAAGACTTTACGCTTTCCCCGCCGGGTGATGAGGGTCTGATGCAGGTTCTGGACGGCTATCTGAAGAAACATTGCGAGGCGCTGGTCAAGGACGTCGGCATCGAGGCCGCCTGTCGCCTGACCGGCAAATCCAAGGCGACGCTGGGGCGGTATTATTCCGAAAGCGCGGAACATGCCGACCGGTTCATGCCCATCGACACGGTGGCCCAACTTGAAGCTGCGGCGTCGTTCCCGCATGTCACGGCAGCGCTGGCGGACCTGCGCGGCATCACGCTCAGCCTCGAAGAACGCGGCGACAACGCGCCGCAAAGTGGCGGGGTGAACACCGATGTCATCACGCTGGCGCAACGGTTTGCGATGCTGATGGCGGAATACAACCTGTCGATCGCGGACGGCAAAATATCAGTCAACGAGGCCAAGCGACTGCTGCGCGAGACGCTGGTGATCCAGCAGGTGCTGATTGATATGAAGCTGCATCTGGAGGAGGAGACGGGGTAGGGCGGAAGCCAGTCTTTTGAGGCGGTTTGGACGTTTTTCTCTAAAATCGTTGATACCCCTCTTTTCCCCGTAGTTGTCTCTTGTAACCAGCGGACTAAAGCATGAGTGCCTGTGAAACACTGAAAACAGTTCAGGGGACTGTTTTCGCTCTGGCAATGGCAAGGGTCGGTGTGGCTCTGACGTTCCCTACGGTCGCATTGAAGTTTTTACCATTTGCCTAAAAGCCATCTATAGATGTTTCTCGTCCTATTCTGGAAATTCCACAAGTAGGCTTGCGATGCAAATTCACGAGGTGACGTAATGAACGCACGACGTCATCAATCCACCAAAAACTATCGCAAATAACGCTCCCTCAAAATTGCCTTGAAAAACCATAACAAATCCAAGAAACAACATGCCTAGACCCACGATAAAACCTAAAAGAAGCAAATAATCCATGATAGTGTAACTCTGATGCTCGAGACTTCTCCTAGTTATAAAGTTACAACTGAGCATAGGGCGTTACAACTGGTTTGTTTGAGCCTCAATTAGTGGTCATTTTAGACTCACCCCTGTAACGTCCGCACCTTATACCCCTCGCCGCGCGCCTGCATCGCCTGCACGGCCGCCACCGCCGCCGCGGCCGTGGTGAAATACGGGATCTTGTCCATCAGCGCCACGCGGCGGATGTCGCGGCTGTCGTTGATGGCTTGCGCGCCTTCGGTGGTGTTGAACACCAGCGCGATGGCGTCGTCTTTCAGCATGTCGACGATGTTCGGGCGGCCCTCATAGACCTTGTTGACGCGGGTGGTGGCGATGCCATGCGCGCGCGCCCAGTCCAGCGTGCCTTGGGTGGCGATGATGTCAAAGCCCATTGCCACAAGGCCTTGCAGGGCGGCGGCCATGTCCGGCGTCTTGTCGTCGTCGCGGATCGACACGAAGACGCGGCCCGTTTCCGGCAGATGCGTGCCCGCGCCCATCTGCGCCTTGAGAAACGCCAGCGCAAAGGTGCGGTCCCAGCCCATCACCTCGCCGGTGGACCGCATTTCGGGACCCAGCAGCGTATCGACGCCGGGGAAGCGGGCAAAGGGCAGCACGGCCTCCTTGACCGAGAACCACGGGGTTTTCGGATCGGCCAGCGTCATCGCATCGGCCAGCGGCAAGGGCGTGTCGGGGCCGACACCGGCGGGGTAGGGGGCGCGCAGCGGGAAATTCGCCATCGGTTCCCCGGCCATCAGCCGCGCGGCGATCGACGCAATCGCGCTGTCGGTCGCCTTTGCCACGAAAGGCACGGTGCGGGACGCGCGGGGGTTCACCTCGATCAGGTAAACCACGCCATCTTTTACCGCGAATTGCACGTTCATCAGGCCCACGACGCCCAAGGCCAAGGCCAGCGCCTGCGTTTGCCGGGTGATTTCCGCCACGATTTCGTCGGACAAGGAATGGGGCGGCAGCGAACACGCGCTGTCGCCGGAATGGACGCCCGCCTCTTCGATATGCTGCATGATGCCCGCAACATGCACGGTTGTGCCATCGGACAGCGCATCCACATCAACCTCGACCGCATTGGCCAAATAGCTGTCCAGCAATACCGGGCTGTCGCCCGACACCACGACGGCCTGCGTGATATAGCGTTCCAATTGCGCAGAGTCGCGGACGATTTCCATCGCGCGGCCGCCCAGCACGTAAGACGGGCGGATCACGAGGGGAAAGCCGATGTCGGCGGCGATACGAATTGCCTCGGCCCCGGACCGGGCAATGCCATTCACTGGCTGCTTCAGACCCAATTGCGTGACCAGCCCCTGGAACCTTTCGCGGTCTTCGGCCAGGTCGATGGCATCGGGGGTGGTGCCAAGAATAGGAATACCCGCCTCATAGAGCGCATTCGCCAGCTTTAGCGGCGTCTGCCCGCCGAATTGCACGATGACCCCGTGCAATGTGCCATTATCCTGTTCGACGCGCAGGATTTCCATCACATGTTCGAACGTCAGCGGTTCGAAATAGAGGCGATCCGAAGTGTCGTAATCGGTGGACACGGTTTCCGGGTTGCAATTGACCATGATGGTTTCATAGCCCACGGCGGTCAGCGCATAGCAGGCATGGCAACAGCAATAGTCAAATTCGATGCCCTGTCCGATCCGGTTCGGACCGCCGCCGAGGATCACGACCTTTTTGCGGTCCGAGGGGCGCGCCTCGCATTCCACGTCGCCCATCGCGGGGGCCTCATAGGTGGAATACATGTAAGGCGTCTGCGCTTCAAACTCGGCGCCGCAGGTGTCGATGCGTTTGAATACCGCCACAACGCCAAGGTTATGGCGGGCGCGGCGCACCTGATCTTCGTCGCGCCCCGTGAGTTTCGCCAGCCGGGCATCGGTGAAGCCCAGCATTTTCAACTGGCGCAACCCGTGTTCGGTCACCGGCAGGCCGGATTTGCGAATGTCCGCCTCGGCGTCGATGATTTCGCGGATACGGGCCAGGAACCATGGGTCAAAGCGGGTCACCGCGTGGATCTCGTCATCCGACAGCCCGTGCCGCATCGCTTGCGCGATCACGCGCATCCGATCGGGGGTGACGCGGGACAGGGCGGCGATGACGGCGGATTTGTCGGGGGCGCCCGGCCCCCCAACGCCCGGAATGTCGATTTCGTCAAAGCCGGTCAGGCCGGTTTCAAGCGAGGCCAGCGCCTTTTGCACCGATTCGTGGAACGTGCGGCCAATCGCCATCGCCTCGCCCACCGATTTCATTGCCGTGGTCAGCAGGGGCTCGGCACCGGGGAATTTCTCAAACGCAAAGCGCGGGATTTTCGTCACGACATAGTCGATGGTCGGCTCGAACGACGCGGGCGTGACCTTGGTGATGTCATTGTCCAATTCGTCGAGCGTGTAACCCACCGCCAGTTTCGCCGCGATCTTGGCAATCGGGAACCCCGTCGCCTTGGACGCCAGCGCCGAGGACCGCGACACCCGCGGGTTCATCTCGATCACCACCATGCGGCCATCCGCCGGGTTGATCGCCCATTGCACGTTGGACCCGCCGGTTTCGACGCCGATTTCGCGCAGCACGGCGATGGAGCCATTGCGCATGATCTGATATTCCTTGTCGGTCAGCGTCAGCGCGGGGGCGACCGTGATGCTGTCGCCGGTATGCACGCCCATCGGATCGACGTTTTCGATGGAACAGACGATGATGCAGTTATCCGCGCGGTCGCGGACGACCTCCATCTCGAATTCCTTCCAGCCCAAGAGCGACTCGTCCACCAGCACCTGCGCCACCGGCGACGCCTCCAGCCCCGATTTCACGATGGCCTCGTAATCATCGCGATTGTACGCCACGCCGCCGCCGGTGCCGCCAAGGGTAAAGGCGGGGCGGATGATCGCGGGCAGGCCGACATATTCGATAGCCTCGACGGCGGCCTGCACGCCCGCCTTGATGTCATATTTCCCGTTGGGCAGTTTGGGTGCTGCGATGATTGTGGCCTTGGGGTTTTCCAAGCCGATGCGGTCCATCGCCTCGCGGAACAGCTTGCGGTCCTCGGCCATCTCAATCGCGTGGCGGTTGGCGCCGATCATCTGCACGCCGTATTGCGCCAGCACCCCCATGTCATCAAGCGCCAGCGCGGTGTTCAGCGCCGTCTGCCCGCCCATCGTGGGCAACAGCGCGTCGGGGAGTTCGGCCGCGATGATCTTGGCGACCACCTCCGGCGTGATGGGTTCGATATAGGTGGCGTCGGCCAGACCGGGGTCGGTCATGATGGTGGCGGGGTTCGAGTTCACAAGGATGACGCGGTAGCCTTCCTCGCGTAGCGCCTTGCAGGCCTGCGCGCCGGAATAGTCAAACTCGCAGGCCTGCCCGATCACGATGGGCCCGGCGCCAATGATCATGATCGACTTTATGTCGGTGCGTTTCGGCATGGGGCATCTCCTGAGGGTCGGTCAACGCGACGCGCCACGCGGGGCTGCGCAAATTGTTGCGGGTTATAGACAACGCGGCCCCCCGCGCAAGCCCATATGGGCGGCGGTTGGCCGGTCTTGGGGGCTGCTCCTGTATGCTTTCAACCATACTGCGGTGGTAAGATCAGACAATCTGCGGCGATTGCCCACCAAATGCGGGATTAGCTGATTATAGCTGATAATTCGCGGCTGTCGGGTCAGGAAGTGTCTTGCCCCGGCTGTGCCACCAGCGGTGGATGGAGGACACGCTGACCCGGCGGGCAGGTCCGAAGTGGTTCACGATTGCGGCGGCGAGGCTGGGCAGCGTGAGGGTTTGGGCATGGGCGCGGCAGAAGGCTTCAAGGGCCGCGTCGGCTTCGATCTTGCCGCGTGGGATGTGGCGGTTACGGGGCGTTGAAGCGGTGTTCAACGCGGTGTTCATGGTAGCGTCAACCGGGACTTGTAAGACCGTAGCCAGCCCCTCTGCCGTGCGGATGGCGCGGTCGGTAACGTCGGACCCGGCTTGCAGGGCGGCGAGCAAACGGTCGAGGGCGGCACGGATGTTTTCGGTCATGAAGTTGCAGGATGGCAGTTGATTGTCGCTAGCCTTTGCGGCATCGAAGTTTCCGTGATGTGGTGTACCTCAATGGGTAAGAGGCGTCGCTGCAAAGTGACGTTATGCGGGTTCGACCCCCGCCCAACATCACAATACGCTCCAAACCTGCGGCGTTTCATCATCTTCCCCGGTCCCGTTCTGCCATGCGCCGCAGTTTCTTTCGCACGGACACATCCGTTGTCCGAAAGCGTCGTGCGATGCCGCTGATGGACTGCCCCTGCCAGTGCAGCATGGCGGAAAGCCAATCATCGCACAGCGGGACGCGCTTTTGTAGCCGATGCGCGACGGCAAAGAGCGCAGCCGCCCCATCCGGGCCGATGGCTTGCACATAGGCGGTATTCTCACGCGGGGACGCGCCCAGATAGAGTTCCGCGCCGCCGAACGCCAGTAGGAAGGCCATGGCGGTTTCTGCGCCAAGGGCCTCAACATAGGGTTCCGCCTGCGCTGTCGGGCGCGGGATTACGGCGGGCCGAGGGATGGCGTCATTGGTCATGGTATGCCCGTGTCGATATTGGTCAGAAGCCAGAACGCCCCGCCACCAGAGGAGGCTTGCGGCGAGGCGTCCAGACTGATCAGGCGCAACCGCTGACGCCCGACCAATCCATCCGGGTCCCTGCACCCGGATGGATGTTTCAGGCCGGTCAGTCCTTTGTCAGACGATCCGGGGCCAGACGATCCGGCGGCAGGCCCAGCATCCGGCACAGTGCAGCCTCTTCATCGCTGGTGGCGATGGCGGGTGTCTGATGAGGCGGTAGCCCGGTGATCACGGGCCGAAACAGGTTGCTGAAGATCGGCCCGGACTTGGCAAGAAACACATCGAAGGACCCGGCATCCGACCGGCAGAGCGAAAAGGCCCAGTTTTTCCGGGATGGCCTTCAACGCGGGCGGGATGAAGCCTTCGCGCATCGCGCGCGTCACCTTTTCTGTCGCCTGCGTTTCAGCCAAGGCCAGCTTTTCGCCCGAACGGTCACGCAGCATTTTCGCGACGGCTTCGACCGGGACATACTTCTTGGGGTCAGGTTTTTCTGCGTTGCCCAACCGCTCTTTCAGCGCGTCCAGGATGGCTTCATCAGTCGCATCTTCCGGCAGGCCAAGCGCCTTGATCAGCCATGCCGTCAAAGGCAGTTCCATCGGTGATTTCGGGGCAGGCATTTGGGCGGGGGTGTCGGGGGTCATGGCGGGGTCCTGACTGGCAAGAGCGGTGAGTTGCAGCGCGGGAATGTGAACAAGCCCCGCGCCTTTGAGGCGGGTAATCCGGCCTTCGCGGTCATGCAGAAAGGCCGGACTGATGAAGCGGTATTCCTTGGCGCGGATCATGGCGCGGGCGGTGGCGGTCCATTCGACCTGCGCCCACAACCCGTCCTTACGATTGGCAATGGCCTTGATCCAGCCTGCCGCCGGGATGGGTCCGCCCGCGGCCTTGACTTCGGGCCGGTCAATGGCGTGTTCGAAGTCAATCGGCAAATCAACCCCGGCCCCCTGAAAGGCAAGAATGACTGCGCCGGGGTCCGCCAATTCGAAGGCGCGTCCATCGCGGGCGGCAAACCGTCCCGGCGGAAACAGATGCACCCATTCGGGGGCGTCTGGTGCCGGGATCAGGTCGCGGGTGCAGGTGGCAAGCGTCAGGCCAGTCATGGCGCGGTCCTTACAGGAACGGCGTGATGATCAGCTTCGCCGTGCCCTTCCAAGGGTTCGATCCGCCGCCATCCTTGATTTCGGTGTTCAGCAGATGCAGCGCATCGCTTTCCAGTTCCGGCGGCACCACAAGATGCGTCGGTGTGATGCCCAGCTTGCGGCCCCCATCGGCGGTCACGCTGGCCATCGCGGCGCGCGCGGCGGCATAGTTGGTCGCATTGAGGGCCGCCTTCGAGGCGAAGGCCAGTTGCCACAGGCCGAACAAGGCATTGGCGCGCGCGCGGACTCCATAGCGATATTCGTCATTCAGGAAGACGCCTTCATCTTCTGACCGTGTGACCGCGACAAATTCCGGGGCAAGCCGTTGTTGCCAGATCATCGGGCGAACCCCGCGCGACGTGTCCAGGAGGAACCACGCCGGACCGGCACCTTCCTGCATGTTAGATGTGAGGCCAACCGTGCCATCCGCATTGAACACCGGGTGATCCGTGTCGAAGAACGATTGGCCATCGTAACAGGTGCTGGTGAGACCATTGGCCAAAAGGCCAAAAATCAATTCATCGGGGTGTTGCGCGGTCACGCGGCCGATTTCAGTCAGGGCGGGGGTGAAGATGCCGATCTGATCATCTTCAATGCGAACGCGCGGAATTGAAATCGCGCTTTCGAACACGCGATTGACGATCTTGAAGCCATGCGCGGACAGGTTCTTGATCTGGCGTGGGCCGATCCATTCGCGCAATTGCGGAAAGCTGCCAAGCCATGCGTAATTTTCTTCGGTCGTGGTGGAGTTCACCACCATCGCAACATCGGCAAAATGCGACGGCGCGGCAATATAGGCGTCATTGAATTTGGCTTGCCAGCCACGGTAAACGAGGTCGAGAGTTGCGGTGTTTACGATCATAGGGCGGTCCTTCAATCTGGGCGTATCAGGGAACGCGCGGGATATCCGCGCCAACTGAGATCGACCGTAAGGACCCGGAACAAACCGAAACATCCGCAAACCGTAGCGGGGTGATTTGGGGCGCGGTGAAGTGTGCAGGGCCAGTGCGGGGGATGGAGGGTCGGGTCCCCTCATTCGAAGCACCTTTCGGTGACGTCACGGACCCCGGATTTCCGTGGTCATCCCCCGTTGAATGGATACGCCACCGACCGCTCCATGACAAGCCGTCGCGCTGATGGCCCATTGAACGGGAAACGCGGCGAAATTGAACGGGGTCCTGCCCTTTCGTGGGGGTCGGGTGCGGACGTCATCGCCTTGCCCGTCTGGCGGTCAAATTTCGGGGGTGTTGATCTGTGGGCCAAAACGCATCCGGGGCGGTCCTTGCGGTGCCTCCCCGTTGTCATGTCGTGGCCCGTTGGTTGCCGCCAATGTCACGCGGCGCGGTTTGCCTTCATCGCCTTCAGCGCACCAATCGCCTTTTGCGCGGCCTCTGTTGTCAGAAAGCGCGGTGACGTGACCTTGAACGTCCGTTCAATCCATATTGCCAGCCCTTCATTGGTGCCCGCGCCTTGGGTCCATTCGAACCACAGTGCACGGATCAATTCCAGTTGCTTGAAACTGGCCATGTCAGGTCGATTGCCGTAATCCGGCCCGCCCGCCTTGCGCGGTTCAAAGCCCAGCCATTCGAAAAGGCCCATGACCGCATCAAACCCGTCGCGGTCAAGATCTTTGCAACTGGTGACATTCGCCACCCGCGCCAGAATAGTCCGATATTCACCATCCGAAAGACCCAGCTTGTTTTTGGCGGTCTGAATGAGTTTTATCATGTTTTGGCTGATCATCATTGCACCTCAACTTCCCAATTTCAGGCGACGGGCCAGATGGTTCAGCACATCATCTTCGCGTTCCAACGACAGGCCGATACCCTTGGCCGACAGGCTGGCCATATCCGCCAGACCCGAATGACCGTCGAAGTCGCCGCCTTCCAGCATCCGTGCCAATAGTGCCAGCGCCCCTTCGGCCCGCGCCGTCGCATCGCGGATTTCTTCCAGCGACACAGACAGCGCCAGCGCCTCGGCCCGCTTCAGGTGCAGCGTGATCGTGTCATCGCCGTCCAGCGCGGTGCGCCAGTCGGCAATGCGCCGCTTCATGGTGTCCATTTCTTCCAGCCGGGTGAAATAGGCATAGCGGAATTCCGGGTTATTCAGACCCTTTTCGAATTCATCCCGCCATGCGTTGAAGTCCTTGATCAAGGTGTCATGGCAACTGCCAAGGAAATCCACCATCTGCGTCAGCATCGTCACCACAGGAATACGGGCGTTTTCTGCCGCCTTCAGCCCCGCCTGCATTTCTGCAACCGACTTGCCCGGCACATAAATCGCCTTGCCTTCAGCGGCTTGCTGCAACCGCCATTCATGATCCGTTTGCATGGTCAGTTTCCCCTTTTGGCACAAGTTTCAAATCTATCAGCGCCGCCCGGATATGACCGGCGGTAACGGTGCCATCAGCTGCGAAAAGTTTGGCCATGCGGGCGACGTTCTCGACATTGCGCAGCCCGCCTTTCAACCGCGCGGCGGCAGTCAGAAGTTTGTTGGCGTTCGCACCGGCGATGCCTTCGGCATGTTCCTTTGCCAGCACGTCCGCCGGTTCAACACCCGGAATGATCACCGGGCGGCGCATCCGGCTTGATAGTTGCCCGAAACCGTCAATGATCCGGTGCAAGGTCAGGTCGCCGCAGAACGCAACATCGAACCCGCCTTCCGCGCTGGCGGCGCGCAGCCATTCGAACCCGGCCCCCTTGGTGCAGGTGCCCCGGTGACGCTGATAAAGATGTTGCGCTTCATCAACCAATAGAACGCGGCCCCGCCCGATACACCCCATGACCGGCTGTCGCAATTCGTCTGTGCCCACACCGCGTGGCGTGTAGCCCATAAGCGCCGATGCCAGATGCGAAGGGTTCCCTTCGCCTTGCGCAACCGTCATCATAATCGACGCGTCCCCGGTGATCCGGGCATAGTGATCAAGGGTCCCGGTTTTGCCGACACCCGGTGCCCCGGACACCATTGTCATCGCGGGGCCTTCGATGTGACGCACAAGGTCAATAGATCGAAGGATATCATCCGCCACCGCCGTCCGGATGAACGTGTCATCCGCCGGCAAGGGCCTTGAAAACTGTAACAGTTCTGCCATGGTGGCCTCCTCTGAGTGAAGCGGGGTCAATCCCCGCAATCGGCATGGGGGATGGTGCGAACATTCCTCATGCTATCTTCTCGCCCCGCGCCTTCAGCGCCGCGATTTGAGCATCGAAATTCCTCCGGTATTCTTCGGGCACTGCCTCTGTTGACGCGGCGGGAATTGGCTTGGCCTTGCGCAAGGGTGATCCGAACCGGCCCGACACAACGGGTTCCGGCCCTGGCATGGCGTCAACCGGCGTGGGGATTGCTTCCAGCGCATCGGCAAAGGCCTGATCTGACAGGAACTTGTCGGCCTGTGCCGACTTGGCCACCACCGCCCGCGCCGCCTTGCGGTTGCGCGCAGCGACCCGCGCCCCGTCCACGCTGCCATATTCCCCGGCCTGCATCGGCTGGATATCCACACAGATCAAGTGCCCGTCTGCGTCATAGGCGATAGCGGGCGCGGTGAAATCGTCGGGGTCGCGCCCCACCAATATCTGCCCCTTGCCGTGCCAGCGCAAAAGATCGTCTTGCGTTTTTGGCCCGCCATAGACCCACCCATCCACCTTGACTTGCCCGTTCCGGTCCACAGAAACCGGCTTGTAGATCAGCGAGGCGAGATAGAGTTGATGAGCTGGTGCCGGTTTCTTGATCCGGCGCTTCAACCCGTCTTCAAATACCTCGGCATAGGAGCGGCCCTTGGCCCCATCCGCGCGCCGCCCTTGCTCGAGATTGTGGCGGGCGATCTCCCGTTCGATCACACGGCTGGCTACCTCAATCGGCACAGGCACAACCCCGGCGGGGGGCGCTTCGCCGGGTTTGTGCCCGACATGCCCACCCTTGAAATCGGGTCGGTCATCTATCTGGCGCGATGCGTTTGCAAAGAACCGTTCCGCGATCTTCGCTTGCCCATTGCGCGGCAGCGCAAAGTGCATCGCGATCCCCAGCAGCGAACAGACCCCCGGCGGCTTGACCCCCTGATCTGCGCCACGCTTGCCCCGCCATTTGTGGACATTGCCACCCGCCATCAGATGACCGGCAAAGGCCGACCCGTTGTCGGTGTAGATGCGTTTGAAAATCCCGTATTTCTGGACAGTTGCCCGGATCAGCCGCGACGTAGCCACCGCGTTTTCGGATGCCGCCAATTCATAGCCAATGACTTTGTTCGATGCCACGTCCACCAAGGCCAGCATGATCGGGCGCACCGCCTTGCCGTCGCCGAAGTCCACCCAGAAATCCAGCTTCCGACCGTCAAGCGATACCCATTCCAGCGGCGCAATCGTCGTCTTGTCACGCCCGGCCTGGATCGACAGGCGGCGCGCTGCTTCTTCGCGCCCGTGCCGAAGATACAGCCGTTCCGAAGGTGGCAAGGCATTGAACCGCGCCAACACCGTCTCATAAGCGGGCCAAGTCCAGTCCCGCGCCGTCGCCACGTCCCGCACATCGCGCCAAGCTGATTTGATGGGAATTCCGCCCCTGCATCGCGCAAGGTCGTCAGGAAGAACGCCCATGCTTCAGGCGAAATATCCACCTTGTTAAAGGCTTGGCAGGGATAGTCCGACAAGAGCGCCGGGGCGAAATTGATCGGCGCAACCCCTTCAACCGCCTTGGCAATCCTTTGCAGGCTGTCCGTCGATGTGCCCACCGGCCCGAACCGTCGCGCCGCCTCGGCGGTCTTTTGCGACCACGACAGCGCCCGTCCCTCTGTCACCAGAAACCGCGCCAGCTTGGCCCGCCCTTCGGCCTTGGCCCGCATGCGCGGCGGGGCTTCATAATAGGCTTGCCACGCTGCGTCATCAAACGCCCCCTGATCCAGCCCCGCCGCCGCCAGATCACGCATCCGCCATGCGCGCTGAACGTCTTCGGGCAGGTCTGTCAGGTGGACCGCGTGGGCGGGACCGCCGACACTCTCAACTTCGATGGTGTTGATTTGCCGCGACTTTAGCCAATTCCCGACATTGCGACAGCGTGTAGGAAGCCCGGCAAGGCCAGAAAGCGACTTGACCTTAACAAGTGTCATTCTTCCACCCAAGAGGCGGCAAGAACTTCTTCCACGATGGCAGATGCCTTAGGGCCTTGCCACTGGCCCATCAATGCCTTGTGGACGTTGGGATGCTTTAGGCCGCGCTTCTCACACCATTCAGCAAGGCTCGTTCCCTTTGCAACAAAGCCCGCGCGAACCCGTCTCTGGCGGAAAAGAAAAGCCTCTGATACAGTAATGCGCGCTCCAAAAACCACTCGATTGAGTGGATATAACCACCCTATAAAGCGGCAGACAATGACCTTCAGCTACACACCCGAAGAATTCGCGGCCCGGTTGCGAAAGCTCCAGGCTCAGAACGATTGGACTGTCAGTGAGATGGCCGCTCTGGCAAACTTGCCGAAACGGTCTTTGGAAAACTACATGCGCAAATCTTCGCCACAGGTGCCAAGTGTCGAAGTGTTGGCCAGGATGGCAGATGGGTTCGGTGTGCCGGTGGACTGGCTGGTTTTTGGTGACGCCCACCATGCGGTAAGCCAAAGTCGGCTTGTTCGCCTGTGTTCACTCGCCGCTGCAAAGTTACAACTCGCTGCGGTGTTCAACCTCTTTGAAGCGGCCATGCAATCGAACAAGGATGGCATTATCTTCAAGGAAGGTCTGCTTATGGGTCTGTCCCCTGACGCATGGGCTGACGAGATTGCGAAAGACGCTGCAAACCGTGCAGCCGCGCTGGCAGCATTACCGGCGACAAAGCCAAACTTGGATGTGGCGTCATAGGCCCTCGCAACGTTCAAAAAATGGCGATCAAGACCACGTTTGATGCTTCGGCTTGGGTGTAGCGTGTAGCGCACTTGCGCCACACCTTACCGCCTAACACATTGAAATCACGTAGCCGCATTTTGCCGGATCACGCGAAAACAGGGCTTTTCAACCCGAAACCGCCAAACCTACCGCAAACAGTCAGACATTGCCCATCCGCAAGCCACTGAAAAAGATTGCTATTTTTTCGCGCCTACCGCAAACTGTCCCACAGCGCTCAGCTCCCGACCCTAAAAAAGGCAGGGGGCCAGCCCCCCAGACCACAGCAAGCTGGGGGGCCAGCCCCCCAGACCCCCCGGGATAGTTATGAACCGAAGAAGGACAAGGTTGCACGGGGCGCAGGCGGGGCTTTTGCTTGACTTCCCCGGCCTGCCACGCTGTATCCGTCCGGTCACTGTCACACCCCGGAGAACCAGCCATGCACGCCTATCGCAGCCATACCTGCGCCGATCTGCGCGAGGGTCATGTTGGCCATGACGTGCGCCTTGCCGGATGGGTGCACCGGGTGCGCGACCACGGCGGCGTGTTGTTCATCGACCTGCGCGACCATTACGGCATGACGCAGGTGATCTGCGATCCGGATAGTGCGGCCTTTGCCGATGTCGAAAAGCTGCGCGCCGAATGGTGTGTGCGGATTGATGGCCGGGTGAAGGCGCGCGATGCGGCGCTGGTGAACCCCAAGATCGCCACCGGTGCGATCGAGGTGTTCGCGACCGGCGTCGAGGTTCTGGGTGCGGCGAAAGAACTGCCGTTGCAGGTGTTCGGCGATCAGGAATACCCCGAGGAAACGCGGCTGCGTTTCCGCTTCCTTGACCTGCGGCGCGAGGCGATGCAGCACAACATGGTGCTGCGCACGGATGTGGTCCGTTCCATCCGCCAGCGCATGTGGGCGAAGAATTTCCGCGAGTTTCAGACGCCGATCATCACGGCGTCCAGCCCCGAAGGCGCGCGGGATTTTCTGGTGCCGTCGCGGCTGCATCCGGGCAAGTTCTATGCCCTGCCGCAGGCCCCGCAGCAGTTCAAGCAGCTGATCATGGTGTCGGGCTATGACAAGTATTTCCAGATCGCGCCGTGTTTCCGCGACGAAGACCCGCGGGCCGACCGCTCGCCCACCGATTTCTACCAGTTGGACATGGAGATGTCGTTCGTCACGCAACAGGACGTGTTCGACACGGTCGCCCCGGTGATCGCGGGGGTGTTCGAGGAATTCGGCGGCGGGCGGCGGGTGGATGCGGCCGAGGATTGGCCGCAGATCGCCTATAACGATGCCGCGCTGTGGTATGGCACCGACAAGCCCGACCTGCGCAACCCGATCCGGATGCAGGTGGTGTCCGAGCATTTCGCGGGGTCGGGGTTTGCAGTGTTCGCGCGTCTGTTGGAACAGGACGGCACCGAGGTGCGGGCCATTCCGGCGCCGAAAGGTGGCTCGCGCAAGTTCTGCGACCGCATGAACGCCTGGGCCCAGAAAGAAGGTCTGCCGGGGATGGGATACATCTTCTGGCGCGAGGCCGAGGATGGATCGGGAATAGAGGCGGCGGGGCCGCTGGCCAAGAACATCGGCCCCGAGCGGTCGGAGGCGATCCGGGTGAAACTGGGCCTCGGCCTGGGGGATGCGGCATTCTTCCTGGGCGGCAAGCCTGCGGCGTTCGAAAAGATCGCCGGGCGCGCGCGGACTGTGATTGGCGAGGAATTGGGCCTGATCGACAAGGACCGCTTTGCCTTTGCCTGGATCGTGGATTTCCCGATCTATGCCAGGGATGAGACGACCGGAAAGATCGAGTTCGAACACAACCCGTTTTCCATGCCGCAGGGGGGCCTTGACGCGCTGGCGGGCGATCCGCTGGCCGTGCGGGGCTATCAGTATGATCTGGCCTGCAACGGCTATGAGCTGGTCAGTGGCGCGATCCGCAACCACAAGCCCGAGATCATGTTCAAGGCGTTTGAGATCGCGGGCTATGGTGAAGACGAGGTGCGGCGGCGCTTTGGCGGCATGGTCAATGCGTTCCAATATGGCGCGCCGCCCCACGGCGGTTGCGCGGCGGGGATCGACCGGATCGTGATGCTGCTGGCCGATACGGCCAACATCCGCGAGGTCATCATGTTCCCGATGAACCAGCGCGCCGAAGACCTGCTGATGGGCGCGCCCAGCGAACCCACCGCAGAGCAGTTGATGGACCTGTCGCTGCGCGTGATCCCGCGCGAGAAATAGGACGACCCATCGGCAAGAGCGCGCCCATGTCGCCCCGGCGTTACGCGGTCGGGCGTGAAATCCTGCGCCGGTTCAGATAGGTTAACACTGTCTGAACACGGAGCCTGCGATGTTTGATCCCGAACTGGCCGAGATGCGATTTGGCGCGGGCCTGTCGCCGGTGATCGCACCGCCTGCGGATGCGCGCGCCATGTTGACGCGCTTGGGCGGGCCGGACGCGATCACCGCGCAATTCCCGATCGAAACCTTTGCGGCGTTTCGTCAGCGGATGCTGGACAATCAGGCGGCGCGGCGTGCACGGCACGTTTCCAAAGGCGATGCCGTGGCCTCCGAGGCGGCGCAAAAGGCCGAACGGCGGGTGAAAGGGGCGGCGCGGCAGGCGCAGGGGCAATGGCTGGGCATGCAGGTGCAGCGCCGCGTCCATACGCAGGACGGGTTCCGCGAACGGCTGGTCGGGTTCTGGGCCGATCATTTCACCGCGCAGGGCAAGGCGGGGCTGATGCATCGCGGCCCCTCGCCCTATATCGAGGAATCGATCCGCCCCTTCATCACCGGGCGTTTTGCCGATCTGGTGATCGCGGCGACCACCGCGCCCCTGATGCTGCACTATCTGGATCAGGAGGCGTCCATCGGGCCGGGGTCTGTGACCGCGCAGGAAATGGCCGCGCGCGGACAATTGAAGCGGATCGGGCTGAACGAAAACCTCGCGCGTGAGGTGCTGGAACTGCACACGCTGGGCCTCAGCGACAGCTATGACCAGACCGACGTGCGGGAATTGGCGGAACTGTTCACCGGCATGACCTATCAGGCCGAGGTGGGGTTCAAGTTTCAACCCAAATCCGCCGAGCCGGGGCCGGAAACCGTGCTGGGGGTTCGCTATGGCAGCGATGAACGGGCACAACTGGCCGACATCCACGCCGCGCTGACCGATCTGGCGACGCATCCGGCCACCGCGCGGCATATTGCGACGAAACTGGCGGTGCATTTCACGCAGGATGTGCCCGATCCGGCGCTGACGGGTGCGCTGGCCGAGGTGTTTTCCGCCACCAAGGGCGATCTGATGGCGGTCTATGCCACGCTCTTGGATCATCCGGCGTCATGGGATCCCGCCTTGCGCAACGTCAAGCCGCCGTTCGATTTCATGGCGTCGGCCTGCCGCGCGCTGGCGATTGCGCCGGGATTGTTCGTGCCGATGGAAGAGCCGTTCATCCAGCGCCAGTTGCGCGTGCCATTGTTCCGCATGGGGCAGCAATGGGAACGCCAGCCCGGACCGGATGGCTGGCCCGAAGAGGATGCGGCCTGGATCACGCCGCTGGGGTTGGCGGCGCGGCTGGAATGGGCGATGAACGCGCCCGGCGATCTGCGCGCCGACCTGCCTGATCCGCGCGATTTCGTGCAGCATGCCCTTGGGTCCAAGGCCCCGCCCGAGGTGCTGTTTGCCGCCAAAGCCGCCGAAAACCGCCGCGAGGGCATCGGGTTGATCCTCGCCGCTCCCGCATTCCAGCGCCGCTGATCCCACAGGAGATTGTCATGACCCCGTCGCTGACCCGCCGCGCCTTTCTGATCCGGTCCACTGTGGTGGGCTGTTCGCTGGCAGCAAGCCCGCTGTTGACGCCTGTCACCTTCGCTGCCGCACCGGGGGATAACCGGCTGGTGGTGATCATCTTGCGCGGCGCGATGGACGGCATCGACGTGGTGCAGCCCTATGGCGATCCGGCGCTGGCGGGGTTGCGGCGCACGTTGGTGGCGGGCGAGGCGGGCGGTGCCGCCGATCTGGACGGGTTCTATGCGCTGCATCCGGGGCTGAAATCGCTGCTGCCGCTGTGGCAGGCGGGCGAGTTGGCCTTTGCCCATGCGGTGTCCACGCCCTATCGCAACACGCGCAGCCATTTCGACGGGCAGGATCTGCTGGAGGCGGGCACGATGGGCCTGACCCCGGCCAGCCGGACCGACGGTTGGCTGAACCGGCTGTTGCAACACCAGGCGGGAACGTTGTCGGATACCGCCTATGCCATCGGGCATGATGCGCTGCCGGTGCTGGCGGGGCCTGCGGCGGTGGCGAACTGGGCCCCCGATGCAGGTCTGCAACTCAGCCCGCAGGCACGGCGGCTGGCTGAGACGGTGATGCACGACGACCCGCTGTTCCGCATGGCCTTGGCCGAGGCGCTGCAACTGTCGGATTTGCAGGTGCCCGTGGCCGATGACGACGAAGGTCAGGCCGAGATGGGCGGCATGGTCCCGCCCACGCCGAAACCTGCAGGCGGGCATGTCGCGCTGGCAGATTTTGCCGCCGAACGGTTGCGTGGAGAGGCGCGGATTGCGGCGTTCTCGCTCAGCGGCTGGGACACCCATGCGGCGCAAAAGGCCACGCTGCCGCGCGCGCTGGTGCCGCTGGCCGAGACGATCCTGGCGCTGAAGGCCGGGCTTGGGCCGGTCTGGGGCCAGACGGCGGTGTTGGCGATGACGGAATTTGGCCGCACTGCGCGCGAAAACGGCACGGCGGGCACGGATCACGGCACTGGCGGCGCGATGTTGATGGCGGGGGGCGCGGTGCGCGGGGGCCGGGTTCTGGCCGAATGGCCCGGTCTGGGCGCAAGCGATCTGTACGAGGGGCGCGACCTGCGCCCGACGCGGGATGTGCGCGCGCATGCCGCCTGGGCGATGCGCGGGCTGTTCGGGCTGGACCGCGCTTTGCTGGAAAGCGCGATTTTCCCCGGTCTGGACATGGGGGCCGATCCGCAGCTGATGCTGTGATCCGGGCCGCGCGACGCGGGATTACTTCTGCGCCGACACCAGTTGCACGTTTTCAACCTGACGGGTGCCGGAATGGATGCCCCCGGCGGTTAACCCGACAAGCGCCATCACGGCGATCATCAGACCCATCCATTCCATCCGGTGCGTGACGCCATCGCGGCGGGTAAACTGTTGTGCCTGCATGATCTGCCTCTTTATCCTGTGGAACCGCGACTGCTGCTGGCGCGGGGCGGGGCATTTGCCCTCTGTTGGAAACAATGCCTGCCGATTGTGGCAAGATCGCGGCGAAGAAACGCAGAATTTCTGAAACTGAAACAGCGCTGCGCATGGGTTGCCGGGGTGTGGCCGTTTGGCTAGCCTGTCTGCGTGAAAGAGCAGGAGAGAGCCGTGACAGCAGCGGGGTTGGCCGCATGGCGCGCGCCGGAATTTCCGACCGGGGCGGTGATCGAGACGGCAGCAGTCCGGCTGGTGCCGCTGACGGCGGATGCCCATGCTGCCATACTGTTTCAGGCGGTCGAAGGGCATGACGCGCTATGGGACTATATGGCGGTTGGTCCGTTCCATGCCTCGGCTGCGTTCCACCGTTGGCTGCGCGACATCGAGGGCCGTCCCGACCCGATGTTCTATGCCATCGAGGACCGCAGCCTTGGCCGCGTGACCGGCATGGTCAGCTATATGCGGATCGACCGCCCGCATGGGGTGATCGAAATCGGCAGCATCCTGTTGTCGCCGCTGTTGCAACGGACGCGGGCCAGCAGTGCGGCGCTGATGACGATGATCGCGCGCGCGTTCGAGGCCGGGTATCGCCGCGTCGAATGGAAATGCAATGCGCGCAACCTGCCGTCGCGCCGCGCCGCGCAGCGGCTGGGGTTCAGTTACGAAGGCGTGTTTCGCAACCACATGATCGTCAAGGGCGAAAACCGCGACACGGCATGGTTTGCCATCACCGATGACGACTGGCCCGCCCTGCGCGAGGCCTATGCGGCGTGGTCGGCACCCACGAACTTCGACGCCAGCGGCGCACAGGTCGAACGGCTGGGCGATCTGACCCGGCTGGTGCGGGTGGCGTCCGATCCGGCGCTGGACTGACCCGTCACATCGCGACGCGCGGCGTCAGCCGGTCCTGCAACATGCCTGCCAGACGCGCGGCTTCGGCCCGCGAGGGCGCGCGGGCGGCGCGCGCCTCGGCCAGCGCATGGCCTGCCTCGGCCAGCGGCAGATCACCCGCCGACCGCGCCACGCCAGTCACGAATTGCGCGATGTAATCAAGCGTATCGCCGCCCTCTTCCGACAACAGTTCGGCCGCATGCGCCATGTCATCGACAAAGGCCACATGTTCGGGCCGCACGATATCATCCGGCAGCGGGCGCGGCCCGGCGGGGCGGCGTTCCTCGGGCAGATGCGCGAGGATGATCTGTTGAAAGATCGCCAGCGATTCAACCGGCTTGACCAAAAACCCGTCCGCCCCCGCCGCACGGCAGGCGGTTTCGGCCATGTCATCGCCCGATGTGCCGAGAATCACCGTAATGCGCGGGGTGGTGCGGTTCAGCGCCTCGATCAATGTCAGGCCGGACCCGTCGGGCAGCCCGATATCGACGATGATCACCGAGGGGCGGTAGACCTGCAAATGCCGTTCAGCCGCGCGCAGACTGTCGGCGCGGCGAATCCGCGCACCTGACCGCAGGCACAACAGCCGCATCGCGTCGCAGGCATAGCGGCTGTCCTCGACCACCAACACCGTCAGCCCCAGCAAGGGACGCCCCGGCGTGGGCTGACGAAAGGCAAAGAAGGGATCGGAATCGGTCATGGCAGCACCTTTTGGATCGCGACATCTGCGCATGACTTTGCCTCGTCGGTGGTGAACAGGCCGTTAATGCACGCGGCCTGATCATGCGTTCCTCTTGTCACAAGGCGCAACGCTGCGCATAACCGGGCAAATCGCTGAAAGGATGCAGCCCATGATCGGTCGTTTGAACCATGTCGCCATTGCCGTGCCCGACCTGACCGCCACCGCCGACCAATACCGCCACGCGCTGGGGGCCAAGGTCGGCGCGCCGCAGGACGAACCCGCGCATGGCGTCACCGTGGTGTTCATCGAACTGCCGAACACCAAGATCGAATTGCTGTATCCGCTGGGCGACGCCTCGCCCATTAAGGGGTTTCTGGACAAGAACCCGGCGGGCGGCATCCACCATATCTGCTATGAGGTGGAAGATATCCTTGCCGCGCGCGACCATCTGACCGCAACCGGCGCGCGGGTGCTGGGCGACGGCAATCCCAAGATCGGCGCGCATGGCAAACCCGTGCTGTTCCTGCATCCCAAGGATTTCAACGGCTGTCTTGTTGAACTGGAGCAGGTCTGATGGGTCCGACCTCGGCGCTGGTGCTGTTTGCGGTCCTTTGGTTCCTGACGTTCCTTGTGGTGCTGCCGATCCGGCTGAAAACGCAAGGTGACGTCGGTCAGATCGTGCCGGGCACCCATGCCGGTGCGCCGCACGAGCCGCAGTTGAAGAAACGCGCGCTGATTACAACGGCGATTGCCTTTGTGCTGTGGTGCATCATCGCGGGCATCATCGTGTCGGGCACGATCACGGTGCGGGATCTGGATTTCTATGGCCGGATGGGGCCTGCGGGCTGATCCTAGCGCAGCCGGTGATACAGGTGCGTGAACGTCGCCGCCCCCAGGATCGGGATGGCAAGGTTCAGGACCGGCACCGTCAGGGGCACCGCCATCAGCACCCCTGCCAGCCATAGCGTGCCGCGATGGCGCTGCCAGAACGCGCGGGCACCCTCTGGCCCCGCGCGCCGCGTAGCTGCCAGATAGGCGTATTCCCGGCCCAGCAGGAACCCGTTCAGCGCCCAGAAGATGAACAATGTGCCGATGGGCAACATGACATAAAGCGCAATCGCCAGCACATTGGCCGTGACCATCACCCCCAGATAATTCACTGTGTCCTTTGCCGCCGTGGCAAAGGGCACCGGCGTGGCCGCGGGCAGGTTCCGGTAATGCCGCGCCTCGACGGCATCCGCCACGGTATCAAGAAACATCGACGTGATGGCCGAGGCGACCGGCACCATCAGGAAAACCGACAACACGATGGCCAATCCCAGCCCGGCCCAGCTGATGAAATCGCCGACCCAGTTGACTTGTCCGATCAGCGGCAGGGTGATGGACTCGCCGGTGATGTTTTCCAGAACAGTCACGAAAACCGCCGACGCGCCCAGCAACAATGCCAGCGACAGCGCGATGCCCAACCAGAACACGCGCGAGAACCGACGATCACCGATCTGGCCGAGTGCTGCAAAGAACGCGCCAAAGATGGTCAGCAGACCCATGCTATTCCGCCCAAGTGACGCTGGCCGCGATATCCGGGCGGGGGCGTTCGGGGGGTGCGCTGGTTTCCGTGCCGATGTGGATGAACCCGGCCACCCGCTCGCCATCCGTCAGGCCAAGTGCGGCGCGGCCAAAGCCCGCATCATGCGCGACCCAGCCCGACAGCCAGCACGCGCCCCAGCCTGCCGCCAGCGCTGCGTTCACGAGGCTCAGGCACACTGCGCCCGCCGAATAGGTCTGTTCCAGCGCGGGCACCTTGTCGGTCGGGCGTTCCACCTCGATCACCGCGACGCACAGCGGGCTTTGCGCGAATTGGCCGACGCCTTTGGCAGCGCGGTCTGGGTCCAGCGCCAACGCCTGTGCGCGCGCACCCGCCACGGTGGCCAAACGGTCTAGGGCCGCGCGTTCCAGCACGATCAGCCGCCAGGGTTCCAGCTTGCCATGATCGGGCACGCGCAATCCGGCGGTCAGGATGGGCATGAGCGCGGCGCGATCCGGCGCGGGCGTGGTCAGCGACTTGGCCGGGCGGGACCGCCGCGTCAGCAGGAACTCAAGGGCGGCGGGATTGGCGGCGGGCATGGGCATCTCCTGAATGTGCAGCAGATGTCGGGGTTTGTCCGGCTTGGGTCAAGGGTTGTCGCGCAAATGGAAACGCCGGGTTTCGGGCAGATCGGTTGATGCGATGGCGAAAATGCGGCAACATCATGGCAGGGGTGGGGGCACCTTTATCGGGTGCTGGACCAATGATCACATTTCGGCTGTCGAAAACCCTGCGCGGTGCGTTGGCCTGCCTGTGGCTGTCGCTGTTTGCAACACCTGCATCTGCTGAACAGGACAGCGTGACAGACGCGCCAGTGTCCGCCGCGATTTCCTCGAAAACCCAAGGCGCAGAGGGGCCCACCCGCCCGCGCATCCTGATGATGGGCGATTCGATGCTGTTCACCAATCGCGGCTCGGGCCGGTCGGTGGGGCGGCAGTTGGAACAGGTGCTGGGCCTGCGGATCAAGGACAAATCCTTTGTCGGCACCCGCTATTCCCCCGGCCCGCAAGGCGCGACGGGGGCGATCCCGCGCCAGTATCAGGCGGGCAACTGGGATGTGGTCGTGCTGAACGGCGGCGGCAATGACCTGCTGTTCGGCTGCGGCTGCAACAGATGCGGCCCGATTCTGGACGCGCTGATATCCGAAGACGGGTTGCGCGGCGCGATCCCGGCGCTGGTGGCGCGTATCCGCAATGACGGGGCAGAGGTGGTCTATAGCGGCTATCTGCGCAGCCCCGGCGTCGGGTCCACCATCGAGGCCTGCCGCGACGAGGGTGCGGTGCTGGAACGCCGCCTGACCGAAATGGCGGCGCAGGATCCGGGCGTGACGTTTGTGTCGATGGCCGATCTGGTGCCCTATGGCGACCGGTCCTTTCATCAGGACGACCTGATCCATCCGTCCCCCAAGGGCAGCCGCGCGATTGCCGAACGTCTGGCCCGCGCGATCCGCTGAGCAGCGGCCAAGCCCCGCCCGGATACCGTCGCTTGTCTTGTCACTGTCGCGCCACGGCCCTAAGCGGGGGGAATGACCCACCATGACACCCTTGCGGCGGTGCCCGCACAGCCAGAATCCACGCGCGACCATGTGCGCGCGATCCTGACGCTTGGCCTGCCGCTGATTGCCAGCCATCTGGCGCAGACCTCGATCTGGCTGACCGATTCGCTGATGCTGGGCTGGTATGATGTCGAAGCCTTGGCGGCGCAGGTGCTGGGGTCGATGTATTGGTTTATCCTGTTCATCTTCGGCTCGGGCTTTGCCCATGCCGTGATGCCGATGGTGGCCGAAGCCGAAGCGGCAGGCGAGACGGCACAGGTGCGCCGCGTCACCCGCATGGCGATCTGGCTGACGCTGGGGTATTCCGTCCTCACGCTTCCCCTGATGCTGGGCGCGGAAACCGTGCTGGGCTGGCTGGGACAGGAACCTGCGCTGGCCGCAGGTGCCGGGGCCTATCTGGCGGTGGCGGGCTGGTCGATCTTTCCGGCGCTTCTGGTGATGGTGTTGAAAAGCTATCTGGCTGCGCTGGAGCGAACACAGGTCGTGCTGCTGGCAACACTGGCCGCCGTGGTGATGAACATTCTGGCAAACTGGGCGTTGATCTTTGGCAACTGGGGCGCGCCCGAGATGGGGATCGTCGGCGCAGCCTGGGCGTCGGTCGCGTCGCAGATCGTCTCGGCGATGGTGGTGATCGTCTATGTGATCCGCGTCACGCCGCAGCACCAGATTTTTGTGCGCTTCTGGCGGCCAGACCCGGATGCGCTGGCGCGCGTGTTCCGGCTGGGCTGGCCCATCGGCGTAACCTCGGTGGCAGAGGTGGGGCTGTTTTCGGCGGCGTCCGTGATGATGGGGTGGCTCGGGACGATACCGCTGGCGGCGCATGGCATCGCGTTGCAACTGTCGTCGATGACCTTCATGTTGCATGTCGGGCTGGCCAATGTGGCAACCGTGCGGTCGGGGCGCGCGCTTGGCAGCGGCGATCTGGCGGGGCTGAAGCGCGGCGCGCAGGTGGTCGTGGCGATTTCGATGGTGTTCGCGGTGCTGACCATGGTCGCCTTTGTCGTGGTGCCCGGCCCGATGGTGGGCGCGTTCCTGTCGGCGGATGATCCCGACCGCGCGGCGGTGATCGTGATTGGCGTGGTGCTGATGGCGGCGGCAGCGCTGTTCCAAATGGCCGATGCGGCGCAGGTGATGGCGCTGGGCCTGTTGCGCGGGGTGCAGGACACCCGCGTGCCCGCGATCATCGCCACGGTGGCCTATTGGGCCGTGGGCGCGCCACTGGCCTATGTGCTGGGGTTCCCGTTGGGGCTGGGCGGCGTCGGTGTCTGGCTGGGGCTTGCCGCCGGTCTGGCCGTGGCGGGCGGGTTCATGATGCTGCGGTTCTGGCGCATCGCGCTGCCCCGGCTGTCACGAAAGCCGCTGGGGGCCTGATCCCTGGCCTTCGCCCCTCGTCCTGCGCCCCTAGTCCGCTGCAGAGGTGTCCAGCGCGGACAGCATCCGGTCGGCCTTTTTGCGCACCAGCACCGACCGCAGGTCATGCATCGCCAGCAGCAGCGCATCGGTGACCAGATCAAGCTGCGCATCCGTCGCCTTGGTCTGCACCCATTGCGTGGTCTGGTTCATGTAATCCACGGCGCGGAAGATGTCGTCGATATCGCGCGCCGCCAGTTGCGCGACCCGCTTTTCCATCCAGTCACGAATGACCGATATATCTTCGGCGTTCAGTTGCCGGTCGCCGTGTTGTTTGATCTCGCCATTGCGGATGTTGATGATGGCGATCTGGTCCATCTCGATCCGCCGCTGGCGGTTTTCGGTATCGACGCGAAACACCAGCGCGCCGTTTTCACGCACCCGGAAATAATAGTCCGGCAGATCCCCTGACATCCAGCCCCCCTGATCGGTTCCCGCGCTGTGCGGTCCCGCCTTACCCGATAGTGTATTTAGGTCAATGCGGCGCAGAAGGAAGCTATACGTTTGCAGGCCTCCGCAAGGTCCTTGTCGGATGTGGCATAGCTGATACGGAAATTGGGCGACAGGCCAAAGGCCGCGCCGAACACCACCGCCACGCCGGTATCTTCCAAGAGCGAAGTGGCGAAATCCTCATCCGTGGCAATCAGCTTGCCCTTGGGCGTGGTCTTGCCGATCAGCCCCGCGATGGACGGATAGACATAGAACGCGCCTTCGGGGGTGGGGCAGGTGACGCCCGGAATGGCGTTCAGCGCGCCCACCACCAGATCGCGGCGGCGTTTGAACATCACGTTGTTGGGCGCGATGAAATCCTGCGGGCCGTTCAGCGCCTCGACCGCCGCCCATTGGCTGATCGAACTGGGGTTCGACGTGGATTGCGACTGGATCATCCGCATCGCACCGATCACGTCCTTGGGCCCCGCCGCATAGCCGATCCGCCAGCCGGTCATCGCATAGGCCTTGGACACGCCATTCACGGTCAGGGTGCGGTCATAAAGGCTGGGTTCGACCTGCGCGGGCGTGCAGAATTTGAAATCGTCATAGGCCAGATGTTCATACATATCATCCGTCATCACCCAGACATGCGGGTGGCGCAGCAACACATCGGTCAGCGCCTTCAATTCGGCCCAAGAATATCCCGCCCCGGTGGGGTTCGACGGCGAGTTGAACAGGAACCACTTGGTGCGCGGCGTGATCGCGGCCTCCAACTGGTCCGGCGTGATCTTGAACGACGCTTCCAGTGTCGCGGTCACGATCACCGGCGTTCCGCCCGCCAGCAGCACCATGTCGGGATAGCTGACCCAATAGGGCGCGGGGATGATCACCTCATCGCCGGGGTTCAGCGTCGCCATAAAGGCGTTATACAGCACCTGTTTGCCGCCGGTGCCAACCGACACCTGCGCGGGCGTATAGTCCAACCCGTTCTCGCGTTTGAATTTCGCGCAGATCGCCGCCTTCAGTTCCGGGATGCCATCCACCGCCGTGTAGCGCGTCTTGCCCGCATTGATCGCGGCCACGCCCGCCGCTGCGATATTGGCGGGCGTCGGGAAATCGGGTTCACCCGCGCCAAGGCTGATGATGTCGCGGCCCTGCGCTTTCAACTCCATCGCCAGGTTCGACACCGCGATGGTGGGTGACGGTTTCACGCGCGACAGGGCAGCGGCGAGGATGGACATGATGGGCGGACCTCTGGTTTGTCTTCCGGGACACATCCTTCTAGGGTGGCCGCGCGGTGCGATCAAGCACAGACACAAACCCGATACAATCCGGAGACAGCCATGACCGAAACCCATGAGGTGCGCCTGAAACGCCTGACGATGCGGTCGATGCGGCGCGGGATCAAGGAGATGGACGTGATCCTGATGCGCTTTACCGCGCTGCGTCTGGCCACCATGACGCCCGCCGATCTGGACGCCTATGAGGCGCTGCTGGACGAAAACGATCAGGACATCTACCAATGGGTATCGGGGCAAAAGCTGCCGCCCGCGCCGCTGGCCGCGATGGTGGCCACGGTGCGCGAAACCCTGCCCGATCTGGGCTAAAGGGGATTTTCGCGTGAATCCGGGGATATATCCGGCATTTTAGATGTTCCCGGCGGGTTTAACTGAAACGTAGGCTTTAGCCCCCATGGTCCATTCCCAAGCGCCCAGCGACGGAGACCGCCATGAGCCTGCATGCCCCCCTTCAACCGGCTCCGCGTCCGGTCACCACCGGCCCCGCACCGACACCTGCGATGTCCACCACCTTGCCCGGTTACCTTGAGGCGCTCAGCCTTGTGGAACGGCTGCACCGGCTGCTTTTGGATGTGATCAAGGATGAGTTTGAACGCGTCGGCGTGTTGGAAGTGAACGCTGTGCAGGCGTTGTTGTTGTTCAACATCGGCGAACAAGAGGTGACAGCGGGCGAATTGAAAACGCGCGGCTATTACCAGGGATCGAACGTCAGCTATAACCTGAAAAAGCTGGTCGATATGGGGTATATGCACCACCAGCGCTGCGAGATTGACCGCCGGTCGGTACGGGTGCGGCTGACCGCAAAGGGGCGGCAGGTGCGCGACATGGTGGCCACCCTGTTCCGCCGCCACGCCGATGGCATGGAAACGCGCGGTATCCTCGGGCCGGATGGGCTGGACAGCGTGACATCGGCGCTGAAACGGCTGGAACGGTTCTGGACCGACCAGATCCGCTATATCTATTGACCGACCCGGCTTAACGGCGCGCCAGTGTTTTGGGCGCCAGTGTTTTGGGCGCCAGTGTCGTTTGCGCCTGTGTTGTGGGCCCCAGTGTCGTGGGCGACAGCGCGCCCACCTGAACTGCCGTTTCGCGCACCAGTTTGCGCCGCATCGCACGTTCGAACCCGTCGAACCCATCGGCCACCTCGACAAACGCGCCGGGGCCACGGATCAATTCGGCCTGATACCAGTCGGCCAGCCCGATTGACGCGCCTTCGTCGCCATGATCGCTGCCCATGCCGCGCGGCACCACGATGGCAAGTCCGTTGACCGTCACGCCCGCCAACCCGCCCACCGCATAGACCGCGCGTGGGTCGGGGCCGTCATTGCTGATGCCGTCGCCGGACACATCCAGCGTCTGCGCGTCACAGGCCGGGGCAAGCGCGAACCGTGTCTCGGCAAATTCCAGCATCCGTCCCGCAGCGGTGGGAAAATCGGCATAGCTGCGGCGGCTGGTCCTGATCCGGTCCGCGGCGCCCCGGATCGCGGCGGGGCTGTCCAGCAGCACCCACGGCAGGATCATGTCCTGCTGGACCCGCCCGCTCCATTCGAACACCGACAGCGCAACGGGTCCGCCACCCGACAGAAGCGCCGCCTCGACCTCGGGCGCGGCCAAGGCGCGGGCCAACCCCTGCCGTTGCAGCGCGTCCTCGCGCGCATCGACCGAGGCCGAGATATCCAGCGCCAGCAGCAACGCCAACCGGCAGGCCGACGCGGGCCCCGCCGCCACCAGCGCCAGGGCCAGTGCGATGGCCCTTACCAATGCCCGACGCTGGGCATCGACGCCCAAGGTTCGGCCTTGGGCAGCGCCTCGCCGATCTGCAACAATTCGATTGAGATATTGTCGGGCGAGCGCACAAACGCCATCCGCCCGTCGCGCGGCGGGCGGTTGATCGTCACGCCGTTGTCCATCAGGTGCTGGCACATCGCGTAGATATCTTCGACGCCATAGGCCAGATGGCCGAAATGGCGGCTGTCGCTGGGCAGCCCGTCATCGCCATCCCAGTTATAGGTCAACTCGATGGGGCACTCGTCCTGGCCCTCGGGCGCGAGGAAAATCAGCGTGAACCGCCCCTCGGCGCTGTCATAATGCCGGGTCTTTTTCAGCCCGAGCAGTTCATAGAACGCCATGGATTTTTCCAGATCCTTGACCCGGACCATCGTGTGCAAATAACGCAGTTTCATCGGTGCCCTCGCGGTTGTGTCACCTGCACGATAGGCGCATTTCGCGCCATGTCGAGGTCAGAAGGCCGACCGGAACCCGACCGATATTCCGATATCGCGGGTGTCATACAGATCGACCGTCGACGCATTCTGCCGCGCCGACAGGGTGACGACCGGTGCAAATCCCATGTATTGCGCGCGGTCGAACGTCAGGGACACCGCCGCCGCTGCGGACCGGTCATCGCGCGGGCCGGGGGCGACGGCGGATCGCGGATAAGCGCGGTCGCGCAGGTCGAACGACACCAGCGCCTGCGCCCCCAGCAAGGGCCGCGCCAGCGCGTAATCCATCCCCAGCGTCACATCGGCGTATTCGGCGCTGGCCACATCCGACCGGCTGTCGGTGACCGCCATCGACAGCGACAATTGCCCCGCCTTTGTCGCCGCCGCCGTCCATCCCAGCGAGACCCGCGCCACATCGGACCAAGGTGCGGCGGGGCCACGGTTCATCTCAAGACCGATGGCCGGGGTCAGCCGCGCGCCCTTGGGCAGCGCCACCGTCAGCCCGACCGAGCCGCGCAGGAAATCGGCATAGGGATCGCCGCCATACCACAGCCGCCCCGCTTCAAGCCCGACCTGGCGTTCCGCGCGCGCGCCCTCGGGGGTCCAGCGGTGCAGAACCCCCGTAGCGATCACGGTCTGCGCGAAATCCGACCCCTTGGCAGTCGGCGCAATCGCGCGCGCGTCGTCCGTCAGACGATAGTGGCGGCTATCGAGGTTGAATTGCAGGTCGGTCGCATGCTGACGGCTTTCGGACACCCGATAGCGCAGTCCGGCCCCGGCCGCAGTCTCGATGCCCGACAAGGCGCGCGCGGCCCCGCGCAATTGCAGGTCGAACGGCAGACCGAACAGCCGCGCCGTGCTGCGCGCAGACCCGTTGTTGATGTTGGATTTGGGCGTGATGCCGAACCGCAGGTCCACCGCCAGCGGGTTACGCGCCCGGACATAGCGAAAATCGCGGATGGCCAGCGCGCGCGCCTGATCATCGGGGGCATATTCCACCGCGCGCCGCAACCACAACTGCGCCGCCGTGCGCCGCCCGTCGCTGGCCAGTGCCTGGGCGCGGATCAGCGCGCTGGCATGGCGTTCGGCGTCGGTATCGGCGGTGGCCCAGGCGGTCTGCGCGGCGTCATTGGCAAGGTGATAGCGCCCCAGATCGCGCGCCGCGCGCGCCTTGATCAACAGCGCGGTGAAATCCTGCGGATCGCGGTCCACCAGCGCCGAACTCAGCAGCAGCGCATCGGCGGGCATCTGGGCGCGCAGCGCATCCAGCGCGGCGCGGCGCGTCTCGTCGGCGGTCAGCACCTGTGCAAACCCCGCCTGCGCAACCCAGGCCAGCACAGCCGCCACTGTCAGCAACATCGGACGCATGACCAGAAACAGGGTCAGGCGAAAGGCCAGCCGCAGCAGCCCGAACATCGGGTCACTGACGCCCGAGGATGAAACCGCCGGTTTCGCGCACCGTCACATCGCCGGTAAACCGCTCGTCCGCCGTGCTGGTGGTCACGATGATGCCGACGATATTGCTGGCTGTGCCTTGCGTCACGTCGCCAGACAGAATGGCGTAATACTGCCCGGTTTCAAATTCGATGGCCCCGGTGGATGTGTTCAGCGAGTTCGCATGGTTGCCCACGATCTCGCCGTTCGAATCCATGACATTCGGGCCGATTTCGAAAATGATTGCGGGCAGGCTGTCGTATTGCAACCCATGTTCAGCTTCCAGCGCATCCAGAATGGTGCGGGTCACGGGGTTGCCGTTGATATCAAAAATCTGCCGGTTCGTGACCGATCCTTTGACGGCGGCCTGTGCGGCTCCGGTCTGTCCCGTGAAGGCGTCAAAGTCGATGTCGATCCGCATCGTGCCGGTGGAATACTCAAGGCCCCCCACACCGTCGAAATCGCGCAGACCGGCATAAGCCCCGGCATAGGTCGCCTGCCCGGTGGTCGGCAGCGTCACCGATCCGTTGCGCTGATAGACGAAACCGCCAAAGCCATACCCGACATAGGCCCCGGTCCGCACAATGGCAAAGCCGACATCACCTGTGGGGGACACGCCATACAGCGCGCGATGGGTCAATTGGTTAATGGCGGTGTTGGTAACCTGATCGGGGTAAAGGTTGGCCGCCTCATAGACCGCATAGGGGCCAAGGCTGGTGACCGGACCTGTGCGGGTATAGGTGTTGCCGCCATCAAAGGCCAATCCAGTCACGGCAAACGTGTCATTGGGCAGGCGGGTGATGGTCTGAAGCGTGCCGTTCCCCGCGTCTTCATCGCTGGTAGGTTCGCGGCGGAACAACCCGGTGGCCGCCGACGGGCTGGACGTGCCCGGCGGCAGGGTGCGGTCGCCCGCGATTGGCGTTCCGGTGTCCGGATCGGGTTCGACGACCGGGGTCACGACCGGTTCTTCCCGAAACGGGTTGGTCCCGCCGCATGCAGACAGGATCAGGGCAAGGCCCAGCACGGTTGGAATGCGAATTTTCACTGCTCTGCCCCATTCGGGTGGTTTATTTGCGCTTAAAATCCCTGTGCCCGCGTGAATTGTCAACGAAAGACCGCAGGTTGGCGGCGAAAGCTCATGTTGTGTTGCAGGGCGGGCAACAGCGGCAGTGTGGCGTAAAGCGGTGTCGCACCCGGCCAAACGCAATATAGAGTGGAAGACGACTCGCCGCACCGCAAGGGAATCCCGCCATGACGCTTTCGCCCGAACAGCTTGCCGAAATCGAAGCCGAACGCAGTGTGTCGCGCCCGACACGCCGCGCGGTGTCGGATGGCATCGAGGCGTATCTGTACACCGCGCAGCCGGTGCTGGATCACGGTTTCGTGCGCGTGGTGGATTACATGGGCGACGATGCCGCGATCTGTCAGGCGGCGCGCGTCAGTTACGGCAAGGGCACCAAATCGGTGCAGAACGACGCGGGGTTGATCCGCTATCTGATGCGGCACTGGCATTCGACGCCCTTCGAGATGTGCGAGATCAAGCTGCACGTCAAACTTCCCGTCTTCGTGGCGCGGCAATGGATCCGGCACCGCACCGCCAATGTGAACGAATATTCCGCGCGCTATTCGATCCTTGACCGCGAGTTTTACATCCCCGCGCCTGATGCATTGGCCGCGCAATCGGTGGTCAACAACCAAGGCCGGGGGGCTGCGCTGCAAGGTGACGAGGCCGCGCGCGTGCTGCGGCTGCTGACCGAAGATGCCAACCGCGCCTATGATAGTTACGAGGCGATGATTTCGCAGGATGGCCAACAGGGGCTGGCGCGCGAATTGGCGCGGATGAACCTGCCCGCGAACATTTATACGCAATGGTATTGGAAAACCGACCTGCACAACCTGTTGCATTTCCTGCGGCTGCGGGCGGATACCCATGCGCAGTACGAAATCCGCGTTTATGCCGAGGCGATTTGCAAAATCGTCGCCGATTGGGTGCCGCTGACCTGGGCCGCGTTCGATGATTACCGTCTGGGGGGTGCTGCGCTGTCACGCACCGGGTTGGACTGCATCCGCCGCATGTTGGCGGGCGAGGCGGTGACCGAGGACACGTCGGGCATGTCCAAGGGCGAATGGCGCGAGTTCCGCGCGCTGCTGGATGGCGAAAAGTGAACTGATCAGTCTGGATTTTTCCGGCGCGCGCGCTCATTCTTAAGGTATCGTCATCAGGAGAGAGCCATGCAACTGATTGTCAACGGAACCCCGCATGAGGTGGATGTCGAAGACGACATGCCGCTGTTGTGGGTCTTGCGGGATGTGCTGGGCATCCACGGGCCGAAATATGGCTGCGGCATCGCGCAATGCGGGGCCTGCACGGTGCATGTCGCGGGCGTGGCGGTGCGGTCCTGTTCGCTGCCGGTGGGCGCGGTGGATGGTCCGGTGACCACGATCGAGGGGCTGGGCACGCCCGCCGCGCTGCACGCGGTCCAAGCGGCCTGGGTTGCGCATCAGGTGGCGCAATGTGGCTATTGCCAGTCCGGGCAGATCATGCAGGCGGCGTCGCTGTTGGCGGAAACGCCGGACCCCACGGATGCAGACATTGATGCCGCGATGGAGGGCAACCTGTGCCGTTGCGGCACCTATCCCCGCATCCGTGCGGCGGTGAAAACCGCCGCCGCCACACTTCGCACAGGGGGCTGAACCATGGCCGGGATTGCAAGACGCGCGTTTCTGATCGGGTCGGCCGCCTTGGCGGGCGGGGTGGCGTTTGGTGTCTGGCAGGTGCGGCGCGACCCCGCCAATCCGCTCATGGACGGATTGCCTGCGGGGGCTGCGGCCCTGACCCCCTATGTGCTGATCACGTCTGACGCCGTGACCCTGATCACGCCGCGCGCCGAGGTGGGGCAGGGCGCCGTGCATCTTCAAGCGCTGCTGATCGCGGAAGAGCTGGATGTCGATCTGGACGCCGTGCGCCTGAACCCCGGCCCGCCAAGTGCGGCCTATTTCAACGGCGCGCTGCTGGCCGAGGCCTTGGGGCCGACCGTCAAAGGCGACGGCCTGATGGTCAACGCCATGCGCAGCACCGGGGCGACGGTGGCGAAACTGATGGGGCTGCAAGTCACCGGCGGGTCATCGACAGTCAAGGACGCGTGGGAAAAGCTGCGCCATGCCGGGGCCGTCGCGCGCGAGACGCTGAAACTGGCCGCAGCGCAGGAAACCGGCGAGGCGGTGGCGAACCTGACCACGGACAAGGGCGCGGTTGTGCTGCCCGACGGGCGGCGCATCGCCTATACCGCGCTGGCGGCGCGCGCGGCGACTTTGGACCCCGTGACGGACGTGGTGCTGCGTAACCCTGACCAATGGCGGCTGATCGGCAAGCCGATGGCGCGCCCCGACATGGTGGCGAAATCCACCGGGGCCTTTGCCTATGGCATCGACATGGCGCTGCCTGAGATGATCTTTGCCACGGTGCGCACGAACCCCGCGCTTGGCGGCGGCATCCGGGGTTTTGACGCGACAGCGGCGCGCGCCATGCGTGGCGTGATCGACGTGGTGCCGGTGCCGGGTGGCTTTGGTGTGCTGGCCGACAACACCTGGCGCGCGTTTCAGGCGGCGGATTCGGTGGTGGCCGATTGGGGGCCTGCGCCCTATCCCGAAACCACCGCCGCCATGGCCGAGGTTCTGGCCGCCAGTTTCATCCCCGACCGGCAGGACAGCCGCCCGCGCGATGCGGGCGACCCCGACACAGCCCAAGGCACCGCGATCACGGCGGATTACAGTGTGCCCTATCTGGCCCATGCGCCGTTGGAACCGATGACCGCGACGGCGCAACTGGTTGATGGGCGTCTGACGCTCTGGACCGCCACGCAGGTGCCGCGTTTTGCGGTCACGGCGGCGGCCAATGCGGCAGGCCTGTCCGAAGATGCGGTGACGCTGCATGCGCTGCCCGCCGGGGGCAGTTTCGGACGGCGGCTGGAAAATGACTATGTCGAACAGGCCGCAGCGCTTGCGCGCGCCGCGCAGGACCGTCCGGTCAAGATGACCTGGTCGCGCGAAGAGGATATGGCACAAAGCTATCCCCGCCCGATGGCACTTGCACGCGGGCGCGCCGTGGTGGCTGATGGTCAGGTGCAGGCCTTGGCGCTGGACATCGCGGGCACGTCGGTCGTGGCATCGCAAGGCGCGCGCTGGGGCCTGCCTGCGGGCGGGGCGGATGCCACGCTGGCCGAAGGCGCAGGCGATCAGCCGTTCGCAATCCCGCATTACCGCGTCACCGCCTATCGCGCGCCTGACATGGTGCCGGTGTCGTCCTGGCGGTCGGTCGGGGCCTCGGGCAACGGGTTCTTTCACGAATCGCTGCTGGATGAGGCGATCCACGCCGCAGGCGCTGACCCCTTGGCGGAACGGTTGCGGCTGGTCAGCGATCCGGTCTCGCGCCGGGTGCTGGAAGCCGTGGGGCAGATGTCCGGCTGGGGCAGCGCGCTGCCAGCGGGCCGGGGGCGTGGCCTGGCCTTTGTGATGTCCTTTGGCGTGCCGGTGGCGGAAGTGGTGGACGTGACCGTCACGGCCCAAGGTGTCCGCATCGACCGCGTCTGCATCGCGCTGGAGGTCGGGCGCATCGTCGATCCGGTCACCTTTGAAAACCAGATGCAGGGCGGCGTGATCTGGGGCCTGGGTCACGCCATGTATGGCGAGATCACCTATGCCGGGGGCCGGGTCGAGCAGACCAATTTCGACAGCTATCCCAGCCTGCGCCTGCCGCAAGCCCCCGAAATCCTGGTGCAGGGGCTGGAATCCGACGGCCCGATCCGGGGCGCGGGTGAACCCCCGGTGCCACCCGCCGCGCCTGCGCTGGCCAATGCGATCTTTGCCGCCACCGGCCAACGCATCCGCAGCCTGCCCTTGGCGCGCGCCATCAGCTTTGTCTGATGTGCTTTGCGAGGGGCGGCAATCGCGGGCGCGGGTGATCCATCCGCGCCCGCCCGCCGTATCCACAGACAAAGGGAGACAGACATGACCCAGATCGTAATCCTCTATGTCATCACCGCCGTCATATTTCTGGCGCTGGATGCCGTGATGCTGACCAAGGTCATGCGCCCGCTGTTTGAAACCCATATCGGCCCCCTGCTGCTGGACAGCCCGCGTCTGGGACCGGCGGCGCTGTTTTATCTGGCCTATGTTGGCGGCGTGCTGTGGTTCGTCAGCCAGCCTGCGCTGCGGGACGGTGTGCCGATGCAGGCGCTGGTCAGCGGGGCGGTGCTGGGTGCGATGGCCTATGGCACCTATGAATTTACCAACCTTGCCACGCTGCGCGACTGGTCCTGGCAAATGGTCGTCACCGATGTCACCTGGGGCGCGGTGCTGACCGGTTTTTCGGCCTGGGCGGGCGTTGTGGCCCTGCGCGCGATGGGATTTGGCGCGGCGGCCTGAGGTTTCCGCGCACCACGCACAAGAAATGGCTGGACGACCCCCTGCATGTTTCGGTTAAACTGCGGCAATGACAGGCTTTCTGCCAAAGCCATAATTCCGGGGGATGACGTCATGGGTATCAAGTCAGCAATTTTCGCAGGTCTGGGTCTGGCTCTGGTGGCCGCGCTGCCCGCAAGTGCGATGGACGCAAAGATCTATTCGTATCACGCGCGCGCCAATTACTGCCCGGCGGGTTTGCAGCCGATCCAGATTGACGGCGTGATCTGCTGCGGCTCACCGAACCAGCATATCAGCTATAATCAGGCGCTGGCGCATCCGGTGGCCAAGAAAAAGATCCACAAGGTCGTGCATCACCGTCCCGCGCGCAAGCTGGTCTGCCCGGTCGGCGAAAAGGGCGGCTGTTTCTATCAGTGACGTTTGGGGGTGGGGGCCACACCCCCACCCATGCGTCGCGTGGTCAGATGATCCGCAGGTCGGTTGCCATCTCGCGGCCATCGCGGCCTTCGCGCATTTCAAAACCGATTTTCTGGTTGTCGGCCAACCCGGTCAGGCCCGACCGTTCCACGGCCGAGATATGCACAAAGATATCCTTGCCGCCATTGTCCGGCGCGATGAAACCATAGCCTTTGGTGGTGTTGAACCATTTCACGGTGCCAGTGGGCATGATCCGCGTTTCCTTTCCGTCTGCCATTCAAGTCCTGCGACACGGCGTGCCATGCAGGGGGCGCAGCCGCTGCAACCCGACCGGCAGTTTGCACCGCATTTGCAAAAATCAAACGACAGGGGGCGTTGGGGGTGGCTTTTGCGCGCATCGGCTCTTGCAGCTATCGCGCAGGTGCTGAAATCTGCGGCAATTCTGGGGGAGACGCGATGAAACTGTACGGGATCAAGACCTGCGATACCTGCCGCAAGGCGCGCGCGGCGCTGCCACGGGCGATGTTCGTCGATCTGCGCGACGATCCCCTGCCGGATGATCTGCTGGACCGCGCGCTGGCGGCTTTTCCGGATGATCTGGTCAACCGGCGGTCCACGACGTGGCGCGACCTGTCCGAGGCCGACCGGCAGGCCCCCGCGCGCGATCTGTTGCAGCGCCATCCGACGCTGATGAAACGCCCGTTGATCGTCACCGATGACGGCGCGCTGCATCTGGGCTGGTCGGACGCGATCCGCGCACAGGTGCAGGGCTGATCCGATGAACAGCCTGCGTAAACTGGTGGCGATGCTGGGCGGGCTGGCAGGCATGATCGGCGTGTTTGCCGCGCTGTTCGTGGTGGACTGGTTCGTCCTGACCCCGGAACTGACCGCGGACGTGTCGCCGCCTGATGACAGCCTGCGCTGGATCGGGATCGCGGGCGGGGTGTTGTGCATGGCAGGGGCGGCGGGGGTCTGGCGCGCGCCGCGCCTGTCGGGTGTCGTGCTGGCCTTGGGGGCGTTGGCGATGGTCAATGGGTTGGGCTATACCCCGTTCACGCTGTTGCCCATCGGCTTTGCCGTCACCGCCGCCGCGCTGGCGATGGTGATCGCGCTTAGCGCCGAGGGGTAATGGCGCGGTCCAGCGCCAGCGCGCCGCCGCCCTTGGCCACCAGCACCACCAGCAGCATCACCCACAGCGCGCGCTGATCCAGGATCGCCGCATCCGCGACGCGGTCGAACCAGCGGCCCAGCGTGGCGGCCTGCGCGCCATGCCCGACCACGTCGGTCAGCGATTGCACCACGATGAACCCGATCATGCCAAGCGCCGCCAGCCGCGTGAACAGTCCAAGGATGATCAGCACCGGCAGCACAAATTCCGCAACCGTCCCGCCCGCGACCACCAGCCAGTGATAGGTGCCAAGCTGGCTGGCATCATAGCCCACGGCCTCGAAGGCGCGGGGGAAAATCTGTGCATAGGCCCCGGTCGACAGGCCGAACCCGTCGATCTTGGTCAGGCCAGAGGCGAGGAAATACAGCGCCAGCACAGCGGCGAACACCCCGCGCGCCAGCAGCGGCAACAGCGGGTCCAGCCGCGCCAATTGGCGTCCAAGCGCATCGTTCAGGGCCAGAAGTGGTGTCATGGTGTCCTCGTATCGGTCAAGGCGGCGTGGCTGATCAACAGCGTCAGCGCGCGGGTGGGGTCAAACGCGGGCGCGGCGGTCGCAAAAGCCGTCCCCAGAGTCGCACCGGCCATCAGGGCCGCAATGAACCCGCCCTCGGCAGGGGTCAGCGCATGGGGGATGGGGTCGAAATCGGCGCGGGTGATCAGGACGGATTGTGCTTCGGCGGCAGGGCTGGGACCATCCGCCATCGTATGCGCCCAGATCGCATGCAGCGGCCAGTCGGATTGCACCAACCGCACCGCAGGCGCAAAAATCAGCCGCAGCGCGTCCAGATCATCCACCGCCAGCCGTGCCGCGTCCATCGGCGTGGCGTCGGCGGCGTGATAGCTGTCGCGCCGGGCCAGTTCCAGCCGCGCCACATCGGGCAGATAGGGATAGCGGTCCAGCGCCGGGAACCCGGCCAGAAACACGGGCATCTCTGCGCCGTACTGCATCATCAGCGGGGACGCGGGCAAATGACGGTCCACGAACATCCGCGCGAGGGGGCGGAAATTCTCGGCCCCCAACAGGCGGAACAGACAGGGAAATCCGGTTTCCAGCGCCTCGGTCAGGGACACCGCCACGTTGTTGCGATAGACCGCGAACCGCCGCCCCGCCGCCTGTCCGTGCCCGTCGGTCAGTCCGGCAGGCACAGCGCGCGCCGCGTCTCGCAGCGCGGGCAGGAAATCGGCCACCAGCCCGGTCATGCCGCAATGCGCGCCAGCGCTGCCGCCGCGCGCGCCGCCTCGGAGGCCAGAACGGGCCATTCGGGCACATCATTGTCCCATTCGATCAGCACCGGGCGCGGTCCCATCCGCGCCAGCGTGTGATCCAACAGCGCCCAGACCGGATCGGCCACTGCGCAGCCGTGACTGTCGATCAGCAGTGGCGCGCCGTGGTCATCATGGTCAGGATCATGCCCGCCCAGATGAACTTCGCCCACCGCGTCCAGCGGGAAGGCGTCGATGTAACCCTGCGGCGCAAAGCCCAAATTGGTGGCCGAGATGAACACGTTGTTCACGTCCAGCAAGAGGCCACAGCCCGTGCGCCGCACCAGTTCGCGCAGAAAATCGGGTTCCGACCAGTCGCTTTCGGCAAAGGCCAGATAGGACGACGGGTTTTCCAGCAGCATCCGCCGCCCCAGCACCGTCTGCACCCGATCAATGTGATCGGCCACACGGGTCAGCGTGGCGGCGGTATAGGGCAGGGGCAACAGATCGTTCAGATAGGCCCCGTCATGCGTGGACCAGGCCAGATGTTCGGAAAATGACGCAGGGTTCAGCCAGCCGGTCAGGTGTTTCAGCCGCGCCAGGTGATCGGCGTCCAGTTGGCCTTCGCCGCCGATGGACAGGCCGACACCATGCACCGACACCGCAAACCGTTCGGCCAGCGCGCGCAATTGCGCCAAGGGCCGCCCGCCCGCGCCCATGTAATTCTCGGCATGGATTTCGATCCAGCCCACCGCACCGGGATCCGCCAGCAGCGCGGCGAAATGATCGGCCTTGAACCCCACGCCGGGGGAACAGGGCAGATCAGAGGGGCTGCGGTCAAACATCGGCTTTCCGGCGGCAAGGTAGGATGGGTGATATCACCCATCCTACGAAGGGGATCAGGTCGTCGGCAGGTCGCGGGTCTGGGCTTCGAGTGCACCCACGCGCTTGGTGCCGTCTGCCATCGCGGGCAGTTCGATCTTGGTGCAGGTGCCGGCCTCGACCAGTGTCCAGGCGTCGCCCTGATAGTCAACCTTGGAGGTGCCGGCGCAGGTGGTGCCAGCGCCTGCGGCGCAGTCGTTCTTGCCGGCCAGCGACACGCCAAAGCACTTTTCCTTGGCCTGTGCGGATGCGGTGGTGGCCTGCGCGGCCAGTGCGGCGGCAACAGCGCCGATCAGCGCGGCGGTCTTGATCTTGGTGTTCATGGGGCTCTCCCTTGGATGGACAAAAACTGCGGGCAGGATCACGCCCGGTGGTCATGTCCTAACTGCCTGCCGGGCGGGTTGGCTAGTCACAGCCGCGTGGATCACGCCCGCGTCAGCCATTGTCACGCCTGCGTGTTGCCGCACTGCGGAAAGCGTTGATTTCCGCAATGATCCAGAGGCCGTGACCGCGGTCGGGCAGGAGGCGCTGCGACGAAATGTTACAGGCCCGCCCCGTCAACAGATGCGGCTTAGCGCAGATCGGGCGGCGTCGCCTCGAGCCCCAGATCACGCAGCACATCGTCAAGCGCCAGCGTCTGTGTCTGCGTTTCACCCAACCGGCGCAGGGTGACGGTGCGGTCTGCGACCTCGCGCGCGCCGATGGCGAGGATCACCGGCACCTTGCCCACCGAATGTTCGCGGACCTTGTAGTTGATCTTTTCGTTGCGCAGATCGACCTCGGCGCGCACGGCTGCCTCGGTGAGCAGGGTCGCCACCTCGGCGCAATACTCATCCGCATCCGACACGATGGACGCGACCACCACCTGACGCGGCGCCAGCCAGAACGGCAGTTTACCGGCGTGTTCCTCGATCAGGATGCCGATGAACCGTTCAAACGACCCCAGACAGGCGCGGTGCAGCATCACGGGGCGATGTTTCGCGCCGTCTTCGGCGATATAGACCGCGTCCAGCCGTTCGGGCAGCACGAAATCCACCTGATGCGTGCCGCATTGCCAGTCGCGGCCGATGGCGTCGGTCAGCACGAATTCCAGTTTCGGACCATAGAACGCGCCCTCGCCGGGGTTCAGCTCATAGGCATAGCCCGCCGCCGTCGTGGCATTGGAAAGCGCCGCCTCGGCCTTGTCCCATACTGCGTCGCTGCCCGCGCGCTGGTCGGGGCGGGTCGAGAATTTGACGCGGAATTTCTCGAACCCCAGATCGCGATAGACGCGGCTGAGAAACTCGATGAACCGCTTCGTCTCAGACTCGATCTGATCCTCGCGGCAGAAGATATGCGCATCATCCTGCGTGAAGCCGCGCACCCGCATGATGCCATGCAGCGCGCCGGACGGCTCATACCGGTTGCAACTGCCAAATTCCGCCATCCGCAGCGGCAGGTCGCGATAGGATTTCAGGCCGACGTTGAAAATCTGCACATGGCAGGGGCAGTTCATCGGCTTCAGCGCGTTGACCGTCTTTTGTTTTGCATGTTCTTCCTCGACTTCGACGATGAACATGTTGTCATGGTAATTCGCCCAGTGGCCGGACTTTTCCCACAGCACGCGGTTGACCACCTGCGGCGTGTTCACCTCGACATAGCCGCCGCGTTTTTGCTGGCGGCGCATGTAATCCTGCAACGTGGTGTAGATGGTCCAGCCGTTCGGGTGCCAGAACACTTGCCCCGGCGCTTCTTCCTGCATGTGGAACAGGTCCATCTCGCGGCCCAGCTTGCGGTGGTCGCGTTTTGCGGCCTCCTCCAGCATGGTCAGATGGGCCTTCAGGTCGTCGCGGTTCTTGAAGGCGACGCCGTAGATGCGTTGCAGCATGGGGCGCGTCGAATCGCCCAGCCAATAGGCCCCGGCGACATTCATCAGCTTGAACGCATCCGCAGGCACCTGGCCGGTATGTTGCAGGTGCGGGCCACGGCATAGGTCCTGCCACGGCCCGTGCCAATACATCCGCAAATCCTGGCCTTCGGGGATGCGGTCGATCAGTTCCAGCTTATAGGGCTCGCCCCGGCCCCGGTAATATTCGACGGCGCGGGCACGGTCCCAGACCTCAGTGCGCACCGGGTCGCGGGCGGCAATGATGTGTTTCATCCGCGTCTCGATCTGGCCAAGGTCTTCGGGCGTGAAGGGGTCCGCCCGGTCGAAATCGTAAAACCAGCCGTAATCGCGCACCGGGCCGATGGTGACCTTCACATCCGGCCAGATGTCCTGCACCGCGCGCGCCATGATATGCGCCAGATCGTGCCGGATCAGTTCAAGGGCTGCCGCGTCATCCTTCATCGTGTTGATCGCCAGCTTGGCATCCGCGTGGATCGGCCATGCCAGATCCCAATGTGCGCCATCAACCTGCGCGGAAATCGCGGCCTTGGCAAGGGATGGCGCGATGCTGGCTGCCACCTCGGCGGGGGTCACGCCGGCGGGATAGCTGCGCACATTGCCATCGGGAAAGGTCAGGGAAATCTGGGCCATGTGGCCTCCTCGTCGGTTTGGCGCCTACGGCACGCCCGGTTGCGGGTGATGATGCGGGTGGTGTGGCGCGCGACATTGGCAAAGTCAACCTTGCGGCGGTTGGCATGTCACGCCACCATGCCTGCAATGCAACAAGGGGGGCGCGCGATGATCGAGGTGGAATGGCAACGGATGAAGGCGCAGGAATTGCGGGCGCTGGCGGATCGGGGCGCGGTGGTGATTCTGCCGATTGCGTCGATCGAACAGCACGGCCCGCATCTGCCCACGATGACAGACACCCGGCTGGGGCATGAAATCGCGCTGCGCGCGGCGCGGCTGGCCTTTGCGGAACGGCCCACGGTGGTGACGCCGGTCGTCTGGTCGGGGCTGTCGGAACATCACATGCCATTCGGCGGCACCCTGACCATCAGCCATGCCACATTCCGCGCCCTGGTGGCCGATCTGGTGGCCTGTCTGGTCCGCCAAGGCTTCCGCGACATCCTGATTTCCAACAGCCATGGCGGCAACATGATCGCCATGCAGCAGATCTGCGACGAACTGGCCCCCACCTGTGGCGCGACGCTGGTCGGCACCACCTATGTGTCCGAAGCGGGGACCGACCTGTCGCAGCATTTGCAGGATCAGGCGGGTGTCATGCATGCCTGCGAGGCGGAGACCTCGATGATGATGGTCTGCGAGCCGGGGCTGGTGGATACGTCCGATCTGGCGCAGATCGCCCAAGGCATGGGCGCGGCGCGGTTTCTGGCGGCGGGGCAGGCGTCTTATCGCTGGCGGCCCTTCGCGGCGATCACCGGCAACGGGCTGGCGGGCAACCCGGCGCGGTCCACGGCGGAAAAGGGCGAAGCGATGCTGGATGCGGGCGCGCGCGCACTGGCCGCGCTGATCACCGACCCCGCGACCTGGGTCGCACCCGATGACCTGCGCGGCGATGGCGCAGGTGGCGTGCCGTTCCGGAGAGGCTGATGCAATTCCACAGCGCGAACGGGCGGCGCATCGCCTTTGTGCAAGCTCCCGGCTCAGGGCCGGGGATCGTTTTCCTGGGCGGGTTCCGATCCGACATGACCGGGACCAAGGCGCAGGCGCTGGAGGCCTGGGCCCGCGCGCATGGCCGCGCGTTCCTGCGGTTCGACTATTCCGGGCATGGCCAGTCATCCGGCGCATTCACCGATGGCAATATCGGCGCATGGGCCAATGACGCGATGGCGGTGATCCGCGACCTGACCGAGGGGCCGCAGGTATTGGTGGGGTCATCCATGGGCGGCTGGATCGCGCTGCTGGTGGCAAAACGGATGCCCGCCAAGGTGGCCGGCCTTGTCACCATCGCCGCCGCGCCGGATTTCACCGAGGACAGCCTATGGGCCGGGTTTGATGCCGCGACCCGTGACCGGTTGATGACCCATGGCCGCGTCGAAATCCCGTCCGACTATGATGACGGCCCCTATGTCATCACCCGCGAATTGATCGAGGACGGGCGCGAGCATCTGATCCTGCGCAGCCCGCTGCCTTTGGCTATGCCGGTGCGGATGCTGCAAGGCACGGCGGATACGGCGGTGGATGTGGCGGTCGCTTTGCGCCTGTTCGGGCATGTCGAAGGCGCGGATATCCGGCTGACGATGTTCAAGGGTGCGGATCACCGCTTTTCGACGCCCGCTTGCCTGACCCTGATGGAACAGGCGGTGGAGGATGTTCTGTCATGCGCTGGCTGATCCGGATCGCGGCGGCGCTGGTGCTGATGGGGGGCACGCTGGTGGCATTTGGCCCTTATGAACCGCTGGACCTCACCGCGCGCGCACCTGCGACCACGCCCGCCAGCTTTGTCGCGCGTGAGGCGGTGTTCACTGATATCCGCCCCGGTGCCGCCAAGCAGGTGATCTGGGCGGGCGTAGAGGGCGCAAAGACGCCGTTTTCGGTGGTCTATCTGCACGGGTTCTCGGCCTCGGCGCAGGAAATCCGCCCGGTGCCGGACCTGCTGGCGCGCGAACTGGGCGCAAACCTGATCTACACCCGCTATGCTGGGCATGGCCGCAGTGACCCCGATGCGATGGGGGGCGCGAGCGCCACCGACTGGATCATCGACACCGCCGAGGCGCTGGATGTGGCGCGGCAGACCGGCGACCGGGTGATTATCTTGGCGACGTCCACGGGGGCGACGCTGGCCGCGCTGGCGATGACGCAGCCTGATCTGGCCCAAGGCGTGGCCGGGGTGGCGATGGTGTCGCCCAACTTTGCCGTCAACAGCCCCGCCGCACCGCTGCTGACCTTTCCGGCGGCGCGTCTGTGGGTGCCGCTGATCGTCGGCCCGCGCCGGGGGTTCGACCCTCTTGGCCCCGAACAGGCGGCGCATTGGACCACGGATTACCCCACCACGGCGCTGTTGCCGATGGCGCGCGCAGTGCAGGCGGCGGGCCGCGCCGATCTTGGCCGGGTCACGCTGCCGCTGCTGGTCTATTTCAGCGATGCCGATCAGGTGGTGCGCGCCGACGCCACCCGCGCCACCATCGCGCGTTGGGGCGGGCCTGTGACCGAGGTTCCCGCCCCCGGTGGCGCAGGCACCGATCCGTCGGCGCATGTGATGGCGGGCGATATCCTGTCACAGGCGAACACCGCCGGGGCCACAGCCGCCTTGGTTGCATGGGCGCGCGGCCTCTGACGGTTGACGCGCGCGCCGCATCTGCCAAGGTAACCCGCGACTGTTGGGGGATACGATGGGCGAGCCGCTGGTGCTGCTGCCGGGCATGATGTGTGACGCGCGGGTTTTCGCGCCCCAGATCAATGCCTTGTCGCGTGACATGCCCGTCACCATAGCGCCCGTGACCCAAGGCGAACGGATCGAGGAACTGGCCAGCGCGATCCTGCCGCTGTTGCCCGCGCGCTTTGCGCTGGCCGGGTTGTCGATGGGCGGGATCGTGGCGATGGAGATCCTGCGCCGTGCGCCGGAACGGGTGACGCGGATCGCGCTGATGGACACCAACCCGCTGGCGGAAACGCCGCAGACCTCTGCCGCCTATGAGCCGCTGATCGTCGGTGCGCGCAGCGGGCGGCTGGACGAGATGCTGCGCCAGGTGCTGCGCCCCGAACATCTGGCCCCCGGTCCGGGGCGGTTGGCGGTGTTGTCGCAACTAGCCGAGATGGGCCGCGATCTGGGCGCAGAGGTGTTCGTGCGGCAAATCCGCGCCCTGCAACGCCGCCGCGACCAGCAAAGCACATTGCGCAAGATCACGGTGCCGACGCTGATCCTGTGCGGTGAACATGACACCCTGACCCCGCCGCGCCGCCACAGTTTCATGGCCGATCTGATTCCCTATGCGAAGCTGGAAATCATCGCCGGGGCCGGACATATCCCGACACTGGAACGCCCCGACATCGTCACCCGCGCGCTGCGGGCGTGGATGCGGCAGCCCTATGTGCTGAAATAGCGCCCCAAACGCAACAGGCCCCCCGCGATGGGGGGCCTGCGCGATCTGGTCAGGTCATCCCAGCGAAGCGACGTTGTCCGGCGCGGGCTTCGCGGGTTTGTTGGCCGCTTTCTTGACCGCTTTGCGCGGGCCGCTATGGCCGTCGATGAAATCAAGCACCAAGGGCCGGATATTGTTGCGCCAGGATTTACCGGCGAAGATGCCGTAATGACCGGCCCCCGGTTCCAGATGCTGGGATTTCATCGCATCCGGCAGACCGGTGCACAGCGGCAGCGCCGCCACGCATTGACCGGGCGCAGAGATGTCATCATTCGCGCCTTCGACCGTCATCACGGCGATATTGGTGATCTTGCCGATATCGACCTTGTGGCCCTTTATGGTAAAGCAGTTGCGCGCAATTTCACGGGTTTTGAAGATGCGCTGCACCGTGGACAGATAGAACTCGGCGGTCATGTCCATCACGGCAAGGTATTCGTCATAGAACCGGTTATGCGCGTCATGTTCCGACGCCTCGCCCTTGGCGACCGATTGGATCTGGTTCGAAAACGCCTGCGCGTGGCGTTCGCCGTTCATCGAGATGAAGGACGCCAGTTGCAGCAGGCCGGGGTAAACCTGACGACCCACGCCTTTGTATTTGAACCCGACGCGCTGGATCATCGACTGTTCCAACTGCCCCATGGTCACGCGGCGGCCAAAATCGGTCACATCGGTCGCAGCCGCGTCCGGGTCAATCGGCCCGCCGATCAGCGTCAGCGTGCGCGGCTGCGCCTCGGGGTCGATCTCGGCCAGATAGGCGGCGGCGGCCAAGGCCAGCGGCGCGGGCTGGCACACGGCCATGACATGGGTATCCGGCCCCAGATGGCGCATGAAATCCACCAGATACAGCGCGTAATCCTCGACGTCGAACTTGCCCGCCGACACCGGGATGTCGCGCGCATTGTGCCAGTCGGTGATATACACCTCGCAATCGGCCAGCAGCGAAATCACCGTGGACCGCAACAGCGTGGCGTAATGCCCCGACATCGGCGCGACCAACAGCACCTTGCGCGGGCGGACGTGGCGGCCTGTCACGCGAAAATGCAGCAGATCGCCAAAGGGCTGTTCCAGCACCTTTTCCACCTTGACCAGATGGTCGCGGCCATCCTCGGTAAAGGTGTGGATGCCCCAGTCGGGTTTCATCACCATGCGGGCAAAGCTGCGTTCCGTCACCTCGCCCCAGGCGGCCAGCATTTGCAAAGCAGGATTTGGCACCATGCTGAAAACCGGATAGGATGCCATGGCAAGGGCGGAGGCACCCAGCCACTGGTTGGTCGTACGGACGGTTTCCATCAGGTCATAGGTCGCCATGTGCCGCATGGTATGTTCCTTTTCTTGGTCGGTCAGCGTTCTGCGTTCCGTCATGTGTAACGGAATTGACATGCTGCATGGCAGCGACAGTATGCTGGAAGATTTAACATGACAACAAAAGACAGCATCGCAGGCGAAAGCATTGGCGCACCAAGCGGCGAAAATCGCGAAAAGCTGGCCGCGAACATCGCCCGGATCGAGACGCTGTCGCAGCGGATGATGGCGGCGCTGTCCCATCGTCACCCGGCGCGGTCCGAACTCAGCGGCCCCGGACAGGATCTGTTCGTCAAGGCCACCACGAATTACTGGGCCGAGGCGATGAAGAACCCGGCGCGGATTTTCGAACATCAGGCCAGCTATTGGGCAGGCACCGTCAAGCACGCGCTGGAGGCGCGCAAGGCGTTGCTGGAACACAACCTGTCCGCACCGGACGATCCCACGCCGCAGGACCGCCGTTTCGCCAACCCGCTGTGGCGCACGCACCCCTATTTCAACTTCATCAAGCAGCAATACCTGATGAATGCCGATGCGCTGCGGCAGGCCGTCGCCGACATCGACACCATGGACCCGCGCGAAAAGCGCAAGCTGACCTATTTCACCCAGCAGATCATCGACATGATGGCGCCGACGAATTTTCTGGCCACCAACCCCGACGCGCTGGCCCGCGCCATCGAAACCGACGGCGAAAGCCTGGTGAAGGGGCTGGAAAATCTGGTGATTGATCTGGAAACCCACGGCGGCGAGATGGTGGTGCGGCTGGCCGATGACAGCGCGTTCAAGGTGGGCGAGAACATCGCCACCACCCCCGGCAAGGTGGTGTTCCGCAACCGGATGCTGGAGTTGATCCAGTATACACCGACCACGGACACAGTTCACGCCACGCCCATCGTGATCTTTCCGCCGTGGATCAACAAATTCTATGTGCTGGACCTGAAACCCGAAAACAGCCTGATCCGCTGGATCGTGGATCAAGGGTATACGCTGTATATCGTGTCCTGGGTCAACCCGGACGCAAGCTATCGCGATGTGGGCATGGAGGATTACATTCAGGACGGCTATCTGGCCACCATCAACGCGGTGAAATCCATCACCGGACAGCCGCAGGTCAACGCGGTGGGATACTGCATCGGCGGCACCACGTTGGCGATGACGCTGGCGCTGTTGAAATCGCGGGGCGACGCATCGGTCAAATCCGCGACGTTCTTTACCACGCTGACGGATTTCGCCGAACAGGGCGAATTTACCCCGTTCCTGCAGGATGATTTCATCGACGGCATCACCCGCGAAGTCGAAGAGGCAGGCGTGCTGCGCAGTTTCATCATGGCGCGGACGTTTTCCTATCTGCGGTCGAACGACCTGATCTATGGTCCTGCTATCCGCAGCTATATGCTGGGCGAGGCCCCGCCCGCCTTTGATCTGCTGTATTGGAACGGCGACGGCACCAACCTGCCCGCCAAGATGGCGGTGGATTACCTGCGGCTCTTGTGCCAGCAGAACCGCTTTTCCGCCGATCACGTCACGTTCCTGAACACGCCGCTGGCTTTGGGCGATGTGGATGTGCCGGTTTGCCTGATCGCCTGCGAGACCGACCATATCGCGGCGTGGAAAGACAGCTATCGCGGCGCGCAGGCCATGGGATCGCAGGACAAGACCTTTATCCTGTCCGAGTCGGGCCATATCGCGGGCATCGTCAACCCGCCGTCGAAAAACAAATACGGCCACTACACCAATCCCGACCTGTCGCTGCCTGCGGAGGCGTGGAAAGCCGCCGCCGAACGCCATAGCGAAAGCTGGTGGCCACGGTGGGAATCTTGGCTGCGGCCCCGGTCGGGCGAACAGGTTCCGGCGCGGCAACCGGGTGATTCGACCCATCCCGCCCTGGCCGAGGCACCCGGAACTTACGTTGGGGCAACGCCAAGCATCTGATTACGCGATGCAATCTGGAGGTTTGCTGCATCGCAGCATTTCCGCTTGAATTTCTGCGACGCAGCGCGTAATCCCTGTGCACATGCAGAAAAGCCGGGGTGGGCCCGGTATGCATCCAGAGGACTATGAAAATGGCAAATACCCCTGATTTCACCACGATGATGAAAGACATGATGGGCGCATTCCCCGTCGACACCAAGGCAATGGAAGAGTCGATGAAGTCGGTTGCCTCGCTGAACGAAAAGCTGGCAACTGTCGCGCTGACCGCCGCCGAGCAGTCGTCGGAAATCTCGTCCAAGTGGACCAAGGACACCATCGCAAAGATCCAGGCGATGACCAAAGCCCAGGCAGAGCCCGCAGACTACGCCAAGGCGATGACCGATTTCGCTTCGACCGCTGCCGAAGCCGCTGCCGAGCACATGGCCGCCTTCGCAGAAGTCGCCAAGAAGCTGCAGATGGAAACCGTCGAGCTGCTGATGGCTGCTGGCAAGGGCGTCGCTGAAGAAGCCACCGCTGCTGTCCAGAAGGCCACCAAAGACGCGACCGCTGCTGTCAAGAAGACCGCTGCAAAGTAATCTGTCCCCTTGGGGATTGGCGAAAGGGCGGGCCAAGTGCCCGCCCTTTCTGCGTATCCGGTGCCAATCACGCCAAAGGCATTGAAACCATACGGGGCCGTCGGGGCAATCCGCTTGCTTGCCCCCCCGTGAAGGCTTAGTCTCGCTGCATTGCAGCCCGATGGGAGGACCGCCCGTGGCCGACGCCAAGAAACCGCTCCTGATCAAGCGCTACGCCAGCCGCAGGCTGTATAACACCGAAACCAGCGATTATGTCACGCTGGAGGATATCGCCGGTTTCATCCGCGAAGGCCGCGAGGTGCAGATCATCGACCTCAAATCCGGCGACGACCTGACCCGGCAATACCTGCTGCAGATCATCGCCGAACATGAAAGCCGGGGCGAAACCATGCTGCCGGTCAACATTCTGACCGATCTGGTGCGCAGCTATACCAATCAGGCACAATCCTTTGTGCCGCAATTCCTGCAAAGCTCGTTCGACATGCTGCGCTCCAGCCAGACCCGCATGATCGAGGGCATCGCCAAGGTCAACCCAATGGCCAAGGTGCCGGGGTTCGAGGCGATGCAGGCCCAGCAAGAAGCGTTCCTCAAGGCGATGACGCAGGGCATGGGCGGCCTCAGCACGCCCTGGGCCGGTCCCACACGCGAAGAACCCGCCGCCGATGGTCTGGACGCGATCAAGGCGCAACTGGCGGCCTTGCAGGCCAAGCTTGACCAGATGAGCAAGTAACGCCGCGATGCCCGGAACGCCGCGATGGTAGAGACACCGCGATGGTAGAAACTCCGGGCCGCATCACGCTCTGGGGCATCGAGGTGTTCGTGGCGACCGCCGAAGAAGGGTCGATCTCGGCGGCCGCGCGCCGTCTGGGGGCCAGCCCGTCGGCGGTCAGCCAGCAATTGACCAATCTTGAAGGCGCGTTGGGTTGCATGCTGATGCACCGCAACGCGCGCCCTGTCGGCCTGACTCCGGCGGGCGAGCTGTTTCGCCGCCGCGCGGGCGCGATCCTGAACGAGGCGACGCAGGCCCGCGCCGAATTGGCGATGGCGGATATGGCGACGCTGACCCGGTTCCGGTTCGGCATGATCGAGGATCTGGAAACCGACGTGACGCCGCGCCTGTTGACCGGGCTGGCCGCCGATCTGAAAGGCGCGCAATTTCTGCTGGAAACCGGGGCTTCGCATCACCTGCATGACCAATTGGACGCCCGCGCGCTGGATATCATTGTTGCGGCCGACATGGGGGCCGAAGCCGACTGGATGGAGGTGCACCCGCTGCTGACCGAGGGCTTCGTGGTCGCCGCACCGCGTGGGCGGCTGGACGCGGGCAGCGATCTGCTGGCGCAACTGAAACGGCTGCCGCTGGTGCAGTATACCACGCGGCACTACATGGGGCGGCTGCTGGCCGCGCATCTGGCGCGGCAGAACCTGACGCTGGCCAACCGGTTCGAACTGGACAGCTATCACGCCATTCTGGCGTTGGTGGCCCAGGGCGCGGGTTGGACGATCCTGACGCCGCTGGCGCTGCGCCGCGCGCGCCGCTTTGCCGATGCGATTGATGTGATGCCGCTGCCGGTCGCGCCGCTGACGCGCACCATCTCGCTGACAACGCGCCGCGCGACGCTGGGTGATCTCCCCGCGCGGGTGGCGGCGGACCTGCGGCTTTTGCTGGCCGATGCCATCGTGGCCCCGGTCATCGCCGCCTATCCGTTCATGGCCGGTGTCGTGCAGGTGCTGCCCGCGCGCGCGGGATCGTAGGGTGGGTGCTTTGCACCCACCACCGCCATGTTCATGCAAACGCGCGCACGTTGCCCATCACGTCCTGCGCCGCGCGCACCAATGCGTCCGCGATCATGTCACATTCCGCAAGGCTCAGCCGCGCGGGCAGGCGCACATCGCAGGCCTTCATCAGCATGGCGCGGGTGCGCGGCAATTCCGGCAGATCCTTCAGGAACTGCCAATTCCAGAAGGCGCGCGCATTGTCCTTGCTGGCCCCGAACACCTGCACCTTGACGCCGCGCGCCGCGGCCGCATCGGCATAGGCGGCGATTTCCGCGTCATTCATCCCCACCAGATTGAACTGGATCGAATCGGGGGCGCGCACCTCGGGTTCCAGCTTGGCCGGAACGTCGATCCACGGGCTCAGGTTCAACTGATCCGCCACATGGTCATGGTTGCGCCGCCCGTCGCGCACCCGGCGCGCCAATTCCGGCAGTTGCGGGCGGATCACCGCCGCCGACAGGTTGCCGAGCCGCAGGTTATACAGCGGCAACTGGTTCTGCCACCGCGCAAAGGCTGCTTCCAGCGCCGCATCCACGCCATGCTTGCGCCAGTTGTGTTCATAGGCCCCGGACATGATGATCGCCTGCGCCATGACATCGGCATCATCGGAAATCAGGATGCCGCCTTCGCCCGCGTTCACCATCTTGTAGGACTGAAAACTGAAACAGCCGATCTTGCCGATGGTGCCGATGTTGCGCCCGTCCCAGGTCGTGCCCAGCGAATGGGCCGCATCCTCGATCACCGGGATGCCGCGCGCGTTTGCCTCGGCCACGATGGCATCCATGTCGGACGTGTGACCGCGCATGTGGCTGATCATCACGGCCTCGATGTTCTGGCCCATCAGGTCGCGGAAATGATCCACGTCGATGCGGTAATTCTCGCCGACCTCGCACAGCACCGGCGTGCAGCCCGCATGCACGATCGACGACGGCACGGCGGCAAAGGTAAACGCCGGGATCAGCACCCGCGCGCCGGGTTGCAGCCCCAGCGCCTTCAGTGACAAGAACAGCGCAGCCGAACAGGACGACACGGCCAGCGCATATTTCGACCCCATCAGCGCGGCAAATTCATGTTCCAGCAGGGCAACCGGCGCATCCGCCGGGGCGGTATAGCGGAACAGGTCGCCTGATTGCAGCAGGCGGTCAATCTCGGACCGCGCGCCAGCCGGGATCGATTCGGCGTCATAGACATTGGGAAAGGGCGTGGTGACAGCGGTATCCAAGGACATGTTCGGGCTTCCTGAAGGTATGTTTCGGAAAATCTAAACGATCTCTGCCCAAAAACCAAGCGGTATTCGTCTTTGTCAGATGCCCAACCGGTCGCGCAGCGAAAACCACGTCATCGCCAGCGCCAGCACCGGCGCGCGCAACGCGGCCCCGCCCGGAAACGGCGGCACCGGCAGGGCGGCCAGCGCGTCGAACCGCGCCGCCTGTCCCGCCACTGCCTCGGCCAACACCAGCCCGGCATGGGTCGCCGTGCCGATGCCATGCCCGCTATAGCCCGACGCGGTCAGCACATTGGGTGCCAGCCGCGCGAAATACGGCACCCGGTGCGGGGTGATCGCCAATGTCCCGCCCCAGGCATAGTCGATGGCGACATCCCGCAGGCCGGGAAAAATCTCCAGCATCGGCTTGCGGACCAGCGCGGCAATGTCAGTCGGAAAGCGGTAGCCATAGGTTTCGCCGCCGCCGAACAGCAGCCGCTTGTCCTCGGACAGCCGGAAATAGTTGATCACAAAGCGCGTGTCGCACACCGCCACATCGCGCGTCAGCACCTCGGCCGCGCGCGCGCCCAAAGGCGCTGTCGCGACGATGAAATTGTTGATCGGCATCACGCGGGCGGCCACCTTGCGGTCCAGCCCGCCCAGATAGCCGTTGGCGGCAAGGATCAGGTGATCGGCGTCCACATGCCCCGCATCGGTGGCCACCCGCACCTTGGCCCCGGCCCGGTTGCCCCGGTCGATGCGATGCACCTCGGACCGCTCGCAGATCCGAACCCCCGCCGCCGCCGCTGCCCGCGCCAATCCGATGGCATAGCGCAGGGGATGCAGATGCCCCGCACCCCGGTCCAGCATCCCGCCATGATAGGCCTGCGACGGGCACAGCGCCGCAAATTCCGCCCGCCCCAGCGCCGTCACCTCGCGGTAGCCATAGGCGCGGTCCAGATGATCGGCATAGCGCGCCATCCAATCTGTTTCGCGACTCGTGAACCCGGCCCAGGCCAGACCGGGGCGATAGCCGCAGTCGATCTTGTGCCGGTCGATCAGGTCATGCGTGACCACCTTGGCCTCTTCGCCCAACTGCCACAACTGCTGGGCCGCCGCCGGTCCAACCAGCTTTTCCAGCTTGAACTGGTCCTGCCGCTGTCCTGATCCCAATTGCCCGCCATTGCGCCCCGACGCGCCCCAGCCGACGCGGTGCGCCTCCAGCAGCACCACGTCAAACCCGCGTTCGGCCAGATGCAGCGCGGCAGACAGCCCGGTATAGCCGCCACCCACCACCACCACATCCGCCCGCAGGGCACCTTTCAGCGCGGGAAACGGCGGCAGCGGCACCGCCGTCGCGGCATACCAGCTGTCCGGGTAAACCCCGCGCCGGTCATTGGCGTGCAGCAGGTTCATCGCGCCGTCCCGTGCTTCTTCGGTTCATAACTATCCTCGGGGGGTCAAGGGGGGCAGACGGCCCCCCTTGTCGCGATCGCGGTCTGATTACACGTTCAGCAGCAGATGCTCGCGTTCCCACGGGCTGATCACTTGCAGAAATTCTTCGTATTCGTTGCGCTTCACGATGGAATAGACCCGGATGAACTCGGGCCCCAGCACCTCGTGCAGCTCTTTGGCATCCTCGAACAGGTCGAGCGCATCGCCCATCACGCGGGGGATATCCTCTGACCCCTCATAGGCATCGCCCTTGAACGACGGGCCGGGGCGCAATTCCTTCATCAGCCCCAGATAACCGCAGGCAAGGCTGGCGGCGATGCCGAGATAGGGGTTGCAATCCATCCCCGCCAGCCGGTTCTCGATCCGCCGCGAGGCGGGTGTTGACAGCGGGATGCGGATGCCGGTGGTGCGGTTGTCGCGGCCCCACGCGAGGTTAATGGGCGCAGCATGGTCGCGCACATACCGGCGGTAGCTGTTCACATAAGGGGCCAGCACAGCAATCGCCTGCGGCAGATGGGTCTGCAAGCCACCGATAAAGTTGAAGAACGCCTCGGTCTCGCCGCCCGCAGGCCCGGAAAAGATGTTCTGCCCGGTCACCGCATCGACCACCGAATGATGGATATGCATCGCCGACCCCGGTTCGTTGGCGATGGGTTTCGCCATGAAGGTGGCGAAACAATTGTGCCGCAGCGCCGCCTCGCGGATCAGGCGTTTGAAATAGAACACCTCGTCGGCCAACCGGATCGGATCGCCATGTTGCAGGTTGATCTCCAACTGCCCCGCGCCGCCCTCTTGGGTGATGCCGTCGATTTCCAGCCCCTGTTCCTCGGCGAAATCATAGATATCGTCGATCACGGGGCCAAATTCATCCACGGCTGACATCGAATAGGCCTGCCGCGCCGCCGCAGGACGCCCCGACCGGCCCATCATCGGCTCGATTTCCTTGGCCGGATCCAGATTGCGCGCGACCAGGAAAAATTCCATCTCGGGGGCGACCACGGGTTTCCAGCCCTGTTTTTCATATAGCGCCACCACGCGCTTCAGCACATTGCGCGGCGCATAGGGAATGGGCTGGCCCTTGCGGTCATAGGCGTCGTGGATCACCTGAAGCGTGGTATCCGCCGTCCAGGGCGCAGCCGTTGCGGTGGCATAATCGGGCCGCAGGATCATGTCGCGCTCGATGAAGCCTTCCTCGCCCGCTGCATCGCCCCAATCGCCGGTGATGGTCTGGTAAAAGATCGAATCGGGCAGATGAAAGAAATCCTGCTTGGCGAATTTAGTGGCCGGCATCGCCTTGCCGCGCGCGATGCCGGGCAGGTCGGCGATGATGCATTCGACCTCGTCCAGCCGCTTGTCTTCCAGATAGACCTGCGTCGCGGCGGGCAGCTTGTCTTTCCAATCGCTCATGCCGCACCGCCTTTGAGCACGGCCACCATGCGCGCGGCCAGCCGTTGGTTGTCGGTGGGGGCGGCCAGATTGGCGGCGGCAGCAGCTTTCAGCGCGGCGGGAACGGTGGTGGATCGATAGGCCACCAACACCTCGACCATGGCCGATGTGAATTCGGGATGCGCCTGCACCGTAAAGATGCGCTGGCCATAGACCAGTGCGGCATTGGCGCAGAAATCATTGCTGGCCACCACCTCGGCCCCCGGCGGCAATTCCACCACCTGATCCTGATGCCACGCGTTCAGCGCGACCGTCTCGCCGTCCAGCAGATATTCCTGCCGCCCGACCGACCAGCCGCCCGCGAATTTCTCGACCCGGCCCCCCAAGGCCTGCGCGATGATCTGATGGCCGAAACACACACCGATCAGCGGGAGGCCCGCGTCGCGGATGGCGCGGATCAGCGTCTCCAGCGGCGGGATGAAGGCATGGTCCTCATAGGCGCCGTGGCGCGATCCGGTGATCAGCCAGCCATCACAAGCCATTGGCCCATCGGGAAATTCCCCGTCCACCACGTTGAACGTGACAAAGTCAAAGCCGTGCCCGTCCAGAAGGCGCGCGAACATGTCGGAATAATCGCCAAGCGCGGGCTGAATTTCATCCGCGACATGGCCGGTTTGCAGGATGCCGATTTTCATGGATCACCAGAGTAAGGATGCCTGACCTTAGACCGCGCGTTCCGGCCCGACAAGACGCCGCGCTAGACCGTGTCGAGGTAGATCTCGACCTGTTCCGATGGCTCCAGATGCGCCATGTAATGCCGTTCCTGCCGCTTGGTCAGCACCAGATTGCGGATCAGGTCGGGGGCAAAGAAATGCGGCACGATCGGGCTGGCTTCAAACGCGTCGATGGCGGTGCCCCAATCCTCGGCCATGCGGGGAAGGTCCAGCTTATAGGCGTTGCCGGTGATGGGCGCGGGGGGTTCCATGCGGTTCTCGATCCCCCACAGCGCCGCGCCCAGAATGGCCGCTGACAACAGGTAAGGGTTCACATCGCCGCCCGCCACGCGATGTTCCAGCCGCCGCGCGCGATTGCTGCCCGACGGGATGCGGATGGCAGAGGTGCGGTTTTCATAGGCCCAGGAAATCCCCGACGGCGCGTGTGACCCACCCGCCAGCCGTTCATAACTGTTGCCATGCGGCGCAAAGATCAGTGTGCTGTCGTGCATCGCCGCCATGCAGCCGCCCACCGCATGGCGCAGGGTCTCGGTGCCCAAGGGACCGCCATCGTCAAAGATGTTGCGCCCGTCGCTGTTGTTGATCGAGAAATGCGTGTGCAGGCCGGACCCGGCATAATCCACATAGGGTTTCGCCATGAAGGACGCGGCAAAGCCGTGCCGCCGCGCCAGCCCCTTGACCAGCATCTTGAACAGCCAGGCATCATCGGCGGCCCGCATGGCATCGCTTTGGTGCACCAGGTTCAATTCGAACTGCCCCAGACCCGCCTCGGAAATCGCCGTATCGGCGGGGATATCCATTTCCTCGCAGGCGTCATAGAGATCGGTAAAGAAGGTATCGAACGCGTCCAGCGCCCGGATCGACAGAATTTCCGCCGCCTTGCGCCGCTTGCCGGACCGCGGGCTGGGTGGCACTTGCAGCGTCTTGCCGGAATCGTCGATCAGGTAAAATTCCAGCTCCATCGCCACCACCGGCGTCAACCCGCGCGCCTTGTAGCGTTCGACCACCGCACGGAGCGCGTGGCGCGGGTCGCCATCATAAGGGCGGCCATCCTCGCGGAACATCCAGATCGGCAACAGGGCAGTTGGGGCTTCGAGCCAGGGCATCGGCATGAAGCCGCGTTCCGTCGGTTTCAACACGCCATCTGCATCGCCGCCGTCATAGACCAAAGGGCTGTCGTCGATATCCTCGCCCCAGATATCAAGGTTGAGCGATGAAAGCGGAAACCGCGTGCCGTTTTCCACCACGGCATCGGCAAAACGGGACGGGACACGTTTGCCGCGCGGCTGGCCGTTCAGATCGGCGGCAGCAACGCGGATGGTTCTGACCTGCGTATTCTTGCGCAGCCAGTTCAGGGTCGAGGTCGACATGGGGCACCTGTTGGAATTTGATCAAATCCTAGCCTGTGCAGGGCTGATCTGGCAACAGAATTGTCACATTACCGCAGGAAACCCGGCACCATCCCGGTCCGGCGGCGTTGGGGCGCGGTGGGCAGGTGCCGGTTCAGGTGCCGGTTGACCGCGCCGAACAGCCCAATCACCGCGAGGGTCAGGAGGATGAAATAGCCCGCCAAAATGGGGTAGGGGATGAACGGGTTGAACGTCTTGTCCGCGAAATAATTCGCGTAATACAGCGCGTCACCCTTTTGCGCGGTGGCCGGAAAGCCGGAAAAGAATACCAGCGTGGTAGCGTGAAACAGGAATATCGCCTCGTTGGTATAGGCGGGCCAGGCCAGCCGCAGCATGGTGGGCCAGATGATGCGGCGAAACCGCAGGCGGGGGGAAAAGCCATAGGCGCTTGCGGCTTCGATATCGCCCTTGGGCACGGATAACAGTGCGCCGTGGAATATCTCGGCGGAATAGGCGGCGGTATTGAAGAACAACACCAACAACGCGCCCCATGTGGCCGATGTCAGCGGGGTGAAGAACGGGTAAGATTGTTTCAGCGACAGGAACAGAAAATAGGCAAAGAAGAACTGGATGAATAGCGGCGAGCCGCGAAACACGAAAATGAACGCCTCGGCGGGTTTGCGAACCCACGGGGTTTGCGCCGTTTTGGCCAGCGCCAGAGCAGTGGCGAGGAAAAACCCCGATACCAGCGACAGTGCGCCGAAATAGATGTTCCAGATCATGCCCGACCCGATAAGCACGACCTGTTGGCACAGCGTGAAATCGCCGCGCGGCAACAGCCGTTCGCCGATGCCGATGGACCGCAGGCCGTAGTCGATGAAGGTGTCATAGCAACTCATGCCGCAGCCTTTCGTTGCGCGTCGCCGCCCAAGGTCGCCTGCCCTTTGGTCAATCGCGCCATCACGCGATCCAGCACGATTTCCGACAGCCGCGTGAAAGCGAGGTAAAACACCAAAAGGAACAGGAAATACCACATCCGCCAGTCGCCATGCGGGTAATCGGTGAATTGCGGGGTTTTTGTGCCGCCCAATTCGCGCGCCCAATAGACGATATCTTCGACACCCAGCAGGAATAACAGCGGCGTCGCCTTGATCAGGACCATCCACAGGTTCGACAGGCCGGGCAGGGCATAGACCCACATCTGCGGCACAAGGATGCGGCGAAAGGATTGGCGCGGCGTCATGCCATAGGCCTCGGCGGTTTCCATCTGCGCGCGGGGCACGGCGCGCATCGCGCCGAACAGCACGTTGGCGGCAAAGGCCCCGAATACCAGCGCGAAAGTGAACACCGCGAGCGCGAAACCGTAAACCTCATGCACCCATTGCGGCGCATTGCCCAAGGGGGCTTTGGCGGGCGGACAGACGCGGAAATCGCTGCCCTGGCGGATCGGTTCCGACCAATCGGGGCAAAGCCAGACATGGCGCAGATATTCGACGCCCTGATCCAGCGCGATCACGAAGAACAGGAAAAACGCGATATCGGGGACTCCGCGCACCAACGCGATATAGCCCTTGCCGAGCCAGGACAGCAGCAAAACCCGCGAGCGGGCCGCTACCGCCCCGGCAAACCCCAGCGCCAGCGCGGCGGGCGCGGTGACTGCCAGCAACAGCAGCACCGTCCCGAACGAGGCATAGAACGACAGATGCTTGGCCGTGGTCAGGTAACAGACCAGCCAATGCAGATCGCCCAAGGCGGCGGGATCAGTGCAGGATGCGAACATGATGTCAGGTAGGGCGGCTGCGAGCAGCCGCCCTACGGGGCGCTCAATAGGTCTTGGTCGCGTCGCCGAACCACGTCTTCAGCAGCGCGTTCAACGACCCGTCTGCCTTCATCGCAGTGATGGCGGCGTCGAATTTATCGCGCAGCGGCTTGTCGCTTTCGCGGAAACCCATGCCCACGCCCTTGCCCAGCGGCACGGGTTCGCCCGCGATCACCAATTCACCGCCCGCCGCATCGACGATCGGCTTCAGGTAATCGAAATCGGCAAACACGGCATCGGCCTCGCCATTCCGCACCGCGGCCACGGTTTCTTCGGGCGTGGCAAACTCCAGCAGTTGCGCGCCGGATTCGGCGACATAGCCCGCCTGAATCGTCGCGGTCTGGGCCGACACGACGCCTTTCGTGTTCGCATCCGCCGTCTTGGCGACAAACACCGACGCGGTCGGCGGGTAATAATCCTGCGTGAAATCAATCACCTTGTCGCGTTCGTCGGTGATCGACATGCCCGCGATGATCACATCATAGTTGCCCGACACCAGGTTGGGGATGATCGAATCCCAGTCGTTCTTGACCCATTCGCAAGTCAGGCTGGCGCGCTTGCACAGCTCGTCGCCCAAGGCGCGCTCGAAGCCGTCGATTTCGCCCTTGTCGTTGATGAAGTTGTAGGGCGGATAGGCGCCTTCGGTGCCAAGGCGCACGGTCTGCGCCAGAGCGCCCCCGGCGGTCAGCGCCAGCAATGCGGCGGGCAGGATCAGGTTCTTCATCGGTCTCTCCCGTTGGTTGGATGTTAAAGTGGATCAGGCGGGCGCGGTGGCGGACAGGAACCCCCGCAGGCGTTCGGATTTCGGCGCACCGAACAGGGTGGCGGGGGGGCCTTCTTCCTCGATCCGGCCCTGATGCAGGAACACGACGTGATCGGACACATCGGCGGCCAGCCGCATGTCATGCGTCACGATCAGCATGGTGCGCCCCTCGTCGGCCAGCGCCTTGATCACGCGGACCACCTCTTGTTCCAGCTCGGGGTCCAGCGCGGATGTGGGTTCATCGAACAACAGCGCCTGGGGTTCCATGCACAGTGCGCGTGCAATCGCGGCGCGTTGCTGTTGCCCGCCCGACAGTTGCGCAGGCCAGCAGTCGCATTTGTCACCGATGCCCACCTTGTCCAGATAGCGCCGCGCGGCGGCCTCGACCTGATCGCGGGGACGACCCAGCACGGTCAGCGGCGCCTCCATCACGTTTTGCAGCACGGTCATGTGCGACCACAGGTTGAACTGTTGAAACACCATCGACAGGTTGGTGCGGATGCGCAGCACCTGACCGGGGTTCGACGGGTGACGCCCCAGACCCGTGCCGCGCCATGTCACCGCCTCGCCTTGGAACAGGATCTGGCCTTGCTGGCTGTCCTCCAGCAGGTTGCAGCACCGCAAGAGCGTCGATTTGCCCGACCCGGATGACCCGATCAGCGACACCACCATGCCTTGGCGGGCGGTGATATCGACGCCCTTCAGCACCTCAAGCGCCCCATAGGACTTGTGCAGGTCGCGGATTTCGATGACCGGCGGCGGGCTGGCGGGCACGTCTGGGATTCCCTGTCGTCTTTTTGTTGCATTTCAATTGGGCGGAAAACACCCGGCTTTGCAACGGGTCAAAGCGGGTTTGGCCCGCCTTTGCCGGTTTTTTCAGCGGTTCAGATCGGCGGCGCAGATCGGCGGCGCAGGCGGCAGCGGCAACGCCAGATAGGCGCTGGCGGGGATCATCACCAGCCCAGCCAGATCGAGGGCCGCGCGGTCATCGGCGGCCAGCGTTGCGATGGCCGCCTGCAAGGCGGCGAACACGGGCGTGGGGTCTTGGCCCGCGCGGGTGATGAACGGCAGGCCGGGGGTGGGTTCGGTTTCCGCGATCACCATGACCTCTGCGGCGGCGGGCGCGTAGCGCTGCAACTGTCGCCAGCTTTGCACATCCAGCGCCGCCAAGTCGGCCGCGCCCGCCGCCACCGCCGCCAATGACGCAGCATGTGATCCGGTGACGGTGACCCGCGCGGGGATGTTGTCCGGCCATTCCGCGACCAGCGCCGCCCAGCCGGATTGCGACCCGGCATCGTTGATCGCCAACCGCAACCCGCGCCAATCGCGGGGCAGCGCCCCGCGCGCCACGATGACCGACCGGTAATGGCCCAGCGGGCAGCCGGGCAGGGCGTAATCGGGTGTGCCCACCAGCGTCACCGCGTCTTTCAGACGCGCCCGATAGGGCAGACCGCAGGTCTGCGCCAGCACCAGGTCTGGCGAAAGCCAGACCTGCATTAGGTCATCGGCGCTGCGCAGCAGCGCCGGGGGCGCGGCAATGCCGCGCGCGCGCAGCGCGTCGCGGATCAGCCCCCAGAACCGGTCGGTTGCGCCCCGGATTTCGGGGCGGTCATACATCGGCAGCATGGCCAAAGGCGTGCCTTTGGCGGGCAAGGCGGCCAACGGCCCGCCTGATCCAGCGCTCACCCCTTGGCCTCGACCCGCTGCCGCGCCAGCCCCGAATCGCGGTCGTTCACGCCCAGCAGGCTGGCCGTCATCCGCATCAGCGCGTCCTCTTCGGCCCCGCGCGCGCCATCCGCCAGCACCACGGCCCACAGCGCCGCGATCACCTCGACGCGGTCGGCATAGGGCACCGCCTCCTTGATTGCGCGGGTGAAACGCACCGTATCGGGGGCCTCTTCCTCCAGAGTTTCGGCATTGCGCCGAAGCGCCTGCGCATCCGGGTGAGACAGCCCGTACCGCTCCGCCAGCAGCCGGTCGATGCGCGCGATTTCGGGCACCGCATAATGCCCGTCCGTGCGCGCGATCCGTACCAGCAACGCCGCCAGCGCCAGCCGCGCGTCAGGATCACTGATCACCGGTTCGGGGGCCATGAGCCGGGTCAGAAAATCCCGGAACATCAGGCGTCATAGCCCTCGACGATGATCAGATCGCCGGTCGATGCACCCACGCGTTCGGCCATCGCCACCTTGTAGGCGTCGGAATGATAGCAATCCAGCGCCGCCTGATAGCTGGGAAATTCGATGACGACAGTGCGCGCGCGCGCCGATCCCTCGATAATGGTTTGCTGACCGCCCCGGACCACAAAGCGCCCGCCGAATTCGGCAAAAGCCACGCCGTTCTTCGATTTGTAGCGGTCATAGGCGGCGTGGTCATGGATATCCATATCGGTGACCCAGTATCCCTTCGGCATCGCGCATCTCCTGATTTGATTGCGGGTGCAAGGTGCGGGGGGCAAGTCACAAGGTCAAGGGGCCAAGCGCCACGTTTGCGGCGACGCGCAGGCTGACACAGTTCCGGTCAGTCCGCAAAGCGCCACAATTCCACCCTGTTGTTTCCTGTTTTGCCCGTCACATTCGCCCTTGGGTGATCAGGGTGGACATTGACGCATGGCACAGGCAGCGCCGCGACAGCAGGGACGAGCCTTGCCCCAGGAATGGGCGGGCGACGATATGCGCGCGCTGTTGGGCGAGGTGCGCGGCGGCAGCACGGGCGACCGGCGTCAGGATGTGCTGCGGTTTGATTGGGCGACGGGCGATCTGGGCCATCTGGGCTGGATGATGGCGCAAAAAGGCGTGGACCTTGGCGCGGCGCTGCGGGTGTTTCTGAATGGCGCGCCCGAACGGTGGAACTATACCCCGCCACGTCAGGTGCCCCCCGAGGCGCGCGATGCCTGCCGGATGCTGGACACCATTCACCGGCGGATTGCTGCCGGGTTCTATCTGCCCGATCCCGAGGCGGGCGTGGGTCCGGTCCGCGCCGAGATGATGGACTGGATCGCCCGCCAAGAGGGCGACCGCGCGCGCGGGCGCATCGGGCGCTGGCAATTCCGCCCCGAATTGCTGGAACCGCTGACGCTCGCCGCGATGCCTGCCGATATCCGCGATGTGCTGGACCCGGCCGCGATTTCCCCGCGAAGGGACGTCAAGCGCAGCCTGTGGCGCGACCTGCTCGCGCCACTGCTGGGTTGACCCTCAGGGGATGATTTGCGGCGTGATTGGCGGCTCATTCTTGGGCCGCTTGGGCGTCGGCCCATCAGAAAAGCTGTTAAAGATGAAATCCGGCGAGGATTTGTTGTGCTGCGACGGCGTCAGGCGGCCCACCCAGATATCGGTGGCCTTGGCCCCCTCAAACCCCATGATCGGGCCTTCGCGCCAGCCATTCGCGCCGGTTTCCCGCACCGCGATCCGCGCCGCGTCATTGTTGAACTCGGTGATATACATCGAGCGCAGCATGGCAAAGGGAGCGCCCGTGATCGGCGCATCAAACGCCACATCCAGCGCGATACGGTTTTCATCGACGTTCACCATGGTCACGGTGCCGCTGCCGCCGCGCGTGAAATCAAGCGTGAAGGTCCGCGTGGCCGGGTCGAACACCGCCTCGTCGATGGCCACGATGGGCCGCCCGTCAACCTCGACCGGGCCGACAAGGAACGACGACCCATAGGCCGTGTTGCGCATCGGGCGCGGCGCAAGCGGGCGGGCGCGCCAATAGCCGTCCTGCGGATAGAACACCACCACCTCTTCGGCGCCGTCGCTGCGCAATTGCCAGACTTGCAGCAGGGTCAGCCCTTCGAACACCTTGTCACCGATACGGACATTGGCCGTGGGCGGCCGCCAAAAGCTGGCATAGCGCCAGCCGACCACCCACATATCGGGCTGTTCATACAGCGTTTCGCGCCCCGGTGGCGCGACAGCGGCAAACACCGGATCGCCCGACATGTCGCAAGCGGTCCAGTCGGCCTCCCAGTTGTCGCGGATGCCGGGGGCAAGGTAAACCGGATGCGCCGCCTCGATCCGGAACGCCCGCACTGCGTCCGACGCGAATGACAGCGCGACGTTGTCCTTTTCGGCGCAGAGCACGGGTTCGGATTCATTGGTCACGGTGACGGGAACCCCGTCGAGCGAGGCCGCGGCAGCGGGCAGGCCCAGCATCACAGCCGCGACAAGCGCGGACAGGCGGGGCCAGATGGGTATCAGGTGCATGTTCAACTCCGTGCGGTTTGGCCGGACCGTGCAGAGGCGCGTGGTGTTTGGCAAGTGGGTTTAATGCTGTGCGGCGGGGGATTGCCGCGCAAGGTTACATTTGACGACGCACAGCCAGGACTGCGGTTGTTACGCGCGTCTTGGATGTTCAGTGGCAGTGAACCGGCTGTGACCCGCCATGACAACATTGTCCAGGCGGCGAGCTTTTGCGACACCCGCCGCCATGTTCTAAGGCGTCTTGCTTCGTTCTAACGCCAACCGCCTTGGCAGACGCCAGACCAGAGAAACTGCCAAATCCGAGAATGATGACGAGACTGACGGTATAAAAGCTTCTCAAGATTTTCCCGCTTTATTAACGATTTGTTAATAATCATTCTGATTGCAGACGGCGCCACAATGATCAACCGAAATGCGGCATTGGACCGGTCTCACACCAGCCGCGACGTTTCCACCGCCGCCCGCACGAAATCGGCGAACAAAGGATGCGGCGCGAAGGGTTTGGATTTCAGTTCCGGGTGGAATTGCACCCCGATGAACCACGGATGGTCGCGCCATTCGACGATCTCGGGCAGGCGGCCATCGGGGGACATGCCGGAAAACGCCAGTCCGCAGGCCTCCAGCCGTTCGCGATACTTGATGTCCACCTCATAGCGGTGGCGGTGGCGTTCCTCGATATGGGAGCTGCCATAGATGCCCGCCACCCGCGACCCCGCCGCCAGCGTCGCGTCATAGGCCCCCAGCCGCATGGTGCCACCTTTCTGGTCGCCAACTTTCCGTTCCACGACGTGATTGCCCTGCACCCATTCCTTCAGGTGATAGACCACGGGTTCGAACCGCTTTGCACCGGCTTCGTGGTCAAATTCCTCGGACCCGGCGCGGGTCAGGCCCGCGACGTTGCGCGCGGCCTCGATCACCGCCATCTGCATGCCCAGACAGATGCCCAGATAGGGGATGCGCCGGGTGCGGGCAAATTCCGCCGCCTTGATCTTGCCTTCGGTGCCGCGCTCGCCAAAGCCGCCGGGCACCAGAATGGCGTGATACCCCGCCAGATGCGGCGCGGCGTCCTCACGGTCAAAGATCTCGGCATCGACCCATTTCACGTTGACCTTGACGCGGTTGGCCATGCCGCCATGCGTCAGCGCCTCTTTGATCGACTTGTAGGCATCTTCCAACTGGGTGTATTTGCCGACGATGGCGATGTTGACCTCGCCGTCGACGTTGCGAATGCGGTCCACCACGTCTTCCCATTTGCGCAGGTCGGGGCGCGGGGCGGGGCTGATCTGGAACGCGTCCAGCACGGCCTGATCCAGCCCCTCGGCATGATAGGCCAGCGGGGCCTCATAGATCGACTTCAGGTCATAGGCCGCGATGACGGCATCCTTACGCACGTTGCAGAACAGGCCGATCTTTTCGCGCTCGCGTTCCGGGATCGGCTGTTCGCTGCGGCAGACCAGGATATCGGGCGCGATGCCGATGGCGCGCAATTCCTTGACCGAATGCTGCGTGGGTTTGGTTTTCAATTCGCCCGATGCCGCCAGATAGGGCAAGAGCGTCAGATGCATGAAGATGCACTGCCCGCGCGGGCGGTCTTGGGCGAATTGGCGGATCGCCTCGAAGAATGGCAGGCCTTCGATATCGCCGACCGTGCCGCCGATTTCGCACAGCATGAAATCGACCTCGTCATCGCCGATGCGGATGAAATCCTTGATTTCATTGGTCACATGCGGAATGACCTGAATGGTCTTGCCCAGATAATCGCCGCGCCGTTCCTTTTCCAGCACGTTGGAATAGATCCGCCCCGACGAGATGCTGTCGGTCTTGCGCGCATGCACCCCGGTAAATCGTTCGTAATGGCCAAGGTCCAGATCGGTTTCCGCGCCATCATCGGTCACGAACACCTCGCCATGTTCAAAGGGCGACATCGTGCCCGGATCGACGTTCAGATAGGGGTCCAGTTTGCGCAGCCGCACCGAAAATCCCCGCGCCTGCAACAGCGCGCCAAGTGCGGCGGACGCCAGCCCCTTGCCCAGCGAGGACACCACGCCACCCGTGATGAAGATGTATCGCGCCATGTGAAATCCCCGTGGTTTGATCCGTCTGACGGATGTGCTGCATTGATCGGCCGGGTTGATCAACCACAGCACCACGGGATTAAAGCTATAATCCGATTCCCGCGCGGCGGCAAGTGAACCGCAAGATGATGTTGCGCCGATCTGCCTGTTCTCAAAGGCTTGTAGCGGTTGGTTTAAGATATGACGATGCGGCGCGAGTTAACCGCTTAAGGACGTCAGTCGGCCTTCGGCAAGTTGGCCTTCGGCAGGTCGATCAGTCGGCCTTCGGCACGAGAGGCCCACCATCCGACGGCGGCAACAGGTTGCCACCCGGCACCACAGGGGCCAGCGGAGCCTGCACCGGTGTAGGCGCGTCGCCCATACGGTCCAGCACCGATGATCCGGCTGATTTTTCCGCCGCGATGATCGTCATGGCGATCGAAGTTCCGATGAACGCCGCCGCAAGGATCCACGTCACGCGGGCCAGCGCCGTGGCCGCCGCGCGCCCGGACACCACACCGCCCCCGCCGCCCATGCCCAGACCGCCGCCTTCGGACCGTTGCAACAGCACGACCGCGATCAGCGCCAGGGCCAGCAGCAGATGGATGGTTAGAACGACGTTTTCCATGGATCTCTCACTGCGCCACAACGCGGCGTATCTAGACCCGAACCCCCCGCACCGCAAGCCCCGACACCAATCGCCGCAAAACCGTCTGGACGGGCCGCCGCGCAACCGGCATGATCGCACCATGCCACATGATCATCACCACCACGACGACGACCATCACGACCATGACCATTCCGTGCTGCCGTCCGACCCGGCCTTGCGGGTCAAGGCGCTGGAAACCGTGCTGACGCAAAAAGGCCTGATCGACCCCGCCGCGCTGGACGCGATCATCGACACCTATCAGAATCGCATCGGGCCGCAGAACGGGGCCCGTGTGGTGGCCCGCGCCTGGTCCGACCCTGCGTTCCGCGCGCGTCTGCTGGCGGATGCGACCGAGGTGGTGGCTGAAATGGGGCTTTATGGCCGTCAGGGCGAACATATCGTCGCGGTGGAAAACACCCCCGACACCCACAACATCGTCGTTTGCACGCTGTGTTCCTGCTATCCGTGGCCTTTGCTGGGCATCCCGCCGGGCTGGTATAAATCCGACGCCTACCGCGCCCGCGCCGTGCGCGAACCGCGTGCCGTGCTGGCGGAATTTGGCGTGACGCTGGCCGAGGGGCAGGCGGTGCGCGTCTGGGATTCGACTGCCGAGCTGCGCTATCTGGTGATCCCGATGCGCCCCGAGGGCAGCGAAGGGATGGACGAAGACGCGCTTATGGCGCTGGTGACCCGCGACAGCATGATCGGCACCGGGCTTGCGCGGGCCCCCACATGACCCGCGTGCATGACATGGGTGGGCGTTGGGGTGACGGGGCCATTCCCGTGAATCCCGACGAGCCCGTTTTCAAAGAAGCGTGGCATGCCCGCGCGCTGGCCGTGACGCTGGCGGCGGGGGGCTTGGGGCAATGGACGCTGGATGCGTCCCGCCATGCCCGTGAATTGCTGGGGACAATGGATTACACGCGGTTTTCGTATTACGAGAAGTGGCTGGCCGCGTTGGCCGATCTGCTGGTGGCGCGCGGCATCGTCACGCGGGCGGAACTGGCGGCGGGGCAGGGCGATGGGATATCGCCGCTTGCACCGCGCCGCCTGACCGCGGATGCCGTGCCTGCTGTGCTGGCGCGTGGCGGGCCGACGGATCGCGCCAGCGCCGCAACTCCGCGCTTTGCCGCCGGTGACCGCGTGATCACCCGCCGCCCCGCCCGCAATATCCATGTCGCGGGGGGCCATACCCGCCTGCCCGCCTATGCCGCCGGTGTGCCGGGAACCATCCTGTCCTGCCATGGCGCGCATGTGTTTCCCGACACCAACGCACATGGGCTGGGCGAGGCGCCGGAACCGCTTTACACCATCGTCTTCCGCGCCACCGATCTGTGGGGCAGTGCCGAAAACCCGCGCGACGAGGTCACCGCCGATCTGTGGCAAAGCTATCTGGACCCCGCACCATGATCCCCGCCGAATTTGCCGAACCGGCCTTTACCGATCCCTGGCACGCGCAGGCCTTTGCATTGACCGTGCATCTGTCGGAACGGGGCGCGTTTACTTGGCCCGACTGGGCCGCCACGTTCGGCGCGGCGCTGGCCGCGCGGCGCGGCGTGCATGGCGCGCTGGATGGCGGGGCGGATTACTGGGCGGCGTGGCTGGCGGCACTGGAAACCCTGCTGGCCACCCGCGACATGGCCGCCCCCGGTGACGTGGCCCGCATGCGCGACGCGTGGGAGGCGGCCTATCTGGCTACCCCGCATGGCGCGCCGGTCACGCTTTAGGTTTCGGTATCGTCGATATCGACCTGCCCCGTGATGCGCTTTTGCAGGATCGACCAGCCCAGCCCCACCCCCAGCACGCCTGACAGCGCGATCAGCCCCAGCCACAGGTTCAGGTCGGGATTGTCCAAGGACAGCCAGCCCTGATCATACAGCACCCAGATCAGCGCCGCCGCGATGGCCATAACCAACAGCATCCCGAACAGCCCGATCGAGCGCAGCGTGGCCCCCAGATACACCACATAGGCCGCGAACAGAACCAGCCCCGCCAGCACCACGAGCGCCGTCTGATCGGCCCAGCCGCGTTCGGCCCAGCGGACGTAATTCCACGGCGTCGGATTATAGCTCAGCGCCAGCAGAACAAAGGCCGCGGCCCAGCGGATCAGGATAGTCATCGGCGTCTCCTTGGTTGCTGTTACTGTGCCCGGTGAGACGGCGATGTCCAGCGGCGAAATAGCGGGTTTCGCGCGCGAAGCGGCGGGGCTATAGCTATTCGGGTTTGATGACCGAAAGGGACCGAGACGATGGCAAACGTGGTGGTCGTGGGCGCCCAATGGGGCGACGAGGGCAAGGGCAAGATCGTTGACTGGCTGTCGGAACGCGCCGATGTGATCTGCCGCTTTCAGGGCGGGCACAACGCGGGCCATACGCTGGTGGTGGGCAACACGGTCTATAAACTCAACGCGCTGCCGTCGGGCGTGGTGCGGGGCGGCAAGCTGTCGGTGATCGGCAATGGCGTGGTGCTGGACCCCTGGCATCTGGTCAAGGAAATCGCCAAGATCCGCGAGCTTGGCGTGGTGATCACCCCCGAAACGCTGATGATCGCGGAAAACACGCCGCTGATCCTGCCCATTCACGGCGAGTTGGACCGCGCGCGCGAAGCGGCGTCCACCGCAGGCACCAAGATCGGCACCACCGGGCGCGGCATCGGCCCCGCCTATGAGGACAAGGTGGGCCGCCGTGCCGTGCGGGTGGCCGACCTTGCCGACCGCGCAACGCTGGAGGCCCGCGTGGACCGCGCCTTGCAACACCACAACCCGCTGCGGCGGGGGCTGGGCATCGCGGAAATCGACCGCGATGCGTTGATCGCGCAACTGCTGGCGATTGGGCCGGACATCCTGCCCTATGCCGCGCCCGTCTGGCAGGTGCTGGCCGAGAAACGCAAGGCGGGCAAGCGCATCCTGTTCGAGGGCGCGCAGGGGTCGCTGTTGGACATCGACTTTGGCACTTATCCCTATGTCACCTCGTCGAACGTGGTGGCGGGGCAGGCGGCGGCGGGCACCGGGGTGGGGCCGGGGGCGATCGGTTACGTGCTGGGCATCGTCAAGGCCTATACCACGCGGGTCGGCGAAGGCCCGTTCCCGACCGAATTGAAAGACGCTGACGGCGAACGCCTTGGCGCGCGCGGGCATGAATTTGGCACCGTGACGGGCCGCAAACGCCGCTGCGGCTGGTTCGACGCGGCGCTGGTGCGGCAGACCTGCGCGGTGTCCGGTGTGAACGGCATCGCGCTGACGAAACTGGATGTACTGGACGGGTTCGAGACGCTAAAAATCTGCGTGGGCTATGATCTGGACGGTGCGCGGCTGGATTATCTGCCGACGGCGGCGGCGGCGCAGGCGCGCTGCACGCCTGTCTATGAGATGATCGAGGGTTGGTCTGAGAGCACCGAAGGCGCGCGGTCCTGGGCCGATCTGCCTGCGGCGGCGATCAAATACGTCCGCCGGATCGAGGAATTGATCGGCTGCCCGGTCGCCATGCTGTCCACCAGCCCGCAACGCGACGACACCATCCTTGTCACCGACCCCTTCGCGGACTAATTGCGCCGCATGGCAATGACATACAAAACCCGCAAACGCCTGTCGCTTCTGGTCCTCGTGGTGGGCATGCCTGCCTATGTGGTGGTAGCAGTGACACTGGTGAACTGGCTGTTCCCAGACCCGCTGAACAAGCCCGCGATCTGGATCGAACTGTTGATCTATGTCGGTTTGGGCATCATCTGGGCGTTGCCATTCCGCAAGCTGTTCCGTGGCATTGGCCAGCCCGACCCGGATGGGCCCGACAACCAATTGTAATCAGGCGGAGCGGCTGCGCCGCAAGATGTCATCTCGGCGTCGCTGCCGCGCCGCCTCGGGATTGTTGGATAGTTATGAACCAGAGAAGCCGCAGGTGCGGTGCCTGATTACGCCTCACGCGCGCCCATTTACTGTTTCAGCGCGCCATTGTCCCAGTCGCCCTGCGCGGTTTGCCCCGAGGCATAGCGCATAGTGCCCTGACCCTGCCGCTTGCCCGCGACCATGGCACCTTCATAGACATCGCCATTGGCATAGGTGGCCACGCCTTGACCGGTGATTTCGCCGCCGGTCCAGTCGCCGCTGTATCTGAACCCGTCGGCCATGGTGATCTCGCCCTTGCCCGCGCGCAGGCCTGCGGCGAAATCGCCCTTGTAGACCGTGCCATCGGGATAGGTCGCAGTCCCTGTGCCATGCCGCTGGCCGTCTTGCCAGTTGCCCTCATAGCGATAGCCATCGGGATAGGTCATCACGCCAAAGCCGTGGTTACGGGCGTTCACGAAGCCGCCTTCATAGGTCAGCCCATTGGGATAGCTGGCGCGGCCCGTGCCCTCGATCACGCCCTTGACCCAGTCGCCGTCATAGGTTGCGCCGTCGGCATAGGTGATCTTGCCTTTGCCATCGGGCTGACCGGCGCGGAACTGGCCGTCATAGACCGACCCATCGGCATAGGTGACGCGGCCCGCGCCCTCGATCTCGCCCGCAAGCCAAGCGCCCTCATAACGATAGCCATCCGCGCCGGTGAAGGTGCCCTGGCCCTGGCGGCGATCCTCGGCAAAATCGCCGTCATAGACATCGCCATTGGCATAGGTGACGCGGCCCTTGCCTTCGCGGCGGCCATTGATCAGCGCGCCTTCATAGATGTCGCCGTTGGGCTGCACCAGCTTGCCCTGCCCGTTGATCTGGTTGTCGGCCCAGGTGCCCTCATAGATCAGCCCGTCGGGCAGGGTCAGCTTGCCCTCGCCCGCGCGCGCGCCGTCCGCGACCGCGCCCTGATAGACCGCGCCATCGGGATAGGTGATGCGGGCCTGCCCGGATTTGGCGCCATTGGCCCAATCGCCTTCATAGACATAACCGCCCGGTGACTGCATCACGCCGCGCCCGTGGTGCTGCGCGTTCAGGAACCCGCCTTCATAGCGCGTTCCATTGGCATAGACCGCGATGCCCTGCCCGGTGATCTTGCCGTCCAGCCATTGCCCCTCATAGGTGCCACCATCGGTGAACACGATGCGGCCCACGCCTTCGGGTTTGCCCTTGGTGAACTGGCCCTCATAGACCGAGCCATTGGGAAAACGGGCCACGCCATTGCCCCTGATCTCGCCTTCGGCCCAGTCGCCGGTGTATTCATAGCCGTTGGGCAGGCGATATGTGCCGCGCCCGTCCTGCAAGCCGTCCTTGAACGTGCCCTCATAGACGCCGCCATCATCGTATTGCTTGGTCAGCACCTGCGTGGCCTGGGATTGTGCAGTCTGGGCCAAAGCTGCGCCGGTCAGACCGAATCCCAGTGCCACGGCCCAGCCAAGATGTGTCACGTTCCGCGCCATTCGATATGCCCCCGCGAAGTGCTGCGGTCGCTGCCGCCTGCTTGGGCGTAAGGTAAACGAAGCGGGGGGCGGGGGGCAATGTCTATCCCGTGTGGCGCTTGGGGGGATGCGCGCGGCTTTCCCTGCGGCGCGGTTCTGCTACATCTGCGGGGACATGACCGCGAGGAGCCCGCCGTGACCGACCATTTCCGCCTGACGCTGGCGCAGTTGAACCCGACGGTGGGCGATATCGCGGGCAATGCCGCCCGCGCCCGCAGGGCGTGGGAGGCTGGGCGCGACGCCGGTGCGGATATGGTCGCGCTGACCGAGATGTTCATCACCGGCTACCAGACGCAGGATTTGATCCTGAAGCCCGCGTTTCAACAGGCCGCCCGCGCGGCGCTGGAGGCGCTGGCGCGCGATTGCGCCGATGGCCCGGCATTGGCCATCGGGGGGCCGGATGTGACAGGAGGGCGGCTTTATAACGCTTATCACATTCTGGACGGCGGGCGGATTGCCACCACGATCCGCAAGCACCATCTGCCCAATGACGCGGTGTTCGACGAGCGCCGCCTGTTCACCCCTGCCGATATCCACGGGCCCTATACCGTGCGGGGCGTGCGCATCGGATCGCCGATCTGTGAGGATGCATGGCATGCCGATGTGGCGGAAACGCTGGCGGAAACCGGCGCGGAAATCCTGCTGGTGCCGAATGGCAGCCCCTATCATCGCGGCAAGCCCAACCTGCGGCTGAACCTGATGGTGGCGCGCGTGGTCGAGACGGGCCTGCCGCTGGTGTATCTGAACATGGTGGGCGGGCAGGACGATCAGGTATTTGACGGGTCAAGCATGGTCTTGAACCCCGGCGGGCATCTGGCGGTGCAGATGCCGCAGTTCGACGAGGTGATCACCCATGTCGATTTCACCCGCACGGACGCGGGCTGGCGCGCAGGCCAAAGCGAGATCGCCCCGATAGCGCCGATTGGCGAGGCGGATTACCGCGCCTGTGTGCTGTCGCTTGGCGATTACATGCGCAAGACCGGGTTTTCCAAGGCGATCCTTGGCCTGTCGGGCGGGATCGATTCGGCGATTGTGGCCGCCATTGCGGCGGACGCGCTGGGGCCGGAAAACGTGCATTGCGTGATGTTGCCGTCCGAGTTCACGTCGGATCATTCGCTGGAGGATGCGGCGCAATGCGCCCGCGCGCTGGGATGCCGGCTGGACACGGTGCCGATCACGGCGGCGCAGGTGGCGGTCACCGATACGCTGGCCCCGCTGTTTGCGGGCACGGAACCCGGCATCACCGAGGAAAACATCCAGTCCCGCCTGCGCGGGCTGATGCTGATGGCGCTGTCGAACAAGACGGGGGCGATGCTGCTGACCACGGGCAACAAATCCGAAATGGCCGTGGGGTATTGCACGATTTATGGCGACATGAACGGCGGCTATAACCCGGTCAAGGACATGTACAAAACACGCATGTTCCTGACCGCGCGCTGGCGCAACGACAACCACCGCGCCTGGATGCGCGGGCCTGCGGGCGCGGTGATCCCGGACCGGATCATCACCAAGCCGCCCTCGGCTGAACTGCGCGCGAACCAGACCGATCAGGACAGCCTGCCGCCCTATGAGGTGCTGGATGCGATCCTCGAAGGGCTGGTAGAGCGCGAGGCGTCCGTGGCCGATCTGGTGACGGCGGGATTTGATCTGGCGACGGTCAAACGGGTGGAGCACCTGCTGTATATCGCCGAATACAAGCGGTTCCAGTCGGCACCGGGCACGCGGCTGACGCAAAAGGCGTTCTGGCTGGACCGGCGTTACCCTATCGCCAACCGTTGGCGCGACGGGTGAGGGCAGAGGGGGGCGCTGCCCCCCAACCCCCGGGATAGTTAAGAACCGAAGAAGCCCTAGAGAAGATCAAAGCGCGGGCAGGGGCGTATGGGTTACATCGGTTTCCAGCGGCGGTGCATCCAGTTCCATTGGCCCATGTGGGCGCGCACTTGCGCCTCGAGGCTGTCGTTCAGTGCCTGGGTCATGGCGGCGGGGGTGTCCTGGGCCAAGGGCGCTTCGAGCACGACGCGGAAGCTGACGCCGTCCGGCTGGCGGATGCCATAAAAGGGCACGATGATCGCGCCGTATTTCAAGGCGATCTCGGCCATCGAGGTGGCGGTATAGGCGTTGCGGCCAAAGAACTTCAGCGGCGCACCGTGGCCCATATGCTGGTCGATCAGCACGGCCAGCGTGCCGCCGTCCTTGAGAAAGCGGATCATCTCGGCCATGCCGCGCCGTCCGCGTTCAAACAGCGGCGTGCCGATGGCAGAGATCGTGGCCACATACGCTGCGTTGAAGGCGTGGTTGTTCAGCGGGCGATAGAGCGCGCCGACGCGGAAACCCTGCGCGATCACCGCCGCGCGCCCCGCATCGTAATTGCCGAAATGCCCCGACACCAGCATCGAGGGGCGGCCTTCGGCGCGGGCCTGTTCCAGCGCGGCCAAGCCTTTGCCTTCGATGGTCAGGGACTGGATGCGGGCGACGAAATCCGCGGGCGAGAACAGTTCCGCGATGGTGCGGCCAAAGTTATCCGGAACGGCGCGGATGATCTGCGCCACCTCGGACGGGGACAGGTCGGGGCGGACTTGCGCGAGGTTCTCGCGGATGCGGCGCGGATAGCCCGCGAGCGGCGAGACGATACGCGACGCGATCCAGCCAGCGGTGGCCAGCCGGGTGGAATAGGGCAGCATGCCAAGTGTCGCGATCAGCGCGCGCGCGGCCAAGGCTCCGGCCCGTGCCGCCATGTCATCGCGCGCCAGGGTATTGCGCGCTGTGTCCGAGGTGCGGGCCATGCGGTCAGACCTTGGGTTTCCGGGTCAAAAGCGGCAGGAAATCCGCCATCTCGGGGCCTTTCTCGCGGCCTGTCAGTGCAAGTCGCAGCGGGCGGAACAGCGTCTTGCCCTTGCGCCCGGTCGCGGTCTTGACCGCGTCAGTCCAATCAGCCCAGGCGGTGGGGCCATAGGGCGGGTCGGGCAAGAGCGCCAGCGCCGTGGCGATGAAACCCGCGTCCTCGGGGTCAATCGCGGGCGTGGGTCCGTCAAGCACAATCTGCGCCCAATCCGCAGCATCGGCCCGCGTAGCCAGATTGGCGCGGATCGTTGTCCAGAAGGTTTCCGCGCGATCCGCAGGCAGGCCCAGCGTGGCCAGATGGTCGGCAACGGCGGCATAGGGCAGGGCCGCGACCGCGCGCGCGGTCAAGGGCGTCAGGTCGTCGGCGTCGAATTTCGTGGGGGCGGCGCCGAATTGGCCGACCTCGAAGCCGTCGATCAATTCCTGATGCGTGCTGCGCAGTTCGATGGGCAGGCTCGCCCCCAACCGCGCCATCAGCGACAACAGCGCCATCGGTTCCACCCCGCCCGCGCGCAGATCGCGCAGCGCGAGCGAGCCCAGCCGTTTCGACAGCCCTTCGCCGCCCGGTCCGGTCAACAGCGAATGATGCGCGAATGCGGGGGGCGCAAAACCCAGTGCCGCCATGATCTGGATCTGCGTCGCTGTGTTTGTCACGTGGTCGGACCCGCGCACAATATGCGTCACGCCCATGTCGGTGTCATCGACCACGCTGGCGAAGGTATACAGCACCTGCCCATCCGCCCGGATCAGCACCGGGTCCGACACGGACGCGGCATCAATCGAGATCGGGCCAAGAATACCGTCGGTCCATTCGATGCGGGTCTGGTCCAGCAGGAACCGCCAATAGCCCACCCGCCCCTCGGCGCGCAGCGCGGTCTTTTGATCGGCGCTCAGCCGAAGTTGCGCGCGGTCATAGACCGGCGGGCGGCCCATGTTCAGTTGCTTTTTCCGCTTGAGGTCCAACTCGGTGGGCGTCTCGAACACCTCATAAAGCTGGTCCATGCCGCGCAGGCGGTCGGCTTCGGCGGCGTAGCGGTCCAGCCGCAGCGATTGCCGTTCCACGCGGTCCCAATGCAGGCCCAGCCAGTCCAGGTCGCGCTTGATCCCGTCGACATATTCTTCCTTGGACCGTTCCTGATCGGTGTCGTCGATGCGCAGGATGAAGGTGCCGCCCGCCTTGCGCGCGATCACCCAGTTCATCAGCGCGGTGCGCAGGTTGCCGACGTGGATATGGCCCGTGGGGGACGGGGCGAAACGGGTGGTGACCATGGGGTTCTCCTTGACCCTGTTCCTGTGTCACAGCCCCCGCGTTTTGTCAAAGTCGCGCGGGGCGGATGGTCTGGCGCGAGTTCTGTGCAAGAACGCACACCGGCGATTGCAAATATGCGGATCAACCCTGCGTGAGCCATGCGCCGCCGTCATAACCTCGCGCTATGCTGCCCATGACTGCAACCCGATGGAGGATTCACCATGACGACACTGACACGCCGTAACCTGCTGGGCGCGGCTGCCGCCCTGCCGCTGATCGCGTCGGCCCGCCCGGTTCTGGCCAAGGCCGAGATGAAGGGCGCCGCCGTGGCCCCTTATAACCGCATCATGCTGGGCGGGTTCGAAGTGACCACCCTGCTGGCCGGCACCCGCACCGTCCCCGATTTGCAGACCATCTTCGGTCTGAACGCCTCGGCCGAAGACTTTGCCGCCGCCGCCGCCGCCGCGATGATCCCGGCAGACAAGGCGCAGTTCTTCTTCACCCCCACGCTGGTGAACACCGGCAACGAAGTTGTGCTGTTTGACACCGGGCTGAGCGGCGCGGGCACCACGGCGGCGCTGACTGCGGCGGGCTATACTGCCGATCAGGTGGATATCGTGGTGATCACCCACATGCACGGCGATCACATCGGCGGGCTGATGACCGATGGCAAACCGACATTCGCCAATGCGCGCTATGTCACCGGCGCGGCAGAGTTCAACCACTGGTCCGGCCAGACCAACGAGAATTTCGACAAGATCGTGCGCCCGATGGCCGACAAGTTCATGATGGTTGACGGCGGCGCGTCGCCGGTTTCGGGCATGACCGCAACGCCCGCCTTTGGCCACACCCCCGGCCACATGGCCTGGCGCGTGGAAAGCAATGGCCAGTCGCTGATCATCGGCGCGGATTTCGCCAACCATTATGTGTTCTCGCTGCAGAACCCGGATTGGGAAGTGCGGTTCGACGCCGACAAAGCCGCCGCCGCCGCGACCCGCCGCAACCTGCTGTCGATGATCGCAGACGAGCGCATCCCCTTCATCGGCTATCACATGCCGTTCCCGGCGCTGGGCTTTGTCGAGGCCAAGGACGGTGCGTTCCGCTATGTGCCCGCATCCTACCAGTTCATGATGCAGGGCTGATTTAGGCCAAGAGATATCCCCGCCGGAGCAATCCGGCGGGGGTTTTGTTTCCCGGCTATTTCACTTCACCCGTCGGGCGTGGCGTGGTGGCAGTTTCCTGCGGCAGCACCGGATAGACCACTTCGGGCATCTTACCCGTCAAGCTATCCAGAAACGCCACGATCTGCGTCACCTCGGTGTCAGTCAGTTCCTCGCCCAGTTGCGAAGTACCCATAATGGCAACGGCCACCTCTAGGCTCCAGACCTTGCCGGAATGAAAATAGGGTGCAGTCTGGTTAATGTTGCGCAGGGGGGCGGCGCGGAACACGTATTCATCGTCGGCGGTTTCGGTCACGACAAAGCGGCCCTTGTCGCCTTCGGGCAGGATATCCGCGCCGGGTTTTTCGACCAGACCGAACGGGTAATACCCGTTGCCACCGAGGTTGATCCCGTTGTGGCAGGACGCGCAGCCCTTGTCGATAAACGCGGTCAGTCCCGCCTTCTGCACATCGGTCAAAGCTGCATCGTCGCCGTTCAGGAAAGCGTCGAACGGCGAAGGCGTGATCAGCGTTGCTTCATAGGCCTCGATGGCCTTGGCGAAATTGTCGAAGGTGACGGGGTCGGCCTGTTCGGGAAAGGACGCGCGGAACCAGTCCTGATAGAGCGGCATCGAATTGAGCGTGGCCACCACGTTGTCGGGTGTGTTCGCCATTTCGACACCCGCCTGCACCGGGCCCTTGGCCTGCGCGGCGAGGTCTGCGGCGCGGCCATCCCAGAATTGCGCGTCATTGAACACTGCGTTCAGCACGGTGGGCGAATTGCGCGGCCCCTTCTGCCAGGCGTGGCCGATCGAGGTTTCCATGTTGTCATCGCCGCCCGTTGCCAGATTGTGGCACGAGTTGCAGGAAAACACGCCCGACGCCGACATGCGCGGATCAAAGAACAGCGCCTTTCCGAGGTCGATCTTGGCGGGGGTGATCGGGTTGTCTTTCACCGCCGGTGTGGTCGAGGGCAGGGGCGAAAAGATGTCCAGTGCTGCGACGCGCAGATCGGCATCAGCATGGGCAGCCCCGGCAAAAGGCAGCGCGGCTACGGTGGCCAGCAGGAATTTACGCAACATCGTCATCTCCTTGTCGCAACATCTTGGTCACGCAAAGGCAACCATGAGCCGGGTCGCAAGGCGTTGACGTGGATCAAAACCGCGCGGCTTTGTGTGGCCCCGTCAACGGCCCCGTCAATCTGTCGCAGACGATGAACCCCTTCGGTCAGCGATAGCGCGGACCATGCGCCCAGATTGTCAGGGAATACCGCTCACCTGCTGTGACGGGAGTCACGCGGTGCAAAAGGTAAGACGGGAACAGCGTGGCAGTGCCCCGGTCCGGCGATGCAGTGACGACCGTGTTCGACGGCCAGACCTGCAACTGCCCGCCGTCATAGTCTGCGGGGTCGGACAATTGCACGACCATGGTCAGCTTGCGCTGCGTGGCCCAGAGCCCGGTGCCGATATCGGAATGCCAGTCGAAATGCCCCGCGCGTTCCGCGCCATAGCGCGCCACCTGCGCGCTTTCGCCAAATTCGCGCAAGGCGACGTCGAACACATCGCGGTTCGCGGCGGTGATCACGTCTATGATGCGGTCCATCACCCATTCCGCGCCCGGCACATCGTCGATCCAGACCAGATCGGCGCGGCGGATGTCGTGCTGCGTGGTCTGACCAACCAGACCGGCATCGCGGGGCGGCGTGCTGCGGGCCAGTGCGACGATGCGGTCGCAGTCGTGCGGCGAGAACGCACCCGGAATGGTGTGGACGGTGATCATGGCGCGGGCCTTTTGTTGCGCGCCGTGCCTACACCCGCCCGCCAAGGGTTGCAATCGCCGCGCCCGCCGCCATGTTCGGCGCATGACCCGCGATCCTGATCTGTCATATTTCGAACGCGTGGCGCTGGCCACGGTGGCAGGCTTTCCCGAACCGTTCCGCCGCATGGCGCGCGCCGTGGTGGTGCAGGTGATGGACTGGCCCCCGCCCGACATGCTGGCGGACCTGGACATCGACGACCCGCTGGAATTGACCGGTCTTTATGACGGCACGCCGCTGACCGAAGCGAGTGCTACCTTCCCGGCGCTGGCCCCCGATGTGGTCTGGCTGTTCCGTGAACCCATTCTGGACGAATGGCGGATGCGGGGCGATGTCCGCCTTGATGACCTGATCGCCCATGTGACCATCCACGAATTTGCCCATCACTTCGGCTGGTCTGATGCGGAAATCGCCCGTATCGCGCCGTGGGTGGACGACTGAACGATCAGCCGCGCGCGCGGGGGTGGCTGGCCTGATAGACCTCCATCAGGCGCACCTGATCGACGGCGGTATAGGCCTGCGTGGTGGACAAGGACGCGTGGCCCAGCAATTCCTGGATCGCGCGCAGATCGCCGCCCGCGTTCAACAGATGCGTGGCAAAGCTGTGGCGCAGCGCATGTGGCGTGGCGGACGCGGGCAGACCAAGTTGATGCCGCGCCAGTTCCATCGCCTTTTGCACCAGACGCGGGTTCAGCGCCCCGCCGCGCGCGCCGCGAAACACCGGCTGATCCGTCACCAAGGGCCACGGGCACAGCCGCAGGTAACCGGCCACCGCCGTTTGCGCGGCAGGCAGCACCGGCACCCGGCGTTCCTTGCCGCCTTTGCCGCGCACCGTCAGCGCCGCGCCCAGCGGCATGTCGGCCCCGGTCAACGCCAGCGCCTCGGATATCCGCAGCCCGCAGCCCCATAACAGTGTCAGCACCGCGCCATCACGCGCCGCAATCCACGGCTCTGACGCATTGGCATCCGCGCGGTCCAGCAGGTCATGCGCGGCGGAGGCCGCAATAGGCCGGGGCAGCGGCTTGCGGAATTTCGGCGCGCGCAGCGACAGTGTGGCGGTGGCGTCAAACCCGTCGCGGTCCGCCAGCCAGCCCACAAAGCCCCGGATCGCCGACAATTTCCGTGCCAGCGAGCGTGACCCGATATCCTGCCCGCGCTGATCGGACAGAAACGCCCGCAGATCGGATGCGGTCAGCGCGCGGATTTGCGCCACGCCGCCCGCGCCGCCCTGATGCCGCGCCAGAAACCCCAGAAAATCCGCCAGATCGCGCCCATAGGCCGCGCGTGTGTTCTCCGCCGCCCCCTTGCGCGCCACCAGACTGTCCAGCCAATCCGTGACGGCCTGCGTCAGCGCAGGTGCTGCATCCGTCACGACAGCCAGCGGCGCATCGACCGTTCGAACACACCCGCGAAAAAGCCCAGCAAATCCGTGCCTTGCTGCGGCGAGAACAGGTGCGGGTCTTCGGCCCCGAACACCAGCATCCCCGGCAGGCGGCCCTTGCCGAAATCCAGTTTCAGACAGGCCTCGGACCGGATCCAATCCGCCGCCTCGCCATAGATCGCGGGGCTGCCGCCCTGCAGCTGGCGCAATGTGACCTGACGCACCGGCGACGCGCGCCCTTGGGTCAGGTAATCGCCGATGAACCCCGGTTCCGCCACCGCCAGCACATCACCCAGCCGTTTCACCGCCGGGTCACGGTCGTTCTGCACCGATTCCAGCACCAGCCGCACCACATCGACGCGCAGGATATCTGCAACCTCGCCGCCCAACCCGCGCAGGAAATCCTCGAAACTGACCGGGTCCAGCATTTTCAGCACCGCGCGATGCACCTGATTGGTGCCCGCAAGGTTCTCATAAGCCGCCGCGATCACCGACCGGTGGGTGTCTTCCAGCCGGTCCAGCCGCGCCTCAAGCCGTTCCATCGCGATGCCGCGCAGATCGACGATATTGCCGCCCATCGCGCGTTCGTTCGCCGCGATCAGGGCGCGCATCACGTCAACATCTTCAAGGATCACATCAGGTTCCGAGATGATCCGCTCGCGAAGCGTATCGTCGATGCGGGGTTTCATGCTCATGCGCTGCCCTTGTCCGTCTGGTGTGCGATCCGCTTTTGTGCGGTCCGCGCGAGGCCGTTACGGCCTTCTTGTCATCCATGTGTTCGGCGCGGCATAGCACATCTTGTGCCGCACCGTGCCAGATTTTTTCAACGTCGTGAATGTAAAGTCACGCGGCGCGGCAAACCGGTGTCAGAGGATTTTCTGCCCGGTCTTGGCCCAATCGGCCATGAACACCTCAAGCCCCTTGTCAGTCAGGGGATGGGTCGCCAGCGCCTTGATGATCGCGGGCGGTGCGGTGATCACATCGGCGCCGACCAGCGCGCATTGCGCGACATGGTTGACGGTGCGGATGGACGCGGCCAGAATTTCGGTGCCAAAGCCATAGTTGTCATAGACCTGCCGGATTTCCCCGATCAACTCCATCCCGTCCAGATTGATATCATCCAGCCGCCCGATGAAGGGCGAGATGAACGTGGCCCCCGCCTTGGCGGCGATCAGCGCCTGATTGACCGAGAAACACAGCGTGACATTGACCATGTGCCCTTCGGCAGACAACACGCGGCAGGCTTTCAGCCCGGCCCATGTCAGCGGAACCTTGACGGCGATATTGTCGGCAATCGCGGCCAGCTTGCGCCCCTCGGCGATCATCGCATCGGCGTCCAGTGCCACGACTTCTGCCGACACCGGGCCATCGACAAGCCCGGCAATCTCGCGCGTGACCTCGAGGATATCGCGGCCCGATTTCAGGATCAGGGACGGGTTGGTGGTCACGCCATCGGCCATGCCCAGATCGGCCAACTCGCGGATCGCGTCCACATCGGCGGTATCAACGAAGAATTTCATGGCCCCGGTCCTCTCGCGTTGGGTTCCCCTTTTCGCCGTCAGGCTTTACCCCAGACGGATGCATTGCGTAACCCCCATTGGCAGACGAGGCCGGTTGTGAGTGTCGGACAGGATTGGTTCGACGCGGGCGACAGGCTGGGCGTTTTGACGGCGGAACCCTTGGGCCGGGTGCTGGATTACCGCGCGCCCGAGGGGGGGTGTGTCTTGGGTGCGTTTGTCGAGGTGCCGCTTGGGCCGCGCCGCGTGGCAGGTGTGGTCTGGGGCGCGGGCGCGGGGGATTACGACGCAGCGAAACTGCGCGCCGTGGGCCGCGTGATCGAAGTGCCGCCCTTGGACGGCGCGATGCGGACGTTTCTGGATCGGGCCGCCGACTACACGCTGACACCGCTGAACGCGATGCTGCGGCTGGCCACGCGCGCGCCGGGGCTGGGGGTGCCGCCCGCAGCGCGCCGCGTCTACCGGCTGACGGGGCAGGAGCCCGCGCGGATGACCGATGCCCGCGCCCGCGTTTTGGAGGTGTTCGCGGGTCTTGGCGGTGCGGCCCTGACGCTGGCCGAGGTGGTGGCGGCCTCTGGTGTCACCGCATCGGTGGTCAAGGGGCTGGTCACGGCGGGCGCGCTGTACGAAGAGGACGCGCCGCGCGACCTGCCCTATCCGCCTCTGGACCCGGACCGCGCGGGCAAGCCGCTGAGTTTTGCCCAAGAGGCGGCGGCGGCGGACCTTGTGGCGCGCGTAGCTGCGGGGGGCTATGGCACCGTGCTGTTGCAGGGCGTGACCGGGTCCGGCAAGACGGAAGTGTATCTGGAAGCGGTCGCGGAATGTCTGCGGCAGGGCCGTCAGGCGCTGGTGCTGCTGCCGGAAATCGCGCTGACGTCCGAGTTTCTGACGCGGGTCGAGGCGCGGTTCGGCGCGCGCCCCACCGAATGGCATTCCGGCGTCACCGCCACCGAACGCCGCCGCGCGTGGATGCAGGTGGCGCTGGGGGGCGCGCAGATGGTGGTCGGCGCGCGGTCGGCGCTGTTCCTGCCGTTCCGCGATCTGGGTCTGATCGTGGTCGATGAGGAACACGACGGCTCCTACAAGCAGGAAGAAGGCGTGCTGTACAACGCCCGCGACATGGCGGTGTTGCGCGCGGCGCTGGCGCGCGCGCAGGTGGTGCTGGCGTCGGCCACGCCGTCACTGGAAAGCTGGGCCAATGCCGAAGCGGGCAAATACACCCGCCTTGTGCTAACCGACCGGTTCGGCACCGCGACCCTGCCCCAGATGCGCGCGATCGACCTGCGGGCCGAGGATCTGGCCCCGAACCGCTGGATTTCGCCAACGCTTCGCGCGGCAGTGGCGGGGCGGATTGCGGACGGGGAACAGGCGCTGTTGTTCCTCAATCGGCGCGGCTATGCGCCGGTGACGGTCTGCCGCGCTTGCGGGCATCAGATCGGCTGCCCGCATTGCGATGCGCGGATGGTGGAACACCGGTTCCTGAACCGGCTGATCTGCCACCAATGCGGCGAGTCTGCGGCCATCCCCACCGCCTGCCCCGCCTGCAAGGTCGAAGGCAAGCTGGCCGTGCTTGGCCCCGGCGTCGAACGGTTGGCCGAAGAGGCACAAGCGGTGTTTCCGGACGCGCGGGTGGCGGTGCTGTCGTCGGACATGGCGGGCAGCGCGCGGGGCCTGAAGGCCGAGATTGCGGCGATTGCGGCGGGGGGGGCGGATGTGATCATCGGCACGCAGCTGGTGGCCAAGGGGCACAACTTTCCGCTGTTGACGCTGGTGGGCGTGATCGACGCGGACCTTGGCCTGCAAGGGTCCGACCTGCGCGCGGCGGAACGCACCTTTCAACTGGTGCGCCAGGTAGCGGGCCGCGCGGGGCGCGCCGAAGGCGCGCGCGGTCTGGCCCTGATCCAGACCCTGCAACCGGATCACGACGTGATCCGCGCCATCCTCGCGGGCGACGACGAAGCGTTCTGGCGCGCCGAGGCGGCGGCGCGTCGCGCCGCAGGGATGCCGCCCTACGGGCGGCTTGCGGGCATCATCATCTCTGCGCCAGAGGCGCAGGCGGCGTTTGATCTGGGCACGGCGCTGGCGCGCCGTGATGGCCCGCTCCGCGCCGCAGGCGCGGAGCTCTATGGTCCGGCCCCCGCGCCTATCGCCCGCATTCGCGGGCGGCACCGGGTGCGGCTGCTGGTCAAGGCCCCCAAGGGCGTGGCGTTGCAGGCCGCCTTGGCGGCCTGGATCGGGCAGGTGAAGCTGCCCGCCCATGTGCGGCTGGCCATCGACATCGACCCGCAATCGTTCTTTTAACGGAAGAGACGCGCCTTCAGCGCGTCCAGCGCCAGCGCCAGCAGACCGGCACACAGGCCCCAGAAGGCCGCGCCGATGCCAAAGGCCGCCACGCCCGACGCCGTGACCGTGAATGTCAGGATCGCCGCGAACCGCCGTGGTTCGTCCGCCATCGCCGCACTGATCGCCCCCGTCAGCGCCGGGATCAGCGCCAGCCCCGCCACGCTGGCCACCACCGCCGCAGGCAGCGCCAGCATCGCGGGCAGGATCACCGGCGTCAGCCAGCCGACGATGACCCACAGCGCGCCATAAACCACCCCCACCCGCCAGCGGCGATTGCGGTCGGGGTCCACGTCATCGCCCATGCAAATCGCCGCCGTGATCGCCGCCATGTTGAACGTATGCGCCCCCAGGGGTGCGATCAGCATCGACCCCAACCCGGTGGTCAGCAACGCCGCACGCACCGGGGGCGCATAGCCTTGCGCCGCCATCACCGCAAACCCTGGCAGGTTCTGCGAGGCCATGGTGACCAGATACAGCGGCACGCCCAGACCCAGCGCCACGCCCGGATCAAACTGCGGTGTGACCCAGATAAACGGAAGCGCGGCCAGATCGCCGCCCGATGGCTGCCAGCCCAGAGCCAGCCCCACCACCAGCGTGGCCAGCACGGCATAGAGCGGGTTCCACAGCCGCACCGCCAGAAACACCGCCACCAGCGGCAGGACCAAGGCGGGCGCCGCCACCGCCTGCCGCGCCACCGCCATGACAAAGGGCAGCAGCACCCCCGCCAGCATCGCCGCCGCGACGGATCCGGGGATCGCCCGCACCGCGCGCTCCATCACCGGCACCAGACCTGTCAGCGCCACCAGCGCCCCCGCCAGCAAGAACGCCCCCGCCGCATGGGCCATGTCTACGCCAGTAGTCGCCGCGATCAGCGCGGCGCCGGGTGTGGACCACGCCAGCACGACAGGCACCCGCGACCACAGGCTCAGGCCCGCGCTGCCCAGCCCCTTGGCGACCGATACGGCGGCCACCCAACTGATTGTCTGCGCAGGCGTCGCGCCTACTGCGGCCGCGGCAGCCAGCAGCAGCGCCACCGACGCGCCATAGCCAACCAGCATCGCGACAAGCGCGGCAGACAGATGGGACAGGCGCATCAGTGACCTCTTCGGCGGAAACCGTGCCAAGGAAGGCGGTTTTCACGCCGAGGGCAAGCCCCGATGGGTCAGACCACCACTTAGACGGTGACGGGCACGCCGCTGCGCTGATCGACCAGCACATCCGTCACCATCGCGCCGACCCACATGCTGGCCAGCGCCACCCAGGCCGTCGCGGCAAAGATCGACCCGCCGGTGACGCCGTTGCCGATGGCGCAGCCGCCCGCCAGCATGCCGCCGAACCCCATCAGCACCGCGCCGGTCATCGCGCGGCGCATGTTGGCCTCGCCCTCAAAGCCCTGAAACTTGAATTCGCCCGCCAGCGACGCGGCGACAAAGGATCCGAGGAATACGCCGGGCACGAGCCCTACGTCGAATTCCAGCACATTGCCGCTGTCCAACAGGAACATCAGCGTTGCCGCCGATGGCCCGGTGAAGGTGGCCGAAGCCACGGACACCGGCTCGAATGCGATCTGCGACAGGGTGAATGTCATGACCCACCCCAGCGCAACCGCAAACCCCACGCCCGCGCCAAACACCAGCCGCACCGCGCCAAGCCGGTTCTGCCGCGCCACCCACAGGGCGACCCCGGCACTGACCAGACCAAGCGCCAGACCCGACCAGTCGGGCAGGTTCAGCGCCGCGATCAGGTTGATGTTGCGCCCGCCGGGCGTGATCCACAGCCCTGCCAGATGGTCGCGGATCGGGGCCAGATGTCCGTGCAGGCTCATCTGCGCGACAACGGCAAAGATCAGCCCGGTCACCACAGACCGCAGGTTGCCCGTCGCTGCCAGCACCAAGAGCCGCCCGGAACAGCCGCGCGCCAGCACCATGCCGACGCCGAACATCAGCCCGCCCAGAATAGCCCCCGACCATGACCCGGACACGGACATCATCCGCGCCTCGTCGGGACGAAACAGGCCCATCAGCGTCGCGGCCTGCACCCAGACGACCGCGGTGGAAAATGTCAAAAGCCAGACCGCCAGCTTGTCATCCCACAGCCCGCGCGCAAAACTGACGGTGGCGGCCCGCAGGCAGAACCGTGAACGTTGGGCCGCGACGCCGAATACCGTGCCGGTCAGCAGTCCGATCAGGGCGGCCGTCGGCTGTTCGCCGATCCGTTCGACAAGCGGCAGAAGATCGGGGGTGGACAGGGCCATCGGGTGTCTCCGGAATGCTTTGCCATTAACGATGTGCCATTGCGCCGCAGAGCGCCTTGATCCAGATCAGACAGGGTGCGCGGGACCGTCCGCGCGCAAAACTGCATCGGACATGTCGTTTCCGTTGCAGCAGCATATGGGCCCCGATTTACAACCAAGATGACGGCATGGCAGAGCGGGACAGCAGGCATGAGCGGATCAACGGCGCAACATCCCTTTGACGCAGAGGACACGGCCAGCACCGCCCGCGCATCGCGCGCCGGTGACCTGCTGTCAGAGGCCATGATCGTGCTGGCGGCGGGTCTTGATGCGCCCACTGATCGACCCGGCCAAGGCCCGGTGCGGATCGACCTGCTGGACCTGCCTCTTGAGGGCGGCGACGATCCGGCCTTTGGGTCTGTGCGTTGGCGCACGCTGTTTTGCGCCGACCGGACGCAAACGGCGGGTGCCGTGATGGGGGTGGCGGAGTTCGCACCGGGCGGCACGCTGTTGCCGCACCGCCATGCCCCCGCGGAGCTGTATTTCGGCCTTGCGGGCAGCGCCACCGTCACCGTTGATGGTGTGGCACAGCCGATGCGAACAGGCACCGCGCTGTACATTCCCGGCGATGCCGAACACGGCACCGTCGCCGGACCGGAGGGGTTTCGGTTGTTATATGTGTTCCCGCGCGACAGGTTTTCCGAGGTGGAATACCGCTTTTCCCCTACCTGACCCCGATCCGCCCGACCGCAGCCATGCGCGCACTGCATGGCACCTTTGCCAATGCATGCAACCCTGTAGCGGGGCGCAGTCAAACGGCGTATCACCTGTGCCATGAAAACATTTCCGCTTGAACAGGCGCATAGCCTGCCCCGTTGGCGCCAGCCTGTCGCCCTGTTGTTCCTGATGGCGGCGGCAATGCCGATCGCCTTCGCCACTTGGTCGGCGCTGTTGAACAATTTCGTCATCGAGGTGGCGCAATTTGACGGCTCAGACATCGGCTGGCTGCACACGGTGCGCGAAATTCCGGGGTTTCTGGCGATTGGTGTGATCGCGGTCTTGCTGGTGATGCGCGAACAGGTGCTGGCGGTGACCTCGCTGATCCTGCTGGGCACGGCGACGGCCATGACCGCGTGGTTCCCCGCGATGGGCGGCATTCTGATAATCACGCTTTTGTCCTCCATTGGCTTTCACTACTACGAAACTGTTAATCAATCGTTGCAATTGCAGTGGCTGCCCAAGGATCGCGCGCCGCAGATGCTGGGCCTGTTGTTGGCGGCGGGTTCTGCGGCAACGTTCATTGCCTATCTGGCCATCATCGCGACCTGGTCGTTATTCGATCTGAGCTACAATACCGTCTACATGATCGCAGGCGGGTCTACTGCGGCACTTGCAATCCTGGCACATTTCGCATTTCCGCAGTTCGAAAGCCCGAACCCGCAATTGAAACACATGGTATTGCGGCGGCGCTATTGGTTGTATTACGCGCTGCAATTCATGGCAGGTGCGCGGCGGCAGATATTCATGGTCTTTGCCGGTTTCATGATGGTACAGAAGTTCGGCTTTGATGTGCATCAGGTCACGACATTGTTCCTCATCAACCTAGTGGCGAATATGTTTGTTGCGCCGATCATGGGCCGGGTGGTGGCGCATTTTGGCGAACGTCGCGCGCTGATGGTGGAATATACCGGACTGACCTTAGTGTTCCTCGCCTATGGTGGGATCTATTGGTTCGGCTGGGGCGTCATGGTCGCGGCATCGCTATATGTGATTGATCACTTCTTTTTCGCGCTGGCCTTGGCGTTGAAAACCTATTTCCAAAAGATCGCTGCGCCCGAGGATATCGCCCCGACCGCAGCTGTCGCGTTTACAATCAACCACATTGCAGCCGTGTTTTTGCCCGCCGGGTTGGGATATATATGGATCGTGTCGCCGTCATCAGTTTTCGTCCTTGCGGCGGGGATGGCAGCGACATCGTTTTGTCTGGCCATGCTGATCCCGCGCCATCCCGAACCCGGAAACGAAACGATATTCTCGCCGATGCTGGCGGCACCGGCGGAATGACCCTGGCGCAGCAGCTCAAATAAACCGGCGCAAGAATGCTGTGCGCTGCATGATGAATCCGATAGTTGTCGCCGCGATGATCACCAGAACGATTTTTGTCACGGCTTCCAGATCGGGCAACAGCAGTGTAGTGACGGCATCCAGTCCCGGATGCAACAAATAGAGCGGCAGAGCAAGCCCGCCCAATTTCTCCGCAAGGTCAGATTGCCAATTCGGTGCGAACAGAAATGTCCAGATCGCAACCGGAGCGGCCAGCAGCAATAGCCGCGATTCCCCAAGCTGGCCTGTCGTTACAGCCAGGGCCAAGGTGACCATCACAAGGCCGAGTGGAATGTAGCTGATCTTCGCGCGGTATATCGCAAGAGCCAGGCAGACCGCGCTGAAGCCGATACACCATTGCGCAAAGGGCACGCCCGGCGACACCTGCAATACCGTCATGAAGGCCAGAATTCCCGCCGACAGCGCAATCCCTTCGATCCACGGCGGCGGCGCAGCGACTTTCAACCGATAAGTTGATGCCAATCCTGTTGCCACATAGATAAACGGCAGGAACCAAAGCGGCAGCACCGGACCGGTCAATAGCATCCACGGCTCGAATTCAGTCAGGATCGATTTTCCGTCCATTACAGCCTGCGCGATTTTCATGACCAGATAGATTGCCGACCATACGAGCCATAGTTCCAGAACGCGGGTGCGTTTCCATGTCAGGCCATTTTGTGAAAGGGCGAAATAAATGGATATGACAATGAAAAGGATTAGGGCCGCATGGCCGATCCATGACACTGGTCCGCCCAAATGGAACCAGACAATTCCAACTGCGCCGACATAGCGCAGGATTTCAATCGTTGCATTGCGCCCGCGCGCCGCTGTTGGGGGAGTGAATTTCGACATTCTGACCTCATTCAGGGAATTATTTGGGCCGGCCTTCCCCACCTGACGGACCAAACGCGACAATCTTGCCCCGGACAGCCCGCAGGATCAAGAGCGGGGTCTCGGTCGAACAACCCGGAGTTTCATCGAAACCCGTCGTGCGTAAACGCTTTGTTCACGGACTGCTGTTACACCGATGACAGGACGCTGAATTAAGGAGGTTTCAACTGGTCTTTTCGGCTTGCGCGGACTAGGTGGTTAGATGCGGGGCCCTGCCGGTCAGCCGCAGGCAGACGGGGGCCGCATGACCGATAACATCGCAAAATTCACCCAAGGATCGACGATGCGTCATGTCGTCGTGATGACGCTGACCGGGTCGCTGGGGTTGTCGTTCATGTTTCTGGTGGATTTTCTGGCGTTGTGGTGGGTCAGCCAACTGGGCGATGAAACCCTGATTTCGGCCATTGGTTTCGCGGGTACGATCCAGTTCTTTGTTGTGTCCATTGCGATCGGGATGATGATCGCAGCGGTGGCACTGGTCAGCCGCGCGTTGGGGCAACGTGATGCGGATCGGGCGCGGCGGCTGGCTTCGGCCTCGCTGATCTATTCCGTGGCGGCGCAATTGGTGATCGCAGCGCTTGTTTGGGTGTTCCGGCACGAAATCCTCGCGATGTCGGGCGCATCCGGCGAAGTGGCAGAGATCGGGGCTAAGTTTCTGGCGATTTCGCTGCCGTCGCTGCCGATGATTGCGTTGGGCATGGGGGCGTCGGCGATCCTGCGCGCGCATGGAGATGCGTGGCGGTCGATGCTGGTGACGACCTCGGGCGGGCTGGTGGCGCTGGTGGTGGACCCGCTGTTGATCGTCTGGGCCGACATGGGTGTCGAAGGGGCTGGGCTGGCCATTGTGATCAGCCGCGCGGTGATGGCCGCCATCGGGTTTTACTGGGTCGCCATGGCGCGTGGGATGCTGTCACGGCCGACGGGTGCGGACCTGAAACTCTATGCGCTGCCGTTTCTGGGGATTGCGCTGCCCGCGGTCGCCACCCAAGTCTCGACGCCTTTTGGCAATTGGGTTCTGGTGCGCGCGATGGCCGAACACGGTGACAGCGCTGTGGCGGGCTTGGGCGTGGTGGCGCGGCTGCAAATCCTGGCGTTCGGCGGCATTTTTGCGCTGTCCGGCGCGATTGGCGGCATCATCGGGCAGAACCACGGCGCGGGTCTGAACGACCGGGTGCGCCAAGCCTACACCGACGCTTTGAAATTCTGCGCTGTCTATACTGCGGTGGTCTGGGGGATAATGGTGCTGGCATCGGATTGGATTTCGGCCGGTTTTAACCTGACGCCGGACGGGGCCGAGGTGGTGCATGCGTTCACCTATGTCGTGGCCGGGTCATTCGTATTCACCGGGGCGCTGTTCGTGTCGAATGCGGCATTCAACAACCTGGGGCGGCCGTTATGGGCGACCGCGTCAAACTGGTTTCGGGACGGGATTTTGATGGCACCCTTTGCGTTTGTGCTGGGGATGTGGGCTGGGGCCGAAGGTGTGGTCTGGGCGCAGGGGCTGGCCAATGTCGTCGCGGGCACCATCGCGGCACTTGCGGGCTGGCGGTTGGTCAGCCGGTTGCGCAACCGCACGACGACCGCGACGACGACAGGGCCTGCGACGGCGAAGCCCGCGTGATGTGGTCCTGCGGGCTTGATCCGGTCATGCGCGCTTGACCAAGCCCGACCCGCGCCTTACCGCCAAGGGCAACGCATAGAGGATGCCCGCGATGCCGACATTTACCGCACTGACCACACTTCCCGGCAAGGACCAGGCCGAAGCCCTTGGCGAGGCGCTGGAAATCATCGACCCCGAACCGCATGGCATCGGCGTGTTCGAAATCGAGGACGGTTCGGGGCTGTGGGAGGTCGGGGCCTATTTCACCGACCCGCCCGACGAGATCGTGCTGGACCTGTTGGCGGCTGTGCATGGCGCACGGCCCTTTGCCGTGTCGGAACTGCCTGAAACCGACTGGGTGGCGCATGTGAAACGCGAATTGGCCCCGGTCGTGGCGGGGCGGTTCTTTGTCTATGGCAGCCACGATGCCGACAAGGTGCCGGATGGCGTCGAGGCGCTGCTGATCGAGGCCAACATGGCCTTCGGCACCGGGCACCATGGCACCACGCAGGGCTGTTTGCGCGCCCTGGACCGGCTGATCACCCAAGGGTTCGTTGCGAAGAACGTGGTGGACGTCGGTTGCGGCACGGCGGTATTGGCGATGGCGGCGGCGCGGATTTTTCCGGGGGCGATGCTGGCCTCGGACATCGACCCGGTGGCGGTGGACGTGGCGCGCGCCAATGCGCAGGCCAACGGGCTGGCGGACCGGCTGATCTGCGTCGAGGCGGCGGGATTCGATCATCCGCTGCTGCAAGCGGCCGCCCCGTTCGATCTGGTCTTTGCCAATATCCTGAAAGGCCCGCTCTTGGATCTGGCCGCTCCGATGGCTGCGAATCTCTGTGGCGGTGGCAAGGCCATTTTGTCGGGCATCCTGACCGGGCAGGCCGACGAGGTGACCGCACATTATGCACGCCACGGCATCAATCTGATCGAACGCGAGGACATTGGTGAATGGTCCACGCTAATGCTCGGAAAACTCTGACAAAATTGCCGCCGCAATGCGTCTGGATTGCGGCGCTGCCCAAATTTTGCCACATTTGGACTGCAATTGTGACGCATCTGGTGGGGACCAGACAGAGTGCTGCCAAATGAACGACGAGACTGCTAAAGTTTATAAAGAATTTGATGATCGCCTCGCGCGGATCGACAGGGACCGTGCCCGCATGGTGCATGGGTACAAGGCGATTGTGGCTGATGACGGGTTGATCGTGTTTCGCGCGACCAAACCGCGCAAGCAGATGCCGCTGCGCGGAATGATGCTGGTGCTGATGGCCTGGATCGGCTTCAAGGCGCTGGTGCTGGGGTCAGTCGGGGCCGAGGTGTATGAGGATCGGCTCGCCGATCTGCGGGCCGGGTCGCCGGTGGAACAGTTTGCTGCCGTGGTGCTGGCGCCCGATGTGGCGACGCGCTTTGTGGTGGCACAGGTGAAGGGCCTTTTGGCCTGATACAGGGGGAGAGCCCCAGGATTACCCCGCTTCGCAGGGGACGTGTTGCGAAGGCCGGACGGGTGGTGCGCCTCTCACTCTCGCCACCGTCCGGCTCCCTCCACCCGCGCTGCGGGAACATGAAAACGCCGCGGTCGCCTCTCTCAGTGGCCGCGGCGTTTCGCATTTCTGTGGGTCTTGACGCAGCTTCGTAAACACAAACGCCGCGCCCTTCCGGACGCGGCGCAAGGGTTTATGGGTCGAGCCGCCGCTTAGTCGCGGTTGATCACCAGATCAATGTCGCCCCGGCACAGGCCGATATCGTCGAGTTCGCGGTCCGACAGTTGCGCCAGCGCCTTGCGGGTGACGCGCGCGTCGTTCCAGGCGGTGAACGCGTCGGACATGCGGGAGAAAACTGTGGCAAGGCGGGTCGCGAAACCCAGGCCATGCGCGATGCGGGCGTTGTCATAGAAAGCCATGTGAGCGGTCCTTTGCAGGCAAATCTTGGGACGACATGATGTCGTCGATGCCTGCCAGATAGGCGTGTTGCTGCAACTGCACAATATCGCAAAACGCAAAGGACCCATGCGATCGGCGCATGGGTGGCATGATTCAAAACTTTACGAAATCGACATGAAAGCGCAAGCACGAAAATGTCGTTTCAGGGCTGTCGCGTGACGGTTTTTGCAGAAACTGCCTGATTTTTGGGCGCGATTGCGGCGGGATTGCGGCGCGATTGCGGCAAACGCGCGTGGCGTTCATTCTGCTTGGCCTGCGTTCGCGTTTCGTGCTAGTGAGGCGAAAAAGCAACAGGCGTGACAAAGGCAGGGCAATATCGTGCGGATTCTCGGCATCGACCCCGGATTGCGCTGCATGGGCTGGGGCGTGATCGACGTGGCGGGCAGCCGGATCAGCCATGTCGCCAACGGTGTGTGCCGGTCCGAGGGTGACGCGCTGCCGCCACGGCTGATGGCGCTTTATACCCAGCTTTGCGCGGTCATCACCGAATATCGCCCCGATACGGCGGCGGTCGAACAGACCTTCGTGAACAAGGATGGCGCGGGCACGCTGAAACTGGGGCAGGCGCGCGGGATCGCGGTGCTGGCGCCTGCGATGGCGGGGTTGCCCGTGGGCGAATACGCGCCGAACCAGATCAAGAAGACGGTGGTGGGCGTGGGTCATGCCGCCAAGGTGCAGGTGGATCACATGGTGCGGCTGCAATTGCCGGGTGTCGTGCTGGCGGGGCCGGATGCGACCGATGCGCTGGCGATTGCGCTGTGCCATGCGCACCACGCCCGCGCGGGCGGCGCGCTGGCGGCGGCGATTGCGCGCGCGGACCAGAGGGCGGCGGGATGATCGGGCGGATTGCGGGCGTGCTGGATTACCGCGCCGATGATCATGTGCTGATCGACGTGCGCGGGGTGGGGTATCTGGTGTTCTGTTCTGACCGCACGCTGGCGGGGCTGCCGGGGCCGGGGCAGGCGGTGTCGCTTTATACCGACCTGATCGTGCGGGAGGATCTGTTGCAGCTCTATGGCTTTCCGACCCTGCTGGAAAAGGAATGGCACCGGCTGTTGATGACGGTGCAGGGGGTAGGGGCCAAGGTCTCGCTGGCGATCCTTGGCGCGTTGGGGCCCGAGGGCGTGGGCCGCGCGATTGCCTTGGGCGATGTGGCCGCGTTCAGGGCCGCGCGCGGCATTGGGCCAAAGACAGCGCAGCGCGTGGTGATCGAGTTGAAGGACAAGGCCCCGGCGCTGATGGCGCTGGCAGGGACAGAGCGTGGGCAGGAGGCGGCACCTGCGGTGCCGCCTCCTGCCGCGGCTGACGCCGCGACCGCGCGCGCAAAGCGCGCGCCCCCCGCGCCGGAGGCGCGCCGCGGCTCTGCCGCGGCGCAGGCCGAGGCGCTGTCGGCC